>CAJPFH010000034.1 GCA_905339165.1 Flavobacteriales bacterium
CAGCATACGGCTGTTTGCTTGTTGGGTTTGTAAAACGGTATTATTGCTGTTGGCTGGAACGGTTATCGAAAACCTTTCTGTACCATTGCCTGCACCAGTAAACATACGCCATGCATTTACATTGGCTGCCGGACCTGTGGTACGGAAGACCTCGCCCGGTAAGTAATAATTGATGGCGTTTGGAGTTAAATCGGTAAGATAATTTTCATTGATATGAAAAGCGGCTCCAGGTGCAGTGCCAAAGTTGGTAAAGTTACCCATTCCTCCTCTACGGATGTCATTTATTAGCCCTCCAGGGTCATCTGTTTGTCCCCAGCGGTCTGTTGGAATACCTCCGGTATTAAATTGCCCGAACAGGGCATTGGTATATAGTATGGCTATAGCTGTAAACCATGTTTTTGTTGGTGTTGTTATCATAATAAATGGGTTTAGTGAATAATGAGTTTTTGAGAGTATATTCTATTGCTAATAGTTAGTTGAAGAATATAAATACCTGATTGTATATTGCCTCTGTAAAGTGTAAATTCGTTGTTGTTTTGATAAATGATTGTATTTATTTTTTTACCTACTACATCAAACAGAGATACTTTAACCTCTGTTATTGGAATGGATAAACTTTCCATGGATATGGTGGTGGATGCAGAAAATGGATTGGGATATATGGATATTAAAAAGTTTTCATTTTTAATATCATTGATGTTGGTATAAAAACAACCTGTACTATCCTGGTTAAAATACGAAGAAACAAAGTTGGGTAATGCGGTATAACATATTCTCCCATCTAATGAAAACCCTTTTTCCTGTAGGTTACATGAAATTCCTATATTATTTGGATAATTAATAACAGTGATACTATCGCTAAAACTGTTGGCAATATACATTTTATTATCTTTTCCTTTTTGGATATCGGTATAGTCGTAATCGAAACTTAGTGGACAAGAGATTATTGTCCTAGAAGCTTTAATTAATCCTGTATTGTTCGAAGAAATATCATATTGAAGGAGTTCTGCAAAACATGGTAAATATAAATTTGCCATCTCTGTATTAAAATTAGAAACATAAAGTAAATTATTGTCTAAAGAAAAATCAAATCCAACAATAGTTGTATCGGGCAATTGAATTAAATTGGATAATAAACCGGTTGCGTTATCAAAATCGAACAGTTCAAGGGTGTCTAAATTTTGTGGGTTGTTTAGATTATCCCAGTTGTTTTGGGCTGCCATTTTTTTGCCATTGGATGAAAATTTTAAACCTAATCCATTCCAAGGTGAGGGGTTACCAATAGTGTTTATGACCACATTATTTGTATCAATACCATTTTCTGTAAGAAGATAAACTCTGTAATTGTTTGAGTACAGTTCACGTCCCATAATCCAAACATCGGTACAGTTGGCATGCATAGTGGCACCTAATTGTTCACTGCTTGGTTTAAATAACAATTGGTTTTTAAGTATTACATCGCCCAACCCACCATTAAGCGACATATCAACAATAGAGTACCTTACACCTTCGTCTGGCATACTTTCAGTACCATCGCAGGTAAAAATATAATAGATGTTATCATCTAAGGGTTTGGGAATAATGATACTACTTTGCACAGGTGTGCCTAAACCAAACAACCCTGTTCCGTTGGGCATAATTTGGTGGTTTTTGTTCCAAATATTTTGGCCTTCGGTGTACATTAATAAATTGCCTAAAGTATCGCTTATGCTTGAAATGCCTGCATAAGCTGAAAGTTGCCCATTGGTATCTGCTACGGCTGTACCGCTTGTAAAATTTATACCTGCTTGCCCTCCAAAATACCAGTGGTTGGTACGGTTTATTTGAGAGTTTTGCCCCACCACCATTTTTACACAAAGCAGCAAACAGGTAATAGTAAGCAGGCTTGTAAAAAATACACTGGTTTTAGTTTTCATAGGTTATAATTTTAAAATACGAATATAAACAATTTTTATTCGGGGTTTTGATTATGAGCCAGTGCGGTTTCTAAGGCGTGGGGTTTTTCTTCCAGTTGGTTTATTTTTTCCAGCAGGTTTTTCAGGGTTTAGCTGTCGGCATAAAGTTCCCGCTTACATATAAATGGTATTTATTTAATTTTCTAAGTATGTCGGACGGTTATCAGATAAAAAATTAAAATGAGGTTCACTTTTTAATATTTCAGTGGTAGATTGAGTACGACTATTTATATTCAAGTGCAAAAAAAATCCAAATAGATGCAGTATAAACAAGAATATGACAGCGTAGTTGTAAACTACGCTGAGAGCGGGGAACGAAGGACTACGCTAAACTCGTACCAGCAGGTGTTGCCTATTATTAAGGGTAGTTCTAAAGTAAGCCAATTACTTATTTATTTCTTGTAAAATTTCTTGCCAGTAAGTGGTATCGTACATCCAGGAAGTACCGCTGAAAATGATAATGGCTAAGTACACCACAAAAATAAGTGCCGATAAAATCACTCCAATAATGGCACAAATTCTTCCTCCTTTTAAATTGCCTAAAGAGCCCTGAGAATAAGCCCCCGGATTTTCGTTATATTTCTTAAACCCTTGATTAGCCAACACCATAGCTATGATACCCAATGCCAATCCTAAAAAGCCATAACAACAGCAAAAAAATACAATAGATAGAATGCCTAATACTAATACAGCCGTAGAGTTTGGCACAGCCGGTAATTGAAGAAAAGGAGGTGCTTGTGGGTTGGGTTGTTGTGAACTTGGTTCCATTTTGCTTTTGATAAAAAAGCCCTTCCAAAAAAGGAAGGGCTTTTATTATAATTCTTTTTTTAATTATGCTTTAGGTGCAGCAGCAGGACCAACATACTGTGCATCTCCAAAAGCTAAAATAGGCCAAAAAATAATGCCTAGTAAAATAAGACCTGCGGCAAAACCTCCGCCTTTTCCGAAAGATTTAGCTACGTCTATCATTACCATAATCATAATGATTAAACTTACGATGGGGATAAGAAAAAGAATAATCCACCAAGTAGGGCGACCTACAATTTGTAAAAGCACGATAATATTGTAGATAGGCACAATGGCTGCCCATCCTGGTTTACCTGCTTTTGTAAATACTTTCCACATAGAAGCAATCATTAATACAATAATTGCCAAATAAATAATCATTACTGCTGCCATAATTTTTTAGTTTTTAGTTTAACTTAGATTGGTTTATTTCCCAAAACTGCAATAAATCTTCTCAATTACCAAATTCATCGAAAAATAATTATTAACAATGGTTAAAAACTGTTATTTAATCGAATTAAGAAATGGTAAAGAGAATATTAAAATCTTTCCAATCCCGAAAAGAAAAAGTTTCCTTCTATTTGGGCGTTTTCATCGCTATCGGAACCATGTACTGCATTTTTACCTTTGCTTTCGGCATATTTTTTACGAATGGTATTTTCGGCCGCTTCGGCAGGATCGGTCGCTCCAATAAGAATTCTGAAGTCGGCTACGGCATTATTTTTTTCAAGTATGGCAGCTACAATAGGGCCACTGCTCATAAATTCTACCAACTCGGTATAAAAAGGGCGTTCCTTATGCACTTCGTAAAATGTTCCGGCTTGCTCTTTGCTAAGCTGTGTGTATTTTAGGGCAATAATTTTAAAACCGGCATTATTTATCATGGCTAAAATATTGCCTATGTTGTTTTTTGCCACGGCATCGGGCTTAATCATGGTGAATGTTCTGTTTCCTGACATGCTTTTACTGTTTTTAAATTAGGCGGCAAACTTAAGGAAATGTGAAATATGAAAGTCAAAATAAAATTAATAGTCTTTTCCTTCTTGTATTTTTCTTCTATCTCTGCTTCTATTTAAATTATATTGCACAATTTTTTGCTTTAACTCAAAGCTGGTTTGCCACTTGCCATAAACATTTTCATTTAAAAAAAACAGCAAATTAGTTATTTTAAATGACTCTCTGACTCTGTTCGAATTAGTCAAATCAGCCGAATTATACACTTCAGATTCTATAATGAAGGCATCATCTCCGCAGCTAAAAAAATTAAAATTTAGAATTACGCTTACTCTTTCCGAAATTGTTCTACGAGTTAATAACTCAAAGAAAATAGACAAAAAACTTTTGTTTTATAAACACAAATCATAAAAAAAACGAAATAAGGTTCTTTCTTACCTTTGGTGCATGAAAAAAATAACCGAATCGGATTCGAAATACAAGCATTTGGAAAAAATGAGTGTTTTTGAACTTCTTAAAAACATAAACAAAGAAGATAAAAAAATAGCTAAAGCAGTAGAAAAATGCATTCCGAAAATAGAAAAACTGATTCCTGAAATTTTAAAACGTATAAAAAAAGGCGGAAGATTATTTTATATGGGTGCAGGTACCAGCGGAAGATTAGGTATTGTAGATGCTTCGGAATGCCCGCCTACTTTTGGTGTACCGCAAGGTTTGGTAATTGGTTTAATGGCCGGTGGAGATGCTGCCATACGTAAAGCGGTAGAATTTGCCGAAGACAGCACCACTCAAGGTTGGAAAGATTTGCAAAAACATAAAATTACCGGCAACGATACCGTAATTGGCATTGCGGCATCGGGCACTACACCCTATGTAATTGGTGCTTTAAAAGAATGTAATAAAAGAAAAATACTCACTGCCTGCATTACCTGTAACACAGGCAGTCTATTGGCTGAGGTTAGCCAATACCCTATCGAAGTAGTGGTTGGGCCCGAATTTGTTACCGGCAGCACCCGCATGAAATCAGGCACGGCACAAAAACTTATTCTGAATATGATTAGCACATCGCTAATGATAAAACTGGGCAGGGTAAAAGGGAATAAGATGGTAGATATGCAGCTAAGCAATAATAAACTGGTAGACAGGGGCTGCAGAATGATTATGAAAGAACTGAATATTCCTTATTCCAAAGCAGAAAAACTACTGCTCAAATATGGTAGTGTTAGAAAGGTAATGGAAACTAACACTCCATAAAAAATATTGACTATTAAAACAAACGAATGGATTAACCATTTACCTTTGTGATGTGAAAAAAACTTTTAATGTTTTAGGGGTAGCATTGGCAGTTGTTGTTTATTGTTATACAATAAGCACGTTATACAACAGAGAATCTAATACTTCTAACAAGTCCACGTTAGAAAACAACAAAACGGTTGCTTTTTTTTCCGGCCATTTTAATCCTGTTACATCTCAGTCAGAAGGGGCTATTCAAACCAATTGCCCTCCGCTTCCAAGCATTAAAAAACCTTTTAGTAAATTTTCTCTCCTTTTAAAGTCAACCGATGAGATTATTGTAAATGCATTTTCGCAATACTCTTTTTTTTCAAAAAACTTTCTTACTCGATTTAGAAAGGTTGACATTATTTTTCCTTTCCATTATTTCTGGTAGTCCATTTTAAATAAGCCATTGCAAACATATTTCGGTATTGCAATTGTCGTTTCTTAGAACTTCTAATGTTCTAAAGAATTTTTATTTATTACAGTTTAACTAAAAAAACCTTAAACATGGATACAGGTATCATTATAGTAGGAATTATATTAATTGCATTAAGTATTCTGCCATTTGTATTAGCTCAAAGAAACAGAAGAAAACGAGAAAGAAAACTTTTTCAATCTCTTTCAAACATTGCTACCAAACAAAATTGTGAAATTACCCAATACGAATGTTCTGATGATTATATTATAGGAATAGACGAAACCTCAAATTTTCTCTTCTTTTTCAAGCAGATTAAGGACACAAAAGTTAGTCAATTTCTTAATCTTTCTGAAATTCAACATTGTAAAACAATCAACATTAGCAGAACAAACGGCAGCATAAAAAAAATTGATAAGCTTGAATTAAGCTTATTATCTTCTTCCAACAGCAAGGCCAATATTATTTTAGAATTGTATAATTCAGAAGAGCGAATGCAGTTGGGTGACGACTTACAACTAGTTGAACGATGGGAAAAAAAAATAAACGAATTACTAAAACATAACCATCAACGAATAAATCAAACGGTTTAATATTCAAGATTATGGATACCTTTATCATTATAGCTTTTGTTATAGGCTACTTTTTTATTACCCTTGAAAATAACATTCATGTAAATAAAGCAGCTATAGCCATACTTACAGGAGTAATTTGTTGGACCATTTATATTCTGCAAACCTCAATCGGTTCAGAAATAGTAATATCTCAACTGGTTGAACATGTAGGAAGCATCTCGCAAATTATATTTTTCTTAATAGGAGCAATGACCATTGTAGAATTAATCGATTCATACCATGGATTTGATGTGATTACTAAATTTTTAACAACCAATAAAACAGTAGTATTACTTTGGGTAATCTGTTTTATTACATTTTTTCTTTCTGCATTACTCGATAACCTCACTACCACAATAGTTATGATTACACTCATTCGTAAATTATTGAAAAATAAAAAAGATCTATTGTTGTTTGTTGGAATGATTGTAATTTCAGCAAATGCAGGAGGGGCATGGACCCCCATTGGAGATGTAACCACTACCATGTTATGGATTGGAGGTCAAATTTCTACCGCAAACATTATGTTAAAATTATTTCTGCCTTCACTTATAAGTATGGTGGTGCCTTTGGCATTAATCTCATTTAAAATAAAAGGGAAGTTAGAAAAACCCGACAAAATAGAATCTAAATCAAAGGTTTCTTCTTTTGAAAAAAAGCTTGTATTTATTTTAGGAATGTCGGCATTAATTTTTGCCCCTATTTTTAAAACAATAACTCATTTGCCCCCCTTTTTAGGAATTCTTGCAGGCTTAGCCGTATTGTGGGTGGTTACAGAACTTTTGCACAAAAATAAAGAAGAAGAAAATAAAATTTCTGTTTCGCATGCTTTACAAAAAATTGATACCCCTAGTATATTGTTCTTTCTAGGTATTTTAGTTGCTGTTGCGTCTTTAGAATCTACCGGGCTGCTTACAAGTCTTGCTGCAGCCATGAATGATGCAGTAGGAAATATAAAAATTATTTCCATTTCTTTAGGCCTTCTTTCTGCCATAATAGACAATGTACCCCTGGTTGCCGCTGCTATGGGTATGTACGATATGCAAACCTATCCTATGGATCATTATTTTTGGGAACTTATTGCTTATTGTGCAGGAACGGGTGGCAGTATTTTAATAATAGGTTCTGCTGCCGGTGTGGCGGCAATGGGACTGGTAAAAGTTGATTTTTTTTGGTACCTAAAAAACATAAGTTTATGGGCTCTAATAGGGTATTTTGCTGGAGCGTTCTTTTATTTGTTTACACTTTGATTTTAAACTTTTCCACCACCACCCTCTTGCAAAGTAGAGCGGGTGGTGGCCATGGAATAGGTTGCAAAAAGTAACCTCCTAATTCTTCTGTTCTGTTTCACTCAGTTTTTTTTTATAAGAGACCAATATGCTTTGAAAGATTTTAAATAAATAAAACCATAAAATAATAAAGACTGTAAACTCCGAAAGGGAACAGTAAAAAAAGCCAGCAGATAATTTCAGAAAAATATGTAGAAAAATAAAAATGGGGGCGGTTTCTGTTTTCAAACTATCTTTGCAGCACTATGCCCAAAAATAAAGCAGGATTCAGCGATTATCTTTCGCTGGTAAAATTCAGTCATACTCTTTTTGCTCTACCTTTTGCATTCATTGGTTTTTTTTTAGCCCTAAAAACAACCTCTTCTTCTTTCGATATAAAATTACTTTTGCTGGTAATCGCTTGCATGGTATTTGCTCGCTCGGCAGCCATGGCATTCAACCGTTATTTAGATCGCAACATTGATGCCTCTAATCCTAGAACAGCCAACGTAAGAGAAATTCCAAAGGGTATCATCTCTGCCAACAATGCATTGTGGTTTGTTATAATAAATGTGTGTTTATTTATTGCTTCATCTTGGTTTATAAATACCATGTGTTTTTATTTATCTCCTCTCGCATTACTGGTTATTTTAGGATACAGTTATACCAAACGATTTACACCACTTTGCCACTTTGTGTTGGGCGTAGGGTTGGCATTGGCTCCTATTGGAGCCTACCTTGCCATTACAGCCCAGTTTCACTTCCTTCCGGTTCTTTTTTCGTTTTTAGTTTTATGTTGGGTAAGTGGTTTCGATATTATTTATGCCTTGCAAGACGAAGAATTTGACAGAGAACAAAAACTCTATTCCATTCCTGTTCTGTTGGGAAAAAAGAAAGCACTTCGTTTATCGATAGGCCTACACTTTTTAACCGCTATAGGTATTATCGCTTCGGGAATATTAGGGCATTTTGGTGCTCTTTATTACATTGGTGCCACCTTGTTTATTGCCTTATTATTCTACCAACACACACTTGTTAAACCCAATGATTTAAGCAAAGTAAATCTTGCTTTTTTTACATCAAACGGAGTAGCGAGTGTGGTATATTCAATTTTTGTTACTTTAGACCTTTACTTAAACTGATTGTATGAATAAACAACACCCTTTTAAAGGTCCGCATGTGCTTATTATTATTGTTGCGGCATTAGGCTACTTTGTAGACATCTACGATTTAGTGTTGTTTAATGTAGTAAAAAAAGAAAGCTTGCTTCAATTACTTCCCCAAGCAAATGCCGATACCATAAAAAATACAGGCATCTTTCTATTTAATATGCAAATGACGGGTATGCTGATAGGCGGGATTTTATGGGGCATTTGGGGCGATAAAAAAGGAAGGCTTTCTGTATTATTTGGTTCCATTATGTTGTATTCTGCTGCTAATTTAGCGAATGCCTTTGTTACCGATATTCCTGTATATGCCGTAATACGAGTAATTGCAGGCATAGGCTTAGCCGGTGAATTAGGAGCTGGAATTACTTTGGTAGCCGAAACCATGAGCAAAGAAAACCGAGGTTATGGCACCATGATTATTGTAACCTTTGGAGCTCTAGGTGCCGTAGTGGCTGCACTGGTAGGAGCCGAGGGCGAAGTAATTGGAAATATACTAAAAAACATTACAGGCACCCATGTTGCCAACTGGCAGGTGGCCTATATTATTGGCGGAACCTTAGGCCTATTGTTGCTCTTCTTACGCATTGGAACCATAGAATCTGGTATGTTTAAAAACATAAAAAAATCGGAAATAAGCAAAGGCGACATTCGCATTTTATTTAACAACAAAGAACGCTTTTTTAAATATTTAAACTGCATTTTAATAGGCGTACCCATTTGGTACATTATAGGTTTGCTGGTGGCCAACTCTCAAGAAATTTTTGCCGTAGAATTAAATATTAAGGGCGAAGTAATAAACGGAACCGCTTTAATGTACGCCTATCTAGGTTTGTCATTTGGCGATTTAATTAGCGGCATACTCAGTCAATGGTTTCGAAGCAGAAAAAAAATTGTTTATCTCTATTTATGCTTTTCGCTTCTGCTAATCATTTTCTTTTTATTTGGATTAAACGGAGCAAGTTCCGGTGAATATTATTTTACTTGCTTTTTATTGGGAACATCAGCAGGTTACTGGGCTATTTTTGTAACCATTGCTTCCGAACAATTTGGCACCAACATACGCTCTACTGTTACCAATACGGTGCCCAACTTTGTAAGAGGTTCTGTACCCCTTATTACCATTTCTTTTGGGTTGCTCTTAAGTACAGCCGGAGGAAATATAGGAAGTGCCTTTTTAGTAGGTTGTATTGTATTAATTGTAGCTTTTTTCTCAGCCTCCAAACTAAAAGAAACCTTTGCAAAAGACCTAAACTATATAGAAACCATGTAATTTTTTGTAATTTTATGCAAAATTGCCTATGAATAAACTGCTACTCTTTTTTATAATCCTTCCGCTTTCTATTTTTTCGCAACAGCAAAACACTCTGTATAAAGCAGAATATTTTCAGTTTAAAAAAGCGGCCACTTTTTCGGTACAAAATATAGAAGAAGACTGGAATGCCACTATTCAACACCTTGAACTACCTAAGCCCGGAACACCAAGAGGAAATTTACAAGTATTAAAAAAACAACAAAGAGAAAATTTTCCGCTAAAAAATGCAACTTCTGCAAACCGTATTCATTCCGCAGACAGTCCTGTACTGGGGGCAAACTTTGAAGGAAACACTTATAATAACAGCGTTCCAAATGATAATGACATTGCCGTTTCTAATGACGGATATTTGGTTTCGGTTAAAAACACCAATATGTGGGCTTACAACCTAAACACCAACAGCCTTATTTTTCAAAAAACTCTTGCCAATTTTACTCAACCTCTTAGTTTAGGAGGTACGCAATACGACCCCAAGGTGGTTTACGACCCCGAAAATAACCGATTTGTTGTGGTTATTTTAAGAGGCTACACCTACCAAAGTTCGTGGATTATTGTAGCCTTCTCCTCTACCAGCAACCCGGCCGACCCTTGGCATTTTTATAAACTAAAAGGCAATCCCTTAAATAACAACACATGGAGCGATTATCCCGTAATTGGCATTAATCAAAACGAATTATTTATTGGCATCAATACTTTTTACAACGGCTCTCAAAACAATTCTGGGTTTAAAGAATCCTGTCTGTGGCAAATAGATAAAGCTGCCGGATTTTCTGGCGATACTACCCTTAGCACAAAATATTACCATGATATTTTAAAACCTAATAACGATTCTATTTTTAACATTACTCCCATTAAAGGAGGCTCAGTATCATACGGCCCTAATATGTACTGCCTTTCTAACAAAAACCTAAAATTGGAAAATGATACCTTTTACCTGCTTGAAATTACAGGAAGAGTAAACGATGTAAACTCCGAAATGAAAATTACCACCCTTAAAACAGATAAAAAATATTTTTTACCGGTAAGTGCCACACAGGCCAACGGGCATACTTTTGATACCAACGACTCTCGTATTTTAGGTGGTTTTTATGAAGATGGAAGAATTCAGTTTGTGCAAAGCACCACCGATACTTCTAACGGAAGAGCAGCCATTTACCACGGTTTTATAAATACCAACTTAAATCCGATTTCTTGTACAGGAAGCATTATTTCCGAAAACGGATTAGATTATGGCTATCCGAACATTTCTTATACCGGCAAAAAACATTGCGATAACGAAGCCCTTATTACTTTTAATCATACCGATAGTACCGTATTTTCAGGGGCATCAGCCATTTTCTTTTCAAACGAGTTGGAATATTCCAACCGCCTTACCATTAAAACTGGCGATAATTATGTAAACGTACTAAGCGGTGTATACGAACGCTGGGGCGATTACTCCGGCTCTCAGCGAATTTACAACCACCCCGGCAAAGTTTTTATGGCGGGTTCTTTCGGTAAAACAAATAATACCAACGGCACTTGGCTTGCCGAAATATTAAGTCCTACCGGTCCTGCAAGCAACCCTGATTCTTTATTTTCCTACACCTCTACTCCTACTTCCAGCTATGGTGCATGCGATGGAATGATTTCAAATTTAGTTCCGCTATTTGGCTACCCACCCTATACCTACCTATGGGATTTTAATTCTTTTACATCGAGTACCATAGAAAATTTATGCACCGGAAATTATATGGTTTCGGCATGGGATAAATACAATTGTAAAAAAACCGACACTCTTTTTGTTGGACAAGGAAACCCTGTAAACTCGGTTTTTCCCAATCCGGTAATGAACGAATTTTCTGTATTTTTTGAAATGCCCGCTACCGATAATGTTAGCGTAAAACTGTACGACCGAACCGGAAAACTGGTAAAAATTCTTTACGAAGGAACGGCAAAAAAAGGCAGAAACTTATTTTCCTTCTCTACCCACAATGTAAGCAGCGGCACCTATATTCTGCGAATAGACAATAACCAAACGAATTTGCTGAAAGAAAAAATGGTAAAACAATAATGACGGAAAACAATACCGAAACAAAGGGAAAAGTTGGAAAATGGCTTAAACGCCTTGGTTGGGCTGGTTTTTTGTTTTTCTTTATTAAAGGATTGGTTTGGTTAGCTGTATTTTGGGGCTTGGGAAGTTTTATAAAATGCTAAACCTATTACCATTTACCCAGCAACATTTCGTTGCTCTCGTTTTGCCCTTTATACTCCCCTTCTACTACCACCTTTAATTCTCGCTCGCTTAAAAAAAAGTACTTTATTCGTTGAGGAAAATCGTGCAATTTATTTTCAAAAACTAAGTGTTGAGAATCGTTTTCTACCAAAAGAAATTTTACTGGTTGGTTGTTGTTCTCGTTTTTTACTGTAGCCACATAAAATATTTCATTCTTTATTTTTTCAATTTTTAATTCTTCCGAAACAGTGGTATCAACACCATCAGAAAGCAAAAACCCCTTTCCTCTAAGGTTACCATTGGTTAACACCTCCCACTCTTCAAAAAATCGCGAATTCTCATTTTCTTCTGAAGCCCACTTTCCACCCAGTTTTTTCACAAATTGCATCTCGTCAGTTTCGGCACACGAACAGATGAAGGAAAATGCAACAAAGAGTACAAACAGATTTTTCATGGAGTTGGTATTTATTTTATAAAACGTAAAAAGCCCTCGTTTAGTACGAAGGCTTTAAATAAATAGCAGGGTAACCGATGGGACTTGAACCCACGACCCCTAGAACCACAATCTAGTGCTCTAACCAGCTGAGCTACGGCTACCATTTGAGGCTGCAAATATACATTTTTTTTGAAATGCAATAATGCTCTCTAAATTCTGCCATCCCATACTGTAAATGAATGTACCTTTGCGTGATGAATAAAAATGAAAGAATAGAACTGAATGTTCAGGGTATGAGTTGTACCAACTGTGCGTTGAGTGTAAAAAAAACGCTAGAAAAACAAGGGGCAGAAAATATTTCGGTTGACTTTTCCAGTGGTGAAACTATTTTTTTTAAACCTCCGCAACAAGCTTTATCTCTTTACATAAAAAGTATCGAAGAGGCCGGATATAAAGTAGCCAATACCCAGTCTGAAAAAAACTTTTTTACACCGGAACGCAAATTTTTGTTTTGTTTCATCTTTACTTTTCCGCTGCTCTTACACATGTTCATTCACTGGCACATTCTTCATCATCCTTTGGTACAATTTGCTCTTACATTACCTGTAATGCTGGTTGGTTTTCCGCATTTTGCCAAAAGTGCATGGAATTCCCTAAAAAACGGAATTCCTAATATGGACGTACTGATTAGTATAGGCTCTTCATCAGCATTCATTTACAGTATAGTGGGCTACGTATTATACCGCCATTCGCCCGAAGTAAGTAATTATCTTTTTTTCGAAACGGCCGCATCTATTATTACACTTGTATTACTAGGCAATTTAATGGAACATCGTTCAGTTCGGAAAACTACCAGTGCCATTAAAGAATTAACTGCTCTACAAAAAGTAAAGGCAAAAAAAATACAAACGCTCAATCACACCGAAACCATTCAAGAAATTGAAGCAGAAAATATTTGCATTGGCGATATATTGCTTGTTAACTCGGGCGATAAAATTCCGGTTGACGGAAAAATAATTTGGGGCGAAGCCTATATAAACGAGGCTATGCTTACCGGAGAAAGCATTCCGAATAGGAAAGGAATAAATGCAAATGTAATAGGTGGAACCATAGTAGATAACGGAAGTATAAAAATAAAAGCAGAAAAAATTGGGAATGATACCACGCTTTCAAAAATTATTTCGCTAGTAAAATCGGCTCAACAAAATCAGCCCAATATTCAAAAACTAGGCGATAAAGTAAGTGCCGTTTTTGTACCCATTGTCATTTTAATTTCCTTTTTAACTTTTATTCTTTCGGTTGTTTTTTTCTCCGTAAGCGTTCAACAGTCATTAATGAATGCTATAGCCGTTTTGGTTATTTCTTGCCCCTGTGCCATGGGGCTTGCCACTCCCACGGCTGTAATGGTAGGCGTAGGGCGACTGGCAAAAAAAGGAATATTAATAAAAGGAGGTAACACTATTGAGACTTTAGCCAAAGCCCAATATTTTGTTTTTGATAAAACAGGAACCATTACTACCGGAAAGTTTAAAATAAATACCATTAAAACATACGAAGGCATTTCGGAAAACGATGTAAGGAGTATTCTATACTCTGCCGAAAAACATTCATCTCACCCCATTGCCAAATCAATTGTAGAAGAGTTAACAGAAACAGCTGTACAAATGCCTTTGCACAAAATAATTGAAATAAAAGGCAAAGGTTTATCTTTTTCTGATAATGAAAACAACAATTACCTACTAGGGTCTTCTTCTTTATCAGGAACAAACCAAAACGAAAAAAATAAAATTCTTCTTTTTAAAAACCGTGTTCTTATTTCAGAAATATTCATTACCGATGAATTAAAAAAAGAAGTAAAAGAAACTATTTCTGCCCTGATAAAGAAAGGTATTACACCTATATTGCTAAGTGGCGACACCGAAAGCAAGTGCAAAGAAGTAGCTGCGCTATCCAGAATAGAAAAAGTGTACTATGAAAAATCGCCCGAAGAAAAATTACAAATCATCGAATCGTATTCTCAAAAAGGCATTACAGTAATGGTAGGCGATGGCATTAACGATGCCCCTGCCCTTTCTAAAGCACACATTGGAATTTCGTTAAGCAATGCCACTGATGTAGCCATACAAAGTGCCAACATTATTTTACTATCAAACCAAAGTTTATATCCTGTTTACGAAACTTTTGCGGTAAGCCAAAAAACATTGCAAACCATTAAACAAAATTTATTTTGGGCATTTTTTTACAACTCTTTAGCAATTCCCATAGCGGCTGCCGGTTTTTTAAGCCCTATTGTTGCCGCCCTCTCCATGGCCTTTTCCGATGTTATTGTAGTAGGTAATTCTTTGTGGCTAAAAGTAAAAAAAACAAACTAAGCAAAGCACACCCTATTTAACCTTGCCATAAAATGAATTTCATTCCTGCAAAATAGTATTTTAGCCCAATGAATTCCGAAATAAAAGTACTCTTTATTTCATCGTGGTATCCGTGCAGGGTTACACCCACCAACGGAAATTTTATTCAACGACATGCCGAAGCAGTAGCTCGTTACTGCAATACAGCCTCTTTATTTGTTATTTCCGATTCGAATGTTAAAAGTGGATACGAAATAACTGAAGAAACCGTTAACGGTGTGTACACTGTTATTGTGTATTACCCGAAAACGAAGAGCATTTTATTCTCATTTTTAAAAAAATATGTTAACTATAAAAAAGCCTTTTTACTCGGATATGAAAAAATAGAAACCCATTTTGGCAAACCCGATGTATTGCACGGAAACGTAATTCTACCGGCAGGATTAATCGTTCGAAAACTTTCTGAAAAGTTTGATATTCCTTACATTTTAACCGAACACTGGACTGGTTTTTTAAAAAACCGACAAAACCAGCTTCCTTGGATTCAAAAACAGTTGGTAAAATATGCTGCCGCCAAAGCAACATTTATTTGCCCTGTATCTTTTAACCTGCAACAAAACATGCAGGAATTAGGCTTACAGGGTAATTATAAGGCAATTGCAAACGTAGTTGACGAATCCCTATTTGTTCCGCCAAAAGAAAAAAAACAACATGAAAAGACTCACTTCCTGCACGTATCGAATTTAAACGATGAACACAAAAATGTATCCGGAATAATAAGAGCCATTCAATCACTTTCTGAAATTACTACACATTTTCATTTTACCATTATGGGCGATGGAAACCCTGCTCCTTATCAGAAAATGGCCGATGATTTGCACATATCCTCCTCTTTACTCCACATTGAAGGAGAAAAAACATTACAAGAAATTGCGTATTCTATGCAAAAAGCCGATGTTTTTGTATTATTCAGCTACTACGAAAATTTACCCTGTGTAATAAGCGAAGCCCACATGGTGGGTATTCCTGTTATTGCAACTAACGTGGGAGGTATTCCGGAAATGATAAACGAAGAAAATGGAATACTGATAGAACCGGGAAACGAAACTCAACTAACGGAAGCCATGCTTAGCTTTACCAGAATAAATAAAAAAAATGCTTCGGAAATCATTAGAGCCAAGGCCCTTAAAAGATATGGAATACAACAAATAGGGAAAGAATATTTTATGATTTATCAGATATGCAAACAATAATCTGAAAAAGCCTTATTTTACTAATCTTTTGAGCCAATTTAAAAACTATTGGAAGTAATACCATAATTAATTAACTTTGAGCCATTGAAAAAATAACCATATTATAAACTAAAAAAAAACATCATGAAAAAACTGTTACTTAGTGTCGCTTCTGTTGCGGCCATCACAGGATTGGTGGCCCAAACACAGCCTACCTCGCCTGTAAAAGTGTACCAGCCTGATTTATCAAACGTAAGTGCTGTAAAGCCTACTTACAAACATACAGGTATGGAATTACAACAACAGCTGGTTCAAAAACCAAACAAAACAGTAGTTGCCCAAGGCAATAAAGCACTTAACGAAGACGTAATTGGCACTACCACTTACGACCTTCAATCGAATGCTGCCGTTGCTAGAAGAACGGTAAACGGAGGCTCAGGAAATGTGGGAGCAACTTGGACATTTAGCCAAAGCGGAGATTTAGCGGCTACCGACCGTGGAACAGGCTACAACCGTGGTGTTGCAGGTGTTTGGAATGCAAATCCAAGTGTTAGAGAAGAAGCAGCTACTCGCACCGGTTGGTCTAACCTAAACCGTTTGGCCAATGGCAGAGAAAGCGTAATAAGCCACAAAGGAGCAGACGGTCTTTGGCACATACACAGAACCCCTGCAGGTTCTGGTTCGTGGACAGAGGTGGCTATTCCAAATCCTCCCGGTCAACAAATACTTTGGCCAAGAGCAATCTCCGGTGGTGCCAACGGAAATACCATTCACTTAATTGCCATTACTGCTCCGGTAGCTAACCAAGGAACTATCTACAATGGATTTAACGGTGCTCTGCTTTACTACCGCTCTACAGACGGTGGAAATACCTGGGATATCAATGCCGTTACTCCCACCCCGGTTACCCCTGCCGAATTTTACGGTTTTGGTGGAGACTCCTATGCCATAGATTCTAAAGGAGATGTGGTAGCCATTGCTGTTTTCAACGACTTTGAAAATTCTTTTATTTTAAAATCTACCGATAATGGTTCTAATTGGACTAAAACAAATTTCATTACCACCGGTTTTATGGCTTATAATCCACAAGCAGCAAACGCTATTTCCGATGTAAACAATGATTTGCAAGCAGATACCATTGCTACTACCGATAATTACGGTGCCGTTTTAATAGATAACAGCAATCAGGTACATGTTTGGTACGGTAGAATGAGAATTTTAGATGATGACCCTGCGGTAGATGCTAATACAAGTTATTTCCCCGGAACAAACGGATTAGACTACTGGAACGAATCGATGAATGTAAACTCTGCTGTAACTATTACCGGAGCATTAGACATTGACAATAGTGGAGGTATTGACATTTTGAACAATGACGTTGCCAGCATTGCAAAATACTTTGCTTCACTTTCCAGCATGCCAAGCGTAGGCATTGGTTCTAACGGAGCCATGTTTGTTACTTACTCGGCTTTTATGGAAAACAAAGACAATGGTAGCCAGCACTATCGCCATATTTACACCATCTATTCAAACGATGGAGGAAACAATTGGTCTGACCCTATTGATTTGAACTACGGAAACGATTTCGAAGAATGTGTTTTCGGTTCCTTAGCCAGAAACGTAGATACTAAAATACATGTGGTTTACCAAAGAGATACCGAGCCCGGCTTAGCCGTTAGAGGCGATGAAGATGCTTTTGGTTCTAACGACATTGTTTACATGCGTGCAGACACTGCCGGAATTTCTTCTGTAGGTGTTACTGAAGTAAGTAAAAACGAAAGCAAAATAAGCGTTTACCCAAACCCTGCCAACGATTACATTCAAGTAGGTTTTGAATCTACTACCTCTGGAAATATAACTCTTTCTATTTCCAATGTACTTGGCGAAAATGTAGCTGTGTTTACAAACACCTTGAACAATACAGGATACAATAATATAAGCATGGATGTTTCTGGTTTACAAAGCGGAATTTATTTCCTTAACATAAACGAAAACGGAAAAGTAAAAACACAAAAATTTGTGAAACAATAATCAAGTTTAAAAAGAGAAAAAAAGCCCCGAAAATTTCGGGGCTTTTTTGTTTTAAGCACTTAACATTTTTTAACAGGAAAACAGTAATAATAAGGGCTGACAAAAGTTCATAAGGCATTAATTTTGATAAAAAACTTGTTGAAAATTTTAAAACCCTTAACTTATGAAAAAGATAATTCTTCCAATTGTTTATGCAATGCTTGGCGGCTTTATTTCCTTAGGTATTTTTAAGGTAATAGGAAACGACCCTATAAAATATGTAGTAGAACAAAAAAAGGATAAAGAGTCTAAATTAGTGAGCTACCAACCTTCCACAGAAGCCTATACCGATTTTACTTTAGCTGCCGAAAAATCTATCAATGCCGTAGTACATATTAAAACTACCGCAACAGCAGAAAATCCAAACTATCAAAATCCATTTTACCAGTTTTTTTATGGGCCCAATAACCCCAAGGAATTTGAGCTACAAAGTGCCGGCTCAGGCGTAATAGTCAGTTCAAATGGGCATATTGTTACCAATAACCATGTAATAGAAGGAGCCGATGAAATAGAAATTATTCTGAATAACAAAAAAACATACAAGGCAACGCTTGTAGGAACCGACCCCCAAACCGATATTGCTCTTTTAAAAATAGAAACCGAAAATCTGCCTTACCTAACATATGGCAATTCAAGCGAAGCAAAAGTAGGAGAATGGGTGCTGGCAGTAGGAAATCCATTTAATCTTACCTCTACTGTAACAGCAGGAATAATAAGTGCTAAAGGAAGAAACATAAATATACTTAACCGAGATCCCTCAAGTGGTATTTCTCCCATCGAATCGTTTATACAAACCGATGCAGCCGTAAACCCCGGAAATAGTGGAGGGGCTTTAGTAAATACCAAGGGCGAACTGATTGGAATTAATACGGCTATTAAATCAAACACCGGTTCTTACGCAGGCTATTCTTTTGCGGTTCCTGTAAATATAGTAAAGAAAACCATTGCTGATATTATTGAATTTGGAAGTGTTCAAAGAGCATTTATTGGAGTGAACATCAGCGATGTTGATGAAAAAATTTCTGCCGAAAATAACCTGAACT
This sequence comes from Flavobacteriales bacterium, assembly GCA_905339165.1. Classification (GTDB taxonomy): domain Bacteria; phylum Bacteroidota; class Bacteroidia; order Flavobacteriales_E; family Vicingaceae; genus BCD5. The sequence continues at coordinate 19,099 of CAJPFH010000034.1, forward strand.
CATTAAATGGAGTGTATATCAATGACCTTTCCAATAACGGAGCAGCAGAAAAAGCAGGAATAAAAAAGGGAGATATTATTACCCACATAGACGGCACTCTGGTAAATGATGTAGCCGAATTGCAAGAAAAAATTGGCCAATACAGACCCGGAAACAAAGTAATGGCCACCGTACTCAGAGGCGGCAAAGAGATGGAATTCGAATTAGTGCTAAGAAACATTGAAGGAAAAACAGAACTGCTAAGCAAACATTATTCTGTATCTAAAGTAAATCTGTTGGGAGCAGAATTAGAAGAAATAAACAGAGAGGAAGCGAGCAAACTAAAAATTACAAATGGCATAAAAGTTTCCAAATTATTTTCAGGAAAACTAAAAAACATGGGCGTAAAGGAAGGTTTTATCATTACCAAAGTAGACAATATTCAGGTAAAAGATGTAGAACATTTTTCTAAGATTATTCAAAATAAAAAAGGAGGAATATTATTAGAAGGGGTTTATCCAAACGGAGTAAAAGCGTATTTCGGATTAGGTGTATAAAAATTTATAAACAGAAGTACTTAAATCCTTTTAAAGCCTTGATTCATCAAGGCTTTAATTTTATAGAACTGTTGAAATTTGAATTTCAAAACTAATAAAAATCATACCTCTGTTTTAAAAATAGGCTAAATTTGCCACAACAATAAATACATAAATATGGGAACTGATTTAGTAAACAAAGCCGTAACCACTTACGATACCGAATTAAAAAACTGGATTGAACTTGAAAAAGCCGCAGTAGATTTAATTAGTTGTACCGGACAGTTATTATACAATAAAGGAGTTGAGTTGGTTTTTTTCAGAAATCATATGGTAGATCGCAATGTTTCGGAAATATTGAATTTACATAAGTACGCCAAAGAAGTAGTGAAAAAAAATATTTCGATTTACGATACCTGCGAAATAGCCAAGGCATTAAACAATATGGACTTAGCCGCATCAAAACTAGATGTAGGTAAATTAACAGCCGACTGGACAGAGAGTAAAGAAAAATACCCATCGAAAACTGATTTTTTAACTACCATTTTAAAAGATTTTATAGGACAAGACACCCACCCACTTGTTCCCCGAGATATTGTCTTATTCGGATTTGGCCGTATTGGTCGCCTTTGTGCCCGTGAACTGATTAAACAAGCCGGTAAAGGGCAGCAATTACGCCTACGTGCCATTGTTACCAGAGGTAATTCCGATAGTGATATTGTGAAAAGAGCGGCTCTGCTTCGCATGGATTCTGTTCATGGACCTTTTCAAGGTTCCGTTATTGAAGATTTAGAAAATAAAGCATTAATTATAAACGGGCAAATTGTACACATGATTAATGCAAATAACCCTGAAGAGGTTGATTACGAAAAATATGAAATTAAAAATGCATTGGTGATTGATAATACCGGAGTATTTAAAGATAAAGAAGCCCTAAGCCGCCATTTAAAGGCAAAAGGTGTAAGCAGAGTACTGCTTACCGCTCCAGGAAAGGAAGTTCCTAATATTGTGTACGGTGTTAATCAGAAATCATTCGATAAAGAAGCAGAAAAAATAGTTTCGGCTGCATCGTGTACTACCAATGCTATTGTACCTGTTTTAAAAGCCATTAACGATACTCTAGGTATAGAAAAAGGACATATTGAAACCGTGCATGCTTACACTAACGATCAGAATTTGCTGGATAATATGCACAAAAAAGCCCGCAGAGGCCGTTCCGCTGCCATTAATATGGTAATTACCGAAACCGGTGCAGGAAAAGCCGTTACGAAAGTAATTCCGGAACTCAAAGATAAACTTACAGCCAATGCTGTTAGAGTACCTGTACCAAATGGTTCTTTGGCCATTTTAAGCCTAACGGTAAAAAAGGAAACCTCTAAAGAAGATGTAAATTTTATTCTAAGAAAGGCTTCTTTGGAAGGCGATTTAGTAAATCAAATTCACTATTCGTACGAAGAAGAATTGGTTTCGAGTGATATTATAGGTAATACTTGCTGCTCAGTATTTGATAGCCCAGCAACCATAGTTTCTAACGATAAAAAAAATATTGTACTTTACGTTTGGTACGATAACGAATTCGGATACACCAAGCAAGTAATTCGTCTTGCTAAATATTTTGCAAAGGTTACCCGCTTAATTTACTACTAACTAAAAAAGCCCCGAAATTTCGGGGCTTTTTTAGTTCATAAGATGGCCGGAATAAATGGCGGCCTCTTCCAGTTTTTCGATGTCTATTTCTAAATTTTCTTTTGTTTTTAGTAACCACTGCACCATTTTTTCGGTAGGCATATTTCCCGTTAACTCATCTTTCGCCATGGGACAACCTCCGTATCCGCCCAAGGCTCCATCAAATCTACGACAACCCGCATAGTACGCAGCACTTATTTTTTCTTCCCATGTATCGGGTGTAGTGTGCAGGTGTGCACCTAACTCCGTTTCCGGTAAATTCTTTTGAAGAAGAGAAAAAATTTCGTTTATATTTTGAGGATTGGACACACCCACGGTATCAGATAAAGCGATGGTTTTTACTCCTACCTCAGCTAGTTTACTGCACCACTCCAACGCAATGTCTTTGCTCCATTCATCGCCATAAGGATTTCCGAATGCCATAGATAAATAAACCACTAGCTTTTTTTTATGCTTTTCGCATAATTCATTCATTTCGTTTACATTTTTAAGAGAGTCTGCTATGCTCGAATTAGTATTTCGCAACTGAAAAGTTTCGGAAATAGAAAACGGATATCCAAGAAAAGAAATCCGGCTGAATTTACAGGCTTGCTCCGCTCCTCTTAGATTGGCTATGATGGCTAACAATTGGGTTTTACTCTCGTCTAATTTTTCAAGCACCTCCTGTGTATCGGCCATTTGCGGAATAGCCTTGGGCGAAACAAAACTGCCAAAATCGAGAGTATCAAACCCTATTTTAAGCAAACGATTCAGATATTCAATTTTTTGGGAAGTTGGAATAAAATGTTTTATTCCCTGCATGGCGTCACGCGGGCATTCTATTAACGTTATCATGCTTTTCTTTTTAAAATAAATTGATTTATTTTTTTTACAAGCGAAGGTCCTTCGTAAATGAAACCCGTATAAATCTGCACTAAATTAGCTCCTGCATTCAGTTTTTCTAAAGCCTCTTCGGGCGAATGAATTCCTCCCACTCCAATAATGGGAAAAGCACTGTTCGATTTTTTCGAAATATAGCCAATTACCTCTGTGGCTCTTTTAGTAAGTGGTTTTCCGCTTAATCCACCGTTTCCTATCTCTTGTATTTTTTGCTTATTCGTTTTTAAATGCTCTCTTGTAATGGTGGTATTGGTGGCTATAACTCCTGCTATTCCTGTTTCTAAAATAATCTCTACCACATCATCTAACTGAGAATTGCTTAAATCGGGTGCTATTTTTAAAAAAATAGGTTTAGACTTTTCTTTGCTTTTATTGATTTCCTGTAATGCCTGCAATATTTTTTTTAAAGGCTCTTTTTCTTGAAGTTCCCGCAGGTTAGGTGTATTGGGCGAACTTACATTTACGGCAAAATAATCTACCACCTCGAACAATTCGTTAAAACAGAAAATATAATCGTTTACCGCTTCTTCGTTTGGAGTGGTTTTATTTTTACCAATATTTCCGCCCACAATTATATTTTTAGGTTTTCTTTTCAATCGCTCCTTGGCAATAAGTACTCCTTCATTATTAAAACCCATGCGGTTTATTAATGCGTTATCTTTGGGCAAACGAAATAAACGTGGCTTTTCATTTCCACTTTGGGGTTTCGGAGTGAGGGTTCCTATTTCGATGAACCCAAAGCCTAGTATAGCTAATTCTTTCAGGTATTTTGCATCTTTATCGAAACCCGCAGCAAGCCCAAGCGGATTCTTAAATTTTAAACCAGCAACTACTTTTTCCAGGGTATTATTTGAAGTGGTAAATATATTTCTCAAAAACCAAGCCCCACCCGGAAAGTAACACACCATTTTAATCCATTCCATGGCTATGCGATGTGCCGTTTCCGGAGAAAAACAAAATAAGATAATCCTGATGATTTTATACATACTACGGACAAAAATACTTTTGTAAAACGAACTTGCAGAGAAATAAATAAATTATTTTTTTATTTTATCCAGATTCCATTTTAATCCTATGTAAAACATTCTTCCTGTTAAAGGAGCATAATTGTACGAAGTATCGAAATAAGGACTAAATCCTGCCGGATAATTTCTATCATTAAACCCGCTTATAGGCGAGTCGGAAGGAAAAAAATGGAATATATTTTTAACCCCAAAATAAAATTGTCCTTGCTTAGAATAGTTGTATTTACACTCTACATTATGAAGATGAAAGGCGGGCGCTTTTTCATTTCTTTTATTTAGTATTACACCCTCGTTGCTTACACGATAAACCTCCGGCATTTGAGTAGTTCCGGTGTATTTCCAAGTGTAATTTACATTAATCTTTTTATTAAACAAATAAAGTATACAAATAAATTGAGTATTGAATTTGGTGCTATAAGGCAAATAGGATAAAACCTTTTTACCTAAACTATCCACATTGTACTCAAAAACATTTTGAAAATTTCCACCTGCACTAAACTCAAGTATATCGGCCACTTTCTGATTAACATTTATTTCTACTCCTTTGGAAAATACTTTATTTTTTGTGTTTGAATAAATAACCAAACCGGGTTGTGAATAATCGGGTAAGATTTTTTGAGAAAATGAAGTACTATAAAAATCGATTTCAAATTGGTTTATATTTTTAAACAGTTTATAATAGTAGGTACCCGATAGAGAAATGGTTCTCGCCATTTCGGGCAAAAGCTCATCGGTTAACAACAATTTTCTTTGTCCATTTACAAAGGCATGTTCTTCAGCAAAAAGGTTTACAACATTAAACCCTGTGCCAGCATGCAAACGAATATCTAACATTATAAACGGAGAATATTTCAGGTTAAATTGTGTTGAACAAATGAATTTATGCACTTTATAGTAATCTGCCCTTGCTCCCATTAAAAAAGATATTTTATCAGATAACAGCACATCATTCTGAATAAACATCGCAGGATTTATTATATAAATGGGCTCATTTAATTCGGTTGCGTTTATCCTCTTTTTTGTAAGAAAGGTATTATCATCGTAATAAGAAATTCGAATCGATTTTCCATATTTAAAAGTGTTTTTTCTATACTTAATGTTTTCAATGGAGTTTAAGGTAAACATATTTTGTTTTGCGTAAAAAAAATGATTTCCATAGTAACTATCCTGAGCATGAGAAGAAAAAGAAAAATCTACTGAAGAATAAAAGGAAAAGGGAAATTGATAAATTCCTGATATTTCAAATCGGTTGGTGTAAATGCTTTCTCCATAAATAAAGTCGCTACCCCTTAAGTAAGAATAAGCATTATTCTGTAAATAGGCTTCTACCCCATTCCTTCTGTCTTCAAATAAATATTTTGTAAAAAACTCGAATTGTTTTTTTGATTTTCTTTTTAAACTAAACTTGGAAAATAAGTTATACTTATTAAAATTTATATTATCACCAAATCCATCATGATTCTTATCGGCAAAATGATGAACGCTGCTACTACTGATGCCTAGCAAAAATTTAATAACGTAATTTTCATATCCACTAGAAAAATTAATGTCTTTTTGTTTTAAAGAGTTATAATTTGTATTCACTGAGAACATGGGCATATTTTCATACTTTTTTGTCCTTACATTAACTACACCCGCCACTGCTCCGGAGCCATATAAGGCAGAATGAGAGCCTTTCGTAACCTCAACAGACTCTATCATAGATACCGGAATGCCGTTTAAACTGTACGTAGCTGCTAAACTACCATACACTGGAATGCCATCAATCAGTAGTAAAGTATGGCTACCCGGCAAACCCCTCGTGCTTATCGAATTAGTGCCACAAACTCCGCAAGCCACTGTTTCATTTATGCCATTCACATAATACACTAAATCCATCAAAGAGGAAGTATTGGGCCACTTCGACATTGTTTTCTTATCTAACATATAAGTATGAATCATTCTAGAGCGAATACTCTCTTCAATATATTTTTCTACAACAATCCACTCTCCTAGCTGAACAGATAAGGGGGATAGTTTAAAAATAGTTGTAATTTTATTCGCACTATCCTTTAAAGAAAGGAGTCTCTCTTGTGTCTCAAACCCAATATAGCTTACTGTTAATTTCAGTTCTGTTTTCTCGATATTTTTTATCGCCACGCAACCAGATGAATCGGTTAATAAAACACTATGATTTATATAAACATGAGCTTTTTCTAATGGCTTACCATATTGATTTGTAACAAAAATTTCAACCGTTACATTGCTTTGAGAACTTAATGTAAGGTGTAAAAAATAAAGAGAAAACAAGCACAAATATTTCATTTTACAAATCTAAATTTATTTTTAGACTTATCTAAATATTATTTTTTATTGAAACAAATAGTACATTTGTCATCATGAATACTTTAGCGGAAGAAAATTATCTAAAAGCCCTTTACCACCTTACCATGCAAACACCGGAAGGAGCATACACCAACTACATTGCTGCTTACTTGCAAACCAAAGCATCTTCTGTTACCGATATGCTCAAAAAATTATCATCAAAAAAATTAGTACATTACAAAAAATACCAAGGTGTAACTCTTTCCAAAAAAGGAAAACAGAAAGCATTGCAAGTGATAAGAAAACACAGGTTATGGGAATATTTTTTAGTTGAGAAATTAAATTTTAGATGGGATGAAGTGCACGAGATTGCCGAACAATTAGAACACATACAGTCGGACGAACTAATCAACAGAATAGATAAACTCTTAGGATTTCCAAAATACGATCCGCATGGAGATCCCATTCCTGATGCAAATGGCTACTACGAAGAAATTCCATTTCTAACACTCTTTGCAATACCTGTAGGCGAAATGGTTACCATTTGCGGAGTTATTGATAGTTCTGTTTCGTTTCTTAAACTCATCGAAAATATAGGCCTTACCATTGGAACTCTTATCAAAGTAGAAGAAATATTTGAATTTGACCATTCTTTAAAAATTGCTATACCTTCAAGAAAAACAAAAGTTTTGGTTTCACAGCAAATTAGTAAAAACGTACTTGTAAAAATTAAAAAATAGAATATAATGGAACAACACTTAGATTGGTTTTTATCTTTAAACCCCATTATACAGGCTTTAATAGCCACTACATTTACTTGGCTAGTAACAGCTTCCGGAGCCTCTCTTGTATTTCTTTTTAAAGAAATGAGCAGAAGGTTGCTCGATACCATGCTTGGATTTACAGGAGGAGTAATGCTTGCCGCAAGTTTTTGGTCATTATTAAACCCTGCCATAGAAATGTCGGAAGGCAGGAGTGTTCCCTCTTGGTTTCCGGCAGCTATAGGCTTTATTACAGGAGCTCTATTTTTATTTTTTTTAGACAAATATCTTCCTCATTTACATATTTATGCCGATAAAAAAGAGCAAGAAGGTGTAAAAACCGATTGGAATAAAACCATTCTTCTCGTACTTGCCATAACGCTGCACAATATTCCGGAAGGCTTGGCTGTGGGCGTTGCGTTTGGAGCCGTAGGAGCAGGTTTACCACATGCCGATATTGGTGCAGCCATCGCTCTTGCTATTGGTATTGGATTACAAAACTTTCCGGAAGGTATTGCCGTGGCAATGCCACTAAGAAGACAGGGAGTGAGTAAGTTTAAAAGTTTTTGGTGGGGACAACTATCTGCCATAGTTGAGCCGGTAGCAGGCGTTATAGGGGCTGCTTCGGTGATGCTTATGGAACCCATTTTACCGTATGCACTTTCATTCGCTGCCGGAGCCATGGTATATGTGGTAATTGAAGAGGTGGTTCCAGAAACACAAAGAGATAAATATACAGACAGTGCTACCCTTGGATTAATTGCTGGTTTCGTAGTAATGATGGTATTAGACGTAGCATTAGGTTAATTCGCCTCTGTATAGCATAAACCGGGTTTACTGTCTATATTTGCAGGCATGTCGCTTTCCAACATTAATATTAAAAACAAAAAGGCTTGGTTCGAATACGAACTATTAGACAAATATATTGCCGGAATACAACTAACCGGCACTGAAATTAAATCTCTCAGAGAAGGAAAAGCAAATTTAACCGATGGATTTTGCACTGTTTTGCACAACGAAATTTGGATGGTAAACGCACTTATTGCCGAATATACTCACGGCTCACACACAAATCATGAACCTAAACGCAAACGCAAATTATTACTAAACCGGCAGGAGATAGAGAAACTAAAGAAAAAACTTAAAGACAAAGGGATTACACTTATCCCTTTACGCTTATTTATAAACGAAAAGGGATTGGCAAAAGTAGAAATTGCTCTGGCAAAAGGGAAAAAACTTTTCGATAAACGCGAGTCTATTAAAACCAAAGACGTAAATCGCCAGTTAGACAGACTAAAAAAAACAAGGTAATCGCCTTATGCAAGAAATAAAAACTATATCGTTTATCGGATCGGGAAATGTGGCAACCGCTTTAGCCATACATCTTTTTAAAAAAAAATATACCATCACTCAGATATACAGTAAAAACCTACACAATGCCAAAGTATTGGCAAAAAAAGTAAAAGCAAAAGCTACAAACCTTATAGAAGGCATGGCCGATGCCGACTTATGCATTGTTGCTCTTAAAGATGATGTAATAGAAACTGTATCTAAAAAAATAAACAACAAAAACATTCCCATTGTACACACATCAGGAACAGTAAGCACAGAAGTATTTCATAAGAATAATTTTAAAACATTCGGCTGCTTTTATCCCTTGCAAACTTTTTCAAAAAAAAGCAAGTTGAGTGTAAGCAACTTTCCTATTTTGCTTGAAGCGAATGACACAAAATTCTACACAAAACTTGAAAAAATGGCATCGGCTGTTTCAACCAACAGGCTACGAGCCAATTCTCAGCAACGTCTAAACATACACCTTGCTGCCGTTTTTGCCTGCAATTTCACCAACTACCTCTATTCGATTTCTGAAAATATTCTACAACAAAGCCATTTTAAAATAAACCTGCTTTACCCTCTCATTAAACAAACGGCTGAAAATACAAAAAAAGAAAAGGTCTTTACTTTGCAAACAGGACCAGCTATTCGTAAAGATTACAGTACTATAAAAAAACACCTTGAATTGCTTGAAAAAAACAAAAAAGCAAAAAAAATATATCGTTTACTTACACAAGCTATACAAGAAAAAGCTACGGAATAAAATTTTTATTGCTTAGGAATTCCTTATCACTTAAAGATTTTAAGAAGTGTATCAAATCTTGTTTCTCTGTTTCGGAAATGTTAAACCCTTTTAGCAGTACACTTTTATTTACATGGTTCTTACCTCCCGAAGCATAGTGTGCTATTACCTCTTCTAATGAAGAAAAACTGCCATTGTGCATATAGGGAGAAGTGTATTCCGCGTTTCGCAGAGTAGGTACTTTAAATTTTCCTACATCGCTACTAAGGTTTGTTATTCTTGCTCTGCCTGCATCGGCATAAACAGTGTACAAACCATTGTTCTCAAAATGATTGTTCGTAAAATTAAAACCACTATGGCATTCCGAGCAGGCCAACGATTCAGAAAAAAATAATTTCATTCCTCGCTGTTCAGATGCGGAAAGGGCCGTTGTATCTCCTTGAAAATAATACTTATCGAAAGGCGAATTGCCGCTTATCAGTGTTCGCTGAAAAGCAGCAATAGAGCGTGTTATTCCAAAGGCATCGGGTTCTCTTTGGTATGCTTTTTTAAAAAGCGAAATGTATTTTTTATTTTTCTTTAATCGTTCTATCACCAAATTCATATCCGAGTTCATTTCGTTATGGTCGGCAATTGGGGCTAATGCCTGAAGTTCCAGCGTTTCGGCACCTCCGTCAAACATCAACGAAAAAGCATACGCAATATTGGTTAACGTGGGGGTATTTCGTATACCCGTGCGATTTACTATGCCTTTACTCAGCTCCTGTCCATCGGTAAAAGCTAAATTTAATCGATGACAAGTGGCACAAGACACAGAAGAGTCGAGAGAAAGAATGGGATCGTAGAAGAGCGTTTTGCCCAACAACACTCTGCTCTCTGTAAGTTCATTATCGACCGGAATAAGAGGAAGAGGAAAACCTTTGGGTATGGTTAAATGATATTGATAATCCCCTTCAGATGCTATAAAAGTTTTTTTTTCGGCTGCTTTTTTACAAGCCGTAAATAAAATCAATATGGTTAATAAGCGTTTCATGATTAATACGTGCTCAGGCTAAGAGCATCGGCAAAATTACCGGTAAACTTAAAAGCAGTAGGGTTGGTAGCATGCGTTGACGATTCGGTAACAAAATCTATAACACCATTTGAACCAAAGAAAATTTTGTCTATATCTAACTTAATTTCTACGGTGGGTATTTGTTTTGTTTTTACCTGAAAAGAGGCGGTACTAAACTGAAGCGTGTTATACAATAAATCATCACCGGCATGGTAGGAGAATAATTTATTTAAATTGCCATCTCCGTTACCATCTCCTTTTCCATCTAACATAATAAAACGGTATTTAGTAGCCCATGTCCAATACGTATTTTGTAAAACACTTAAAGGATGGGTAGCCGGAAAGGTAGAGGGATCTGATGCATTTTGCTGAGCATCTAAACCAAGTCCGAACGAAACTCCATGATAAGTTCCTATAGGTGCTTTTATTAAAAATTCGGCTCCGGCAGATTGGTTAAAGTTAACCAGTAAAACATCTTCTATTTTAACCGTTCCGCCCTGCAAAAAATGCAAATGAATATTAGAGATATAAAATTTTAAAAGTTCTATTTTAATAGCTCTTCCTAATTGATCGTTTACTACCTGATTTAATGAAAAATGGTTTCCCGAATGATGAAACGATGCCCTAAGCTTAATATAGGCCGGAATAAATGAAGCATTTCCCTCCCCCGTTGGTGGCTTTAGTTTCTTTTCGCACGAGGCGAAGAATAGCAGCAGTAAAAAAAACAAAAGAGCATTTTGAACTGTTTTCATGTATCACGAATTTAATTTTTTTAAACAAAATCTATCAAAGTTAGAGAATTTAAATAAACTGATTTCTATCATAAATATTCATGATTAATGTCTAAATGAAAAATGATGCTTAACTTGGTGCTCGTGTACATAAAAAAAATTTACATACCCATTCTTTTGTTTGCAGTTCTTCTTATTATATGGCATTGCAAACCGGAAAAACCTAAACTAAATATTCCTTCTCCCCCATCGGCATGGGAATATAATTCCACTCCTTTTAATCTAAGTTACCCACAACATTTTCCTCCCATCAGTTTTCCAATAGATAATCCGCTTACTGAGCAAGGGATAGAATTAGGCCGAAAATTATTTTACGACCCCATTCTTTCAGGAGATGGTACTCAGTCCTGTGCCGATTGCCATAAGCAAGCCAATGCGTTTACCGATCCAGCTCCATTTAGTACCGGTATAGATGGACTTCTGGGAAACAGAAACGCAATGACCATCATCAATTTAGCGTGGGCTCCTCACTCTTTGTTTTGGGACGGAAGAGCCACTTCTCTAGAACACCAAGCATTGGGTCCGGTTGTAAACCCCATTGAAATGCATAATACATGGAAAAATGCTGCAAATAAACTTAAATTACACCCGCAATATCCTAAACTGTTTTACGAGGCATTCGGAACGGCAAACATAGATTCTAACCTTGTAGTAAAAGCTATTGCACAATTTGAACGCACTTTAATTAGCGGAAACTCCCGTTTCGATAGATGGATTAAACAAGAAATTATTCCCACCGCTCTCGAATTACAAGGCTTTAATTTATTCATTACCGACCGTAACGTAAATGCCGGAATTTCGGGAGCTGACTGCTTTCACTGCCACCCCCACTCTAACGGAATGTTTACCGATTTTTTATTACACAACAACGGATTAGATAACGAACCTTTTGCCGATAAAGGACTAGGAGAGCTTACCGGAAACCCTTCGGATGTTGGAAAATTCAGAACACCCACTTTGCGTAATTGGGCATTTTCTGCTCCTTACATGCACGATAGCCGTTTCCAAACCATAGACGAGGTTATTGATTTTTACAGTTCCGGATTGAAACATTCTTCTACCATTGACCCTCTTATGAAAAACATCAACGACAATGGAGTTCAGCTTAGTCCTCAAGAGAAACAAGCGTTAAAAGCCTTTCTAATGATGTTGAATGACACCTCTTTTGTAACCAATCCTAGTTTTTCTAAACCCGATTAAACCAGCAGATGGTAGACTTTCTGTCCCAAAATGAAACACCTTATTTCAGATACCTAAAATCTTGGTTGTTTTTAATATTTTGAAGTGCGTGATAAATTAATTTAATTACACTTTCTACGTCTTCTTTATGCACCATTTCTACGGTAGTGTGCATATATCGAAGCGGCAACGAGATAAGAGCCGAAGCAACGCCTCCGGTGGCATAGGCGAACGCATCGGTGTCTGTGCCTGTAGCTCTGGAAGCGGCTGCCCGCTGAAAAGATATTTTATTTTTATTGGCTGTTTCAATAATTAACCTCAGTAAATTATTCTGAACCGCGGGACCATATGTTAACACCGGACCTTTTCCACAATAATTATCGCCTTGTTCCACTTTATTAATAAGTGGTGTTTGTGTATCATGGCAAACATCAGTACAAATGGCTACGTTTGGTTTTATGGTTTGCACAATCATTTCAGCTCCTCGTAAACCCACCTCTTCCTGAACTGAGTTAGTAATGTACAAACCAAAAGGTAATTTAATTTTATTTTCTTTGAGCAACCGAGCTACCTGTGCTATCATAAATCCACCCATGCGGTTGTCTAAGGCTCTACCTACATAGTAGCGGTTGTTCAGCACCATAAATTCATCTTCGTAAGTAATTACACAACCTACATGAATTCCTAATTTTTCTACCTCTTCGCGAGAGGTGCATCCACAATCTAAAAAAATATTATTTAACTGGGGAGTTTCCTCTTTAGCTGAACGGGTATGGATGGCAGGCCAACCAAATACGGCTTTAACAATACCTTTTTCGGTATGAATATTAACTCGTTTAGAAGGTGCTATTTGGTGATCGGAGCCTCCATTTCGCCTTAAATAAATAAATCCCTTTTCGTTAATATAATGCACAAACCACGATATCTCATCGGCATGAGCTTCGATTACTACTTTGTAGGAGGCCTTGGGGTTTATTACTCCCACCACCGAACCGTAGGTATCTACAAAATGCTCGTCAACATAAGGCTTTATATAGTCTAACCAAATTTTTTGCCCATCTGATTCAAACCCTGTGGGCGATGGATTATTTATATATTTTTCTAAAAAATTAAGAGACTTGGTATCTAATATGCTTTTGTCTTTTTTTTCGATTTTTTTATTTTTTTTTGCACTCATGCTTCTTTATTTTATTGAGCGAAGGTAGAAAAAAATAAATGTAATTAAATATATTTTAGACGGGTATGGCAAGACCTTTGATGAAGGAAGAAAAAACATTCCTTATAAAATATATTTTTTTGTAACTTGTGCCATGTTTTAAAAACCATTATATGCGTAAAAAAATTATTTTAACCTCTCTTCTTTTTAGTACTATTATTTATTCATCGGCACAAAAAGGCGATGTAATTATTGGCGATTCTACCATTATAAGTAATGCTCAAGCCATGGAAGCATACAATAAAGCCATAGAATTTTACAATGCCCAAAACTATAATAGTGCATTAGATTTCTTTAACCAAGCCATCTCTCTCGCTCCTGAATTCCACCAGGCATACTATAACAGAGGAGTAATTAAGTTGGAAAAATCAAATACCGATGAAGCGATTAGTGACTTAAACAAAGCCATACAACTAAACAAAGAAACCAATGCCACCTATTATTTTATGCGAGGTAAAGCACTCTACCTAAAAAATGATTTTTTAACCTCCATAGAAGACCTTAACAAATCAATACTTACCAGCCCAAGCAATGCATTTGCTTTTTATTACAGAGGAAATGTACATTTTGAATTAGGAAACTTCGATGATGCCTTGTTTGACTTTAATGAAGCTCTAAAATTAAAACCCGATTATGCCTATGCTTACAATGACAGAGGAAGTACCAAAAAACAAAAAGAAGACTACAACGGAGCCATAAACGATTACCAAAAAGCACTGAATCTAGACCCTAAGCTCTCGTTTGTTTACAACAATATGGGAAGTGCCTACCGGAAATTAGGAAAAAACAAAGAGGCCATTCAAAACTACAACGAAGCCATTAAACTAAAACCTGATTATTACATAGCCTACAACAACAGAGGTTCGGCTAAGTTAGAAATGGGCGATTTTAAAGGAGCTATTCAGGATTTTGAAAAAGTAATTCAAATAAATAAAGAGTACGCCTTTGCCTACAACAACATTGCCATTGCAAAATATAAATTAAAAGATTACAAAGGCTCTGTAGAAGCCTGCACCAAAGCCATTGCAATTGACCGAGAATATGCAGCCGCCTACTTAAACAGAGGCATTGCAAAGGAAATGTTACGAGATGACAAAGGGGCCTGCGAAGACTGGAACAAAGCGTACGAATATGGTGCACTTAAAAATGCCAAACTTTTTGTAGAACAAAGCTGCAATGAATAAAAATAACTTTATCACTTCAACGAACGATTAACTTTTACTCAGATGAAAAAAATTTATACACTCATTACCCTCTATTTTATCACTTCCTTTATAACAAAAGCTCAGGATATTCCTTTTGAGAAAAGCTACTTTAAAGAGCGTAAAGATGAATTTAAAGAAGCAAAATCGGCTTTAGATGAGGCTAACACACTATACGAACAAGGTTATCAGGCCTACAAAGTAGCCCTTTCGCTTTTTCTGAAAGCTCAGAATTTTAACCCCAACAACGCTGAAGTAAACTACAAAGTAGGCAAGTGTTATTTATACTCCAGTTACAAAACAAAAGCCACTCCCTATTTAGAAAAAGCATTAGAATTAAACCCAAATGTAGCACAAGATGTTCGCTACTTTCTTGGTCGTGCCTATCACTTAGAAAAACAATGGGATAAAGCTATTTCCGAATACAAAAAATACAGAAACACCATTAGCGGCATAAATGCCCCTGAACGCTTTACTGAAGTAGATAAACGCATTGAAGAATGTGGCTATGGCAAAAAATATGAAGAGAAAACAGATGACCGTGTTTTTATTGATAACATCGGAAAAGATATAAATACCGATGGTCCTGAATATGGTGCCATTATTTCGGCCGATGAATCTATGATGATTTTTACTTCCAGAAGACCTAATACAACCGGAGGACAACAAGACCCTTTCATCAATGAATACTTTGAAGATATTTACATTGCTTACAAAGAAAAAGGAAAATGGCTGCCTGCACAAAACATTGGCAAACCCGTAAATACCGAAGGGCACGATGCATCGGTAGCCCTTGCTCCCGATGGACAGAAATTAATTATTTATATTGACGATAAAGGAGACGGCAATTTATACGAATGTCGATTAGAAGGAGCGACATGGTCTAAACCAAAAAAACTCGATAATAACACCATTAACACAAAAGAACATGAATCATCAGCTTCGTATGCAGCCGATGGAAAAACACTTTATTTTGTAAGTAACCGCCAAGGCGGATTAGGAGGTAGAGATATTTGGTATTCGAGATGGGACGATAAAAACCAAAAATGGGGAGCCGCCACCAATATGGGAGCCACCATTAACACGAAATACAACGAAGAAAGTGTAGTCATTCACCCCGATGGAAAAACGCTTTACTTTAGTTCCGAAGGGCACAGCAGTTCTGGCGGATACGATATCTTTAAATCAGAACTAAAAAACGGTTCTTGGCAAAAACCTGAAAATATTGGCTACCCTATTAATACCCCCGATGACGATGTATTCTTTGTTATTTCGGGCAGTGGCCGTAGAGGGTACTACTCGTCTGTAAAAAAAGACACTTATGGCGAAAAAGATGTTTATGTGATTACTTTTCTTGGACCCGAAAAACCCTACTTACTAAGCAACGAAGATAATTTACTTGCCAGCAGAACCGCTCCGGTAACCGAAAAAATAATAGAAAAACCGGTAGAATCCTCTTCTAAAAAAATTACCATTCTTAAAGGGGCCATAAAAGAAATGGGCTCGCTTAAACCTATCAAAGCCGAAATAGAACTAATCGATGTGGAAGAGAATACCATCCTCGCCACCTTCGAATCCAACTCTTCTTCCGGAAAATACTTAGTATCCCTCCCTTCCGGAAAAAACTACGGATTAGCCGTAAAAGCCGAAGGATACCTTTTCCATTCCGAAAATTTTAATATTCCTGATGACCACGCTTTTAAAGAAATTGAAAAAGATATTCTACTTCAAAAACTAGAGGTGGGAAGTAAAATTATTCTCAAAAACATTTTTTACGATTACAATAAAGCTACACTTCGCCCCTCTTCAATGAACGAACTAGACCGACTGTACAACCTGTTGGTTAAAAACCCTTCCTTAAAAGTTGAGCTTTCTGCCCATACCGACTCCAGAGGAGGCGATGCATACAACAATAAATTATCGGAGGAAAGAGCCCAATCTTGTGTAGATTACCTCACTCAAAAAGGTATAAGCAAAGACCGCCTTATTGCCAAAGGATACGGTAAACAACAACTACTGATAAGTGATGCTCAAATAGCCAAAATAAAATCGGAAGAAGAAAAGGAAGAAGCCCATCAACAAAACCGAAGAACAGAATTTAAAATATTATCAAAATAAAAACTACAACCATTATGAAAAAAATCACCACCACTTTATTTGCTCTGTTTATAAGCATTTCAGCTTTTTCTCAAACCTTTAAAGTGTATAGTTATTGGGACGAAGCCATGAAAGAACCCGAAAAAGTACAACACCTCGATTTATCGTTAAAGCAACTAAAAACTCTTCCTGCCGAAATTGAAAAATTTGTGAACCTCGAAATTCTAGAACTTTCTTTTAACCACCTTACCGATCTCCCTGCCGAACTGGCAAAACTTCAGAAGCTTCGTGTGCTAGACCTTTCAGGATGCCGAAGAATGAAAAATATTCCACCGGTTGTAAAAGAAATTCCAAATCTGAAAGAATTAAAAATTTTGGAAATTCCGGAATGGAATACCGCAAAAATAGAAGCCATTGTAAAAGAATATTCTCATCTTAAAGTAATTACTAAAGAAGAATAATTTTTTTATTCCATTTATGCAATGATTGCATCTAAAGAATAGTTTTACACACTTTACATGATAGCCCTTAATTTTTATAATTTCGTATCTTAATTATTTTTTATGAAAAAAATACTCAAAATTTCAGGTATTTCCATCATTCTTTTACTGATTATACTAATCAGTTTACCTTTTTTGTTTAAAGGAAAAATAATAGAAATAGCAAAAGAAGAAGCCAATAAAAATCTTAACGCTAAAGTAGATTGGGGCGAATTTGACTTAAGCATCATTAAAACCTTCCCCAACTTTATGTTCAGCATAGATAATGTGAAAGTAGAAGGAGTAGATGAATTCGAAGGCATTACCCTTGCCCATATCGGAAAACTAGATTTGGTAGTAGATTTAATGAGCGTAATTAGCGGAGACCAAATTAAAATTAAACGTATAGCCATACTAAAACCCGATATGCACGTTATTGTTTTAGAAAACGGAAAAGCAAACTGGGATATTGCCAAACCCAGCGAAGATACCACCACCACCGAGGAACCCGATACCGCAGCAACTGCCTTTAGTTTGGCATTAAAAGAATTTAAAATAGAAAATGCCAATGTGGTTTATGACGACCGAGAAGGGAAAATGTATGCAAATATTAAAAATTTCAACTTCAACCTAAGCGGTGATTTTACTGCCGAAACTACTTCCATTGAAACCTCTTTAACCATTGATACCCTCGACTATACTATGGAGGGAATTCCCTATATGAAAAAAGCAAAGGTTGAAATTTTATCAAACCTAGATGCCGACTTAGCCAACAGCAAATACACCTTTAAAGAAAATAATTTTAAATTAAACGAACTGGAACTTGGCCTAAACGGATGGTTTGCCATGCCCGATAGCACCATGGAGATGGATTTAACCTTTGATGCCAAAAAAACAGAATTTAAAAACATCTTATCTTTAGTTCCGGCCGTTTATATGACCGATTTTGCCAATGTAAAAACATCTGGAAAATTAGCTCTCAACGGATTTGCCAAAGGAAAATACACCGATACCGCCTTGCCAGCCTTTGCTCTTGATTTAGTAGTAGAAAATGCAAATTTTAAATACCCCGATTTACCCAAATCGGTAGATAATATTCAAATTGATTTACATATAAAAAACCCGGGAGGCAACGAAGACTTAACTGTGATAGACCTAAAGAAATTTCACATGGAAATGGCAAAAAACCCTTTCGACATAACCCTTTTACTTAAAACCCCTATTTCCGACCCCGATATCGATGCCTCGTTTAAAGGAAAAATTGATTTAGCTTCCGTAAAAGACATTATCCCAAGCGAAGAAGGTGAAGAAATGAATGGAATCATTACAAGCGATGTTGCTGTTAAAGGAAGAATGTCTTCGCTAGAAAACGAAAAATACGAAGAATTTAAAGCCGAAGGACAATTAGCCATCAATCAAATGCTCTACAAATCAAAAGACCTTGGCTATGATGTGGCATTAAATGAGATGCTTTTATTATTTAACCCGAAAACCGTGGAACTTGCCAGATTCGACTCTAAAATAGGAAGTGCCGATTTAAAAGCAAACGGAAAATTTGAGAATTTCATAGAATATGCCCTCAGTGATTCTATTATACTTACAGGAACTTTCAATATGGCATCGAACTACATGAATTTAAATGAATTTATGTCCGAAGATTCCTTAGCCGCTGCATCTACAGGAGAAGCAGCCGAAGAAGAACCTTTAGAGGTTTTTGAAATTCCTAAAAATATTGATTTTGTTCTCACTTCCAATTTTCAAAAACTTATTTACGATAACATTACCATGGAAAACGTAACCGGAAAAATTTCCATGCGAAATCAAAAAGTAGATATGGAAAACCTCTCCATGAATTTAATGGGCGGAAATATGCGTATGAACGGAAGCTACGAAACAACAAATCCTAAAAAACCAGGAATAGACTTCGCTTTAGATATTAAGGACTTCGATGTTCAGCAAACAGGAGAAACTTTTAATACCGTAGAGAAAATGGCTCCCATCATTAAAAGTTCATACGGTAAATTTTCTACAAAACTTACCGTTATAGGCTTTTTAGACGACAAAATGGAACCCATAATGGAATCTTTAAACGGAGGTGGAGAAATGATTGCCAACAACATTGTAATAAAAGATTTTAAACCCCTTGTAAAAGTAGCCGATGCCATTAAAAAAGAAGAACTGAAAAATCTAAATATGGGAAACACCAAAGTAACCTACCAGTTTAAAGAAGGTAGAGTATTTGTTGACCCCTATGACGTTAAATTCGGAAAAAGTTTAGCCACCATTTCTGGCTCAAATGGCTTCGATCAAACCATAGACTATAATATGAATTTTGCCATTCCACGTTCTGAATTTGGAAGCGATGCCAATGCTGCTGTGGCCGGTTTATTAGGAAAAGCATCTCAACAAGGTCTTAACCTTAGCCTAGGCGAAACGGTAAATATTAAAGCAAAAGTTACAGGAACCGTTTCCGACCCAAAAGTAGCCGTAGATTTAAAAGAAACTGCAGGAAAAGCCGTAGAAGACGTTAAGGAACAAATAAAAGAAAAAATAGAAGAAAAGATAGAAGAGGTTAAAGATATGGCAAAAGAAAAAGCAAGAGAACAAGCTCAAAAACTAATTGCCGATGCCGAAAAACAAGCAGCCCAAATTAGAGCCGAAGCGCAGAAACTTTCCGAACAAACCAAAAAAGAAGGTTATGCAAATGCTCAGAAATTAGAAGACGAAGCCAAAAACCCAATACAAAAAGCCGGTGCAAAAGTAGCAGCCGACAAACTGAGAAAAGAAACCGACAAAAAAGCCCAGCAAATTGTTGACGAGGCCGATAAAAAAGCCAATGATGTAATAAATAAAGCAAAAGAGAATGCCGATAAATTGCAATAACACTTGTTCTCTTTCTACTTCTAAAAACAGTAGCAGACTTTTTCTGCTACTGTTTTGTTTTATATTGTTTTTCCTAAATAATATTACAGCCCAAAACGAATGTTACGAGCCAAGCAAAAAAGCCAAAAAAGCCTATCAGGCCACACAACAAAAAGGACTCACCAACGATGAACAATACACGTTGCTTATAGGTATTACCAAAAAATACCCCGATTTTATTGATGTTTATGATGATTTAGTAGAGATAAATTTTCGCAAATCTAAAAATCAGGTAGAGCCGGCAAAAATAAAACAACACGAAAATATTGCCTTAAAATACTGTAACGAAATTATAGAACGCTGCCCATCTTACAGAGAATACTATTACTTCTTTAAACTTGGCGAATATTACTTCCTGCAAAAAAAATATACCGAAGCCCGCCCATACTTAAAACAATTTGTAAACTCCGGAACAAAAAACAAAACCGATTTAGAAAAAGCCGCCAATTACCTAAATGAAGTAGAAACTTATTTCTCCATTGTAGAAAATCCAATCCCGTTCAACCCTCAAAAAGTAAAAGGAGCTTCTACCGAAATGGACGAATACCTACCTATGCTCTCACCGGATAATCGTTACCTATTTTATACACGCTCTATCAAAAAGGAAGATACCAAATCAGCTCTCGGAAAAGTAGATTTAGAAATGTTTACCCAAAGCAGAAGAATGCGTATCGACTCATTCAGCACCGGTGTATTTATGAGTTCCCCTTTTAACCAAGGGCAATATCAGGGAGGTGTTTCTGTTTCGGTAAACAACAAAATCCTTTTTATTACACTGGCAGAAATGATACCCGATAACCGGCCCATTAGCCGCTATCCAGATGGCTCTGCACCGCTTTATGCAAATGGCGATATTTATTTTAGCGAACAAACAAACGGAGAATGGAGCAAATTAAAAAGTGTTGGCGATGCCATAAACGGCACTCACAGTTGGGAAGGACAACCTAGCGTATCGTCCGATAACAAAACGCTCTACTTTGTTCGCTACTTCCCACAACCTGCCGATGCAAAAAATAAAGAACACTATGGAGGAATGGATATCTACAAATCAGAACGACTCTCAAACGGTGCATGGGGAGAACCTATTAATTTAGGCTCGGTAATAAATACCGAATACGATGAAAAATCACCCTTTATTCATTCCGACAGCTACACGCTCTATTTTTCATCGAATGGGCATATAGGAATGGGAGGACAAGATATTTACTACTCAAAAATAGACGAAAATACCATGAAGTTTACAAAACCCGTAAACATCGGTTACCCCATAAACACAGAAAAAGACGAGCACGGATTTATTGTAAGTACCGATGGGAAGAGAGGTTATTTCGCCTCAAACATTGATGGCAGCAGTATTGATATTTACTCCTTTGAAATACCGGAAAAAGCTCGCCCGGAAAAAGTTCTTTTTGTAGAAGGTGAAATTACAAACGAAAAAGGTGAAGTTCCTGCCAATGTTACCATAGAACTTAAAAATACCGAAACAGGAAAAATAACCGAGGGGGTAATCGATAATGAAACAGGGAAATATGTAGCCGTAGTTTCGGTAAAAAAAGAGGAAGAAGTACTGCTTACTGCCAAAAAAGAAGGATACGCATTTTCCTCCCAGTTAGTGTCTTCGGGTTTAGATGTTGTAGGCAAACCTCAACTACGCCCCAAATTAGAGGTACAGCCCATAGAAGTAGGCAAAGCATATCGAATAAACGATATAAACTTTGAAACCAATTCGTACGAATTAAACCACCGTGCAAAAATTGTGATTGATGAATTTGTAGATTTTCTTAAGCTAAATCCAAAAATAAAAATTGCCATTCAGGGGCATACCGATGATGTAGGTAAGGCAGAAGATAATATGGCTCTATCGCACAATCGTGCACGAGTAGTGTATGAATACATTATAGAAAAAGGAATAAACAGCCAACGCTTAAGCTATAAAGGCTTTGGAAAAACAGTTCCACTCGTTCCAAATACCAACGAGATAAACCGTGCAAAAAACAGAAGAACAGAATTTTTAATTGTAGAAAAATAAGATATACATGAAAAAAAATATTGCCATTGTAGCGGGAGGTTTCTCTTCAGAATCTGAAATTTCGTTGAAAAGTGCTGCTGTAGTAAAAAAATATTTAAACCCCGGTTTATATAATTGCTACATCATTAACATTACCGAAAACCATTGGATTGCCGAAGTGGATAATCAGAAAATAAACATTGATAAAAATGATTTTTCGGTTACAATCAATAAGTTCAAAATTACTTTCGATGCCGTATTCAATGCCATACACGGAAGCCCCGGAGAGAACGGACTGCTCCCTTCCTATTTCGAAATGTTGCAGATTCCATACACAGGCCCCTCTCCGCTTGCTGCGGCACTAACCTTTAATAAGTGGTTTTGTAATACGTTTTTGAAACAAGCAGAAATACTTTGTGCCGCATCGGTAATTGTAAAAAAAGGAGAAGCCTACAAAACCGAAAAAATTTTATCTAAAACAGGTTTACCCTGTTTTGTTAAACCCAATAATGGAGGCTCTAGCTTTGGAGTAACAAAAGTAAAAAAAGCAGAAGAATTAGAGGCTGCCATTCATAAAGCGTTGGAACATGATTGCGAAGCCATTGTTGAATCCTTTTTAGAAGGAAAAGAAGTAACCTGCGGAGTTTACAAGTATCAGGGAAAAACAATTGCCTTACCCATAACAGAAATAATCAGCAACAATGAATTTTTTGATTATGCAGCAAAATACAAGGGAGAATCGGCAGAAATAACTCCGGCAAATATCCCAACAAGACTTTACTCCGAAATTCAAAATATTACAGTGAACGCTTTTAATTTATTGGGCTTAAAAAGTTTTGCCCGAATAGATTTTATATTGGTTAACAATAAACCTTTTTTGTTAGAAGTAAATACAGTACCTGGTCTTTCTGAGCAAAGCATTGTGCCACAACAGGTAAAAGCATCGGGCATGGAATTATCTACTTTTTTTGGACAACTCTTAGAAGCAGAATTAAGGTAATTACCCATTCTCTTTTAGAAACTGTATCATCTTTTGGGTAGCAATGCTCCTATGACTTATTGTGTTTTTTTGCTCTAAACTCATCTGAGCAAAAGTTAAATTATAACCATCGGGCATAAATATAGGGTCATATCCAAATCCACTACTGCCCAATCTATTTTCGGTGATGCTCCCCTTAATTATCCCCTCAAACAAAAATTCGTTTCCATCAATTATTAATGCTATTACAGTAGCAAAGCGAGCTTTTCGATTTGAATGATTTTTTAATGCTGAAAGTAATTTCTCAATATTTTTATTTGCATCTTTTTCTTCTCCTGCATACCTTGCAGAGAATACTCCCGGCATACCATTTAACGCTTCCACCTCTAATCCTGTGTCATCGGCAAAGCAATTGTATCTATATTTTTCAAAAACATATCTCGCCTTTTGTAAGGCATTTTCCTTAATGGTTGCACCCGTTTCGGGAACATCCTCTAAACAATTTATATCATGAAGACTTATAATTTTAATTCGATTATTAAGCAAACTAGTAATTTCTTTAATTTTATTATTGTTATTTGTGGCAAAAACAAGGCGATTCATGGTCATTAAACTTTACAGACAAATTAACCCATAATTTGCAAACAGAAATAAATATACTCGATTTTGCTTTGGCATTCTTGTACGTTGTAGCTATTTCGGCTGCTTGCATTTACGTAAGGTTACTTAAAATAAAAACTCAGCCCCATTACAAGTATTTTTATATTGGCCTTTTGGCTAAAATGATTGGCGGAATCTATTTTGCTATTTTTAGTGTTTTCTACTACAAAGGAGGTGACTCTCTTTTCTATTTTGAAGCCGGCAAAGCCTGTAATGAATATATTACCGAAAACATAGCAGAAAATGTAGGTTTCTTTGTAAACCCTTACATTTTCAATGATAATCATGATTTTTTGCACCAATATATGTACGGTTCAAAAGATGTTTTAACCATTGTTTATCATACCACAATAATCTCATTTTTGGGTTTAAAAAGTTATTTGGTATGTACCATACTTTTTTCGTTTATTTCATTTATAGGTTTGTGGTTGGGATATTCTAATTTGTGTAAAATATACCCAAATGCCTCCAAATATTTACTTGTGGGTTTTTTTCTGGTGCCTACTGCCATAATGTGGAGTTCAGGAATTTTAAAAGATACCATTACTCAGGGAGCTATCGGTTGGATTTTATACTCTGTCTCTAATATTTTTGTTTTTAAAAGAAGAAAGGTATTTGGTATTATTATTATTTTTCTTGCCTCATGGGCTATATTCAATTTAAAACCCTATTTGCTTTATGTGTACATTCCTTGTTTGCTCATCTGGATACAATCTATCTATAAAGCGAAAATAAAAAGTGTTTTCTTTAAGGTTACCATACTTCCTATACTGTTTATTTCTCTAATTTTATTGTCTTATTTTATTTCCGTAAATCTATCGAAAGATGCAGGAAAATACCGTTTCGATAAACTAGGAAAAACATTAGAGGGTTTTCATAGCTGGCATGGATTTTTGGCAGCAACACAAGACCAATCGGGATATTCGTTGGGTGAATTTGAGTTTACTCCACTTGGTATTTTGTCTAAGGTTCCAGCCTCTTTAAATGTTACTTATTTTAGGCCATATTTGTGGGAGGTAAGAAATTTACCCACATTACTTGGTGCTATAGAGGGATTTGTTTTGCTCCTATTTTGCTTATATCTTTTTGTTAAATTAAGACTAGGGTTATTTTCAAAAATTTATAAAAACAAGGAAGCCTACTTTATGATGCTTTTTGCCCTCATTTTTGGAGTGGTGGTAGGTATAAGTTCTTATAATTTTGGGGCATTATCTCGCTATAAAATACCGGCTGAGATGTTTTTTATTACTAGTTTAATTTTGGTTTATTACGATTATTTAGCCGAGAAGCGAATTAAAAATAGATAAGTATTTTTCTTTATTTACTTCAACAGAATATTCTTTCTCTATAGTTTTTCTACCTTTTTTTCCTAGTTTTTCTCTTAGATTGGCATCAATAAGAAGTTGCTCCATTCTTTCTTTCCATTGATTGAGGTGATTGGTTGATATTAAAAACCCATTTACCCCATCCTCTATAATCCTAAGATTTGCACCTAACCCTGTTGCGATGGTTGGTATTCCTAAAGCCATATACTGAATTGCTTTTAGTCCGCTTTTTCCATAAACCCAATCTTCATCTGGAAGTGGATATAAGCCAATATCAAATTTCTGCAATGTATCTAACTCAATATCTTCCGACCAATCGTATGCTTCAATATTTACTCCTGAAATTTGAAAAGAAGCATCTCCCATAACCATCAACTTATAATCATACTTTTTTGTCAAATCTTTTAAAGCATCTTTAATTAAATACAGGTATTTTGATGTACTATGGCTACCGCTCCAGCCTATAACAATCTGATGATTGTTCTTGTAACTATTGATGGGAATGTACTTGACCGTATCAACTGTACTTGAAATATCTGTAGTATGTATGTTATATTTTCTAACAAACTCATCTAATTTAGGTGTACACGTAATTACATGATCGGCACACTTTATAAGGTAAATCATCTTCCGCGTACCTTTTAGTCCTTGCCAGATTCTATTTGCCTGACTAGAATGGCCTAGAAAAACCATATCATCAATATCATAAATAAGCTTTTTAGATAGTAAGGATACCATATATTCAAAAAAAGGAATTCCGATTGGAGTAACCCATAAATGCACATAAACAACATCATACTTTCTTATGTAAAATAAGACAATTATACGTTTAACATAACCTAATAGTGTAAAAAATAATTTACGAAAGAAATACCCTTTTCGATAAATTATTTTCCAAAATTTATCATTAACAAAGGATGACGTATAAACATGATAACCTTCCTGATTAAGAATGGTAAAATACTGTTCATATTTTAATCGTTGGCTAGGAGCTTTATTTTCTGGATAAGGAGATAAAAATAAAATCTTTTTCATGATTCTAACCGCATGTACAATTAATTTGCATTTTATGATTTTCTAAGTAGTTCTGTATAAATATTATCATAAAACAAAACTCCTCTTTTTAAAGAAAATTCAAGGGTTGCAGTTTCTCTGAGTGCTAATTTATTCACATTTAGGTTAAATGATTCTAGCTTGTTGTTTAATTCTATTTTGTTAAAATAATAGAAACCATATTGAGGGAATTTGTTTAATAGTTCCTGAGTATCTCCCACCTTATTAAAAACAACTACCGGTAATCCACAAGCCCAGTATTCGGCTAATTTTGTTGGGTATCTACCAATATTAGAAAATCCTGGTGTATAGAATATTAACCCCAAATCAGATGCAATGAGGTAGTTAGAAACCTCATTATAATTAACCGACAACATGATTAGTTCTCCTTTAAATTCATCTAAATCAACTGATGACTCTATTGTTTTAGTTAGAATGATTAGTTTGGTTTGCTTATATTTTCTTTTGAAACTAATATAAACTTCTGAAATAACTTGTGGATTATAGCTTCCTCCTACCGAACCGCTATATATCATTACCTTCTCTTCTAGGGAAATTCCAAGTTCTTTTCTTACTCTATCTCGAGTATCCGAATTAAATGATTCAAAAACGTCTAAATTCACACAGGTTGGAATGGTTTTAATTTTATTTCTATCAATACTGTACTTGGATGCAATATATTCTTTTCCATTCTCTGTTAGAGAAATTATTACATCTGAGAATTTAAAAAATTGAGATTCTTTTTTCTTAAAGTAGTTATAAACTGTTTTAAATATTTTGCCTTTCCAATGTCCGCTCTCTAGTTTTTCGTCTGCCCAAAAACCTCTCATATCAAAAATTAGCTTAATATCGAGGTTTTGTCTCATCTTCAATCCTACCAACGCTGTAATATATCCTCTGCAATGAACTATATTGGTTTCTACAAATTTTCCTACTGTTTTTCTCATCTTAATAATATCATACAAGGTAGAAAACACAGGAGGTCTTGAAGTATATTTTAATGGAACCCACTTAATAGTTGACGATGAACAAATGTTACTGATTGTGTGCCCTCTTTTCTTAAACGATTCTTTCTTCTCAAAACTTATTAAGGTAATTTGGTTTCCTGCCTTGGATAGACCAACTAAATACGAAAGTACCTGAGATTGACCTAGTGCATCAGTCATTCCGTCATAAGAGAGATATAAAATTTTATTAGATGTATTTTTCATGCCAACTTATAAACTTTCTAATACCTTCTTCAAATTCAACTCTTGGTTGATACCCCAATAATTTACGGGCTTTAGAGATGTCTGCATAAGTAATATCAACCTCAGCTTTATTCATGTCTTTTATTACAACATTAGGAGTTGATTTTAATTCAGAATAAATCGATTGAATAAGTTTCTCTAATGTTATTGGATAATGGTTTCCAATATTAAAATTTTCAAAAACATTTTTATTCTTTAATAAATAATCTAATGACAGGCATATACCTTCAATTGTATCTGAAATGAATGTGTAATCTCTCGCAGATTTTCCATTACCATACATCTCAATAGGTTGGTTATTTTTTATTTTACTTACAAATTTATGAATAGCCAAATCGGGTCTTTGTCTTGGACCGAATACTGTGAAAAATCGCAAGTTAACGGTATCTATCTGATGTAAATAATGGTATGTATAATTCATCATCTCACACGCTTTTTTGGTATAAGCATAGGGTGAAATTGGATAATTACATTCATCTTCTTCAGTAAAAGGTATCTTGCTTTTATTTCCATATATTGATGAAGATGATGCAAAAACATATTTAGTAATATTTTGTTTTACCAGAAAATCAAGCACATTTTGTGTTGATTTAATATTACTATCAATATATACAGAAGGGCGAACGATAGAAGGGCGAACACCCGCTTTTGCTGCAAGATGAATTACTACATCAATAGCTTCTAACTCGTTTAATTTATCCTGATTCAGTAAATCAAATTCATGCAATTCAAAACTTGTATTATTCCTAAAACTTTTTATATTTCTTTCTTTTAAATCGCGAGAATAAAAGTCGTCAAAATTATCTATTCCAACGACCTCGTAATTTTCTTCTAATAATCTCTCGCACAAATGCGAGCCGATAAAACCGGCACATCCCGTAACTAATATTTTCATTAAATTATTTTTTTTAATAAACTCTCTAATTTATTTTTATCTACCAATAAATCAGTAAAATTAACGTGTGTTTCTTTATTCTTTCCTCCTTCACATAACAATCGATGGAATTGGATATCTAATTCATTACACATATTTTCATAACAAGGATTAATAAATGTTTTATCCTTATAAAATTCTATCAAATGTGTCTTATTGTGCATAAATAATGCATTAGTCAATCCTGCCCCATGTATTGAAATAATTATTTTACATTGAGCAAATAATTCTACTTGTTGTTTAAAAGTCAATAAAGAAGTATCTATAATTTCAACATCAAAATTTTTCAAAACAGGAACAATTTCCTCTTCATTCTCAACTCTTCTTCTAGCTGCATTTTTTCTAGTAATATAAATCTTTCTATATGGATTAAATTCTATGTTATAAGCAGCGAAAAAATGACTTCTAATTCTCGAAAGTTCATTTCTTTTATATATACCAGATGGAGGATTAGGTGGTATAGTAACAGATTCTAAAATACAACCTGTTTTAGTTGGTAGTTTATAAATAGAATTAAATTGAAATGTTTCTAAGCTATCAAAAGCGAAATTAGGGTAGTTTTCGGGGAGAATTAAATCATAATTTCTACTTTCAACATTAGATAGACGAACCAACGCTTCGGTTACCCAATGGTGGTAACCTGAACTCCAGTGATTATGTACGATTAGATAATTCCCATTTTTAAATATTTTCTTCTTTTCAGTTACTTTTTTGAATAATGAGTATTTATAAAAATTTGAGGTGGGGACATTGTCAAATACAGAGTTTCTAATCAGTTTCAAACCTCTTAGTGCAACTCCAGAATTTGTAATATAAACCTTCTTAAAAATCATTAAATACAACTTATATGCTACTAATTAGAGGAATTATGAACCTTACCTATAAACAAAAAAACATTTCCCCAGTTTGGAACAATCTTTCCAAATTTAACTGAAATCGATGCAATAAAATATAAAAATTTCTTTTTTAAAGTATCACATTCTTTGTAGGTCATAGGAAATGGCCAATTAATTTCATCAACTTTATAATATAAGGTTGATATTCCTATCTTCCTAAAGAACATTTCCTGATTTTCTCGATTGGCATATAAAACATGTGTTGGCACATGAGATGCTTTTGAGTTAAGAATACTCTTCCGAATACAGAATATTGTTTTTCTAAAAATCTTTGTCAAATTAAAATTATTCTCTATTGGTCCTTCAATAACAAAAATTCCATTCTCTTTTATTTTGCCTTTTAAGAACAACATGGTTTCAAGAGGTGAGGTTAAATGCTCTAGAACATTGCTTAAAAAGATAACATCGTATTGTGATTCTGTTTTAAAAAATTCTTCGGTTGTATAAAAAGTTGCTTGGGGTAGATGTTTTTTTAAATTCCCCACTAGCTGTGGGTTAAATTCAACGCCTGTTATTTCAAATTGATTCGATAGTGCTTCTATTATAAATTTTCCTCCTCCACATCCATAATCAAGAATGGTTGTGTAATTGCCATGTTGGTTGATTAGAGTAAATAATTTATCATAGCACCCTGTAGTTTTTTTTACTAACTCTCCCTGATAGTTTACTGGGTACATCTTATCTAAATCATCATAGTTTGGAAGAGGACTGACATATACTAATTTGCAATTTGAACACTGAATATATTCAAACACCTTATGGTTAAACAATGTATCCTCATAAGCCGTTTTTTTATACGAAGTGTTTTCACAAAATAGACACTTCGGTAATTTCTCTTTAATACTCATTATTCTCTTCTAAAAATTTATGTAAAATAATCATCAACCACAGTTTGTTGTAATAATAATCTCTTCCAGATTTATATTGTTCCAGTATCTTTTTTACAATATCAAATTTTACAATATTGTGTTTATTTACAACCTGTTCTGATAAGTATTTTTCGATAAGATAAAATAAATCGGTTTTTAACCAATTAGATAAAGGAATGGCAAACCCCTGCTTGGGTCTGTCGAAGTATGATTTTGGAAGATATTGGTATAACACCTCTTTTAATAAATATTTGGAAGTTCCGTTTTTGTATTTCAAATGGGGAGAAAGGTTTAATGCAAACTCTACAATTCGATGGTCTAAGAAAGGAACCCGTGTTTCTAATGAATATTTCATGCTTGCTCTATCCACCTTAGTAAGCAAGTCCTCCTGCAAATAAAAATTAACATCGAACATGGCTTGTTTTTCCATGTCGTTTAAATTACGGGACAAACGATTTATTTTCTCGTTAAAGCCAACAAATAAGTGCTGCTGCTTCGATATCTTCTCTAAGGCATAAGGAGTAAAGAGTTGTTGAATTTCTGTGGTAGAAAAAAAATACTGTTCTTGCGAAAGAATATGGCTATACTGAAGTTGTTGGTTTTTGTTTTTGAAATAATTCGCATGTCTTTGAAAACGAGTTCTGGAATTTTCAAGTAAAAACGCAATGGGGTTTTTAAAACTTCTAACAATTGGATTATTCAATCTATTAGCCCATTGATAGGCTCCATAACCAAAAAATAATTCATCTCCTCCTTCGCCCGACAAACATACGGTAACATGCTTTTTTGCTAATTTAGAAACCAGCATGGTGGGAATTGCCGAAGAATCTGCAAAAGGTTCGTCATACACGTTCATTAATTCATTTAGTAGTTCAATCGCATCATTTTGCGATACAATAAACTCATGATGGTTTGTTTTTAAATATTTTGCTACTTGCTCGGCATAAATAGATTCGTTATACCTGTTTTCTTTAAAACCTATTGAAAACGTATTTACGGAAACGCTTGAAATTGCAGTAGCCTGAGCTGTTATTAAACTTGAGTCGATGCCTCCGGATAAAAACACCCCAAAGGGCACATCGCTTTTGAGTTGATATTGCACTGAACTGGAAAGTAAATCACTAAATTTTACCAACGCTTCTTTCTCATTCGTTATTGTTCCTTCTGTAATGGCATCAAATGACGACCAGTACTTGTGTTTTTCAACTCCTTGTGTGTTTATTTTTATGAAATGCCCAGATTCTAATTTTGAAACCTCTTTATAAATACTAAGTGGTGCGGAAATAAAACCTACATGTAAAAAAGATTCTATGGCTTCGTAATTCAATGTTAATTTATTGCCAGCTACTTTTTTTATGGCTTTTAACTCTGAAGCAACATAAATGGTTCCCTCAATAGAAGCATAATACAATGGTTTAATTCCTAATCTGTCTCTGAATAAAAAAAGCTCATTAGTTTGTTTATCAAAAATGGCAATGGCAAACATGCCGTTTAGTTTATCAACAAAACTGACACCGTAATTTAAAAACGCATCTAAAATTACTTCCGTATCGGAAGATGTTTTAAATTCACATTGAAACGATTGTTTTAGTTCGGCCGCAATTTCACGATAATTATATACTTCGCCATTATACACCATCACAAATCGACCATTATGCGATATCATAGGTTGATTTGCATTATCGGATAAATCTAAAATGCTTAATCTTTTATGACCTAAAGCACAATTCTCGCTAACAAATATTCCATCGGCATCGGGCCCTCGATGTTGCAAAACAGAAATCATTTCTCTGATTTCAGTATCAGACAACTGTTTTGTTTTAGAATATATTCCAGCTATACCGCACATGGTTTAATTAATAATAAGATGTTTAATTATAGCTAAAAAACGCCTTGAAAATATACTCTGAGGATAACTTACTATCGATTTACTTAAATAATAAAAACTAAGTTTACGATTATTCTTTAACAATGCAGCATGTAATGAGATATATGAATTTAATTGTGATAATATAATGTGTTCATAATTACGATATGCCTCCATTGTAACCTTTTTATCAAATAATTCTTTAATAAAAATCTGTTTCCTTTTAATCAACCTATCAATATTCATTGTTAATACGCTTCTGTTGTTATGTTCAATAATTGCAGATGTTTTTGTATTTGAAAAGTAAATGTTAAACATTGCAGCCAACTGTAACCAAAGTAAGTAGTCTTCCGAAGCGGAAAGCTCTCTAACCTCTGAAAACGGATTTTCTAATGCAACATCCTTTCTTAAAAACACTCCGTTACAACTTAATACATTACCAAATATCAGTTGTTTGTTAATGTTGTTAAATGTAGGGCTTTTTCTTATTTTCTGAATATTTGTATTGGTAATATCATAGTTTAAAACGACTATTTCTGGAGTAAGGTTTTGAGTAATTAACTCTAAAGCTGTTTGTAAATGTTCGGGATAAGCAATATCATCCGAATCGAAGAAATTTAAATAATCGCCTTTAGCTTGTTGAGTTCCAAAATTTCTGGCGGCACCTCGTTCAGCATTTGTCCTCTTATAATATTTTACTCTTTCATCTTTAATAGATTTCACAACATCTTCTGTGTTATCAGTGCTTCCATCGTCTACCACAATTACCTCAAAATTTGTATAGGTTTGTGATAGAATAGACCGAATGGTGTTAGTAATAAAACTAGCCCTGTTGTATGTTGGAATAATTACTGAGAAAAACAAATCAGGCATATAATGTTTCTAATTTTTGAATAAAAATAGCTAAGCTAAACTGATTTATAGATTCCTTTCCATTTTGAATCAGCTTCTCTCGTAACACACTTTCTTCTGTAAGTTTTAACAAAGCATTAACTATTTCATCACTATTTTTATATTCAACCACCAATGCGTTTTCTTCGTTTTTCACAAATTCGGAAGCCACTCCTGAAAGCGTAAACACAGAGGGAATCCCTGCTGCTAATGCTTCAACATAGGTTTGTCCGAAAGCTTCAATTTCTTTGTTTATTGGGGTATGCACATAGATATTAAACAATTGATACAAGGCGAATAAATCGTATTCAAATGTAATTTCAATATAATTCTCTTTAGGAATATTTTCTTTTAATAATTTCTGAATATAGTTTTTCTCGGAGCCAACGGCATTGGCCAAGATAAGCAAAGCATTTGGGTGGTTTATTAAATATTCTTTGAAAGCAGGAATGATATATTGTATTCCTTTCCAATACGTATATCGAGAAATAACCCCAATGATAGGTTGTTGGCTATCTGAAATGAAGTATTTCTTCTTAAGATCAGTAACTCTTTCATGAGAAACCATTTGAAATGCTTCCAAATCAAAACCATGATGAATTAGGTGAATCTTATTTGACAAAACATTCTCTTTGTCTTTTAATACATTTTTCACATTTTCAGAAATAGCTACTATATCTGTTGCTAAATTATTAGCTATCTTATCCCACTTAACCGCTTTGGGAAAGAACTCATGATGAAAAGTAGAATGATGGCGAGTGTAAATTCTTTTTTTTATACCAATCAAATTTGCAGCAGTTAAACCAATTAGATTCGCATCTATTAAGTGTGAATGAACAACATCTGGACGTGTTTTCTTTAATATATTCCACACTTTAAAAAAACTTCTTGGGTATGATTCTTTCCCTGAATGATGAATATAAATCGAATCTATTTTTTTCTCTTGCAGCCATCTATGCAAGTAAGGTTCTTCTGAATGAAGGAGAATAAAAGAGAGTTTAAATCGATTTGTGTTTAAATGATTGGCAATCCACTCGAAAGCAACGGATTTGTCGATATTAGAAAGTATATATGTAACCTTAATTCTTTGCAACCTATTTTATTTTACATATAATATCATAATGGCAGTTATTGAAATCAGCAACCGATAAAACAGATTCTTCTGTTTCAGCATTTGTAATAAAATAACCCATATTTTCTAAATACTGCACCAGCTGTGATGCTGAAGAACCTACTGCTTTCAAGTTATTATCATCTAATTCTATAAACAAAACCGGGGTGTATTTCCTTATAGATTCTTCAGCTCCTTTTAATACATTCAGTTCAAAACCTTCTACATCAATTTTTATTAAATCAACACGAGTTAAATTTCTGTTTTTAATCCAATCGTCTAGTCGCTCCACCTCTATTTTTGAATTACTTTTTTTACTCTCATTATCAAAACTAATCCTATTTCCACCCCTGTTAGTATCCGTGTCAACCACTAAAGTATAAGTTCCTTTTTTATCTCCAAGTCCAATATTAGATACATCCACATTATGAAATGAGTTTATGCTAATATTTTCTAAACAGGCATTGTAGTTTTGTTCATCAGGTTCAAAACCATACACCTTTCCATTCTCACCAATTCTTTTTGCAAGTTGAAGTAAAGTAGAACCAATATTAGTTCCTATATCTAACACCACATTTCCTGGTTGAGCAAGATTTATAAGTTTTTCTTGACCCTCCTCTTTAAATCCGAAATATAAACAATATCCTATGTAATCACTTATATCTGCCTTCAGTTGAACACCATTATAAGTAAATTTTCGGAATGAACCTTTTTTGTATTGATAATTGTTTGGAGCTAGTTTTGCAAAGAATGAATGTGGATTCTTTTCAATTTTTTGTTTTATTATTCTTTCAAGAAAAGAAATCATAAAAAACCTTCTAAATAGATTTAGAATTCTAGTTTTAATTGTCATCTTACTTTTTAATAATTTCTTTTGCAGGAATACCTGCAACAACAGAAGGTTTTACAATTGATTTTGTTACTACAGCATTAGCCCCCACCACAGAGTTGGCAGAAATTTCAACTCCTTTTAGAATAGTGGCTTTTGCACCAATCCACACATTTTCATTTATTATAATTGGCTTACTTATAAATCCTTGTTGTTTTATTGGGATTTCGGATAAATTGTGTTGATGGTCTTGGTCTCTTATGACAACCATTTCGGCAATTTCGCAATGTTGTTTTATATGAATTTTGTTTACTGCAACAACCACACTATTCATCCCAATGTACGTTGAATCAATAACGAGTTGAGCTCCTTTTGCACAAAAAACAAATGAGCCATAATTCACATGTGCATTGCGTAACTCCATATTACCGCCATCAACACAAACAATTTGACAATTTTTTCCGATATAAGTATTTCCACTAATTTTTATTCCTGGATATTTTATTTTTAAATTTAAAATTCTCAAGGATGATAAAACTTTATCTAACTTCTCTACTATTTTTCTATACATTCTAAAGAACATCGGGCTTTAATTTAGGATTAAATAAAATGAGTAAAAGCATCGAAACAGAAATAAAAGCGTACGTACAAAGTGTTGAATAAGCAGCACCTATTGTTTGGTATGATGAAATAAAAAAATAATTTAACAATAGATTTACCACAATTCCTAAAATTGAAATAATTCCTATTTGTTTATTTTGTTTAAAATACATAGGTATCGACACTAAGAAGTTATAAACTCCCCAAAAAAATAATCCGAATACTAAAATAGGAATATATTGCTTTGCCTCCATGTATCGCTCATTGATAAGATATTTAAAAATAAAAGGTGTAATTAGCAACAATACAACCATCACCAAAATTAAAATTAAAGTGTATTTTACAAATAAACCGACCAACTCACGAAATCCTTTCTTTTTTTTATAAAAACTAAAAATTGCGGTTCTTACTACATTTACTGAGGCTCCAATAATAATTAACATAATACCCGCTACAGTACTTGCAATATTGTAAATTCCTGTTTCAGATAACCCAACCAAACGTTCTAAAAAAAAACGATCGGACAAGTTAATCACCATAATAGAAATACCCATAAACAGCAAGGGGTATCCTTTATTAATTAATTCTTTTGGAATTTTAATTCTTGATTTCTGTTTAGCTATTATGCCTCTCTTCACAAAATAAATAGTCGCTACCACATTTATAAGCAATAAACTAATAATTAAAGAGGCTACCCTTCCTTTCCACGAAAAAGGAAAAACAACTACAAGTAATAAAATAAGAATTATTTCAATAAAAAACTTTGACAGAAAAAAGAAACTATACTGTTTTATTGTTCGCTTGTAAACAAAATACGTTGTACATGCATCAAAATAAATAACCAGCAACGCTACCAATGGTAATGCAAGTAAAAGGTAGTTGGGTAAAGAAGTGAAATTTTTAAAAAACAGCGAAAGGAAAAATAATACAAGGGTAAGCAGCAAACTAATAAAAAAGGTGATTTGAATATAAGATCTTAAAATCATCGGAAACAATGCTTCTTTTTCAATTATATAAACTCCCAATAAATATCCCATACCCACCGGAATTAATACCGAAAATAGGTTTACACTAGCATTAAATAACGCTAGCAGCCCATAATCTGCCGGACCAAGATACTGAGTAAGCACAGGCAGGAGCAGGAAGGATATTCCACCGGTAAAAAAACTTATGGCGGTGTATATGGAAATACTTTTAAAAAGTGACATTAGCGTATTGTCTTTTCACGAATTTTCTTTGCAAAAGAAGTATCCTTAAAAAAGTGTTCTTTTTCTATTTTCTTTTCCAATACAATTACTTGATAGTCGGCTGGTTTCATCCAAATACTGTATGTTTCTAAGTGTTTTATATAAAAACCATTTCGGTAAATCGCTTCAGTTAAAAGATTTAAATGCAAGGGTTGGTCTATTACCTGAAGAGTTTCGGGAGTATGCATTTTACACCACTCTAAATAATTTGGAAAAGGAATATGTATAAGAACAAAACCATCCTCTTTCAATAAAAAATGTAATTTATTAAAAAGAGCAATATGCTGTTCTGCAGGAATATGTTCTAATACATCGGGTAAAAGTATCACATCAAAGGAATCTTTCAGTTCGGAATAAAGAATATCGCCTGTTATCCATTTTATTCCCTTATATTTTTTTAATCGTTCTTTTGCAATACGTACACTTTCATCGCTAATATCAGTTGCAGTAATTTGTGTTGCAGAAGAGAGCTGCTTGGCCAGCAAACCGGTAACTGTGCCAATACCACAACCAATTTCAAGCACATGGTGTTCCTTTTTAAGACCAAATTTCTTAAGCCATTTTACTATATGACGGTGGCGTGCATTTACTCCTATTTTTTGCTGCAAGGGAGCATAATTGTTGTACCATTTTTTTATATCGCTCATCGTTTCACTATTTGCTTCACTTCCTTTATATCCGAAAAGGTAATAAAATACAATTGCCAAAAAGGAATAGTATACATTTTATAAAATTTATACACCACCCAAAAAGTTGTACCAAGATACGAAATTACTGAAGCAATGGCAGCTCCCTGCAACCCCCAGAGAGGGATAAGAATCATATCAAAAGTAACCGTTAACATAAAACCAAATAAAGAGGCCCAAAGATTTATTTTTACCATATTTTTTCCCGAAAAATACCCTGCAATTACATTGGTAACACAAAAGGGCATAGTGCCTAAAAGCAAAATAGCAAACACCCCATACGATGGAAAAAACGCTCTGCCGTAAAGTGTAGGAATAAGCCAGTACGTACTAATAACGGCTAACATAGAAATAGCAAAGCATAAAAAAGAAACCACTCTTGCAATCAGAGCCGCCTTTTGTGGTGAAAATTTTTCGCTTCCACCCGAAACATAGGGAAATAATACCGAAGTAACAGCCGCAGGTAATACCCAAAGCAATTGGGCTAAACCCGAACTTAAGGAATATATACCTAACCCGTGCGTTCCCTTATAATACTCAACAAACCAAAAATCTAAACGGTAATTTAAAAACTGAAATATAGTGGCGAAATAGGTAACACCTCCCCAAAACACAAGTTGCTTATACTCCTTTAAACCATAAAGTTTCTGGAGCGAAGGAATTCCAAAACAATGGTAGAATAAAAATACGTAAGCCAGTAAAAGCACAACCTGCAATGCCAAATAAACTTTTAACAGCAATAAGGTATTGCCGGTATTTCCGTATAAAAAATATAAATACACATAAGCCAAAAAAGTAATAATGATATGTGCCACCCTAATAGCATTTACTTTATGAATAACCAAATTTCCTGTTAAAATGCCCGAAATAACATTACCTAGCAACTGCAAAACAACAGAAGTCATTAAAATAGCTACGGCCGCAATGTGTATTAAATTTTCGGGCAATAAAAGCCGATACAATGAATGACCGGAAAACAAAAACAACACTGCACACAAAAGCAAAGACACCCAACCTATTTGAATAAAATAAGCAATCAATAAGGGGTAAGCATCGGTTTTATTTTTAGCCGAGAAATAAATACTTCCGGAAGCCGAACCAAAACCCAACACCAATGCAAGTAATGAAGCTGAAGCAATAAAAAAAGCATATTCTCCCCTTCCTTCTACTCCTAGCAAACGGGCCAACAATACAGAATTTGCCACATTAAACAGCAAATTCAATACATTTGTACCAATGGTACTTCCAATATGCTTGGTAATAGACATATAAATATTATAACACAAATTAAACAAAAACTTTAGGAATGAATATTTTAGTTACCGGTGGTGCCGGTTACATTGGTTCTCACACTATTATTGAATTGCAAAACGATGGGCATCATGTAGTCTCTGTTGATAATTACCTTACCTCCTCGCCCGATACCTACAAACGCATTCAGTCCGTTACCGGAATAGAAGTACCCCATTATCACTGCGATTTAACCTCACCCGAAGAAACAGAGGCTATTTTTCATAAACATCAATTTGATGCGGTAATACATTTTGCTGCCCTGAAACTAGTAGGCGAATCCGTTTTAAACCCCACTTTATACTACCGAAACAACCTCAATGCGCTCATTAATATACTCCAATGTATGGAGAAATATTCGTGTAAAAATTTAATTTTCTCGTCTTCCTGTTCGGTTTACGGAAACTCTCCGCATATACCTGTTACTGAAAAAGAACCTTTTGGTTTTCCGGAATCGCCTTATGCTGCCACCAAGCAGATTTCGGAAATACTGCTGCAAAGTTTCATCAAAACACAATCTTTTTCTAAATGCATTTCGCTCCGATATTTTAACCCCGTGGGGGCACACCCTTCCGGTTTTATTGGCGAAATACAACAAACTCCCAACAACCTGCTTCCGGTTATTATGCACTCAGTAATCAAAAACAAACCCTTTACCGTTTTTGGCAACCACTACCCTACCCCCGATGGCACTTGTATTCGCGATTACATTCATGTTTCAGACGTAGCGAAAGCTCATGTGGCTGCCTTAGCATTTTTGGATAAAATGAATTCCGAAAATCGCCTCGAAGTTTTTAATATTGGCACCGAAACAGGAAATTCTGTGCTTGAACTCATTCATAGCTTCGAAAAAGAAAGTGGTATAAAACTCAATTATTCCATGGGCGAAAAAAGAGCGGGCGATATAGCTCAAATTTATGCCGATATTTCCAAAGCCAAAAAAATACTGCAATGGCAGCCTCTCTATACCCTCGATGAAACCATGAAAACAGCATGGCGTTGGCTTTGTAAAATGAAAGAAGAAAACATACTTCAATGATGGTATTTTTCTCCTTTCAAAATAGTAAATACCCTATAAAGTTGCTCCATAAAAACAATGCGAGCCAACTGATGCGGAAAAGTAAGTTTTGATAAAGAGATGCGAGCATCGGCCCTTTGGCACACTTCTTCGCTAAAGCCATGAGCCCCACCAATTACAAAAAAAACATTGGCTTTATTTTGATTTTGCAGTTTTTGAATATATCCGGCCATCTGCACAGAAGTATATTCTTCTCCTCTTTCATCGAGTAAAATAAGAAAATCGCTTTTGTTTAGCTTACTTAAAATTCGTATCCCTTCTTTTTCCTTATACTGTAAAATATGTTGCTCTTTCGAAGCAGGTATAATATCTAAACGAAAAGATATATAATGTTTAATCCTTTTTTCATATTCTTTCACACTGTTTTCGGTACACTGAGAGTCGTGCTTCCCTATCATTAACACATTCATCTTCATAATTTAAAAAATAATATTTTATGCAATTTATAAAAAAATTACCTTTACACCATTCATTACGATGTATTACGATACAATTATGGCTCGGTATTTGCTAAAAATCTAACAAACAAAATACAATGA
Organism: Flavobacteriales bacterium; assembly: GCA_905339165.1. GTDB lineage: Bacteria > Bacteroidota > Bacteroidia > Flavobacteriales_E > Vicingaceae > BCD5. The sequence continues at coordinate 59,398 of CAJPFH010000034.1, forward strand.
AACTAACCATTACCATATTTCTGCTTTCGATTTCTGCCTTCTTTTTTAATCCGTTTCCGGAAAACGACATTTTTTCAAACGCTTTCAAAACGGGCAATGCTAAAGAAATTTCAAAATATTTTGGCAATAGTGTAGACTTAAATATACCCGGCAGCGAAGGTGTTTACAGCAAGGCCCAAGCCGAACAAATTTTAAAAGATTTTTTTACTAAAAATACCACCAAATCTTACAGTTCACTGCACAACGGAACATCTAAGGATTCGCACTATGCCATAGGCAGCTTAATAACTGCCAAAGGAACCTTCCGAACCTATGTGCTTTACAAAAAAGAAGGGGCAAACATTACCATTCAGGAACTTCGCCTGGAGCAAGAATAAGCCCGTTTTCATGAATCTTAAAGAATTTATAACTCTTGCGTTACAAGAAGATATTGGCAATGGCGACCACACCACCTTAGCCTGCATTCCTGAAAATACAACACAAAAAGCCAAACTTCTTGCAAAAGAACAGGGCATCATTGCCGGAGTGGAACTGGCTAAAAATATTTTTAATCAATTTGACGACACCTTACAGTTTAAAGTAAATATTCCGGACGGAACTCCCGTTCATAAAGGAGAAATTGTTTTTACCGTTACGGGAAAAGCCCGCTCTATACTTACTACCGAAAGGCTTGTGCTAAATTGTATGCAACGCATGAGTGGTATTGCCACTTATACTGCTAAACTGAATAAGTTAATAGAAGGAACCGGAGCCCAATTGCTCGATACCCGAAAAACAACTCCCTGTTTCAGATATTTCGAAAAGTGGGCGGTTAAAATAGGTGGTGGGCAAAACCATCGATTTGGTCTTTTCGATATGATAATGATTAAAGATAATCATATAGACTATGCAGGCAGTATTACCCAGGCCGTAAATGCTGCAGTAAATTATCTGAAAGAAAAAAAACTTTCTTTAAAAATAGTAGTTGAAGCAAGAAATATAGACGAAGTAAAAGAAATTCTAACCCTGCATTCGGTTCATCGTATTTTACTCGATAATTTTACCCCTGAAGAAATGGCGAAAGCCGTAAACTTGATAAATAAAAAAATGGAAACCGAAGCCTCCGGAGGTATTACAGAAGAAAATATTGTGAGCTACGCAAAAACCGGAGTAAACTTTATTTCGGTAGGGGCTTTAACGCATCAAATTAAAAGTTTAGACTTAAGTTTAAAGGCCTTTTAAGTTGAAAAAGATTGTTGCCATATTACTCTCTCTGCCCATTGTTTGTAATGCCATTGCCTTATCGAAAAAAACCATTTTACCGGGCTTCGATAAAATTCCGCTTTACGATGTGGTATTGTTTTTTATAGAAGGGCTTCAAAAAGGATACCTTACCACCCGGGCTTCCTCTTTGGCCTTTAAATTTTTTATGGCCCTTTTTCCTACTATCATTTTTTTATTTACCCTTATTCCTTACATTCCTATAGAAAATTTTCAGGAACATTTGTTGGAAATGCTGGAAAGTGTACTACCGGAATCGTTGGCCGATACTCTGCACGAAACTATTAAAGACTTACTTACCAATCAGCGGGGTGGTTTACTATCATTCGGTTTTATTTTTGCTCTTTACCTTGCCACCAATGGTATAGAAGCAATGATTTCGTCTTTTAACCAATCGTACCACGTACATATTCCAATCCCTCCTCTTAAAATAAAAATAAAAGCCATCACTCTTCTTTTTATACTTATTCTATTAATGACAGTATCTATTGGATTAATTGTATTTAGTGGAATTGCCATAAATGAATTAAAAAATTTCGGAATTATTGAAGACAAAATGACTCTACTCCTCATTCAAGCCGGAAAATGGATTGTAATACTAGCATTCTACTTTATGGGCATCTCTTGCATTTACTATTTTGGAAGCAATCGCATACAAAAATTCAGGTTTATTTCGGCAGGTTCTTCTTTGGCAAGTTTTGCTTCTATTATTGTATCATTAGGTTTTGCCTTTTACGTAAATAATTTTGCATCATACAATAAGCTCTACGGTTCCTTAGGGATATTAATAGTTTTAATGTTGTGGATTTATTTAAACTCTTTGATTTTACTTGTAGGATACGAACTGAATGCCAGTATTAAAGAAGCCAAACTAAAAAAAGAGGTTTAGAGACCATTCTTCATAAAATTATTTTAAAAACTATTTCTACCTAATTTAGCTATACCCTTTTTAACCGTTAAAATGAAAAAACTACTACTGCGATATATCCCCATAAGTTGGCAAAAAAAGTGGTATCAATTAAAAAACCCCGGAATTATTGACGAAGTAGAGATTGCCGCAAAACTTCTACTTAAAGGAGATAAACACCAAACCATGCTTGATGTGGGAGCCCATTTTGGTGAATCATTAGAAATTTTTGCCAAAAAAAAATGGAACGTTTTTGCTTTTGAACCCGACCCTAACAACCTAATCGAACTAATACCACTCGTAAAGAAATACCCGAATGTTACCCTCGAAGAAAGTGCCGTTGGAGAACACGAAATAGCAGACATGCCTTATTATTCCAGCAATGTTTCCAGTGGCATCAGCGGGTTATTAAATTTTCATAGTTCGCACGCAGAAATAAAAAAAGTTCAAGTAGTTACATTAAAAAATTTCTGCGAAAAAAAGAAATTACAGCACATTAGTTTCTTAAAATCTGACACCGAGGGGTACGACTTGCCTGTACTTAAAGGCTTCAATTGGAACAACCCACACCCTCGTGTTATTGTTTGCGAATTTGACAATCTGAAATCCGAAAAATTAAATTATTCTATTAAAGAGCAAGTACAATTTCTTTCCGATAAAGGCTACAAACTACTCATTTCCGAATGGTATCCCATTGTGGAATACGGCCAAGTGCATCAATGGAAACGCTTTTGTTTCTCGGCAACTAACGTAAATCCTAAAGCATGGGGAAATATAATAGCCGTTAAAGAATCTGATTTTAATACCCTAATACTTATTGCCGGAAAATACGGTAAAATTGAAAAAGAGTAAACTGTATAGTTTCCATTCTTCACACACAACTATTTTCTGCTATTAAACAAAGCATAAAGCCCAAATTTGTAAATTCGTACTTTATTTATCTACTCGTAATGAAAAGTATATTCTCAGGGCTTATGATGTGGCTGCTCAGTGCAGTCGTTTCTGCTCAATCTTTTAACCCCTTGCTTCCCCAAAACACTTTTAGAAATGCCGACAACCCCTACTACTGGAAAAACAAATTACCTTTTGAAGGGTATTGGCAGCAAGATGTTCACTACAACATAAAAGCCAATATTGACGAGCTTACCGATATTATTTCAGGAACTCAGCAATTAGAATACTGGAACAACTCGCCCGATGAACTTGAATTTGTTTTCTTCCATCTTTACCAAAACGCCTTTCAGCCTGGCTCTTACTACGAAAACCTAATACACCATAACGGAATAAAACCCAACTGGGGACGATACGAAAAGGAAGGAAAAGGTACCGAAATACTGAAACTTCAAGCTGATGGTCAAAATTTAAAAAGAGAACTCGATAATACCATTCTGAAAGTTTGGCTACCAAAGCCTCTTAAAAGCGGAGAAAGTATTGTTTTCGATATTGAATTTAAAACCTATTTCGATGGGTTGGGCGGCACCCGCAGAAGGATGAAACAATTTAATGCCTACGGATACAAACACTTCGATGGAGTACATTGGTATCCACGCATTTCAGTTTACGATCGTAAATTTGGGTGGACTACCGACCAACACCTCGGGCACGAATTTTACGGTGATTTCGGAACGTATGATGTAGAACTAACCTTCTCCTCCGATTTTGTGGTAGAAGCAACCGGCTTCCTTCTCAATAAAAATCAGGTGTTACCCGATGAACTGAGAAAACAACTCGATGTTTCTAATTTTAAAAATAAACCATTATTTTCAGAGCCCTCCATTATTACACCCTATAACCCCAACGAACGAAAAACGTGGAAATACCATGCCGAAAATGTTCACGACTTTGCTTTTACTGCCGACCCCACTTACCGCATTGCTGAAGTATGGTGGAACGATATTCAGTGCATTGGGTTGGTACAGGAACCACATGCTTCGCGATGGCAAAATTCAGCCCTTTACGTTGCAAAAATCATTAAAACTTTTTCGGAAGATTTTGGAATGTATGCCTACAATAAAATGGTAGCTGCCGATGCACAAGACGGAATGGAATACCCCATGATTACCCTCGATGGTGGTCTTGAACCCAGTAATCACGGGCTTTTTGTTCATGAAATTGCTCACAACTGGTTTTTTGGAATGTTGGGCAGCAACGAAACCTATCGTGCCGCTATGGACGAAGGGTTTACCCAATTTTTAACATCGTGGGGCTTAGAAAAAATTGACGGAGATACCGTTATTTCGAGAAATTTCAAATCGAAATACCGAAACGAATTTACCCGCCCACAGTTGGTGCGCGAATCCAATGTTTACAACGGATATATGAGTGATGCTATACTAGAAGAAGATGCCACACTAAACACTCATTCCGATGGTTTTAATGGGGCTATAAGGCACGGTGGGGGCTACCGCCACGTATATTACAAAACAGCCGTAATGCTCTATAACCTACAATACGTATTGGGCGATGAACTTTTTTTGAAAGCCATGCAACACTACGTTAGCCAATGGAAAATTGCACACCCTTACATGGAAGATTTTAGAAATTCCATTATTCAATATACCAAAGTAGATTTAAACTGGTTTTTCGACCAGTGGTTTGAAACCACCAAAAACATAGATTACAAAGTAGGTAAAATACGCCCAACGGAAAATAAAAACGAATACCAAATAACCTTTCACCGAAAAGCCGATATGCAAATGCCTATAGATTTTGTAGTGATTGACAAAAAAGATTCCACTCATGCGTTTCATATTCCAAACTCATGGTTTGTAAAAGAAACCAATGCCTCTGTTTTACCTCGGTGGATTGGCTGGGACAATAATCTAAACCCAACATATACCGCTACCATTAGCATTCCAAACGGCATCAAAGATGTGCAAATAGACCCCACTTACCGCCTGGCTGATGTAAACCAACTAAACAACTCCAAAAAATTTCCGTATCTCCTAGAGTACGATCATAAAATTTACAATTCGCCCGACCGTAAAAACTACGAGTTGTTTGGTCGCCCCGACTTTTGGTACAACGCATACGATGGGCTAAAAGCGGGTGCCCACCTAAACGGAAATTATCTTACTAAATTTCATGTTTTTAATTTAAGTGTTTGGATGAATAGTGGTCTTGGCCAATACAACATAAAAGAAGATGCCGGAGATTTTGATAAATATTCTTTTCATTTCGATTACAAAACCTCTACACATAAATTTCTGAAAGGCTCCGAAGTTTTTGGTACTACCAGAATCTTAGACGGACTAAATCTTTACAAAATAGGATTTTCGTTCTCCGACAGAAAAGAGAAAAACATACTATATGCCTATTTTAAGTCTATGATGCGATACGACCGTCAGGATTTAAACTACCTTCTCTACCCTTCCGAATGGCAATATAATCAATTAAACAACACATTAAACCTAGGTTTAAATCATATTTACGAATACCAAAAAGGTTACGGAATCATTAGTCTGTTTTCTAAAACATCAGCCATTGCCAGCGATTATGATTATGCCCAGCTTAGTTTTAGTGCCGAAAATAAAAACACCGTTGGAAAAATAGGCCTCAACACACGCCTCTTTATGCAGTACGGTACCGGAAAAAATGTACCTTACGAATCATCGTTGTATTTGGCAGGAGCCAACCCCGAAGAGATGATGGAAAACAAATACCTTCGTTCGCAAACAGCCGTACCAGAAGAATGGCTAGGCTATGGCACCGCCACAAACCATCTGCAATATGGAGGCGGACTCAATTTACGCGGATATGCCGGATATCTGAACCCGGAAATGTATAAGGATAGCATCGTTTATGCATATCGTACTAATTCCGGAGCTTCGGTAAGTGCTGAATTAGAGTTCGGAAAACTCATTCCTTTCCACCCTAAAAAACTTTCTAATTATTTTGCAATTGATATGTACCTATTTGCCGATGCCGGTGTGGTAGATTACGGAACTGCCATTAACAATACATGGATTTCTGATGTACGAGCCGATGCAGGAATGGGTACTACATTTACCATTAAACGATGGGGGCCCCTCGATTTAGTGAAACCACTTACCATTCGTTTTGATATGCCATTCTTTTTAAACCGCCCACCCGCAGTAGAAGAATATTTCCAATTCAGATGGGTATTAGGCATCAGCAGGGCATTCTAAAATAATTGAGAAAAAAATGAAAAACACCATCTGAAAAAATTTATTTGCAATTTAAAAACAAACCAATTTCTATTGTATGAAAAATAATCTTCTAAAAACATTACTCCCTCACTTTGTAGCCGTATTGGTATTTTTTGCCATCACCATTGCCTATTTTAATCCTCTGTTGCAGGGAAAACAAATACGCATGGGCGATATGCTGAATTACGAGGGAATGGCTAAAGAAATAAACGACTTTAGAGAGAAAACAGGGGAAGAAGCTCTTTGGACAAACTCCATGTTTGGCGGAATGCCGGCCTATCAGATTTCGGTAAAATTTTACAATAACTGGGTGCAACGCATAGGTTTGTTTATACGAAAAATAGTTCCCTATCCCTCTACTATTATTTTTACTGCCATGCTGTGCTTTTACATTTTACTAGTAATGCACAGAGTACATCCGGTATTGGCAGCAGCAGGGGCTATTGCCTACGCTTTTTCTAGTTACTTTTTTATTATTATTGAAGCAGGGCATATTACCAAAGCTTACGCCATGGCCTATCTGCCACTGGTTGTAGCCGGAGTATTGCACACCTTTAAAGGAAATTATTTATCGGGAAGTGCCCTTACGGCATTGGCCTTATCCTTTCAGGTTTCATCTAATCATTTGCAAATAACTTACTATTTGCTTTTAATGCTATTAATTTTTGGTGGCATCCATTTCTATTTTTCGTGGAAAGAAAAAAAACTGGTACACTTTGCCAAAGCTTCCGGTTTTCTTGCCATTGCAGCCCTATTAGCCATAGGCCCCAATATGGGAAACATTTTGGCTACTTACGAATACGGGAAATATACCACACGCGGACCTTCTGAATTAACCTTTAACAAAGAAAATAAAACCACTGGCTTAGATAAAGATTATGCCACCTCGTGGAGCTATGGAATAAGCGAAACATTTTCCTTAATCATACCCAATGTAAAAGGGGGTGGAAATGGACCCATTGGAAAAGAGCACGAAAATGTACTGGAAAAAATAGCGCCACAACAAAGGCAGGTTATTGCCCAAATGGACCAATACTGGGGCGACCAGCCCTTTACCTCGGGCCCCGTGTATGCCGGAGCTTTTGTAATGCTTTTATTTTTTATTGGGTTATTTATTTTAGAAGGACCGCTAAAATGGTGGCTCATTGCCTCTACTCTACTCTCTATGATGCTGGCCTGGGGTAAAAATTTTATGCCATTAACCGATTTTTTTCTCGACTACGTTCCCGGATATAATAAATTCCGCACCGTTTCTATGATTTTAATTATTGCCGAATTTACCATTCCGTTTATGGCCATACTTACTCTGCAACAGTTAGCCGATAAGCCTACCTTATTTAACACACAAAAAAAGAAAATATACTACGGAGCAGGTATTTCGCTTGGCATTTGTCTTTTATATTACATAATGCCCGGATTGTTTACCGATTTTTTTGGCGAAGGGCAAACCGAACAATACTCGCAAATGCTTAAATCGGCAGGCTTTCCGGAAAATGCCATCCCCGAAGTGTTTTCCGAACTCGAAAAAGCCCGAAGAGCTATTTTAAATGCCGATGTGTTGAGAAGTTTCTTTTTTATTGTAGCCGGAATAGGACTTTTATTTTTGATATGGAAAAACAAAATAAAAACCACACACGCCTTTTATGTGGTAGCCCTTCTTTTTCTTATCGATTTATGGTCGGTAAATACACGTTACCTGAACAAAGAGAATTACGTATCGAAAAGAGAACTGGAAAAACCCTATCCGCTTACCAGTGCCAATCTTAAAATATTAGAAGACACCGACCCCAATTTCCGTGTGTATAACGTAACCCGTAATGCTTTTACCGATGCCAGCACTTCGTACTTTCATAAATCTATTGGAGGATACCATGGAGCTAAGTTAAAACGCTACCAAGAGCTTATTGATTTTCATATTGCCAAAAACAATATGCAAGTGTTAAATATGCTGAATACAAAATATTTTATTGTACCCGATAACAACAAACAACCGATAGCTCAATTTAACCCCGAAGCATTTGGTAATGCATGGATTATTAAGGGCTATAAAATAGCAGCCAATGCCGATGAGGAAATTACCGGCATGGAAAAATTTAATTTAAAGGACTCTGCCATAATAGACAAACGGTTCGAGGGCACGCTTTCCGGATTTTCTTTTAAAGAAGATAGCACAGCAAAAATTATGTTAACCTCGTATGCTCCCAATAAACTCATTTACCAATTTAGTGCTGCTAACGAGCAAATAGCTATTTTTTCTGAAATACATTACGATAAGGGTTGGAATGCATTTATAAACGATAAACCTGCCGAATACTTTAGAGCCAATTATGTGTTGCGGGCTATGCGAATACCTGCCGGAAACCATAAAATAGAATTTAGGTTTGAACCGAAAGTGTACCATACAGGAGAAAATATTGGTTTAGCAAGTAGCATATTGCTTTTTGCTTTTGTTGGATTTGCTTTGTATAAAGAATTAAAAGAGAAATAATGTGTAAAAAATGTTTTTTGTATGGCGGCAATACATCTAAAATTGAACATACTTACATATTTTTTAATCGGGTATAAACAAGTTACCGGTCAGGCTATGACGACAACGCAACAACATAAATAACAGACAATTTGAAATGAAATTTTCACAAAGAATAGGCAAAGTATCAGCGACAAAACAGTTGCAAATTGAATCATTAGACGATGACTTAAAAAATGGTCTTTGGAATGGGCTGAAACTTTATGTTCTTGACAATCTTTCAAAGTATGACCAATATAGAAAGGACACAGAATTTGACATTTTCTGTTCAATTCTTTGGCATCATCATTACAAGCTGCCTATTGATACAATTCCAGAATATGATAATCGCTCTGAACAATTCATACGAGACAGTTTCTACAAAGGACAGTGGTATGAAGCGTATGACCTCTTGGAATTTGTTGCAAACATTGACTCGGACTCTTTAAGAATTGACACTCACCAATTCAAAGAGTTTTGTAATGGAATATTTGAAAGAGAGTTTTCTGGTTATCGTTTTATTGACGACAAAATATCACCAATTACAAACGAAAACGAAATCGAAGAAATCGAAAATGCAATAGCCCAATCAGGACATTTTAGTTCATTAATAGGAGCTAATATTCATCTAAAATCAGCATTGGAAAAACTCTCTGACAAAAAAGCACCTGACTATCGGAACTCAATTAAAGAATCTATTTCAGCAATTGAATCTGTTGCAAAGGTAATTTCAGAAAATGCAAAAGACAGTTTAGGTGCAGCACTTGACAAAATAAAAGGCAAAATTAAACTTCATACAGCTTTAGAAAGAGGTTTTAAACAATTGTATGGCTACACAAGTGACAGTGACGGTATTCGTCACGCTTTAATGGAAGACCATAATTGCGATTTTGAAGACGCAAAGTATATGCTTGTTTCAAGTAGTGCATTTATAAATTATCTCATCGTAAAAGCAGACAAGGCAGGACTTAAACTAAAATGAAAATCATTATGACTTGCAGACTACTGGAACGACAAGAAGCCCGAACCGCTAACACAGGTTTTGCGTCAGGCGGGGTGACGTGCAAACTTGGAGCTTTGTGCTTCTATTCAAGTTCAGTGCTGGTTGACAGTTTTGTGCTTCGAAACCCGCCCGAACGCAAAGCCCGAAAACGTTAGTGGTAATTATTTTTGACAGTTATCGCAGCTATATTAAGGCATCCCATAACGACAAAAAATGAGAAAAATAAAATCCCGCTTACAAGGACATCAAAGTTCAATTTTATGAATGCAACTAAACCAAAAAGAACAAAAGCAAGAATATAAGATACACCAATCCATTTCCAATCAATTGACTTTACAATACTTCTAATCATTAGATTGACTCTTTAAGGGCTTCGGGTAACATCAACAAAAACGACAAGCACCTATCCCAGTAAAGGGCATAGTAATTATAGCCCAAAGCAATATTTTGGTAATAATCAGGTCGATTATCCCAATAATATTTTTCGGAATTTATAGACCATGCTGACAAGCCAAGTTTTGACACTAAAAACCATTTTTCAAGCAACCTTGCAGACCGACCATTACCATCCATAAATGGATGAATTTTTGCAGTCCAAAGATGAATCATAGAAGCATAGTAAAATACCTCTTTATAAGACAGTTCACGCTTCAATAATTCTGATATGTCATTAAACAACTTGCTTAATTCTTCATTTACAAACTGTGGTTCGACAGCAAAATAAACAGGTTTCAGCGTTTTTGAATCCCTTACTCCCACTTGCTCTTTTCTGACTTTTCCACGCAAATTGACAGGCAAAAGTGTTTTGGATAGTATTTCATGGATTTTAAGAAAATTGGTTTTATTAAGGTTGTTTTCAGAGGCAAATTTGTATGCTTTTACTAAATCCTCAATCTCTTGCACTTCCTTTTTCTTTGGAAAACTTTTATTCCCTCTGTTTCTGAAAAAACTATTCGCATCAAGTGTATTTCCTTCAATCTTTGATGAATATAGAGAAGATGCAATAAGATAATATTCGAAATCTTCGGTTGTAAAACTTGACTTTGACCGTAGTTTATGGAACACTTCTAACCAGTCAATTTTACATTTTGATGTGTATTTATCAAGATATTCGGAAGATATAAATTTTAAGTGTTTTCCCATAGGACAAATTTACTATTTTCGAGCATATATAACTACCGCTAACAAGGGTTTTGCGTCAGGCGGGGTAACGTGCAATCTTGGAGCTTTGTGCTTCTATCCAAGTTCAGTACAAGTTGACAGTTTTGTGCTCCGCAATCCGCCACTGCGCCAAGCGCCAAACCGTTAGCGGCAAGTTTGACGACCGTGCAACTATAAACCGACAGACAGAGAATGGAACTACTGTTATAAGCATCCCTTTTTTAGTATAATACTAAAGTAGATAAAAAATAGTTATTTTATCATACAAGGACTTTTTCCTTTTAAAGATTTAAAAAATAAAATAGAAGTTGCTTCGAGAGTGCACGGAATAGGTAAAATAATTTACAACATACAAACAACCACCGTTACTTCAAATAATGTAACAACTATTGAAGAACGAATAATTGAGTTAAAAAGAGATTATTAAAAACGCATAATTTTTTCGAATGCTTTTTTTATCAAAGCGTTAAAATCTTCAGAAACATTAAAAATATATACCGCTATTGTATATGTAATAAAAATAAACCCTCCTCGCACAAACAAATCGGCCAAATAATTTTTAAAAGAGGGCAATAGTATAGAAACAAAATACACCACTAAGCCTATTAAAAAAACCCATATAATTTTATACGAAAATGGCTGTAAATTCAATGTTTTGTATAAAAATAAAAACCGCAATAAATTATATAAAACCAGTGTAATGCAAGTGGCAACTGCTGCTCCGGTTATATGATAGAGAGGTATAAAAATTATATTTGATACAATGGTTAAAGCTACCAGTAATATCAAAAAATACGAATCGTACTTATAATAGCGAGAAGTGATTAAAATGGCACCGTTAACCCCTGCAAGCATATCAATTAAATTACCAAGAGCAATAAAAAAAATAACATATTTACCGGCATGGTACTCTCCTGGCAATAACTGCAAAACCGTATCGATATTAGCCCATAATCCAATAAAAAGCAGCAGACCTATTATAAATTGATTGATGCAACTCTTTTTATATATGGTTTGAATCTCATTCAGGTCGTTCTTTTTCCATGCCTCTGCAAGTATCGTGTACGAAATGCGCATTAAGGCCCTCGATGGGATAATAATTAATGTTCCAAAGTAAAAAACAATACCATATATTCCGGCCTCGCTTAAACCCAGGTATTCATTTACCATAATGCTATCGATATTAGCCACGGCAATAACCGAAAAACCCGAAATAAAATAGAACATACTTACGCTCATCATCTCCTTTTTCAAAGAATGAGAAAGAAAAGAAAAATCGGCCTTGAGAGTAAAATCTCCTTGTTTAATCAAATAAAATACTACCCAGCCTACCGGTAATGCAAAACAAAACACGTAACACACCATAAACCAACGAAAATCAATCCACTGAAGTGAATAAAAAACAGCCAGCAAAAGAATAATTAATCTTTGCGCAAATTCTTTTTGCACCACTCCTATAACCGAATTAAAAAGAGATCGGGCATACACATCGAGTATATTAAAGATGGCCTGAAACAAAATAAGAGGAATTAAAAAATATAGATATTCTGCTAATAACAAAGACTTTGATTGGTAATTCTCTATTAAACTGCCTTTAAATATAAAAAATAAAGAAATGCAAACCGAAAAACCAAGTGCTGTTACAATAAGCGGATAAAACAAAAAACCATGATGACCTTTTTCTTTATTTCTAAATACGGGAAATAATCGTACAATGACTCCGGAAATTCCAACATTCGAAAACTGTGCAGCCAACACGGAAATGGATAACAATACTTTTATTAATCCATTTTGGTCGGTAGTAAGTATATGCGGAAACCATAGGCCTGTAGTAATGAAACCAAGCACCGTACCTACATACGAGTACATTGTACTTTTAATAGCTTGTTGCTGAATAATACCCATTTTGGCTAGTTTCTCTCGAGAGAAGGAATGATTTTAGCAATAATGTAAAACCTGAAAAAACGAAATAAAAAAATAAAATGATTCATTAAGGTGGGTAAAAAACCATAATGCTTAACCAAAATAAAAAAACGTTCCATGTTGCTTCGGAGAAAGTTTTTTCTGGCTTTTCCGCCAATAAGGTACTTGCATAAAGTTTGCTTTGTATTTACAATTTTATGCGATTTTTTAAGAGCGTTTATTACCCAATCTATGTCTGAACTAATCAGATATTTTAAATTGTATAAACTCGTTATTTCTTTTTTAATGATAATAGATTGATGACTTACCACCATGCCCATCTTAAAACTTTTAAATGAAAGGTTTTCGGGATACCTCATTCTTCTCATCCTCACTTTTTTTCCATCAATATCTACTTCTTCTGTATCTCCATAATAAATATCGGCATCGGTAGCATTTTTAAAAACAGAAGATAGTGTATCCTTATTATAAATTGTATCGCCTGCATTCATATACCATACATACTCTCCGGTAGCGGCTTTTAGGCCCTTATTCATTGCATCATAAATACCTGAATCCGGTTCAGAAACAAAATAATTTATGTTGCTTTTATATGGCTGAATTTTTTCAAGGGTGCCATCGGTAGAAGCTCCGTCTATAATTAAATATTCAATATTAGAATAGGTTTGAAGTAAAACGCTCTGAATGGTTCTTTCTATAAGCGTTGCACCATTGTATACAACCGTTATAACAGATATTTTTGGTTGCTGCTGCATGTTATATTTTGTTTAGTAAAGAATGAAAATCATCTACCACAAAATCGGATTGAGATTCTAAGTTTTTGTTGTGAGGAGCTTTTACCAATATAAATTTTACGTTAAAATGTTGGGCGGCTTCTAAATCGGTAGAGGCATCGCCAATAAAGTAACTGTTGGTAATATCTATTGCTTCTCTGTGCAATAATTTACCGAGAATTTGTATTTTATTATTTGGACTTCCATAAATACCCTTAAAAAAGTGAGCAATATTTCTTTTGAAAACAATATTTTTTAATTCCTCCTCGGGAGTACCGGAAATAATATAACACTCATATGTTTTGTGGTAATACTCCAAAAACTCGAGCACTCCAGAAATAAATGCAGCCGATAATACCTTTTGGAAAACAATGTTGGAAAACTCATTGGAAAGTTCATTGATTTTATCCTGATTAATTTCTATTCCCAAATACTCGGAATAATAAAATGTAAACTTTTCGAATCGAGAAATGCCTCCGTGAGCCAAATGATGGGCAACCACTTTTTCGGCCACTTCTTTACCGAAGGATAAAAACATATCGTAAAATGCTTCTGTTTTTATATTTACGGAATCAAGGATAACTCCGTCAAAATCAAAAAATAATGCTTTTTTCATTTCTATTCTGTTTCTGCTAAAACATATACCGGAGCTCCATCACAATTTGCAAATAACAGAGGGGCCACCAAAACCTTGTTTAATGTATTACTTTTAGATAGCGGTAACAACTTCATATCTTCAATAATCAGAATATGGTTTGACAAATAATTTTTATGTGCCAAACGCCCCTCTTCTCTGTGTTGATATGAAGAAAGCGATAAAAAATCGAACCCTATTGCTCTTAATCGGGGAAAATTATATTTAAAAAAAAAGGCTGTTTCCGAAGCCATTCCGGGGCCATTTTCCCAATACTTTTTTTCGTTTCTAAATTGTTCCATACCTGTTTTTATAAGCAACAAATCGGTGTGAATGGGTATTGTAAAAGCAGATAAATGCCGATTGGTAATTAAACCATAATGTACTGGTAATTCGATTAAAAAGGGGGCCGTAAACACAAAATCATTGGGTAAAAATTCTTCTCCTTTCTTTCCTTCTTCTAAAAAATGGTAAGGAAAATCAACATGGGTACCTAAATGACTATCTGTGTTTATTTGGGTTTTATTTGAACTGGCACCCTCTTTAATACTGTTTATTTTTTCAAATGTGGGCTTATCTCCGTTTCCATAAGCAGGAGTATTTTCCGATAGTATATGCGAAAGTGAAATAAAATTTGACATTATTTATTTTTCTGAAGAATCTCTAACATTTGTAAAAGCCCCTGCCCCATATCAATATGCGGGTTGTTTACCATTTTTTTTCCAAGTTTAGGGGTGTAGTTATAGGGAGTTATCGTATAATGTGTTTTTGCTTTATTCGGATTATATTTAATCTCAACTTTTTGATTCAATATTTCTTTAATCATCAGAAGTAAATCATTGTACTTCATGCGTTGATTTCCGGTAAGCACCACATACTCATTGATAAATTCATCGGTTAATATATCTACCGAAAGTTTTGCGGCATCTAACACATGGATAAACTCTCTCATTTCATCACCTGTGCCATTGTAATTAATTTCTCCTTTTTCAAGTGCATTTTTTACGAGGCGGTAAATACTGTTTCGTTCATCGGATCGTGGGCCATACAGAGAGCCATAACGAAGTATGGTGTATTTTAGCCCAAATTGTTGCCAATAGCTTTCTATGAAAAGCTCTGAAGCTTGTTTAGAATTTTTGTAAAAAGCACCGGAATCGCTATACACATACACGGAACTGGCAAAAACAAATCTTTTTACATTCATTCTTACAGCGGCATCTAGTAATAAAGCATTTCCCAAAACATTGTATTTTATGGTATCAATGGGGCGCTTTGCACATTCATCTATATCGGCTATTCCTGCAAAATTGTAAACAATATCTTTGTCTTTTATTGCTTCTTCTATCGTTTTTAAATCGAGTAAATCTCCTATCACCATTTCTTGTCCGTCTTTTAAAAAAGGTGATGGTTTCATATCAAAAACGGTTACCTTAAACCCTCTTTTTAAAAGTTCATCTGCTACGTGCGAGCCAATAAAACCAGCTCCTCCGAAAACAATTACATTCTTCATTTTTGTATTTTTTTTAGGTAATTTATTGCGTCCTCGTATGCCTGTTTTTCCATTTCATATCTTGCTTCTTTTGCGTAACTTCCGATGTGTGCCGTAAGTAAAACATTTTCCAACTCGGTTAATTTGCCGGTATATGGCTCTTTGTTATAAACATCTAATGCTGCACCTGAAATTTTACCACTTACAAGAGCATTATACAAATCGTTTTCGTTCACTAATTCTCCTCTAGACGTATTTACAATGTAACAACCTCTTTTCAACATCGAAAAAAACTTTTCATTTAGTATTTCCTTATTTTCATTTGTTAGTGGCATGTGCAATGTTATTATATCTGCTTTTGAAGCAAAAGTTTCTATGTTGTTCTCTATGGAATAAGAATGGATAGACGAAAAGGGGTCATAAATCAATACATCTGCACCAAATGCTTTAACGAGATTGGCCACGTATTTTCCTATTCTTCCTGCTCCCATAATACCTACCGTTTTACCTTTCAACAACATCCCCATGGGTCTATCCCATTTATGTTGGAGTATTGAAGCATGAGAAGTATAAATTTTTCGAAGTAACGAAAGTAATAAACCTAAAGTAAGTTCTGCTACCGGAGCCGTAACGGCATCGGGGGTATTTAAAACTTCAATATTTTTCTTTTGAGCGGCTATTAAATCTACATTATCTAAACCCACCCCCACTCTGGCTATTACTTTCAGATTGGGAGAGGCATTCATTGCTTTTTCTGTAATCGGTTCTACTCCGGCAATTAATATTTCCGGATTATATTTTTTTAAAAGTTCAATGAGTTCCTTTTCGGTTAACTTTCGTTTAAATGGGTTTTGAATAATGTTTTCTGTGGTATATGAAAACGAAGAAGTAGTGGTAAGTATAGGACTTTTACTCATTTATCAAAACTATTTTGTTGAAACCAATGACTTAAAAGAGTTCATTTCTTCCCTTGCTTTTTCGCCTAAAAAGAAAAAATCTAAACTAAAAGCAAGAAATGTAAATCCATCATTAATTTTTTCGTCAAGTAATTTTTCTTCCGGTTTGATTACATGAAAACCAAGTGGAAAATTATTTTTTATACACGCTTGTTTTACCTTGTTTATTGCGTCTTTCACTTCCGGCCTATCAAATTCTCCGGGCATACCCATAGAGGCAGATAAATCATAGGGGCCAATTATAATGCCATCTATTCCTTCTACAGAGATTATTTCTTCGATATGGTTTACGGCATCAATATGCTCTATTTGGGCAATTACCACCGATGAATTATTTAACCAATTTTTATACTTTTCAAAACCTATCCCATATTCTTGAGCACGAGCTAAGCCTACTCCTCTTTTGCCTTTGGGTGGATAATAAACCGATTGCACCGCTTTAATGGCTTCTTCTTTAGAGTTTACCATAGGAACAATGACCCCATCGGCTCCGGAATCCATTACCTTTTTTATAATCAGTTCATCATTTTTTCCTACTCGAACCAAAGAAGAAAGTCCGTACGATTTTGTGATGGCTATTAAACTTTGTGCCGTTTCAAAACTGATGGGAGTATGTTCCATGTCAATGGTTAACCATTCAAAACCTGCCGATGCCATAATTTCTATAATAGAATGATGACCAATGGTAACCCAAGAACCTATGGTTAATTTGTTTTGTTTTAGTTTTTCTTTCAGTTTCATAGCTGTTTTAATCTTTTTGCAAAAGCAGGAATATGTGATTCGGTAAGTGAATAGTATTTTTTTCCATGCTTTTCTCCAAATGTAATTAATTTCTCTAAATAGGCACAATGTTCAGAGTAATAGTCGGCATAATCTCGGTCTCTAAAAAACGAGGGGTGAGTATCAAAAGCGGTTTGCATCAATTCATCAAGTTGTGCGGAAGAACTATGTTTCCAAAAATATTTTTCATCGGGCTTTCGGCCATCGGCTCCCAATACGGCTATTTCGTTGCAAAGTGCCGATGCAATAGGAAGCATAAAAAGTGTAAGTATGTTATGAGTACTTTTAACATAAAGATTTTCTGGCATAGGAAAATGAATGGGATATTTTTTACCTTTTTTTATTCCTATTATTTTATTTTCTAACTGGGGATAATGATACAATAAAAGAGGAATACTTTCTATATTGGTGGCCACAAAACAATTGTATTTTTCCACTGTTTTAATCATGTATTCACGAAAAGTTGCCGAATACAAACAAGGACTGTAATGAAATACAGGGTCGGCAAAAACCAGTAAATCGGGCTTTTCGATATAGTCTAAAAAATCTGTATTTTTTACTATTGAATTGCAAATTATTTTAAAACTGTTTTTTTCAAAGTGAAACTGTTTATATTGATCAAAACTAGGACCTGTTACAAAACAATACGCTTTCTCTTTACCTGCATTAATTTGCTGCATTTGCGAGTAGTTGCGTTTGGATAAAAGACTATATTCTTCTTTCTTTTCTTCTGAAAATGTGCTATAATAGAGGTATTGCCACACCATCGATTCGGTGGCAGAAAAATAGTGGGGGTCTATTATCTCGGTTTTATGAAGTTTAAAAAAAAGCCTGATGAATTTTTTTATATTAAACTGATGTGCCAACAAAGCGTCTGAATACTCTTTGTTTTTTTTACTATAAAGAGAAATATGGTTACTAGCGGTATTGTATTTTTTTTGAGTAACCGGAGTTTCTAAGTTTTGAATGTTAAGAGTAGAGAGTTCCGGAGTTACCTGAATAGCAATTTCGCAATTATTGGGAAGCCCCCACGATATGCGGTTAACTACATCACAGAGTTGCTCTTTACTTTGAATAACAGGAAATACGCTAATCTTTTTGATTATTTTCTTTTCTTGAAAAAGAAGTTTCTTTAAAACAAATTTTATGCTTTGATATAAAAAATTAAAACGAGTTAGTTTTTTAATTTTTGAAATGTTTCTTTCCGAATAAGCAACATTCATGCTTTTTTTAATGTTTTATAAAGTGTTTCGGCAATAATAAAATCTTCCTCTTCATCAATATCTACGGCTTCGAGTTTATTGATTTCGTACATATATGTTTTTTTGCCTATCCGTTGTTTATTATTTTCAAAAAAGGAATGATGTGAGAAAATGTAAAAGTTTGAATTTTCTTCGAACACCGGAGGCAAATCTTGGGTGCGTAACAACTCGTTGGGGTTATGGTTTATCGGGTTCCCATTTTGCCAGTATAGGCGTGTTTGTAATCGTGTTACCGAAAATACAGTATCGTAATTATTTTTTTGTTGGATAAAAAAGGAACATGCTTTTTCAATAGACTCCGAAGTAAGTAGCGGATTAGTACTATGTGTTTGAATAAAATGTGCATACTCATTGAATTGTTGTATATCATGAGCAATAATTTCATTCATCGAAACAAAATCACCACAGAGTTCTGTAGGTCTGTTTATTATTTTTATTTTTTCTCCATAGTTAGAGAGTGCATCATTTTTAATTATTTCACTATCGGTATCAATTACAATAAACGGGATTTGTGGCACATTTAGAAGGGTTTGTACAATAGCATGGTAAAGAGGAAATCCGCAAAATGTTCGCATGTTTTTATTGGGCACTCTTTCTGAGTGGCCTTTCATAGGTAGCAGTGCTATTATTGGATTCATGATTTACCTGCTTAGATACAAGTTTCGTTCGGAATAAATTTCTTTAAAAAAGTTATCATTTAAATCGTCTATAAACCGAATGGCTTCTCCGGTTGATTTCATTTCGGGACCAAGCTCTTTGTTTACATTCGGAAATTTATCAAACGAAAATACAGGAATTTTAATGGCATACCCTTTTTTACGAGGATTAAAATGAAAATCTTTTACCTTATTTACTCCCAGCATTATTTTGGTAGCATAATTTACATAAGGTTCGTTGTAAGCTTTGGCAATAAACGGTACTGTGCGAGAGGCTCTTGGATTTGCTTCAATAACATAAACCGTTTCATTTTTTATGGCATACTGAATATTTATTAAACCAACCGTATTAAGGGCTACGGCAATTCTTTTTGTATATTCATCAATTTGGTTCAATACATTTTCCGACAAATCGAATGCAGGGAGTACGGCATACGAATCTCCTGAATGAATTCCTGCAGGTTCTATATGTTCCATTACTCCTATAATGTAAACATCTTTTCCATCGCAAATGGCGTCCGCTTCTGCTTCAATGGCTCCTTCCAAAAAGTGGTCGAGCAGAATTTTATTTCCGGGCATCAGCCGTAAAATTTCTACTACTTGCCTTTCTAATTCTTCTTCGTTAATTACAATTTTCATGCTTTGGCCACCGAGCACGTATGATGGCCTCACCAAAAGAGGAAAGCCCAGTATTTTGCATATTTCCACCGCTTCTTCGGCAGTTTCTACCGAGGCAAATTTTGGATAGGGTATATTTAATTCTTTTAAAAGACTTGAGAACCTTCCCCTGTCTTCGGCTAAATCTAACGATTCGAAATTGGTGCCAATAATTTTTATACCATAGCGGTTTAGTTTCTCGGCCAACTTTAAAGCGGTTTGCCCACCCAACTGCACAATTACTCCTTCCGGTTTTTCATGTTGAATGATATCATAAATATGTTCCCAAAAAACCGGTTCGAAATAAAGTTTATCTGCGGTATCAAAATCGGTTGATACCGTTTCGGGATTACAGTTAATCATAATGGTTTCGAAACCTTCTTCCTTGGCGGCCAATACCCCGTGTACACAACTGTAGTCGAACTCTATGCCTTGCCCTATGCGGTTTGGACCGGAGCCTAACACTACTATTTTCTTTTTATTGCTTATTATAGATTCGTTCTCATCTTCAAAGCTTGAATAGTAGTAGGGTGTTTGTGCAGGAAATTCTGCGGCACAAGTATCTACCAGTTTATACACCCGTTTTATTTTCATTTCGGATCGTTTCTTGTACACCTCGCTTTCGAGACAACGCAACAAATGAGCAATCTGCCTGTCAGCATATCCCTTCTGTTTGGCTTCATACATTAGTTCGTATGGAATGGTTTCCAGCGTATGTTTTTCTATTTCTCTCTCAAGAGAAACCAACTCTTCTATTTGATGCAAAAACCACTTGTCTATTTTAGTGGCATTGTAAATACTTTTAGGCGACATGCCCATTTTAATGGCATCATAAATATGAAAAACTCTATTCCAACTCGGATATTGAAGACTTTTCATGATTTGGTCGTGGTCGTGCAGTTCTTTGCCATCAGCTCCTAACCCATTTCTGTTTATTTCTAACGACTGACAGGCCTTTTGCAAGGCCTCCTGAAAACAGCGACCAATACCCATTACCTCGCCCACCGATTTCATTTGCAAGCCTAGTGTACGGTCGGAACCTTCAAATTTATTGAAATTCCAACGGGGTATTTTCACTATTACATAGTCTAAGGTGGGTTCAAAAAATGCGGAAGTGTTTCCAGTTATTCTATTGTTTAATTCGTTTAAATGGTATCCTATAGCCAGTTTTGCAGCTATTTTGGCTATGGGGTATCCGGTTGCTTTCGATGCAAGAGCAGAAGAACGAGATACTCTTGGGTTAATTTCTATGGCAATAATATCTTCGTTTTCATCTGGGCTCACTGCGAACTGAACATTACACCCTCCGGCAAAATTTCCTATTGAACGCATCATCTTTATAGCCATATCTCGCATACGCTGAAAAACAGTGTCGGAAAGAGTCATGGCAGGAGCCACCGTAATAGAATCGCCAGTATGTATGCCCATGGGATCCATATTTTCTACGGTACAAATGATAACCACATTGTCGTTACTGTCTCGCAATAATTCCAGTTCAAATTCTTTCCAACCAATAACCGCTTTATCTATTAACACTTCGTGAATGGGAGATGCATGTAGGCCCCTGGTTAGCAATTTATCAAACTCTTCTTTGGTGTGCACAAAAGAGGCTCCGGTTCCGCCAAGTGTAAAAGAAGGTCGAATCACTAATGGAAATCCAATTTCTTGAGCATAGGCTTTCCCTTCTAAAAATGATTTAATAATTCTTGACGGAGCATATGGTATCCCTATTTCCTCTAACAATTTCCTGAATTTCTCTCTATCTTCAGTTATTTCAATGGCATTAATATCTACTCCGATTAAGCGTATGTTGTATTTTTTCCAAATTCCCAACTCATCGCACTTTATGGCAAGGTTTAGTGCGGTTTGCCCTCCCATAGTAGGCAATACGGCATCTATATCTTTATGTTCTTCTAATATCTTTTCAATAGAACCTGCTTCTAAGGGTTGAAGATAAATATTATCTGCCACAAAGCTATCAGTCATTATTGTAGCAGGATTGGAATTTATAAGGGTTACTTTAATTCCCTCTTCCCTTAGCGAGCGAGCTGCCTGTGAGCCGGAATAATCAAATTCACAAGCCTGACCAATCACAATAGGTCCGCTTCCTATGATTAACACATGTTTTATACTTGTATCTTTGGGCATGTTTTATAATGTTTCTTTTGTCTAAAATCTTGCGAAGTTAAATACAAATGGACGATTAAAATTTCTTACTTTTCAACAACTGTGGATAATATCACGCAACATATCATTCGGTTAAACGAATACCAGTACGAATACTTTGTAAGTGGTTCGTCCGATAAAGTTCTCATAGCTTTTAACGGCTTTGGAAAAGGTGCAGAAGAAGTTTTTTTCTTTAACGATGCATTCAAAAAACACAAAGTAATTTCTATCAATCTGCTTTATCATGGAAATAGTTTTCCTATTTCAAAAAAAAAAGAAGCTATAAACGATGAGCATTTGCGTTGTTTAATGTTAAGTATTGCCGAAAAGGAAAAATTTAAAGAATTTAGTTTATTCGGGTATAGTTTGGGAGGGAAAATTGCGTTGAAAATAGTAGAGCTTTTTCCTCAAAATATTGATAAAATTATTCTGCTTGCTCCCGATGGAATTAAATTAAATACATGGTACAACTTAGCTACTAAAAATATACTCTGCAAAGCCATTTTTAGGTTCGTTATAAAAAAACCTGCCATTTTATTTTTCACTAGTACCCTTTTGGTTAAATTGGGTATAATTAAAAAAAGTACCGATAAATTTATGCGATTACAAATGGATTCTCTGCAAAAAAGAAAAATGGTTTATAATGTATGGATGGTTTATCCTTACATTATTCCTCATTTGCTCGAAATAAAGAAATTAATTCAACAATACGGAATCAACTGTTTGCTGATTTACGGGAAATACGACTCCATAATACCCGCCAAGATTGCACACCGTTTTACAAGAAACTGCGAAAAATTTATTTCTCTAAAAGTATTGGAACTTGGGCATAATCTGTTCCACGAAAAAACAAAAAAACATCTTACCTTATTCTTAAAACAAAAAAAGGAGGCTTAAGCCTCCTTTTTTTGTGGGTTATGGTATTCTGTTTTCTTCTTACTTGTGGGTTCGCTCGTCTGATACGGTAAGTCGCTTTCTGCCTCTCGCTCTGCGTTTGGCTAATACTTTTCGCCCATCGG
>CAJPFH010000035.1 GCA_905339165.1 Flavobacteriales bacterium
ACAAAATCTCGATTCGCTAAACAACAAACAGAACAATAAAATTGACAGTTTAGAAAATGCACTAAACAACCTTGCACAACAGGTACAACAAATGCAAAATTGCATTAACCAACTTTGCGGAAATAATAATATGAATAACAACAAACAGAACAACGGTGGCAATTCGAATAATCCACAAAACAATGAATTGGGCAACACTATAAACGTGGAATTAAGCCATGGCGATGCCATTGTGTTAGAACAAAACCTACCTAATCCTTTTGCCGAAAACACCAGTATAAACTATTACATTCCGAAAAATAATAACTACGCCCAACTTATTTTTACCGATATGCAGGGGCGTATCATCAAAACCGTAGATATTAAACAAAGCGGAAAAGGGCAATTGAAAGTGTATGCCGCCAACTTATCTCAAGGTATTTACCAATACAGCATTGTGGTAGATGGGAAAATAATAGATACAAAAAAGATGCTGGTGGAGAAATAATAGCTACTAATCTACTAAATTAGAAAGGGCTGCTTTAAAGCAGCCCTTTCTAATTTAGTAGTAATATAGATATCTTCTTTTTCGGTTTGTTATCCTAAAGTATATGTAAATATTATGCCATAAAGTTAAAGATTAGATAAGAATACACTATGTTTATAAATACAATTAACTTGTTGGTATTTATTACTCCTTTTATAAACTTCTTCAACTATTATTCCATTCATTTGTTTTACAAATTCTGCAATGCAAATTCTGGCAAAAAAATATATGCTTCGGTTTAACCAAACATTTCGAATAGCTGCCGGAAGCAGAAATACAACCGAAACCGTTTTACTTAGTTTATCGCACAATAAAATTATTGCCTACGGACAAGCCTCTTTACCTCCCTATTTAACCGAAAATGCAGAAAGCGTATTGGCATTTATAAAATGTGTTGATGATAAATTATTAGAGCAAATGGATTACCCGCATGCCGTTGCATATATTTCTCAACTAAAAGAAAATAATTATGCTGCAAAAGCTGCATTAAATATGGCATTAACCGACCTCTATGCCAAGCTACACCAAATTCCTGTTTATAAACTGCTAAACCTACCTTGTCCGACATGCAAAACTGCTTTTACCATTAGCATTGGCAATTATGATGAAACGCTGAACGAAATAAAAAAACATGCCCCTTCACATTTATTAAAAATAAAAATGGGAAGCCATTTTGATGATGAAATGCTTCGGGCTATTTCTGAAGCTAGGCATCCTAATTTTTTTGTAGATGTGAATGCCGGTTGGAAATCATATCAAGAAGCATACGATAAAACAAACCACTTATACGAAGCGGGATGTATATTAATTGAACAGCCATTACCTGTAAACATGATTGAAGAAACCGCATTACTTAAAGAAACATCGCCCCTTTGCGTAGTAGCCGATGAATCCGTTAAAACAAGTGTCGATGTAGAACGATTAAAAAATGTATTTAGTGGTATTAACATCAAACTAATGAAATGCGGAAGTTTTCAGGAAGCAATTGCCATGGCCCATCTTGCCAAAAAGTATAATATGCAGGTATTGTTAGGCTCAATGGCCGAATCTACTTTGGCTGTTACCGCTACTGCACATCTTGCCTCTATTGCAGAATGGCATGATTTAGACGCTCCCCTAATGATTCAAAACGATCCGTTTGATGGAATTTCATACACAGAAAATGCTGTTACACTCCCCTCTACCTCAGGTATTGGAGCTACCCCCAATTTATTATTTCCGCTTTAATTTTCACGTTGCAAATACGCTACAATAGCCAGAGAATTGCATTTACAAAGTATTTATTAAACTCGGCCGGTTAATTACTTTCTACTTTATACTCCCTATAAAGCAAAGCAAAAAATATATTTGTTCTATACAAACATCAAAAACCAAATACATCACATGGTTGCACGTAAAGAAACTAAAAAAGAAAAAAAAATATTTGTATTCGATACCTCTGTAATACTGCACGACCATCACTCTATTTTTAATTTCGAAGAACACGATATTGCTATACCCATTACCGTATTGGAAGAATTAGACAACTTTAAACGTGGTAACGACACCAAAAATTTTGAAGCCCGAGAATTTATAAGAAAACTCGATAAACTTTCTGAAGGCCATACCATGCAAGATTGGATACCTATAGACGGAAACAGAAAGGGCAAATTTAAAGTCATAATGAGTGCCGAAAAACTAAAAGTAAATGCCGAATTTGTTTTTCAAGACCGAAAACCCGATCACAAAATTTTAAACGCAGCACTCTCCTTAAAAGAACTGGAACCCAAACGCAAAGTAATTCTTGTTACCAAAGATATTAACTTGCGACTAAAAGCGAAAGCACTAAATCTTACAGCCGAAGATTACGAAACAGGAAAAATAAAAGACGTTAAAAACCTTTACACAGGAAGAGATACCATTGAAAATATTGACAGTGAAATTATCAGAAAAATTTTTACCGAAGGTTTTGTAGAAGATTATTCTTTCATGAAAAATGAAATAGAAAATAATCATTACTACATTTTAAAAAACGGTAAGTCTTCCTCATTAGCTTTTTATAACCCAGTAACCGATAGAATTGAAAGAGTAGATAAACAATATGTTTATGGAATAAAACCCCGCAATGCAGAGCAAACATTCGCCATACATTCTATTTTAAATCCCGACATTAAACTGGTAACCATACAAGGAGTAGCAGGAACCGGTAAAACCCTGCTGGCTCTGGCCAGTTCTTTAGAACAAGCCAATAAATTTCATCAAATTATTTTAGCCCGCCCCATTGTGCCATTAAGCAACAAAGACATTGGTTACCTGCCCGGAGATATTAAAGACAAAATTGGCCCCTATATGGAACCCCTGTGGGATAACCTAAAATTTATTAAAAACCAGTTTGGTGACAATGAAAAAAAGAGTTTACAAATTCAGGAAATGGAAAAAAATGAAAAAATTATTATTACTCCCTTAGCATACATCAGAGGCCGAAGTTTATCAAACATTATTTTTATTGTTGATGAAGCACAAAATTTAACTCCACACGAAGTAAAAACAATCATTACAAGAGCTGGAGAAAACACTAAAATAATATTTACCGGAGACGTGAGACAGATAGACACCCCTTACCTTGACGAACAAAGTAACGGACTCTCTTACATTATAGATAAATTGAAAGGAAATAAATTGGTGGCACATGTTACCCTAGAGAAAGGGGAGCGATCGGAATTAGCCAATTTAGCCAACGAACTTATGTAATTTATTTCAGAGAAGTACTGGTATATTTTTCTTCCAACATCTGAACGATTCGTTCTATCATTTCGTCTTCTTCATCGTGCTCCGGATCGAACTGCATTTTTAAGTTTGTACCACAAATGCGGGCGATGCTTTGCCAAAAAAAAGCAGAAAAACTACCTCGCAACTCTTTAATCAAATCGTACGAAGTATTTTGAGTTTCCCTGTCTATTAAACGAATTAGTATTAAAGCCTGTGTAACGGTAAGGTTCCTCATTTCTCCATCAAACTCCTCTTTTAAATCGGCCTCTACCTTTTTCATTAACAACTTACGCTCTCTTTCGCTTAACTTCTCCATTAAATCATTATAGTAGCGTAATCGCTCTCCAACAACGCGAGCATAAGGATACACTTTCTCTACATGCCATTTCAACCGCAAAAACTTTTTGTCCATTTTTTTATTGTTATAAGGCCTATACGATACCACTCGAAAAGGTTCTAAAACAACCATAGGCACTGTATCTCCGTTTATTATAAACGCCCTTACCACCATTCCGTTTTTAACTATAGATTCATATTCGGTTGCCTGCTGTGCATACAAAGGGGTATAACTGTGCATCAGCAAACCCATCAGTACCACAATTATGTTAATATGCACTAGCCTTTTCATATTGTTTGAGATAAACAGAACTTTAGCTTCGATTTTTATATGTACATTTCCCGAATAAAGTTACGTTATTATAACACTAAAATTGTTAAATATTCCTTATTATTTATGAACGAACAAGATTTATACCAACTATTGGAAGATAAATACGACCAATATAACCGCAAACGTTTTATTGAAACCGACCCTATCTCCGTTCCTCACCTTTTTTCAAAAAAAGAAGATATTGAAATAGCTGGTTTTTTTGCTGCTACACTCGCTTGGGGGCAACGTTCTACCATTATTAAAAACACCAAAAAGTTAATGCAGTACATGGACATGACTCCCTATGATTTTATTTTAAACCACAGCAAACCCGAATTAAAACCTTTTCAAAAGTTTGTTCATCGCACTTTTAATGCCCAAGACACCCTGTTTTTCATCCATTCATTAAAAAATATTTATACTCATCACAAAGGTTTAGAAAATGCATTCTCTCTGACTAATGGTTCTATACCGGAGAAAATAAATCATTTCCGCAACCTCTTTTTAATAAAAAAACTAGAAAGCAGAACCGCCAAACATATATCGAACCCCCTAATCGGTTCGGCCGCCAAACGCATTAATATGTATTTACGGTGGATGGTTAGAAATGATAAACGAGGAGTTGATTTTGGCCTTTGGAAAAAAATAAAACCTTCGGAACTTTTCTGCCCCTTAGATGTACACTCCGGAAGAGTAGCCAGAAAACTAGGCCTCCTGCATACCAAACAAAACAACTGGAAGGCGGTAGAAGAACTTACTCTTAAACTAAAAACATTTCATCCGAACGACCCCATACGCTACGATTTTGCTCTTTTCGGATTAGGTGCTTTTGAAAATTTTTAACATTATTTAAGACTTTACCATGCTTAATTAATTCTAAGAAATAGGAATTTCACGTTCTAAAAAAAGGACCTTTTTTATTTACAAAAATTACAATTGCTTTTAGCCTTAGTAATGTTTAACTTTGTCCACTGTAAAAAAAAGTCATGAATGTCGATTCCAACAAATTTATAGGCGAAGGTTTAACATACGATGATGTATTATTATTACCCGCATATTCCGAAATACTACCTCGGGAAGTAAGTATTGCAAGCCACTTTACCAAAAACATAAAATTAAATACCCCCATTGTGTCGGCCGCAATGGATACAGTTACCGAATCGGCTCTCGCCATAGCTCTCGCCCAAGAAGGTGGCATTGGCGTGTTACATAAAAACATGAGCATTGCCGAACAAGCCGAACAGGTTAGGAAAGTAAAGCGTTCTGAAAGCGGAATGATACAGGACCCTATCACTCTCAGTATTGAATCGACCATAGGCGATGCCCTGCAAATAATGAAAGAATACAAAATAGGAGGAATACCGGTAATAAACCAACAAAACGATTTAGTAGGCATTGTTACCAATCGGGATTTACGCTTTGAAAAAGATATGAAAAAGCCTGTAAAAGAAGTAATGACCTCCGAAAACATAGTTACAGCACAAGAAGGAACTGATTTAAAAAAAGCTGAAGAAATTCTTCAGAACCATAAAATAGAAAAATTACCCGTGGTAGATAAGAACAACAAATTGGTAGGTCTTATCACATTTAAAGATATAATGAAACTTAAGCTTAAACCAAATGCTTGCAAAGATAATTTAGGCCGGCTGAGAGTGGCGGCAGCCGTTGGTATTACTGCCGATGTTTTAGAACGAGTAGAAGCTCTTGTAAAATCGGGAGTGGACGCAATTGTAATAGACACTGCACACGGACACACCAAAGGAGTGGTTGATACGCTCAAAAAAGTAAAATCGAAATTTAAGGGATTAGAAGTGGTTGTTGGAAATATAGCTACTGCAGAAGCTGCCAAATATTTAACCGAAGCAGGTGCAGATGCTGTGAAGGTAGGTATAGGGCCAGGGTCTATCTGTACCACACGCGTTATTGCAGGTGTAGGAGTACCCCAACTTTCGGCCATAATGATGGTAGCAGAAGCATTAAAGGGTACTGGCATCCCCATTATAGCAGACGGAGGTATTCGATTTAGTGGAGATGTTGTAAAAGCTTTAGCCGCAGGAGCCGATACCGTAATGATGGGTTCTGTTTTTGCCGGATTAGAAGAATCTCCGGGAGAGACCATTATTTATGAAGGGCGGAAATTTAAAGGCTATCGAGGCATGGGCTCTATTGACGCTATGCAGAAAGGCTCGAAAGATCGCTACTTTCAAGACGTTGAAGACGATATTCAAAAACTCGTTCCTGAAGGAATTTCAGGAAGAGTACCCTATAAAGGAAAATTAAGCGAAGTGATTTACCAAATGATTGGCGGATTACGAGCAGGTATGGGATACTGCGGTGCTAAAAATATTGATAGCCTTAAAAAAGCCCGCTTTATAAAAATTTCTCATGCAGGATACGTAGAAAGTCACCCACATAATATTACCATTACACGCGAAGCACCTAATTATTCAAGATAAAAAATAACCTATGAAAAAGTTTAAATTATTTCTATTCCTGTTGCCCTTATCGTTGATTGCACAAAACAACGACCCCGTATTACTAACTATTTCCGGAAAAGAAGTTAAACTCTCCGAGTTTGAAGCCATTTACAACAAGAATAATTCTAAGGAAGCCAAAAGCCCTCAGGCTTTAATGGAATATATGGATTTATTCATAAATTTTAAACTAAAAGTATTAGAAGCCGAAAAAGAAGGTATAGACACCACTGTCGCCTTCAAAAACGAACTAATGGGCTATCGTAAACAATTAGCACAACCCTACCTCTCAGATAAAGATGCCAATGAAGGATTAATGAAAGAAGCATACGAGCGAATGAAATGGGATATAAAAGCAAGCCATATTTTAATTCGTGTTGATGCCGATGCCGCCCCCAAAGATACCTTAGAAGCATACAATAAAATTTCAAAAATCAGAAAAGAAATAATGGCCGGAAAAACCTTTGAAAAAGCAGCCAAAGAATACACCGAAGATCCTTCGGGCAAAGAAAACGGAGGCGATTTAGGCTACTTTACAGTATTCTACATGGTATACCCGTTTGAATCGGCCGCTTATAATACGAAAGTAGGAGGCGTTTCACAACCGGTACGTACAAAATTCGGATACCACCTCATTAATGTAACCGACAAAAGACCCGCAGCAGGAAGCATTAAAGTAGCCCATATTATGATTAAAGCTCCTGCCGACTTTTCTAATGAAGAAAAAGAGCGGGCTAAGCAAGCTATAAACGATATTTATACAAAATTAAAAGCCGGTGAAAAATTTGAAGATTTAGCGGCCAAATTTTCCGATGATAAAGCCTCAGCTAATAAAGGCGGAGAATTAGCCCCATTTGGAACAGGTCGCATGGTACCTGAATTTGAAAATGCAGCCTTTGCCTTGGCTAACAACGGAGATTATTCTGCCCCTGTTCAAACCGACTTTGGCTGGCACATCATTAAACGTATAGAAAAATTTGGAATAAAACCATACGATGAAGTAAAAAACGAAATCAAAAACAAAGTTACACGCGACTCCAGAGCAGAAGTTTCTAAACAACAATTTGTAAACAAGTTAAAAAAACAATACACTCTCAAAGAATACCCAAAAAACAAAATAGATGTAGAAAAAGCCATCGATAATACATTCTTTGAAGGAAAATGGACGATGCCTGAAATTGCAAGTACTATGGCTAAACCACTTTTTGATTTAGAAAAGAAAACCTATACCCAACGCGATTTACTTAACTTTATGGGAGCCCGCCAAACCCGAAGGCCCGTTATAAGCAAAACAGAGGTGGTAAACCAACAATACAATGAATTTTTAGAAGCTAAAATATTGGAATTAGAAGATGAAAATTTAGAAAAAAAATATCCTGAATTCCGCATGTTACTACAAGAATACAAGGACGGAATTATGCTTTTTGAAATTACAGACCAAAAAGTATGGAGCAAAGCTGTTAAAGACTCGGCAGGGTTAGAAAACTTTTATAAAACCATTAACCAAAAATATCTGTACGATGAGCGAGCAAATGCTGTAGTATACACTTGTGCCAATCAAACCGTAGCCGATAATGCACGGAAACTGATTTTGAAAAACGAAAAAAAAGGCATCAATTCTGAACAGGTTTTAAAAATAATAAATAAGAAAAACGCAGAAAACATTAAAGCAGAAAACGGATTATTTGCCAAAGGCGAAAACCCTTTTTTAAATCATGATGAATGGAAAAAAGGACTTACAAAAAATATTCCTAGCAACAACAAAATTGTGTTTGTTCATATAAAAGAAATTGTTCCCCCCTCACCTAAACCCTTAAAAGAGGTAAGAGGTTTGGTAACTTCCGAATATCAAAATCACCTAGAAAAAGAGTGGATACAAAACATTCGCTCCAAATACAAGGTAACAGTAAATGCAGAAGTGTTACAAAAAATAAAGTAATAACCCAAATAATCTCTCACAAAAAGCAGCATGAATAATGCTGCTTTTTTATATCAATGAATAATGAATGTTGTTCCTTACAAAGAAAGCCAAGACAGTAAAAAAGAACAGGTAGCCGACATGTTCAACAACATCTCGCACCGCTACGATATGCTAAATCATTTGCTCTCATTTGGAATTGATAGGATATGGAGAAAAAAAACCATTAAGCAACTAGAAAAGTTACGTCCTAAAACTATTTTAGATGTAGCCACAGGAACCGGAGATTTAGCCATCGAAGCACTACATTTAAATCCCGAAAAAATTATAGGTATCGATATTTCAGAAGGCATGCTGCAATTTGCCGAAAAAAAAATTAAAGCAAAAAAACTAGAAACCAAAATATCCTTTCAGTTGGCCGATTCTGAAAAAATACCTTTTGCAGAAAATAGTTTTGATGCCTGCACTGTAGCCTTTGGAGTAAGAAACTTCGAAAACCTAGAAACAGGGCTCTCTGAAATGTGCCGGGTTACCAAAAAAAACGGCAAAGTAGTAATACTGGAATTTTCTAAACCTAAAAACTTTCCGGTAAAAAATATTTACAATTTTTACTTTAAACACATCTGTCCGCTAATAGGAAAAGCCATTTCAAAAGATAGTTTTGCATATACTTACTTGTACGATTCAGTAAATGCCTTTCCGGAAGGCAAGGACTTTACCAGCATAATGAAAAAATGCCATTTTACCGAAACGCAAACTATTCCGCTTATGTTTGGAATTGCAACCATATACATTGGCAAAAAATAAAACCTGATTAAATCCGTTATTTGGGCGACTATAAACTAACATTGAAAATTAACCAACACATAACCCGCCTCATTTTTATTTTTTGTTTGGTATTAACAGTAACCTACGCAAAAGCCCAAAAAGAACGTCCCAAAAATTTACCTCGCTTCGATCACAATTTATTTCACTTTGGCTTTATTCTAGGAATAAACAACGCAGATTTCACATTGCACAGAAAACCGCCCAATCAGGTTTTTGATTCTTTAATGATATTAGACGTTACCAAACAACCCGGATTTAATTTAGGAATTGTGTCCGAACTGCATATTACAAAAAATATTAAAATGCGTTTTGTACCCTCTTTATCTTTTGCCCAACGCGATATTAATTACCAATTTCAAGGTAAAAAATACGTAGCCTTTGTAAAGCAGGTAGAATCTACATACCTTGAATTTCCGGTACTTTTCAAATTAAAATCCGACAGGGTAAACAATTTTAGTGGGTACGTAATTGCCGGAGGAAAATACTCTTTAGACTTAGCCAGCAACGAAAAAGCTGATAATGCAGGAAACAACTTAAGCGATATTGTAGTTAAAATAAAGCGAAACGATTATCATTTTGAGGCCGGTTGGGGAATGGAATTTTATCTAGAATATTTTAAGTTTGGACTGGAGCTTAAAATGTCTTACGGTATAAAAAATATTTTAGTACCCGATACTCCACCTACTATCTTTTCTTCGCCAATAGAAGTGCTACGTTCTAAAATGTTTTTACTTTCATTTACTTTTGAAGGATAGTGAAAACTGTTGACATACTCGTTTCTCTGAGCGAACTGGAAAACTCAGCTTTGCACAAACGCATCATTGCAGAAAACATAGCCGTAAATATTTCTGAAATTGAAGCCATAGAATTGGTGAAACGATCTATTGATGCACGCAGTAAAATACCCAAGTTTGCTCTTCGTTATCAGGTTTATTTCAACAACGAATACCCTGTTAAACCTGCATTTTATACTCAATATAAAAACGTAGAAAACAAACCCTACGTTGTCGTAGTAGGATTTGGGCCTGCCGGCATCTTTGCCTCTTTACGACTTATAGAACATGGTATTAAACCCATTATTATTGAGAAGGGAAAAGAGGTAATGAGCCGCAGAAGGGATATTGCTGCCATACACAAAGAAGGAATAATAAACCCCACTTCTAATTACTGTTTTGGCGAAGGAGGAGCGGGTACTTTTTCCGATGGAAAACTCTATACCCGCTCTACCAAAAGAGGGGATGTTCAGCACGTATTGGAAACCATGGTATTTCACGGAGCCTCTCCCGATATTTTAATTGATGCTCACCCACATATTGGCACCAATAGATTACCGAAAGTAGTAATCGCCATGAGGCAAACCATAGAAAAATTTGGTGGAAAAATCTATTTTAATTGCTCATTAAACGATATTGAAATTGAAAATAATAAAATAAAATCCGTTTCAACCTTATGCGGAAAGCATATCATAACCAACCGAATCATTTTAGCTACAGGTCATTCTGCCCGCGATATTTTTGAACTCCTGTACAATAAAAAAATTGAAATAAATTACAAGCCTTTTGCCATGGGTGTAAGAGTAGAACACCCTCAGGAATTAATTGATAAAATTCAATATCACTCCGCCATTAGACATCCCAGCCTCCCTCCCGCTTCTTATAAATTAGTACACCAGCACAACCAAAG
Source organism: Flavobacteriales bacterium (assembly GCA_905339165.1). GTDB lineage: Bacteria > Bacteroidota > Bacteroidia > Flavobacteriales_E > Vicingaceae > BCD5. The sequence goes on from CAJPFH010000035.1 coordinate 10,827, forward strand.
AGGAGTGTATTCATTTTGCATGTGCCCCGGAGGTGTAATTGCCCCTTGTGCTACTCAGGCTGGTGAAATTGTAACCAACGGATGGTCGCCTTCTAAAAGAAATAATCCTTTTGCCAATTCCGGAATAGTGGCAGAAATTAAAAAAACAGACCTTGAAAAATTTGGAATCGACAATCCTCTGGCAGGCATACTCTATCAACAAGAAGTAGAAAAAAAAATGTTTCGTATTGCAGGAAATAACACACAAACTCAAGTAGGGCAAAAAGCCCCGGCACAAAGACTTTCTGATTTTGTATTTGGAAAACACTCTGCCACATTAAACAAAACCAGCTATTTTCCTGACACGGTAAGTACCGAATTGCACAAAGAACTTCCACCAACCATTGCACAAGCTTTACAAGAAAGCTTTAAAATATTTGGAAAAAAAATGAAAGGATTTTTAAGCAACGAAGCAATGATAGTAGCCGTAGAATCAAGAACCTCCTCGCCTATTCAAATTCCACGAAATCCTATAACACTTGAGCATATACATACAAACGGATTATACCCTTGTGGCGAAGGAGCCGGATATGCTGGCGGCATTGTTTCGGCTGCCATAGACGGCATAAAATGTGCTGATGCTATTGCTCTAAAACAGAACGCATAATTTCTGAACATAAAATTCCTGTAGCAATAGCTACATTTAGTGATTCAGCGGTATGCTTCCCAGGTATAGAAACATACTCATTAATGTACCTTTTGCATACCTCATCAATACCATGCGATTCGCTACCCATCACCAATACCATTGGGCTCTTAAAAGAATAAGAATAAACCGATGTTCCTTTCATATCTGCACCCAAAATAGTAATCTCATTATTCTTGCATCTCTCTAAAAATTCTTCGGAATTTACAACGTAAATTTTTACTCTAAACAAAGATCCCATTGCCGATTGTATCACTTTTGAGTTGAATGCATCAGTCGTATGCTCCGAACAAAAAATATGCGATACACCAAACCAATCGGCCGTACGTATAATGGTTCCCAAATTACCGGGGTCGTTTACATTCGATAAAAATAGCGATACGCCTTTTTTTATCTCCAAAAAATTCATTTCGTAATGAGGCGTTTTGGCCACTGCCAACACCTGGTTGGGTGTTTTCAAATGACTGATTTGCTGAAGTTCTTTCTCGCTTACCACAATCGTTTCAACCTTATTCAACAAATTGTTGTTTTTTTCTACCCATCGATTCAATGCATAAACAGACTTAACTTCTAAATTAGATGATAGTAATTCATAAACTACTTTTTCGCCCTCGGCCACAAAATAGCCCTGTTCCCTCCTGTGAATTTTATCATGTAATTGTTTTATATTTTTCTTTTGAGCCTGAGTAAGCATATCTTTAATTGGTAGATTTGCAAAGGTATGAGAATACATTGGCAATGGACATACAAACTATTTACTTTTGCAATATTTCTATTTTGTATTGTATTATTTTCTGCCTGCAACCCTACCAAAAACCTTAAAAACAACGAACTTCTAGTAAATCGAGTAAAAGTGAAAACTGATACTCGAAAAGTCTCAAACGATGAACTGTTGGCCATTGTAAAGCAAAAGCCCAATCGAAGAATTTTAGGCCTCTTTCGTTTTCATTTAACCATTTATAATCTTTATAAAAAAGAAAGTGATGACATTCTTAGAAAAACGGTTGGTGAACCTCCGGTTATTTATGATTCGCTACTTACCAATAAAACAGAACAACAACTTTACTTGCTAATGAAAAACAGAGGTTTTTTTGAGGCAGAGGTACAAACAGTAAAAAAAAATCGAAAGAAAAAAGTAAACTTAACCTACCGGATAAGGTCTAAACAAGCCTACATAGTTCAAAATATAAAAATTGATTGTGCCGATAAAAATATCAAGGATATTATTGACTATTCCGTTGATGAAATAAAACAACTGGAAAAACAAAACTTTAATACGGACAAGTTAAATAAACTAAGAGAAACTATTTCAAAGAATATCCGAAACAACGGATATTATTTCTTTTCGAAAGATTATATAAACTATACGGCCGATACAGTAAACAAAGAGTATGCTGTAGATATTACACTACACATATTACCCTTCCGAGAAAAACAAAAAACCATATCCAATACCGATTCTACTGTTTTTAGTTTACACAAAAACTATAAAATCGGAAATATTTATATTAGGCAAGATTTTGAACCTTCTGTTCCCAACCTGGCAGGCGATACACTCATTGACAGAGGAGGAATCTACTTTATACAAAACGGAAAGCCCCGTTTTAAACCGGCCATCTTAAGCTACACACTGCTTCTGAACAAGGACGGCTTTTATTCCCAAACCGACCATGAACTAAGCTATAAACGCTTTAATTCGTTAAAAGTTTTTAAATACACGAACATACAAATAACCAAATCACCAACAACCAGTTCCGAAAATTTATTAGACTGCTATGTGTATCTCTCTCCATTGCTTACCCGAAGTTTTTCCTTAGAAGCCGAAGGCACCAATACCGGAGGAAACCTTGGAATTGCAGGCAATATTTCTTACCAAAACCGAAATACATTCAGAGGAGCCGAATTACTAAATATTAAATTAAAAGGAGGAATAGAGGCTCAACCTCTTATTATTCGCTCAACTGAAAACAGTGAAATAATAAATAATCTGCCTTTTAATACCATAGAGTTTGGACCCGAAATTACATTTGAAGTTCCAAAGTTTTTAATGCCTATCAGAATTGATAAATTTTCTAAGAGAGCAAACCCAAAAACCATTTTTCAAACTTCTTATAATTTCCAACAACGCCCCGATTACAACCGCTCCGTTTTCCAAACCGATTTTGGATACTACTGGAATGAATCTGATTTTAAAAAGCATATTATTTCTCCCATCGATTTAAGTTTAGTAAAATTAAATCCAAGCCCTACCTTTAAACAATTGTTAGACTCCATAAACGACCCCTTTTTACTTAACTCTTACCGCGACCATTTAATTTTAGCAGTAAAATACAGTTATATTTTCAATAATCAATCTAAACCAAAACAACTACACTATTACTATTTCCGATTTAATTTTGAAACAGCCGGTAATGTGTTAAATACCGTAAGCAAGGTAATGGATTTTCCATTAGATGAACTCGGAAGTTTTGAGTTCTTTGGAATTCGATTTTCGCAATACGTGCGTTCTAATATTGATTTTCGCTACTACATAAAACAAAAAAATGCTACTACTGCTTTTCGTGTTGCCACAGGAGCCGGTTTGCCATACGGCAATGTAAATGCACTTCCTTTCGAAAAAGGCTTTTACGGAGGAGGAGCAAACGGAATGAGAGCTTGGAGAGTAAGAACATTAGGGCCGGGTTCATTATCCGATAGTTTAATCTCCAGTCGCATTGACCAAATTGGCGAAATGCACCTAGAAGGAAACATAGAGTACCGTTTTGATATTTCAAAACTCTTTAAAGGAGCCTTTTTTATAGATGCCGGAAACATTTGGATGTTAAATAAAAATCAGAACAGACCTAATGCAGAATTTAATATTTCTAGATTTTGGAGAGATATTGCTCTTGGAACCGGCTTTGGTATGCGATTAGATTTCGGATACTTTTTGCTTCGCTTCGATTTAGGTATTCCATTAAAAATTCCATCATCAGAAAACCCATACTTAATAAAACCTCGGTTTAATGCACCTCCTCTAAATTTGGGTATCGGCTATCCGTTCTAATAAATCTCTGTAAATCACACGTTTGTTTTATTATTAATTTTATTAGTTTTGTCGTCCGTTTCTACTAGAATTCAAAAACTCATTATATGTCAATAAACACCATTGAAAAGCTCATTGGAAAAGAAACCGAGCAACTCTTAAACCACCGTTGTACAACCATACCGAAAGATTTACTTACTCTACCCGGACCTGATTTTATAGACCAATCCTATGGTTTAAGTAACAGAAGCCCTCAAGTTCTAAGAAGTTTACACTCTCTTTATCATTCCGGAAGGCTCGCTGGCACAGGATATGTTAGTATTTTACCCGTAGATCAGGGAATAGAACACTCTGCAGGTGCCTCGTTTGCCCCCAACCCCATTTACTTTAATCCTGAAAATATAGTAAAATTGGCCATTGAAGGAGGATGCAATGGAGTTGCTTCCACATTTGGCGTACTGGCCTCTTGCTCCAGAAAATATGCACATAAAATCCCTTTTATTGTAAAAATAAACCATAACGAATTTCTCTCTTATCCCAATAAATACGACCAAATACTGTTCGGAAGCGTAGAAGAAGCATGGAATTTAGGAGCCACTGCAGTGGGAGCTACTATTTACTTCGGTTCACCTGAAAGCGGCCGACAAATTATTGAAATAGCCCAAGCCTTTGAAAGAGCACACCAACTGGGAATGGCCACTATTTTGTGGTGCTATTTAAGAAATAATGCCTTTAAAAAAGACGGAATAGATTATCATGTTGCCACAGATATTACGGCCCAAGCCAACCATCTTGGGGTTACCATTCAGGCCGATATTATAAAACAAAAACTGCCCGAAAACAACGGAGGATACACCGCCATCAATTTTGGCAAAACACATAAAAAAGTTTATACTGAACTTACCACCGATAACCCTATAGACCTTTGCCGTTACCAAGTTGCAAACTGTTATATGGGTAAAGCCGGATTAATAAACTCCGGTGGAGCCTCCTCTGGCGATTCGGACTTAGCCGAAGCCGTGAAAACAGCCATTATAAACAAAAGGGCAGCCGGACACGGATTAATTTCGGGAAGAAAAGCATTTCAAAGACCTATGAATGATGGGGTAGCTCTTTTAAATGCCATTCAAGACGTGTATTTAAACAAGGATATTACAATTGCCTAATCTAAAATTCTAAATTTATGGGATGGTTTAAGCGAATTAAAGAGGGAATTGTAACCCCCACAAAAGAAAAAAAAGAAACACCCGAAGGATTGTGGTACAAATGCCCTAAATGTAAACAGGTGGTTACCAGCATAGACCACGCTAACAACTTATGGGTTTGTGATGCATGTCAGTACCACTCCAGAATAGATTCCGAGCAATATTTTTCCTTTTTATTTGATGATGGAAAGTACAAAGAATTAAACGAAAACATATCTTCGGCCGACCCATTGAAATTTACCGATACAAAAGGCTACAAAGAACGTATTGCAGAAACACAAAAGAAATCGGGCTTAACCGATGCCGTAAGAACCGCAACCGGAAAAATAAACAAACATACCGTAGTAATGGCTTGTATGGACTTCAATTTCATTGGCGGATCTATGGGTTCGGTAGTAGGGGAAAAAATTGCCAGGGCCATAGACCATTCCTTACGTTACAAAATCCCATTTATTATGATTTCGAAATCGGGAGGAGCACGAATGATGGAAGCCGCATTCTCGCTTATGCAAATGGCAAAAACATCTGCCAAGTTATCTTTGTTGGCTCAAGCCAAAATACCATACATTTCTATATTAACAGACCCCACAACCGGAGGAATTACCGCTTCATTTGCCATGTTAGGCGATTTAAACATTGCCGAACCTAATGCCCTAATAGGGTTTGCAGGCCCTCGCGTGGTAAAAGAAACCATTAAAAAAGACCTTCCGGAGGGTTTTCAAACTTCTGAATTTGTGCTAGAACACGGTTTTTTAGACCTTATTGTAAATAGAAAAGACTTAAAAACAAAACTGTCTCATCTTTTAGAAATATTTAAAAAATAGGTCTTAATTAAAAAAGTATTCTAATTTTTCCTACCTTTGCCGTCCTTAAAAAAATTATATTTGTAGGCATTATGTATTTAACAACCGAAATTAAAAAAACCATTTTCAAGCAGTACGGAGGTTCTGAAGTGAACACAGGTTCTACCGAAGGGCAGATTGCGTTGTTTACCCAACGCATTAACCACTTAACCGAACACCTTAAAAAAAACAAAAACGACAAGAATACAGAACGATCTTTAGTAAGGTTAGTTGGCAAAAGAAGAAGTTTGCTCAATTATCTTAAAGACAGCGATATTGGAAAATATCGTAAACTAATAGAGGAACTAGAACTAAGAAAATAGGTTTTCTATAAGAAAGCCATAATATAAAATTTCAAAAAGGGGGCAGGTTGAAATAACTCCCCCTTTTTGCATTTTAAATACTAAATAAAAAGAAAAAAGATGAATCCAATTACAAAAACATTTACACTACCCAATGGGCGTGAAGTTTCCATAGAAACAGGAAAACTAGCTAAACAAGCAGATGGATCGGTTGTAGTAAAAATGGGTAACACCATGTTACTGGCAACCGTAGTATCTAACAAAACAGCCGGAGAGAATATCGATTTTTTACCCCTCACCGTAGATTATAGAGAAAAATTCTCGGCCACCGGAAAATTTCCGGGAGGCTTCCTAAAAAGAGAAAATAGACTTTCTGATTCAGAAATATTAGTATCTCGCTTAATTGATAGAGCTCTACGCCCACTCTTTCCGGAAGATTATCATGCCGAAACGCAAGTCCAGGTAATGCTTATTTCGGCAGATGTAGCTACTCCTCCCGATGCACTTGCTTGTTTAGCAGCCTCTGCAGCCATTATGGTTTCGGATGTTCCCTTTAACGGGCCCGTTTCGGAAGTTCGTGTAGCAAGAATAAATGGCAAATTAGAAATTAACCCCGATTTTGCTGAACTCCCAACTGCAGATATTGACCTTATTGTAGCCGGAACAACTGATAGTATTATGATGGTTGAAGGAGAAATGAAAGAAGTTTCAGAAAATGAAATGATGGAAGCCATAAATTATGCACACGAAGAAATAAAAAAACAATGTGCTGTTCAAAAAGAGTTAGAAAGTTTAGTACAAAAAGCCCTTACTAAAAGAGAATACTGCCACGAAAAAAGCAATGAAGAACTGAAAAGCAAAATACACACTTTTGCCTACGAAAAATGCTATGAAATTGCAAAGAAAGGCTTGGCCGACAAGCACAAAAGAGCCCAACTTTTTAACGAGGTAAAAGAGGCTTTTATTGCTTCTCTTAACCCAGATGAAGCCTCTGAAAATGCATTTTTAATTAACCAGTATTTTCATGCTACCGAAAAAGAAGCCGTAAGAAATGTGATTCTAAGCGAACGGACTCGACTAGATGGACGTAAACTCAATGAAATTCGCCCTATTTGGTCTGAAGTAGATTATTTACCTGGCGCACATGGTTCAGCCATTTTTACTCGTGGTGAAACTCAATCACTTACCACAGTAACTCTCGGAACAAAAAGGGACGAACAATCTATTGACGGTGCCGTTGTAGAAGGCTCCGAGAAATTTATTTTACATTATAATTTCCCTTCTTTTTCTACCGGAGAAGCTAGACCCAACAGAGGTCCTGGAAGAAGAGAAATTGGTCATGGTAATCTAGCTCTCAGAGCCTTAAAACCAGTTGTGCCTTTTGGAGTTTTAAACCCTTATACAGTACGCATTGTTTCCGATATCTTAGAATCGAATGGTTCTTCCTCTATGGCCACTGTTTGTGCCGGAACCCTTGCTCTAATGGATGCCGGAGTACAAATATCGGCCCCTGTTTCGGGTATTGCCATGGGCTTAATTACGGATGAAAACTCAGGTAAATATGCCGTTCTCTCCGACATTTTAGGAGATGAGGACCATTTAGGCGATATGGATTTTAAAGTTACCGGCACAGAAAAAGGAATTACGGCTTGCCAAATGGATATTAAAGTAAAAGGCCTTTCTTCTGAAATTATGAGCGAAGCATTAAAACAAGCCAAAGAAGGAAGATTACATATACTGAACGAGATTTGCAAAACCATGAAAACACCCAACAGTGATTACAAACCACATGTGCCACGAATTATTCAGTTAACCATTCCAAAAGATATGATTGGTGCTGTAATTGGTCCAGGCGGAAAAGTAATTCAAGGAATTCAAGAAGAAACGCAAACTACTATTGTAATAGAAGAAGTAAATGGTATGGGTGTAATAGACATTGTTTCTGCCAACAAAGAAAACAGCGATGCTGCATTAGCCAGAATTAAAGGTATTGTAGCTGTGCCCGAAGTAGGTGAAGTTTATAGAGGTAAAGTTAAAAACATTGCGGCTTTTGGTGCATTCGTAGAAATTCTGCCAGGAAAAGACGGGCTTCTTCATATTTCCGAAATAGAATGGAGAAGATTAGATAAAGTAGAAGAAGTGCTGAAAGAAGGAGATGTAATTGATGTTAAATTAATTGGTGTTGATCCAAAAACGGGAAAGTTTAAACTCTCGAGAAAAGTTTTATTAGAAAAACCAAGCAACCATAACGATTCGGTTGCAAGCAATTAAAAAAAGGGTACCTAATGGGTTCCCTTTTTTTATTCTACATTCATTGCTCTTACTGTTTTTCCGGAAACAGTAATAATGTTTAAAATACCATCATTATTCATATCTCCTGCAATGTAGGTTTCTTTTATCGATATCGGAAATCCTTGTAAAAGTTCACCTTTTGAATGATACATATATAATTCTTCGGTTGCTTCGTATAAAACACCAATGATATTATTTTTGTTAAAATAAAATACATCCACCTTACCGGGAGCCTGTCCCGGAAAAATTTGTCTTATCATTTCCTCGTTTTTTTCCGACACCACTTTCAACTCTCCCTGTTTAAAAAAAATAAGTTCATTTATCTTATCCTTGTTTAAATCTCTGTATGCAAAAGAAGCTTCTGTCGAACCCGAAAACAACTGAAACGTATCTAATCTATCAGTAAAGCTGAGGGAAAAAAAGAGTCCGCTTGAATCAAGTGCAACAATTCTGGAGTTTTCGAATGAAATAGAAGGTTCTACTTTAAAAAAAAGCAAACCACTTTTCGCAATTTTATTTTTAAAAGAAAGCCTCAGTTGCCCTTTTCTATCGAGTGCATATACTTTTCCGTTGTTTTCGGCAACCACCACATAGTCTTTTCCTTGGGTAGCAAAATGAAAAACAGGAAACAAAACAATATTTTCTGTTACTGGCGATTGCCAACCATCAACGGGTTTTCCTGCCATATCGTAATTATATATTTTATTATCGTTACAGGCTATTATAAAACGATAGGTTTTATTTTTTTCGTAATCAAGGGCGGCTACTGAACTTGTTGCCAGTGCAGGAAGTTTAATCGGAAATCCATTATAAAAATTGCCTTTTCTATCAATAATATATACTGAAGTATTCGTATTCAAGAGCATTTGTAATTTACCGTTATTGAGCATATCCACTTCGGTAATATTTCCTTTTATTGGACCGTCTAACTGTTTTTTCCAAAAAATTTTTCCGGTATTGCTAATTAAATACAAATGATTTTGTTCGTCTTGTACCACAATATCTTTAGCATTGGTCGTATGATTACTGAAAAAATAAGGCCCATAAGTAAGCTCTGCATCTATCTCTACATTCCACAATCCGCTTTTCTTTTCTTTATTAGTAGGATTATATTTTACATAGATGCTGTTGTAGTATAAATTCTTTTTGGTATAAGAAATTTGCCAAGAAAAGGCTTGAAATTTTTTAATCGTTTCGGCATTTTCTAGAAACCGATTTTTAAGTTCATCATTTAATATATTGATTATTGAAGGAAAGCTGTGTGGCACGGCACAGTAAAAAAACAGGTTTGATTCAGAAGCAATATTTTCGGCAAATTGCCTATAATCGGTATTTGTGTTTAGTGTACGCGATGAATGATATGCATGAATAATACTTTTTACAACTTCTATCGTATTAGCCATTACCACATATTCTGAAACAAAGGCAAAATAGGGTTTAGATATAGAAGCATAGGGTTTGCCTAGTAAATAATAAAAGGGGCTATCTATGGGTAATCGCTGAATTTCATATTCCAGATATTGTTCCGTGTACCATCCTTCGGCTGAAGATGCCAGATGCCGCAGGCGCTTCACAGCATCACGTTCTTCGGTTGTACGAAAAAGTATGAAAACATTGCCTGCGGCAGAGTCTGGCTTTTGATTAAGAGCTCCTATCACTATTTCCTTATTAATCCAACCCAACAATTCTTCTTCAACATCACATTCAAACATTTTATTCCACTCTTCTATTTTAGAATTAAAAAAAACGGACTTGTATTTTCTATGTTTAAATTTTTGCAAGTTGGTTTTCCATGTAATAAAATTGCTAAAAGACATGTGCCAAAACCACGCTGTATTTTCTGGCATAACAGAAATAGCCTCAATTTCTGAGGGTTTTTGGCTAGAAAATAAACTAAGAAAGTGCTTGGCGGAATCGGAAGAATGAGCAAAACCATTTAAAAGAAGTGTATTCGGTTTTATGGAGGCATCAATATTTACCCATCCCATAAAATCAGAAAGTTCCAATACATATTCTCGTTTTTCTTCATTTAAATAGTGTCCGAGTGTTTTTATAAAATCATCTACCTTAATAAACACAGAGGCATCGGCACTATTCCCGGAAGTTTCTATAATGGTTTGCAGTTCTGTATTTTGGGTAATTATTTTGCCCGATTTAAACTGCCTTATGCTTTCTTCTACTAATGATATAGAAGCAGAGGCTATTCCTACATTTTCGATTATTGTAAAATAACTCTTCTCTTTATTTTTCCGTTTTATTTCAAAAATCTCAAACCCTTCAAACATTTTATTTTGCTTGGTAATGCTTATTTTTTCTATTTCCGACATAACCCTACTTCCCGAAACATTTTTGTTGAAAGGAAGTATTAAAAGAATTTGCCATTTGTTTTGAGAGGTAGTGTGAATAGATGCAACAACATCGTTGTGTTTTATGGTTTCTGAAAAAAAAGAACTAGTAACAAGTAGCGAATCTATCCATTCGCCTTCAGTATTTAACTCATCAAAAAAAGGAGTATTCTTTAATTCTTGCCAAATAACATTATTTGTACTTAGTTTAGAAAAAAAATGGTGGAAAGAGTGGGTTTTAACCACCATAAGAGTATTCTCCGGAATTAACCTCCAATAATCTACCCCATTGTATTTTCTTTGTTTGTAATACACATAACCTATAATAGATAGTGACACTATGGTTAAAACAAGAACAAAGACTATAATTTTTCTTATCATAGATTTACTAGAACCAAAAGTAATTTTATAATACCATTAGTGTGGTTGTTCAAGATTGAAACAATTAACACAGAGAAGTTAATTGACACATTATTTTCCTCCAGGAGGCTTGATAACTCTCTAAAAAAATAAATCCTGCCCTTTTACGGCAGGATTTATTTTTTTAGAGAGAGAAATTGTTTTATTGTTCGAAAGTGGCAGTACGATTAAACTCTGAGTTAACTGTATTGGTAGATACTGTAGGAGTACCGGCAAAAGAAGTTGTCGTTGTACTTTTCTCTGTACTCTTTCCGGAAGTAGATACTTCCATTAATTTATTTTTTAAAGTACTTAAAATCCATGTTTCGGTGTTCTCTCCAGCCAAATACACATTGTCTTTCTCTTCTGTGCTTGTAACAGTTCCCATAAGTGGAATTGTTGCAGTTGTATTATTTTTTTCTTTTTCGGCTAAGGTATTTAGTAATAACCGCTCTTTGTTTTTAAAGTCTTTTTCTACTCCTGTAAGGAATGTCCATGTTCCGGAAGAACTGCCATCACTGGTTAATTGCACATCGGTGCTAAAGCCTGCATTTACAGCAGTGCCATTGCCACTAAAGTTTCGGGTATTGGAAAATGTACCATCTTTTTCAAATTTTAGAACTAATGTGCCCGTTCCTGTTACATTAATGGTTGTAACATCTCCATTTTCATTAGTCTCCGTCATTGAAACGGTAAACTTATCTCCTTCTAACTTAATGGTTCCGCTCGAAGAAGAAGTGGTGGTATTTCCCGCAGAGGTAGAGGTGGTTGTTTCACTGTTTTTTTCTTCAAACTTAGTGGCTTTCCACTCACCCGTAACTCTCGCTTTACGCGAACGAAGACTTAAAAAGGAATCACCATCGCCTTTTTTACACGATGTACTTACAGCCGACAACACAAGCAGTGTGGCTATTGATAAAATTATTTTTTTCATAGTTGTAAATTTATTTATACAAAAGTAATAAGATTCCTAATAACAATGTTTATTCTGTTGCTGTGCATTTTCTGTGCTTACCCACATTACGGTACTAATGGAATCGCACATTTCTACCTTTACAAATATTTCTTTTTCTTCTTTTCCTTTGATATAGTACACCGGACAAGGTTTTCGTTTGGTATCGCTTTTTGAAAAAAATACAGAACCTTTTTTTGAAATAAGGCTTTTCACTTCAGTTTCGTTTACATTAAGTGCCTCCATGCTGCATAGGGCTTTATCAGTAAAACGAATTTCGGATGAGGCTATTTGCTCTAGTATTCTACCTTGTGGTAGCCAACTAGGGCGTTCTCTTTTGTGCAGCAGCATAAAATAGACTATTATAACACCTATAACAACACCCAAAAGGTATAATCGTAATCTGCGAAAGAAAGTCATTCTATTTATAGGCTGCTATTAGTAAATCAATATCTTTATAAGGCAGGTTAAAGGTTTCTCCCAGGTATTTATTGGATAAAATTCCTTTAAATAAGTAGATGCCTTGCCTAATTCCAAAATCTTTTTTTAGGCACTCTTCTACTCCTCCGTCATCGGCAATATCTAACAACATAGGTGAAAAAACGTGGCTGAGTGCAGAAGAAGCTGTTTTAGCCACACGAGAAGCAATATTGGGTACCCCATAATGAATAACTCCGTACTTTTTAAAGGTGGGTTTCTCGTGCGAGGTTACTTCCGAAGTTTCAAAACAGCCACCTTGATCTATACTCACATCAACTACAATGGCACCGTTTTTCATATCTTTTACCATATCTTCTGTAACAATACAAGGTGTTCTGCCTTGTGGTGCCCGAATGGCTCCTATGGCAACATCGGCTGTTTGCAGAGCCTTTTTAAGTACATGTGGGGAAACCACAGAGGTGTAAACACGTTGGTTTACCACATTTTGAAGCCTGCGTAATTTATAAATATTATTATCGAATACTTTTACGGAAGCTCCTAAACCAATAGCGGCCCGGGTGGCATATTCTCCTACTGTTCCTGCCCCTAATATTACCACTTCAATAGGGGGAACTCCTGAAATTCCGCCCAACATTAATCCTTGCCCGGAGTTGACATTGCTTAAATATTCGGCTGCTATTAAAATAGAGGTGGTTCCGGCAATTTCGCTCATGCTTCGTATTACCGGAAAAGTTTTTTCTTCGTCCATAATATAATCGAAAGCGATGGCTGTGATTTTTTTCTCAATCAGTTTTTTTAAGAAGTTTTTAGGCTGTATAGGGAGTTGCAGAGCCGAAATGAGTGTTTGCCCCATTTGCATCATTTCTATTTCTGTGTGTGAGGGAGGTTCTACTTTTAGTATAATATTAGCTTTATACACGTCTTCGGGCGAATAGGTTATTCTAGCTCCTGCTTCGCTATAGTCGTGGTCTTCGAAGTTGGCTCCCTTGCCGGCTTGCGTTTCTATCACTACTTCGTGGCCTCTGTTTACCAATAGGGCTACGGCAGAAGGGGTGAGGGCTACTCTCTTTTCCTGAAATGAGGTTTCTTTGGGAATTCCGATATACAAATCGCTTTTTTTACGAGCTACTTCCAGCATTTCGGGCTGTGGCATAAAACTTTTAGCCAAAGATTTAAGGACATCATCATTGGGGGTCATACATTCTCAGTTTTAATAATTCTATTTTCGTTTTCAGATTCAATCATCACCCTTACGTAATTTGTGGGCAAAAGGTTATTTATTTTCTCTGGCCATTCTATAAAGCAATATGAGTTACTAAATAAATATTCTTCTATTCCCATATCAAGTGCTTCGACTTCGTTTACTATTCTGTAAAAATCGAAATGATACAGTGTTTTTTCATCTTTTGTTCGGTATTCATTTACTAAAGAAAAAGTGGGGCTTGAGGCTTCATCTATACTTTGCAAAGCAATGCATATATTTTTAATGAGGGTGGTTTTTCCGGCCCCCATTTCGCCCTGAAAAATAAATATCTTTTGCTGGTTGTATTGTTTCAGAATTTCTTGTGCAATGGGCAACAGTTCCGACTCTTGTTTACAAACAAACTCCATTGGTTTACTTTGGTTGAAGATGCACTATAGGAATAATTATTTCTTCTAATGAAATACCTCCATGTTGAAATGTATCGGCATAATATTTTACGTAATGGTTATAATTATTGGGGTATGCAAAAAAACTATATTCGCGGGCAAAAACGTATGCCTGACTAACATTAACTTTTGGCAAAAAAGCCTCGGCCGGGTTTTTTATTTCGAATACATCTTTGGCAGAGTAACTTAAATTTTTTCCTTGTTTGTATCGCAAATTAGAATTTACCGTTTTGTCGCCCACAATTTTAACGGGGTCTTTTACTCTTACCGAGCCATGGTCGGTGGTAATAATTACTCGGCCTTTGCGGGCTGCAATATTTTTTAATGCTTCAAAAAGAGGGGATCGTTCAAACCAGTTGAGAGTTAAAGAACGATAGGCCGGCTCGTCTTCTGCCAATTCGCGAACAATATCGGTATCGGTAAGAGCATGAGAAAGCATATCAATAAAATTGTATACGATTACATTCAAAGGTCGCTGCATCATATTGGGGATATCGTTTATTAACTTACGCCCATACGATTGGTTTAACACCTTATTGTACGAGGGTTTTATATCTTTACCTAGTCGTTTTAGCTGAGATTCTAGTAACTCGGGCTCGTACATATTTTTTCTGCCTTCGTCTTCGTCATTCAACCACAAATCGGGGTATTTTTTTTCAATTTCAGAAGGCAACAAACCGGCAAAAAAGGAATTGCGAGCATATTGTGTAGTAGTGGGCAATATACTGTAGTATGCTTCTTCCGTGCCAATCCAAAAATGTTCGCAAATGAGTGGCTTAATGGCATGCCACTGGTCTAAACGCAAGTTATCGATAACTACCAAAAAAAGGGGGGAGTCGTTGCTTATTCTAGGAGCAATTTTTTTTCGAAAAACCGTATGCGACATAATAGGGGCATTTTCTGCATCTTTGAGCCATTGGATATAGTTTTTCTCTAAAAAACTACAGAATACATGATTGGCCTCGTTTTTCTGCATTTTTAGAATCTCTTCCATACCACGGTCTTTTAGCTTTTCTAGCTCAAGTTCCCAGTATAGTAATTTGTTATAAACATCTACCCACTCGTTAAAATCTAAACGATTGCTTATACTCATTCCTATATTGCGAAATTCCTGTTGGTAATTCATGGTTGTTTTTTCCGAAACCAATCTTCCCGAATCTAAATTCTTCTTAATAGAAAGAAGTATTTGCTTAGGATTTACGGGCTTAATAAGATAATCGGAAATTTTTGAGCCTATGGCACCTTCCATAATCGATTCTTCTTCGCTTTTTGTAATCATAACCACCGGTACGGAGGGCGATTTTTCTTTAATCTGTTGCAAGGTTTCTAAGCCACTTAGCCCGGGCATATTTTCATCTAAGAAAACGATATCAAATTTTTGTTCGCCAATTTTTTCAATGGCTTCGTTTCCACTAAGCACAGCAGTAACATCATATCCTTTTTCTTCTAAAAAAATAATATGTGGTTTTAGCAAATCGATTTCATCATCGGCCCAAAGAATCTTTATTTTATTCATAAAATTGAGTATTTCGAGTGTGGTGTACTTTGCTTATTGTAATTTTGGCCAAGTTCGGAACAATAAAATTATAATTCGTAAGGTGAATATTCAAAACATTAACAAAAGAAAAATATTTAACGACCCAATTTATGGTTTCGTATCTATTCCCTACGATATTGTTTTCGACTTAATAGAACACCCCTTTTTTCAGCGACTTAGAAGAATAAAGCAGTTAGGCATGACTCACCTTGTGTATCCGGGTGCACTACACACTCGTTTTCATCATGCTTTAGGGGCTATGCATCTTATGGCAAAGGCTATTGAAGTACTCCGCTCTAAGGGGCATACCATTACCCACGATGAAGCCAAAGGAGTTATCATTGCTATTCTATTGCACGATATAGGACATGGACCTTTCTCTCATGCGTTAGAGCATAGTTTGGTACACGGCATCTCGCACGAAAAAATTTCTGATGCCTTTATGGATAAGCTAAACAAACAGTTTAATAATGAACTAGGCTTAGCCATAAAAATTTTCAGAAATAAATACCCTAAACATTTTCTGCACCAAATGGTATCGAGCCAATTAGATATGGATAGACTTGATTACCTGAGACGAGACAGTTTTTACACCGGTGTTTCCGAGGGTGTTATAAGTACCGATAGAATTATCACTATGCTCAATGTAAAAAATGATGAATTAGTGGTAGAAGAAAAAGGAATTTATTCTATCGAAAAATTTATTATTGCACGCAGATTGATGTACTGGCAGGTTTATCTTCATAAAACCGTACTCTCGGCCGAAAATCTTATTATTAATATTTTAAAAAGGGCCAAAGAACTTGCCCAAAATAAACAAGAACTATTTTGCACTCCGGCATTAAAACATTTTTTATATAACCATATTGATAAAGAAAAGTTTTTCAATCAATCTGCCCATCTCGAAACCTTTTCTTTGTTAGACGATTATGATATTTTTACCTCTATAAAAGTGTGGGTAAACCACGAAGATAAAATATTAAGTACGCTCTGCAATAATCTTATTAACAGAAAATTATATAAAATTGAATTAAGTAATAAACCTTTTTCAAAAAGCGATGTAAACAAGCATAAACAAAAAGTTTGCAAAAAACTGAAACTAAAAAATGATGAAATAAACTACTTTGTTTTTAATTCTGAAATTATAAATAACGCCTATAATCCCACGCACGACAGCATAAAACTGCTAAACAAAAACGGAAGTGTAACCGACATTGCTTCTGCAGCCGACCAACTTAATATATCGGTTTTATCTAAGCCGGTAAAAAAATACTTTATATGCTATCCTAAACAATAATCCGTTAATAACATTTGCACTTATCTTATTAAATAAACAAATTATTTTTACCTTTGAGTAATGGAATTTACAGCAAAAAATATAGCGGAATTATTGCAGGGAGAAATCGAAGGAAATCCTAATGTATCGGTAAGCTCGCTATCAAAGATTGAAGAAGGCTGCGAAGGTGCTATTACTTTCTTATCAAACCCAAAATACGAGCCCTACATTTACACCACAAAAGCATCGGTGGTTATAGTAAATAAAAGCTTTATTGCCGAAAGTAAACTACCTCAAAATTGCACTCTCATTAGAGTTTCCGATTCTTACATCGCATTTACCAAATTGCTCGAAGCTTACAATCATTACAAAAACAACAAAAAAGGAATAGAACAACCCTGCTATATCAGCAAAACAGCAATAATTGGCGAAAATGTTTACATTGGAGCTTTTACACACATAGGCGAAAATGTAAAAATAGGAGGTTACACCAAAATTTATCCGAACTGCACCATTGGTGAAAATACCACCATAGAAGAAAACACCACACTATACAGCAATGTTACAGTGTACCACGATTGTAAAATAGGAAAAAATTGTACCCTCCATTCGGGAGTAATTATTGGAGCTGATGGCTTTGGATTTGCCCCCGACCAACAGAATCATTATAACAAAGTGCCCCAAATAGGCAATGTTATTATTGAAGATAATGTAGAAATTGGAGCAAACACCTGCATTGATAGAGCCACTCTGGGCTCTACCCTTATTAAAAAGGGAGTAAAAATTGATAATCTAGTGCAAATTGCCCACAACGTAGTAATAGGCGAAAATACCGTAATTGTTTCACAAACCGGAATTGCCGGCTCAACCAAAATAGGTAAAAATTGTTTAATTGGCGGACAAGTTGGAATTGTGGGGCATTTAACCATTGCCGATGGCGTTAAAATAGCCGCACAATCCGGTATTGGTTCAAACATACCACAAGAAAATGCAATTGTTCAGGGCTCTCCTGCATTTGCGGTAGGCGATTATAAAAGGGCTTATGTAGGTTTCAAAAAATTGCCCGAAATATTAGAAAGATTAAATAAAATAGAAAGATTAATAATAAAAGCAGATAAATAGTATGGCTAAACAAAATACCATAAACGAAGCATTTTCTGTAGTAGGCATAGGGTTACATACCGGTAAAAAAGCGAAATTAACGGTACATCCGGCTCCCGAAAACCATGGATTCAAGTTCAAACGAACCGATGTAAAAGACCAACCTATTATACACGCAGATTGCGATTTGGTAGTAGATACATCGAGAGGAACCACCTTAGAATACAACGGAATAAGGGTACATACTACCGAACACATATTAGCTGCTTTATATGGATTAGAAATTGATAATGCCCTCATCGAAGTTGACGGACCGGAAATTCCTATTATGGATGGAAGTGCCTATCCCTTTGTAGAATTAATTCAACAAGTGGGAATAAAACCACAAGAAGCCGATAAAGATTTCTTTGTGGTTACAGAAAATATAACCTACGAAGATGCAGAACGGCAAACAGAGATGCTTATGGTTCCTCAAGATACTTTTAGAGTAACCGTAATGGTTGATTACAATTCTCCGCTGCTTGGCACACAACACGCCCAAATGTATAAAATAAATGAATTTGCATCCGAAATATCAAAGTGCAGAACATTTGTTTTTTTACGCGAACTGGAAGTATTAGCTAAAAACGGCTTAATAAAAGGGGGCGATTTAGATAATGCCATCATTTTAGTAGATAAAGTTTTACCACAAGAAAAACTCAACGAAATTGCCGACTTACTTGGAAAACCACACGTAAAAGTAGAAAAAGCAGGTATACTAAATAACCTTACATTACACTTTCAGAATGAACCGGCACGCCACAAATTGCTTGATATCGTAGGCGATATAGCCCTTGCAGGAAAACCCATTAAAGGCCATATCTTAGCAGCACGCCCTGGTCACAAAGGAAATGTAGATTTTGCACGCATTATAAAAAAAGAAATAAAAAAATCTCAAAAACAACAAACTGTATTTTTCGATTTAACGAAAGAGGCCATTTACGATATTACCGATATTGAAAAACTCTTGCCGCATCGTTATCCCTTTTTATTGGTAGATAAAATAATTGAAATCGATGATCATTCTATTGTTGGAATTAAAAACATTACCTTTAACGAACCTCAGTTTACAGGTCATTTTCCGGGTAATCCGGTAATGCCCGGAGTATTACAAATAGAAGCTATGGCACAAGTAGGCGGCATTTTTGCACTAAGTACAGTAAAAAACCCCGAAGATTATTTAACCTTTTTCTTAAAAATAGACAAGGTCCGTTTCAAAAGAAAAGTAGTACCCGGAGATACACTGGTATTTAAGCTGGAACTATTAACTCCAATCCGAAGAGGTATCGTACACATGTTTGGAAAAGGCTATGTAAACGGGCAAATTGCAGTTGAAGCAGAACTTATGGCTCAGATAATAAAGGAAGAAAAAAAAGAAGTAAAAAAAGAAGAGATGGTAAAAAATTAAACACGTAATTTACTCTTCACTATTGTTATTACTGTATATGGAAAAATATCCTTTAACAAACATTCACCCTAAAGCAAAAATTGCTGAAAACGTAATCGTTGAATCTTTTTCTACTATTTACGCAGATGTTGAAATTGGAGAAGGGACATGGATAGGCCCCAATGTTACCATTTTTGACGGAGCCCGAATCGGAAAAAATTGCAAAATTTTTCCGGGTGCTGTAATTTCTGCTATACCACAAGATTTAAAATTTGGAGGCGAAATTACCACCACCGAAATTGGCGATAATACCATTATAAGAGAATGTGTAACCATCAATCGGGGTACTGTAGACCGCAATAAAACCGTAGTAGGCAGCAATACATTACTAATGGCATACGTTCATGTAGCTCACGATTGTATTATTGGAAACAATGTGGTTTTAGCCAATTGTGTTAATGTAGCCGGACACGTTATTATTCAAGATTACGTAGTAATAGAAGGAGTGGTTGGCTTACAACAATTTGTAAAAGTGGGGCAACATGCCTTTATTGCAGCAGGTTCTAATGTACGAAAAAGCGTACCTCCTTACGTAAAGGCAGCACGCGAACCTCTTTCTTATGCAGGAGTAAATTCAGTGGGTCTCCGCAGAAGAGGGTTTAACAACGAAACCATCTTACAAATTGAAGATATTTACAGAAGTTTATACGTTAGAGGGCTCAATGTTTCCAACGCACTTAGTGTAATAGAAAAAGAAGCTCCCAACAGCCCCGAAAAAAAAATAATACTCGATTTTATTAAAGAAGCCGATAAAGGAATTATCCGAGGACCTATTGTTTAACCACATGAAGGTGGCGTTAGATAATATTGGAAAAAGATTTAATCAAGAGTGGATTTTTAGAGGAGTATCTTTAAACTTTACAACGCCAAACTCTTATGTAATTACAGGCACCAACGGCTCCGGCAAATCAACCTTGCTGCAAGTCATCTCTTCTGCATCTCACTTATCAGAAGGAAAAATAATATATTCTATTGAAGACAAAGAGGTAAATACCGAAGAAATCTATAAATATGTGAGTATTGCCGCACCTTACATGGAATTAATAGAAGAGTATCGTTTAGAAGAGCTTGTTCACTTTCATTCGCGCTTTAAACCCTACTTAAAAAATAAAACACCAAACGAAGTAATTGAAATAATGCAACTAGAAAAAGTTAAAAAGAGATATATCAAACAATATTCGTCCGGCATGAAACAACGCGTAAAGCTGGCATTGGCCATTTTATCCGACACCCCTCTTTTATTGTTAGATGAGCCCTGCAGCAATTTAGATAAGCAAGGTATAGAATGGTATAAAAATATGATTACCCAATACGCAAATAACCGAATTGTTATTGTTTGCTCCAACTTAATAAAAGACGAATATTACTTTTGTAATCACTCCATTGAATTGAGTACTTATAAAATATAAAACAAGAAAACTCTAATCTTTATAAAATGAAAAACATATTAGTTCCCACCGACTTTTCGTCTTGTGCAACATTAGCAGCCCACCAAGCCATACTCATTGCACAACAAACAAAATCTTCCATAAGTTTTATTCATTCTATAAACACACCTGTAGAGTGGATTCGCTACAATCCCTCTGTACCCACCAAGAGAGCTGCATCACTCAATGCGGAACTGGATCAATTTCCTGAATTTAAAAAACAAATGGCAAGTGCCAAATTGAATTTAGAAATATTAAAAAAAGAAGCCGAAAAGAAAAAAGTTTCTGCTAGCACCGATATTGCTTTCAATCAGGTTTATTCCGATATCATTGAATATGCAAAGGCAAAAAAAGCCGATTTAATTGTAATGGGAACCGTAGGTAACAGTGGTTTAAAAGCAGCTCTGATTGGCTCTAATACCTCTAAAATAATTCGTATCTCTACCCTTCCTGTTCTTGCCATAAGCCCAAAACATCAAGTAACTCCTATTACAGGAATTACTTATACATCAGACTTTGAAGAAGAAAACTTAAATAAAAATATTATTGAGATTAAAAACTTAGCCCTCTCTACAAAAGCAAGCTTAAAGTTATTGTATATCAATACGCCTACTTTTTTTGAATCTACAAAATACTCTATACAAAAACTCAATAATATTATGTTGAAATATAAATTAGCAAAATGCGACTATGCTGTTTATAATGATTTTACAGTAGAAGAAGGGATAAGCAATTATATACAAAGCCACCCTACAAACCTCGTTGCTATTAGTACACACAACAGAAAAGGAATAGCCCGTTTATTCTACGATAATATTACCGAACTACTGTTAGGCAAACTAGACAAGCCCCTCCTGATTTTTCCGAGAAAATAATTCCCTCATTTCATCTATGACTTCATTATCCGAAATTCAGTATAACATCTTACATGCACTCATCGAAACCGCGGCAGAAGGGTACTTGGTAACAGATGAAAAAGGAACCATTATTTTTTCAAACTCGCAAATTGAATCATTATTCGGATACACTAAAAAAGAGGTAATAGGACAGAATATTGACGTACTACTACCTAAGGAATACAGAAACAAACACAAAGAACACCGAAAAGAGTTTAATCAAAATCCTAAAAAAAGAAATATGGGAGCCAACATCGATTTATGGGCTCTAAAAAAAGACCAAACCAAATTTAGGGTTCAGGTTAGTTTAAATCATTACCACTCTCAAGGTAAAATGTTTATTCTGGCTCTCGTTTCCGATATTACCGAACGGGTTGAAGCGGCAATAAAAATAAATATACTTAACCAAGAATTAGAAGAAAAAGTAGAACACCGAACCAAAGAATTAGACAAAGCACTAGAAGCAATAAAAGAAAGTCAACTCTTATATAGTGCCATTGCCCGTAATTTCCCCAAAGGAACCATCAATGTATTTGATACAGATTTAAACTACATTTTTGTAGAAGGACAAGAACTATTCCGATACGGAGTAACCAGTAAAATGCTCGTTGGAACCAACTATTTAGAAAGACTTGCCCCGGAAATACGCCCTCAAATTGAAAAAAATTTAAAAAAAGTATTTAAAGGGAAAAGCATTTCATTTGAAGTTGAACACAAAAAAAACTATTACCTGCTTAATGCCGTACCTCTGGCCGACTCTAACGGCAGAATAAAACAAATTCTGGTGGTAGAAAAAAATGTTACTCAAGAAAAAAAATCGGAAGAAGAAATAAAAAAAATGTTGGAAAAAGAAATTCAATTAAACGAATTAAAATCCCGTTTTGTGTCCATGGCCTCTCACGAATTCAGAACCCCGCTCAGCACCATTTTATCTTCCACCACTCTCATCGAAAAATATGACGAAAACGGAGAACACGAAAAAAAGAAAAAACACCTCTATCGCATTCGTTCTTCTGTAAATAACTTAACGGGAATACTCAACGACTTTTTATCGCTAGATAAAATTGAAGAAGGAAAAGTAACCTGTACACCTAGCGAATTTGATTTAATCTCTATTTGCAAAGAATTAAAAGAAGAAATGCAGGCCCTCGCAAAACAAAATCAGGTCATTAATTGTTCGTTCCAAACAGAAACCATAGTAGTTTATTTAGACAAGCAACTTCTAAAAAATATTATGATTAATTTAATTTCAAATGCCATTAAATACTCGCCTGAAAACTCAACTATTCATATAAAAATAGCGATGGGAAATAACCTTACCATACATGTAACAGACTCCGGCATTGGTATTCCGGAAAGCGAACAAAAACATCTTTTTGAAAGGTTTTTTAGAGCAAAAAATTCAACCAATATACAAGGTACCGGACTAGGGCTGCACATTGTAAAAAAATATGCCGAAATGATGAACGGCACCGTTACTTTTAACAGCAAAGAAAATGAAGGCACCACATTTACTGTAACCTTACCCATTAATATCAACTCCTATGCAAACTAAAATACTGCTCATTGAAGACAACCTCGAAATGCGCGAAAACACCGCAGAAATTCTTGAACTCTCAGGGTACAAAGTAGAAACAGCCGAAAACGGTAAAGAAGGTGTGGAAAAAGCCAAAAGCACCTTGCCAGACTTAATCATTTGCGATATTATGATGCCTGAACTAGATGGATATGGTGTACTTTATCGCCTAAACAAAGATACCGACACCGCCTCTATTCCCTTCATATTCCTCTCGGCTAAAGCAGAAAAAACTGATGTAAGAAAAGGAATGAATATGGGTGCCGATGATTACTTAACCAAACCCTTCGAAGAATCGGATCTTATAAATGCCATACAAAGCCGTTTGAAAAAAAATGAAATTGTTAAAAAAGATTTTTCAAAAGACGAAGCAGGAATTAATTCCTTTCTAAATGCAATAAGTGGTTTAGACGAACTTAAAAAAATTGCTGAAAATAAAAAAAGAAAAATTTTCAGAAAAAAAGACACTATTTTCTATGAAGGGGATTCTGCTCAATACTTATTCTTTATTGCAAAAGGAAAAGTTAAAACCGTGCGCACCAATACCGATGGAAAAGAATTTACCAGCGAGCTTTATAATCAAGGCGATTTTTTAGGCTATACCACTTTGCTAGAGAACTGCATTTACAAAGATACGGCCACCGTATTAGAAGATACCGAAGTATTACTTATTCCTAAAGACGATTTTCTTACACTCATCTATTCCAACCGCGATGTAGCTGTTAAATTTATTAAAATGCTCACCAACAGTATTCAGGAAAAAGAAGAGCAAATGCTTAACCTTGCTTACAATTCAGTTCGTAAAAGAGTGGCCGAAGCATTGGTAACACTCAACAATAAATACAATACAAAAAACGAAGAACATTTTACCATAAATATTACACGCGAAGACCTTGCAAGTATTGTAGGAACAGCTACTGAAACAGTGATAAGAACATTATCTGAATTCAAAGACGATAAGTTTATAGATATTCAAGGAAGAACCATCACCTTACTAAATTTAGATAAACTCAAAAAAATGCCATATTAATTGTAGCATTTGTACAAAACAAAAAGAGAAGCCAAATGGCTCCTCTTTTTGTTTATTAATTGATAAGTTGCTAGAACTTTACAAACTTATTAGTGTACATATCTTCATTTCCAACAATTACTACATGGTATGCCCCATTGCTTAAATTACCTATATTCACATGCTTTACCATCGTTGAGTTATCAATAGATAAAACCGTAGAAACTACCAACTGCCCCATGCTATTCATTAGATTAACAGTATAATTTCCGGCTAATGCATTATTAAAACGAATAACCAATTCTCCTTGTTGATTGTAAAAAGATGTAATCGCATTATTCACATTCCATTCGTTTACACCTACACACGAAACCACGTTTACTGAGCCGGAAGCTGTGTCATTACCACAATTATTCGATGTTACTAATGTGTAATTATATGTACCCACGGTCGCATACGTTACCGATTCAAAAGGTAACGATGAAGTGGCGGGTGAACCTCCACTGAAAACCCAACTAAAAGTGTTGGCATCAACAGAATTACTACCATCAAATACCACCGGTTGATTTTCACAAATATTGGTTGGATTATATGAGGCTGCTGCCTGAGGAACATCTTGTACCGTAATGGTTACCGATGAAGAATTTTTACAACCCTGCCCATTTGTTCCGGTTACCGTATAAGTAGTAGAATTTGTGGGTGAAACCGTATGAGGTCCTACACCATTTGGCAAACCATTATCCCAAGTATATGTACTTGCATTTCCACTGGCAGAAAGAGTAGTTGATAAACCCTTGCATATAGTATCGTTTGCAGCACTTACATTCACAGTTGGTTTTGGGTTTACTGTTACCGTAGAAGAATCGAGTTGACCAAACCCACAACTATTGTAAGCAATTAAATACTGTTTGTGTGTTCCCGGAATGTTGTATGTAACTGCCGGGCTCATTTGCGTAGACTGAGTTTGAAAAGTAGAACCATTGAAATACCACTTATACGTTGCCGCATTCACCGAAGTGCTTCCGCTTAAGGTTAAAGTAGAATCCTGACAAACGGTAGCGGTTACAGGAGTAATATTTGCTGTAACAGGTAATGTGGTTCCTAAAATGTACACATGCATATTCCATTTGGGAGCTCCTCCAAAAACTAATTCCGCATTTTGCCATGTAGCATTTCCGCCCAAATTGTACATCCATAACGTATTGGGTCTTGGGCCTGGATTTAGATTTTGCGTTAATGCGGTTGTTATTGTGTCTCCAGAAGCATTCACTATTTCATATCCAATATAAAAACTATTCGGCACAGCAACAGGTGCGTTAAAATGAACATAGGTTGGATAAAAACCATTTTGTGTGATATTAGGTACAATATCTGCTATTGCCATTACCTTTGTAGCTATGGTTGTTCCTGGAGCTCCTCCGGGTCCATTATTATTATATAACCTAAAAGTTACGTTACCTACTCCATTAACTTTTGCTTTAGGAATATAAAAGTAGGCTCCTTGCACATGTGTGTTTGGAGAAAATCCTGTTATGTATTCAGCCCAACGCGTTACACTTTGATTGTTATGTCCACCAATATATCCACCATTACCCGAAAAACTCCAAATATAAATGTTATCACCGGGCTGTATGTTGGTAACGGTATCGCAGCCTGTATTTGGGGTTACGGTAATATAGTTCGTTTTAGTTTCTACATCGTTTCCGTTGCCATTTGTTGCAGTAAGTGTAACGGTGTATGTGCCCGGAGTGTTAAATTGTATCGTTGGATTTTTTTGTGAAGAAGTATTGGGCGTGCCTCCCCCTCCAAAATTCCAACTCCACGTTGTTGGATTATTGTACGATAAATCGGTGAAGTTTACACTTCCACCTGCGGTTACCGTTGTTACATTCGATGTAAAATCTGCTACCGGAGGTTGGTTTAATGTTCCTGATACACATTGCATGGCAGCAAATGCATTGATTCTTCCTGCTCCTAATTTGCCTGCATAACCCGGATTAAGGCCATCTATGTTAACGGCTGTGCTGGTTACACAATTTAATACATCGGTTTTGCTCATACCCGGATTGTAAGAATACATTAAGCCCAATAAACCGGATACTAATGGCGATGCCATAGAAGTTCCCGACATATACGCATAGTTTCCGAATGGTACTGTACTTAAAATATTGCTTCCGGGAGCTGAAATATCAACCCAAGTACCATAGTTCGAAAAACCCGATTTGGTATCGGTAGAAGTAGTAGAAGCTACAGAAAAACAGTTAGTGTATGCCGCAGGATAAAATTGAGTTTGTACATTATTGTTTCCGGCAGCAGCAACTACAATGCAACCATTATTCCATGCATTATTGATTACATTTTGGCCGGTTTGTGAAAATCCGGTACCTCCCCAAGAGCAATTGATTACCTTACATCCGGCTGCTACTGCGTATGTAATACCTGCATACCCATCGGTTACCGAAGAGGGACTACTGCTATTTTTTGTTGCTTTAACTGCTACAATAGATATTCCGTATCCAATTGAGGCTACCCCTGTTCCGTTATTCGATTTTGCTCCGGTGGTTCCTGCCACATGTGTGCCATGATCCCACGAAGAATTAAGCGGGTTAGGATTGTTGTCGTTATCAGCTACATCATACCCATTCACATCATCAATATATCCATTACCATCATCATCAATACCATTTCCCGCGGTTTCGCCCGGATTTACCCACATGGCAGGTTGTAAATCGGCATGATTGGTTTGAATGGCATTATCAACCGTTGCAACTTTTATGCTTGCACTTCCTGTAGAAATATCCCAAGCCTGCCCTGCTAATATTTTAAACAAACCCCACTGATTGGAACCATTGTATTGAGGATCGTTGGGAGTTAAAAACAACTGATCGTTGGGTACTTTTTCTGCATACTCAACAGCTCCTGTTTTTATTAAATCTTTAATAATCGTTTCTACATTTTGATAATCGGCAAAATGCAACTCGTAGGTTCTTTGTAATTCGGGTGAATTTTTAGCCGCAAAAAACGGACGCTGAAGCAGAGTTATTTGGTAGGTACTGGCTAAATTTTGCACAAATGGTAATGTGTTTAAAGGAACATTCCAGGGATTTTCTACTACCGATTCTCCTATTACCGCATGCTTCACTAAGAGGTAGTTATCTTTTAGTTTAAACCAAATTTTACCATCTTGGTAATCTTTGTGAAATTGTTGGCTATGGGCAGCAAAAGCCGAAAGCACAAACAGAACGGCAAGCATAACCTTACCGATAAAGGATATTGTTTTTTTCATACGTATTGGTTTTGAAATAATTGAACCGAAAATTAATAAAAAAAATACTCTAACACACTTTTTTCTATTTTTTTCTTCTTTACCTGAAATAAAAATCGCTTGGAATAATTCCGGCTTTAAAAGTATTTATAAGACTTCCGGAAGACGTATATCTATATATCTGTCCTTTTTGAACATAATCGATGGCATCGGACACATAGATTTCAGAATTTTCGGGGTTTATACCTAGTCCGTAAAAATTACTCCCGGAGGAAGAAATAAATGGCTGTGAAGGAATAGTGTTTTCTAAAATAGACATTTTATATACGCCTTTATTTAAGAAATAAAGAGTATCTGCACTGCCATTCAGTTTAAGTCGCCAAGGGGCATCGTTGATACTTGAAAACTGAAAAGATTGTTCTACCAAATGGTTAGCAGGGTTTATTCTGTGCAACGAAGGATAAATGGAATTGGTTTGATTGCCATCGCAAAGTACCCACAGCTTTGCATTCTTATCTTGCACAATAGAATTAGATGAAAAACCAATCTGAATACTGTCTATTAATAAATCATTTATGGCATCGGCTACATATAGATAATTACCTTCTTTAGAGGTAATAAATACTTTTCCGTACACCATAGTCATCTCTTCGCACCAACCTCCCACAGGAATATTTCCCGAAATTTGATTGGTGGTTAAATCTACTACGTAAATTTTATTTGCATATAAATCGGTAACAAATGCTTTTGCGTTGCTAATCGGCAAGAAATAGCGAGGAGAAACGAACCCGTTGATGATAGCCGTTGAAACAAAAGTTTTCTCATTTACTACTTCAATCTTACCTGAGTTATTAACTACCACATATGCTTTACTATTGTAAAAATAGACCGATTGGCAAACATCTCCCAGCGGCCTGTTGTTAGCCGTTTCAAACACATCTTCGGAAACCGTATTTTCAGACGGATTGTAATAGGATATTTTTGCATTACCAAACTGAAAATTTCCTTCGTTTGATATAAATACCCCTCCCTGTTGTATCGTTATGTTTGGTTTTATCTTATCAGCCGGTTTGTCTTTCCGGCAAGATAAAAAAACAATCATTACCAGAAAAATAAATAGGTTATGCCCTCTTTTATTACTCATGATTTACTATAATTTTTTGATTAAATATTTTATTGTCAGAAATTAGATTTAGATAATATAAGCCATTTTTAAGTGTAGAGATATCTACTAGCACCTCTCTTTTATCTTGTTTTATAATAAAAATATTTTCTACTCTACCCATGTTATCAATTACCTCAATGTATTCTATCTCATTGGCCATATTGAGTTTAATGGTTATATAATGCGATGCGGGATTCGGATACATTTGTACAAGAAACAAAGGGGCTGTTTCCTTTATTTCTGTAGAAAGATGATGAATGACACCGACTGCATCTAAATCAAAACCACCCGATGGAAAAGGGGTATTCCATGGGTCGTTCACTTTATTTCCATACTGGTCGTAGGTTGCAAATAATGATTGAATACTTCCTACTACATCAATAATTTTTATATGTGTAATGGCATTTACATTTAATCCGGGAGTATTGTGTAATTCCTGTAAATCGAAAGGAGTGCCGTACAATGCTCTATACTTTCCTGCCAGATTATTTATTTTTTCGGGATTTAACGTGTCAAAAGTACCCACCTGCACATCGGTTTGAGTGAAAGAGGTAGCAGGAAAGCGAAAAAAATTGATGCCATCGGAACTTACTTCTACAAATGCTAATTCCAAAAAATAATCGCTAAAGGAATTTTCGAATACCGCAAAATCCCAACCGGGGCCGTTTGTAATGGGAGTATCGAATAAAAGCACCGCTTCTCCTCCATCGCCTAAACTTACTACTGCATTCATTCCGGCTTTACCAACAGCCGAAGAGGAATCTCCAACCGTGGTGTAACCGAGCGTTTGATTGGACACATCTTGCCACCCCCTTTTAACATAACAGACACTGGCCCACGCCACAAACACACTGCTATCGGCATGTATGGCGGTAGAACCCGGTTTTCCGGCAGCCGGAGGAAATTGAGCCATTGACTGTATAGAAAGCAAGCCAGTAAAGAAAATCAGAAATTGTTTCATAGTATCATTGTTTCAGAAATTTTTCATTGTACACATTTTCGCCATTGAATATTTTAAGAAAATACAAGCCACTATTTAATTTGTTTAAATAGACAGTGGCACCTTTCCCCTCTATTTTTTCTTCATAAATTAATTTTCCTTCGTTATTAAGAATTTGTAAAATGAATTTCGTTTTTTGAGGAAGATCAATAGTTAGGTAATCGGTAACCGGATTAGGAAAAAATGTAATCTGTGCTTTGTTTTTCCATTCGGCAACACCTACTCCGGCATCGGCTGTGGTAAAATTATCCATGCAAAAGAAGGCCGGTGTATTCATTCCCCACTGCCCTACATCACTCGATGATAGAGTGAATACTAAACTATCGGCATTGCCAAGAGAGGTTAAATCTACCCATTCCCATGTAGTTAAAATGTAATCTTGTGCATTATTCGAGAAACGATAATCGGCTAAATAAAATTCTACGCTGTCGGATCCCAAGTTACCTCCATAGTATTTACGTACTACTAATTTAAACCAATCGGAATCGTTGCCGGAAACTCCTCCAAATTTTTTAGAGAACATATCTCCATCTCTCATACTTAAAGCGGCATACGTAGAGTTGGTAACAAAAAAGCCGTTAACTACTTTTCCTGCCGCATTGCCGTTTAATTTTATAATGGCATTTTGCTGAGCAATAGCGTAATGTTCCGAACCGTTATAACCGCCTGCTGTTCTGGCTGCATACAAATTGGCGAATCCGGGAGTAACACTGTCCTTCATATTACTATAAGCAAATCCGCTGGCCCAAAATCCCCCCCAACTGGTATCGTACATATTTGGAAATATTGCGTTTCCACTGGTAAATGTTGCACCCATTGGATTAGAAGAACCATTCCAATACGAATTGGGAGCAAGAGAATTTTCCTCAAACGTAGAAACGGTTTGAGATTGAGTAAAGGTTGTGCAAATAAGCAACATCGAGGTAAGTGTAATTTTTGTTAATGTTTTCATATTTTTTTTGATTTTTATTTTTTTGACTTATGGTATTTAATAATTATTCCGGTATTGTAATTTCTCAATGGCATGGCATAACTCTGCACCAACTGGTAGGAGGTATTAAAAATATTCTCTACAGAAAAAAACAAAGAAAGAGAGATTTCTTTCAATGGTAAAATGTAAGAAAACCTTGCATGAGTATTATAAAAAGGCAATAAATATTCGGAATTATCCGAACTAATATATCGGTATCCTGTATATTGATTGGCAACAGAAATTTCAAAAAAACGATTCGATACGGAAAGCCTTGCACTGCCACTATACATCGGAACATATATAAGCTGCTTATCAAACGATGCATCATTTTCCGATTTTATTTTTTGATTGGTTGAAACTACATAGTTGGTAAGCAAAAACAAAGAAATGTTAGTTTTACCCGCCAAGTATATAAGAGAAGAATGGGTTTCTACTCCTCTGCTCCATACCTCCATTATATTTTGAGGAGCCCAGAAACTTCCTTGCGGTAGCCATATAATCCAATTGTGCATCACTCGGCTGAAATAGGTTTGTTCCGTTTTGAAATGCCAGCTTTTGAATCTTTCTTTGGTATCTATCAAGAAACCTATTTCGCTAGAATATCCGTTCTCCGGTAAAAGCTGTTTATTGCCTCCGGGCTGCCAGTATAAGTCGTTAAATGTGGGTAATCTAAAAACGTTGGAATAGGCGGCTTTCCATTCCATTTCCTCAAAAAGCAAATACGATATTCCTGCAGCATAGGTAAAGGGAATGTTTTGATGTTGCAAAAATTCCTTTCGTCCCGAAATGGTGGTTTTTAGTTTTTCTTTAAAATATTTCGTGCCGTGCGAAATAAAAAAAGCGGTTTTGTTCTGATGGTGTTTATCTTCAAAACCCGATGAATGAAGAGAAATAAAGGTATGGTTACTACCTACGTTTAAGCATTGGTTTGGTAAAAAAAACCAACGTGTTTCTGTTTCGGCAATTACTGTATTTGTTTTGTTTCTGGATTGAATAGTTGAAGTTTCGTTTACATAAAGCATTTGTTCATTAAAATAAGCTGTTCTAATAAAATAATTAAATGCATTTCTAAAATATTTCCACTCGGAACTACACCTAACTACCTCGTCTTTCTGATAGGCTTTATTTGTTATCTGATTAATGGCGACAGGAATGTTTCGGTTATTTTGTTGATACCATGCAGAAAAATTCAGCCACATATTTTCTTTCATTGTAAACGAATGATCGGTAATAAAACCTGTTCCCTGTTGCTCGGCATTTGCCTGGATTTGCTTTTCGCTGGTGTATGGATTTATAAAAGAAAAATTATTTTTTGCTTTAGTATTAAAAATACTCACTGAGCTTGCCCATCTTTTTCTGCTTAAAATAAAGGAGGTTTGTTTCGAGAATTTCCCAAAACTTCCGGCTGTTAAACAGGCTGAAGCCTCTATCCCTTTGTAAAAAGAAAGTTTATTCTGCAAATGAATACTTCCGCCAACAGCACCACTTCCCCAAAGCGTGCCGCCACCACCGTGTTGTACGGTAACTGTATTTACGGCAAAAAGTGGTATTAAAGAAAAATCTACCTGTCCGTTAGCTGCATTATTAATATTAAATCCATTCCATAGCACCGCTGTGTGTGCAGCGCTACCACCCCTAAATGAAGAAGTAGCCAGATTTCCCGATCCGTAAGATTTTATATAAAGCGAGGTTTCGTACCTTAATAATTCGGCCAAACTAGAGGATAAATGTTTTGCTAAATCTGCGCTGTCTATCGAAATCATTTTATTTCCGGCAGAAAATTGAAATAAACGATTCGATTTTACTTCGAAGGTGGCAAGAGGTATGATGGTATCGGTATGCGTACTATCTGCCTTGCACCAGTAGGTGAAGACCAAACAAAACCATATTCCCGTACCTATTTTTTTTAGCATAAACGTACTTGTTGTCGTAAATGCTACGGAAAATGGGGTATAAAAACAGTTGAACTTCAAAAGTTTTGCGAGCCTTTTCTCCGAAAGCATCTACTAAAAATTGGATAATGGCAGGTCTTCTGACTTACACCCTGTTACCTGTCTTCCCACTCCCTATAAAGGGGCAGTGACTTTGAAGTGGCAACGCTTGACGGTGCTTACAGCAGCGGGAACTGTTCGGGATTTACACCCGATTCCCTTTTCATCTTATTACTCAAATGAATAATAAAGAACCGTTATCGGGGGCAAATATACATAAAAGAAATACCCGTTGTGCATTTAGAACATTTTTTAATAAAAAAGGTGTCTGTTCGAGTTTTTTTTGAAAGAAAGAGTATCGAGGACACACTTTTTTATTGAAAATTTGAATTCTCGATATATTCCGCAGGATTGCGGAATACTCGAATTGACAAATTTTCTTACAAATGCAATAAGGGTAAAAGAAATTTATTCGTCTATTAATTTTTCAATAAATTTTTGAACGGCTTCACTTTGCCAATCTAGTGCACCATTTGCAATCATTCTTACTTCTCCTTTTTTAGAAATAATGTATGAAACCGGAATCGTTTCGGAGAAGTACATTTTTGGCAGATGCTGATTTTTTCCACCCACCGTGTAATAAGGTAAATGGGTTTTATTTTTTTCTTTATAGTTTTTTAAGCGTTTTGTATTTTCTTCTGAAATCATAAAAAGGGCTATTTCATTCTGGTATTCGTTATAAAAATTCTGAAGCGAAGGTTCTTCCTTTTTGCACGGACTACACCATGTGGCCCATTGATGTATAATAATCACTTTTCCTTTGCTTTGTTGTAAATTATTTTTTTTGTTTTGCAAATCGGTTAATACAAAATTTAACTCTGCACTCATTCCCACCGGAAATCGAACCTGAGAAATTGCCAGATGACAAATCATAAATGAGAGAATAAACAAGGCTAAAAGGGGTTTTGATATAACGGGCATTTTTCAATAAAGGTTTACTACATTTTTTTGGCCGAGAGATGAAGCGTAAAAAATTTATTGGGTTTTGCAAAAGGTGTTAAAAATTCTGATTTTACATTTTTAGTAGTATAAATAGCACAAAGTGTATTAGAAACACGATATACGTTTTTTAATTTATGGGGAGGTGTTCCATCTAAAATGCCTTTTAACACATCCCAGCGAACATCGGTCGGAGTACGTCCATAATCGTGCCACACAATAATGGAATTTTCGTTTTTAAGTAATTTAAAAGCGTTTTGAGTGTCGCTCTTTACGCTTTCGTAATGGTGGTCTCCGTCAATAAAAATCAAATCGAATTTTGTATTTAGCCCGGCAAAATGGTAGGTAAGCGAATTTCCCTGTAAATGGGTAATATTTTCAATTCCATTAGAAAACATTCGGTGTTGCATAACATAGTTTTCCTGCAAACCCATTTCTTTCATTTCTTCATCCGGTAAATTTAAAGTATACACTTTCTCTGCTACACTTGAAACAATGGCTGCACTTTCGCCTCTCCAGGTGCCAATCTCAAAATAATGGCACGAAGGAAAAGATTTTGCTAAGGCTTTTAGCAGGGCTAAATCTAAAGGAGTAGAACCTCCATCGGAAAAACTAATGGGTTCTAGTTGAAGTGTAAAATCAGGTATAAGTTCCAAAATATCTATGCTGGGTAAACCCTTGGGTAAATTATATTTTTTAATTACTTCTTCTTTGTTTATATGCTCATCGTACAAAATGTGATTGAGCAGATAAGGATTTTTACTAATTAAAAAAACTGCTTTAAAAAACTTTTTTATTTTGCTCATACGTTTTAATGCATCAATTTATAAACTAACTCTTTCAGTAGTTCGCCTTCGGTGGCCGAAACATTCCCAACCCCTTTCGAACGCATATCGAACTCGCGAATTAAGGCAATGTTTTCTACACATTTTCGGGGAGTATAATTTTTTGCTGCTGTATGGTAATCTTTCAGAAAAAAAGGATTTACACCTATTGCAGAAGCTAAACCGGCATTGGATTTATCGGGGGAGGAATGAAACAATAATACCTTTACAAAAAAAGAAAACAATGATGAAATGGTAAGCACAAAAGGATTTGAACGAGGGTTGGAGGCAAAATAATTTACTATTTGATAGGCTTTAAAAACATCTTTCTCGCCTATTGCTTTATTTAATTCAAACACGTTAAAATCTTTGCTTATCCCTATATTTTCTTCAATATGTTTGGTATTTATTGTAGTTCCTGAGGGTAATAAAATAAAAAGTTTTTCGAGTGCATTTACAATTTTTGTCAATTCATTTCCTAAAAATTCCGAAAGTAATACCGAGGCTTTCGGCTCTATTTTATATCCTTTGTTTTTAAGAAAATCGCTAATCCAGGCAGGAATTTTATCGGAATATATCTTTTTCGATTCAAACAGCACATGATGTTTATCGAGTTTCTTTGAAAAAGATTTTCGTTTATCGATGTTTTTGTATTTGTAACAAAATACCAATGTGGTGGTAGGCAAAAAATGATCGAGGTAGGCTTCTATTTCCTCTATTTTTTCCAGCATTTGTGCTTCTTTTACAATGACAACGGTTCGTTCGGCCATTAAAGGAAAGCGTTTGGCTTCGGAGAGTATCGTTTGCACATCAGTTTCTTTTCCGTATAAAACGGAAAGATTAAAATCTCTTTCCGTTTCGCTCAATATATTTTTTTCTATATAGTCTGTAAGTTCATCAATAAAATAAGGTTCTTCTCCCATAAAAAAATAGATGGGTGCGTACTTTTTATTTTTAAGGTTGCTTAGTATTTTTTCGAAAGCTAAATTCATTCACACTCTGTTTTAATCAAAACGAAGATGGCGAACGCTGGTGCCTTTATCGCGTATTTCTTTGAGCGAATCGATGCCAATTTTAATGTGTTCAATGGCAAAATCGGTGGTAACCTGCTCATCACTTTTAGAGGTTTTTACTCCTTCCGGAATCATGGGTTGGTCGGAAACTAATAACAGCGAACCGCTGGGGATATGATTTTTAAACCCCACGGTAAAAATGGTAGCGGTTTCCATATCTATGGCCATGCATCGTATTTTTCGTAGGTATTCTTTAAATTCTTCATCGTATTCCCATACCCTTCGGTTGGTAGAATAAACGGTTCCTGTCCAATAATCTCGTTCGTAATTTCTGATGGTGGTAGAAACGGCTCTTTGTAATGTAAAAGCAGGTAGTGCGGGCACTTCGGGAGGCAAATAATCACCCGATGTGCCTTCGCCCCGAATGGCTGCAATGGGTAGAATGTAATCGCCAATTTTATTTTTCTTTTTTAATCCACCGCATTTCCCAAGCAATAAGCAGGCATCGATGTTTATAGCAGAGAGTAAATCCATGATGGTAGCTGCATTGGGACTTCCCATGGTAAAGTTAATCATGGTAATGCCTTCTGAAGTTGCACAAGGCATGGGTTTTTCGGCATTTTTAATTTGAGCTCCTGTTATTTCGCAAAATAGTTTAAGGTAGTTTCCGAAGTTCGTTAAAAGAATATAGTTTCCAAATTCTTCCAAAGCCATACCGGTATAGCGAGGAAGCCAATCTTGTACAATTTCTTCTTTGGTTATCATGGATTTCTTTTTTTTAATACCTGCTCGAATTTATTTTGTTGCAATATGTAATACATTCCCTCTATTTCTATCTCATCTCCATTGGCTAATTTATGCAAGTTTACAATATCTTGATTTGCGGTATGCACACTTCCTTTTGTAGCCCTCGCCAAATTTAGATAGTGTGTATTGATTCCAAAATGAGTACCGCACAATAATATATGTACAGGGTGGATAACTTGATTGGTCAACGATAAATCGCGAGGGGTGGCAAAATTATCGGCTATCATTAAAATATTTGTACAATCGGGGCACTTCGCAGTTGCATTTAAAATGGCTTCAATGTTGTTTTCTTCTCTGTCGCCCCCTCCTCCATGAGCCATGGCAAATTTCATATTGTTTTTTAGCGTTTCATAGCCTAAATAATTTCCGGTATAAACTCCACCTACATTGCCTGTTTTCTTTTCTCTGTCGGGCTTATTATCTCCATCGTTGAAAAACGCAACCATTTTTACTTTAGGTGAAAATGGTTTTTCGTTTTCTTTATACCACAATAAAACCTGTGCTAAATAAGGGTACATACTTCCGGTTACATCTACGGCTACAAGCAAATGATTCCATTCTGTATTTCGTTCTAAAATGCGGAAAACCGAAGAATCTGGCAAGGTAAGTTTTACTTCCTTTGCTGTAATCACAGGAGTTTCTTTTATGGGCACCATCGTTAATCCCTGATTAAGCATCAGGTATTCTGCATAATCAAATCCATCGTTTTCTTTTAGTAAACTTTGAGCTACTTCTACTTTTCCGCTTTCGTAAAATTTAAGGGGCAGCACAAAGGTTGAAGAAGTATTTCTTCCGTTTAATAATGCAGGTTTCCATAATGGCATTTTTTTTATCATTTCTACTACTACGCTATCGTAATGGGTGTTGCTTCCGTTTACCAATTGCACATCGCTTATTTTGCCGTTTTCATTTACCGTAAAAGAAGTGAGGATAATGCCTTTTATTCTGGTGTTACTGTTTTTTTCAGGATAGTTTATATTTTCTTTTATATGATTGTTTAAGGCCGTTTTTCCGCCATTAAATTCGGCCAACATATCTACATGAGCCATTTTAAATTTGCCTTGTTTTACAAAAACATCTTCAGTAACCTGAGAAGTTTTTTCTCCAAGCAGCCTCTCTAAATATTCTACTTCCCTCTTTGCTTCTTCTAAGGTGGCTTCAGATCGAAAATGAATAACAAATCCATGAAAATAATTTTTTCCATCGGCCGGAGAAACGCAGGCTGTTTGAGCCGTAAACACCCATTCAATAGTATTTTCTGTAAACAGAAAAGGGGCTGCTTTTCTTAACTTTTCAAGCCGGTTGTAATTTAATTCTGTTTGATTAAATTTTTCGGATAACTTGTAAGTAGTATAAACTAATTCTATTTGAGTAATGGTTTTCTTTTTAAGTATATCTTTGTTTACAGAACTAATGATTACAGGTGATGCAAATGGGGTTTGAATGTATATTTTGTTTCCATTTTTTTTATCCTGCACTAATTGAGGTATAAATTGTTGATGAGCATTTTCTATGATAAACGAAGACGGAATAGTGAATGCAAACATCTGTTCGGATAAAACAAAAATAAAAACACTGATAAAAAAATAGTTCATGCTGCAATTAAATTTTCCTTCATATAATTTTCAATTAACCAACACTCAAGAGGGACTAAAAATTTTTGATCGTACTAGAAAAAAACAGGTATTACTTACCCCCGAAGAATGGGTAAGGCAACACTTAATAGAATTTCTTGTAAACGAAAAAAAAATTCCACGAACACTTATTGGTGTTGAAATCGGGCTAAAGTTAAACACTTTATACAAAAGGGCTGATGTAATTGCATATAATCGAAATAAAACACCCCTTTTAATCGTAGAGTGTAAGGCCCCTTTTGTAGAAATTTCGCAACAAACATTCGATCAAATTGCTACTTACAATATGGTTTTAAATGTTCCGTACTTAATGGTGAGTAACGGCCTGTCTCATTTCTGCTGTATAATGGATCATAAAAACAAGAAATATACTTTTTTAGAAGAAATTCCAAACTACTCCCAACTTTGTTTATAGAAATACTATGTTTAACTTAGTGTAAAGTTTTTAGCATGCCCTCGTTTCTATTTTTTCTTTTTTTGATTTTTTGCAGCAACATTTTGTTTTCTCAAACATGCGAGAAAATAAACTTATCGTTACACTATTTTATTCGTTCCCATTCGCCCGAAAAAATGGTAACTATTCCCGTAAAACTATCTCACTCTTCGCTTTTAAACGAACTTCCTCTTTACGATGCAAAAGCCGGGATTTCGGCTCAAGGCTGGCATTATATTCATCTTCCTACCGGAAAAATTGAAGCCCTTGCCAAAGACCCTAGAATTGAAAAAATATATTTTACTTCTGCCCAAGGAAGCGTGTTGAACGATACCATGGTAATTAATAATAACGTATTAGCCGTACACAACGGAAACGCCCCGCTCAATAAAACGTACAAAGGGAAAGATATTGTAATGGGTATGATAGATACCGGCATAGAAATAAATCACCCCGATTTTAAAAACACTGATGGCTCTACGCGTATTGTTAAGTTATGGGATCATACACAAGCCTATGATGGAATAAACCCTTACGGATACGGACGTATATGGGATTCTACCGAAATCAATTCGGGCTTATGCACCCACGATGACCAAGCCCAATACTACGGACATGGATCTATCGTTACAGGAATTGCTGCAGGAAACGGAAATGCTGTTGGAAAATTTGGAGGCGTAGCTCCACAAGCGGATATTGTAGCCGTAGCCCTCGATTTTAATTCGCCCAATTGGGAAATGAATGTTGCCGAAGCCACTCACTTTATATACGCTACAGCCGATTCCCTGCAAAAGCCCTGTGCAATTAATGCCAGCGTGGGCACCTATTCCGGTTCGCACGATGGTACTGACCCGGGAGCACTCGTTATTGACAGTTTAATAAAGGCTGCTAACGGCAGAGCTTTTGTATGTGCGGCCGGAAATGCCGGACATGTTTTTTACCATCTTGGTTACTCCGTTACTTCCGATACTAATTTTACCTGGTTTCAGGTTAACAATGGTTCTACCGTAATGGGTGTACCCGGGGTTGCATTTGAACTTTGGGCCGATACGCTCGATTTTAATAATGTGCAATTCGCGTTGGGTGCCGATCAAGTCTCGCCCACGTATAGTTTTAGGGGAAGAACAAATTTCGATAACATTAAAAACCGCTTAAACATTACGTATAACGATACCATTAAAAATAATATGGGGCAAAAAATAGCTCACCTACAAACCTGGGCTGAAACTTTTGGAGATAAATATTTTTTACAAGTTTTTATTCCACAGCCCGATTCGAATCAATATGCTTTCCGCTTAGAACTTACGGGCAACGGCCAATTCGATATTTGGTCGGACAATTGGTTGGGCTTTGCCAAAATGACCAAAAGCGGATTACCTAATCCCGGACAGTTTCCGCCCATTGTTTATTACAAAGAGCCCGATACACTCAAAACCATTGTGGGAAGTTTTAGCTGCTTGCCCTCTACCATTACGGTTGCCAATTATACTAACCGGAGCACCTATTTAGACTATAATAACACGCTGCAAACAATGGCTTATACTCCCGGTGCAAAATCGGCTACTTCCAGCATTGGACCTAGTCGTATAGGTTTACAAAAACCCGACATTGCGGCTTCGGGCGATATTACCCTTAGCAGCAGCCGACTGGCAACAGTAGCAGCAATGATAATTGCCGAACCTTTTAAAGTAGCACAAGGCGGAATGCATAACCGCAATGGTGGAACCTCGCTGGCATCACCTGTGGTAGCCGGAACAGCCGCACTGTATTTAGAAAAATGCCCTCATGCAAACTGGCTGGAAATAAAACAAGCTATTACCGGAACAGCCAAAACAGATGGTTTTACAGGCTTTGTTCCCAATTACTCTTGGGGTGCAGGAAAAATAGATGCGATGGCCACTTTAAGCAGTTCGCTGTTCAATATAAATATTACTCTTTCTAACGATACGCTTTATGCCACACAGGGCTATGTTTCTTACCAATGGTATATAAACGGCAATTTTATTCCGGGTGCCACCCAAGTTTTTTATAAATTTTCTCAACCTGGTTTTTATACCGTAGAAGCCATTAATAACAGTGGTTGCAGCAGCTCTTCGGCAAGTTTTCCGGTTGGATTAAATGAAAATAAAGCCCATTCGAGCATTAAAATATTTCCGAATCCGGCAAACAATACCTTACTGATAGATGTTGAAGATAAAACAAATTATCTGTTCGAAATGTACGATTTACTCGGAAACATACAATTAAAAACATCTTTTAATGCTTCTGTAAGTATTGATATATCGGCACTGGCAGAAGGGGTTTATTTTGTAAAAGTGTTTTCTGAGAACAAAAAAATAGATTTCACCTACAAAATAATGAAAGAATAAAATGCGAGTTCTTGCCTCGGTTCCTCACCCACACTGCCTTGTAAGTATTTTCAGTTTCAACGAAAAATACATTGTAAAATTAGAGTTTGGAAACTGTGCCATAGAATATAAAATAAAAAACAGCGAGGTAAGCGGACTTGATGAAATAAAGAAAAAATTAACTCCCGAATTTATCGATTCCTTTGCCGATGTTTTTATGACTATTGGCAAGAAATTTAAAAATGGTTAAACTGCTCTTTAATCAAAAATAATTGATGTATATTTCTCGTATTGAAAACGATTTTGGAATTGCAAGAAAAAATGAGCACGATAAAAACGTATTTTACCTTAAATTAGATTTTTCATAAAAATAAGATATTAAAATGTATGGTACGAATTACGGATGGTTTTTTCATTTTTTTTGTAACACTTTTTTCAATTTGTTACACCAACATGGGGTATATTTTCGATAAAACAATTTGTTAATCGTCATAAATACAATTAATTATATTCTAAAAAGTGTTACACCAAAATTTATGAAAGAGTTGCAGAAGATTGTGCAATCCTTATCAATAAAGGGAATGCAGAAGATTTAAAATGCCAAAACAGAGATGATAAAATAACGAAAGCATTGAAAACACTGCGTTTTTTTAATCCATTTTCAGGGGTTTGAAAAAGGTAGAAATATTTTAAAGAGCTCTCCTCTATGAGTACGTATATTATATGCTTAAATTAATTAATTTTTTATTTCAAATAAGTGAAATGGTTTAAAATTCACACTTTTTATTATCTTTGACCCTCTTAAAAAAAAGCATAATGGACATTAGTGGTATTATTTCAATTACCGGAAAACCCGGCTTATACAAGGTAATTTCTCAAACCAAAAACGGATTGCTTGTGGAATCTATTGATGACGGAAAACGCTATCCGGTTTTCGCTTCCGAAAAAGTTAGCTCACTCGAAGACATTAGTCTTTACACCAAAGGCGATGATATGCCCTTGAAAGAAGTATTTGAAAAAATATACGAAAAAACAGGAGGCAAAGAAGCCATCAATGCTAAATCTGAGCCCAATGAATTACGCAATTTCTTAGCCTCTGTGGTAGATTACGACCAAGAAAGAGTTTACAACTCCGATGTAAAAAAACTACTGCAATGGTTCAACACCCTTATTTCTAAAGGCCTTTTAGATAAAAAAGTAGAACCAACAGCCGAAAACAGCGAAGAAACCAAAGCTGTAAAAGACCTCGTTAAAAAAGAAAATACCAAAAAAACGGTTGTAAAAAAAACAAGCGATAATGCCAAAATAAAAACATCAACCGCTAAAAAAGGCGGATCTGTTAAATCTGTTACTCCTCGTAAGGCAGGTTGAAATATTGCTTAGATTTTTAAAAAATAATTTTATATGAAAACGATAGCTATTCCTACAAGAAAGCATAGAATATTTTTGCCTGATACATTGGAAATAGACAGTTGGCAAAAACTAGAAACCTATTTTCTTGATTTAGAAAAAAGAGAAATTAATAATCTAAACGAATTAGAAATTTGGCTACAACATCGCAGTGAATTGGAAGCTGTACTGGAAGAAGACTTAGGGTGGCGGTACATAAAAATGAATATTGATACTACCAATAAGGAACTAGAAAACTCATTTCTCTTTTTTATAAACGAAATTCAACCCCACATTGCTCCGTACGAAGATAAATTTAACCGTAAACTTATCGACTCTCCGTTTATTAAAAATTTAGATCAAAACCAGTATCGTATCTATCTGAGAAATGTAAAAAAAGAAATAGAAATTTTTCGCGATGAAAATATACCCCTATTAACCAAACTACAAACCGAATCGCAAAAATTCGGTAGTATTTCGGCTGCAATGACGGTTACTCTTGATGAGGAAGAAATGACTCTGCAAAAAGCAGCCCGTTACCTAAAACTAAACGAAAGAACAAAACGCGAAGAGGCTTATAGAAAAATTCAACAGAGAAGATTGCAAGACAAAACAGCCCTGAACCATTTATACACCGATTTAATTTCCATTCGCCATCAGGTAGCACAAAATGCCGGTTTTAAAAATTTCCGCGATTATATGTTTACCTCAATGGGGCGGTTCGATTATACAGTGCAAGACTGCTTTAACTTTCACTCAGCAGTAAAACAAAATATTATTCCAATAACCAACCAATTTGATGCAGAAAGAAAAGAAAAATTAAAACTAGAATCGCTACGCCCATGGGATTTAGAAGTAGATACTTCCGGCAAAGAACCTCTTAAACCTTTTGAAAATGGAAACGATTTGTTAGAAAAAACCATACAATGTTTTACCAAACTTCGCCCCTACTTTGGCGAATGTTTGAGCATTATGAAAGAAATGGGGCATCTCGATT
Source organism: Flavobacteriales bacterium (assembly GCA_905339165.1). Classification (GTDB taxonomy): domain Bacteria; phylum Bacteroidota; class Bacteroidia; order Flavobacteriales_E; family Vicingaceae; genus BCD5. The sequence continues at coordinate 54,051 of CAJPFH010000035.1, forward strand.
TAGAATCGAAAAAAGGAAAAGCTCCCGGAGGCTTTAACTATCCTCTCTACGAAATTGGGGTTCCGTTTATATACATGAATGCCGTTGGTACGCATCGCGATTTGGTTACGATGGTTCACGAAGGCGGGCATGCCATTCATTCTTTTCTTACTAAAGATTTAGAATTAACTCCTTTTAAAAGTTTTCCATCGGAAGTAGCTGAGCTGGCTTCTATGAGTATGGAATTACTCAGTATGGAACACTGGGATATATTCTTTGAAGATGAAGAAGAGTTAAAACGTGCAAAACGCGAACAATTACAAAAAGTATTAGAAACATTGCCTTGGGTTGCCACCATTGATAAATTTCAACACTGGATTTACGAGAATCCAACACATTCGGTTGAAGAAAGGTACGCCACATGGAAAAACCTGATGAATGATTTTGGTAGTAACATCGTTGATTATTCCGGATTAGAAGAAGAATATGCCAATACCTGGCAAAAACAATTACATCTTTTCGAAGTACCTTTTTATTACATAGAATACGGCTTTGCTCAGTTGGGAGCTATTGCCGTTTGGAGAAACTTTAAACAAAATAAAGAAAAAGCCTTAGACCAGTACATGGCCGCATTAAGTTTAGGTTACACAAAATCTATCGGAGAAATTTATCAAACAGCCGGAATTCGATTTGACTTTTCGCCCGAATACGTGAAAGAACTTGCCGATTTTGTTAAAGCAGAACTCATAAAAATATAAACAAGCCATGCAGGAAAAAGGCACCGCTGTTGTTATTATTCACGGTATAGGGCAGCAAAATCCTTTTGAAACATTAGATAGTTTTGGTCGTGGTTTAGCCACACACCTAGGAGCAAAATTAAAACACATAGAGCATGTGCTGGCTCCTTTTTCAAATAACAAAGGTGAGAAATACATCGATAGTTTTATTCGATTACACCTTTCCGAAAAAATGGGCGAAGCCACTTTTATTGATATTCACGAATACTACTGGGCCAACTTAACCGAGAGGCAAATTACAACAGCCGAAATTGGCGAATGGATTTCTACCACCCTAAAGGGTGCGAAAAATGCCTTTAAACATACACCCGAATTAAATTCCATTGTAGCCAACCAAAAAAAAGATTATTGGTATAAACTTACCGATTTACTGTATAAAGGAATGTTGATTTATCGCCTTTTGCGTTTTATCAATTTTCTTATCCCAAAATGGCTAACCGGTTTAAAAAACTTTATACAGCAACAATCGGAATATATTTTAATTGGCTACGTAGGCGATATTGCCATCTATACCGGCATGGATGTTAAATCAAAAAATTTTAATGTGCGTTCTTCCATTCTTAAGGGCTCTGTTAATTTGCTGAAAGAAATTATTTCAAACGAACATTACCAAAAAGTAATTGTTGCCGGGCACTCGTTGGGGAGCGTTATTGCTTATGATACCTTAAACAAGATACAAACAGAAGCTACATTAAAAGAAAATGTAAAACAAAACGCTAAAAAAATTGGTGGACTTTTAACCTTTGGTTCGCCTTTGGATAAAATTTATTTCTTCTTTAATGAACGAACTTCAAAAGAGCAATATATTCGTGGTCAAATAACCGAAAATTTACACTCGTTTAGAATTCATAACCGTAGCAATTGGCCTTTTGGAATTAAAAATCCTATAACACCTTTTATAGACGAAAATATCGTTTGGCTCAACCTTTATCATAGCAACGACCCGGTAAGTGGCCGACTTGATTTCTACACCGTAAATGAAAATATTAAATGCATTTTCAGAAATAAATATGATAAATGGGGTATTGCGCACGTTGGTTATTGGGAACATAAAGGACTGTACACAAATTTGGAAAAACTATTATAATTTTTCTCCTTACAAGTAAATGAAATTAAAAACATCGTTTATTTATTTCTACCCTTATAAGAATATATCAAAAAATAAACTTTTTTATGATGATAGTATTTTTTGACATACACAAGTATTTATAGGTTTGCTGTTTACCATTTTAGGTGTCATGGATAGTTTTATAGATAAAAAGTTTATTCGTATTTCTTTATTAAACCTACTAATAGTTGCTTTATTAGGTGTGTTAATGCGATATAAAATTGGTTTCGAGTTTAATTATTTCGACCAAAAGAATTTACAACATGCACACTCTCACTTTGCTTTTACCGGATGGATTTCCCAAACCATTATGATACTTATGGTTTTGTTAATTAGTAAAGAATTAACAAAACACAGACTCAAACTCTTTAAATTACTTCTCTTTTCAAACTTAATGGCTGCATACGGAATGCTCATATCATTTGCCATTAGTGGATACAGTTTATCTTCGATTATTTTTTCCAGTATTTCTATTCTAACTTCATTTTTATTTTCGTACTGTTATTTTAAAAATTTAAACCTGATAAAAAGTAAACAAATTCGAAGATGGTTTGGTGCTGCTTTATTTTTTAATATTATTTCTTCTTTGGGCACTTTTGCTTTGGTATATATGATGATTACTAAAAAAATTCCACAACATAACTATTTAGCCTCTGTGTATTGGTATCTGCATTTTCAGTATAATGGGTGGTATTTGTTTGCATGCATAGGTTTGTTTTTAGGATATGTTCAATCTGTAGTAAAACAATTCAAAGTATCTATGGTTGTATTTTGGCTTTTTGCAACAAGTTGTATTCCTGCTTACGGGCTTTCTGTTCTTTGGCTTAAAATATCTCCCGTACTGTATATTCTTATAATTTTAGCCGCTATTGCCCAATATCTTGGAGGCATAATTATGTTAATTCGCTTAAGAAAATATAAATTTTTAGAAAATATTCGCACCAATAAATTAAGTGTATTGCTATTTATCATCTTAGGAATAGCCCTAGCTATTAAATTAAGTTTGCAATTAGGATCAACGATTCCCGCTATTAGTAAACTGGCCTTTGGGTTTAGGCCAATTGTTATTGCGTATCTGCATTTGGCTTTATTAGCCATTACATCTGTATTTCTTATAACATATATCTATGCTACTCAAAAAATTAAAATCAACTATTTAAGCATAAGTGGTATTATACTTTTTGTTATTGGTGTTTATTTAAATGAAATAATGCTAGCAGTTCAAGGAATTGCCTCTTTTAGCTACACCGTTATACCTGGCGTCAATGGAATGCTGTTGGGCATTTCTCTTCTTATTTTGTTTGGAATATTTTTAATATATTTTTCTCAATTGAAAAAACTACTATTAAATAATTTTAAACATGATGATAATCATTTATTGAAATCGTAGATAAAAAGTACTTTGGTTAAAACAATTTATTATGAAAAACAAACTAATATACCCGGCAGCAATCATCTTACTACAAGCTATGGCATGTGGAGGGTCTGGTTCTGAAAATAGTAATGAAAATAATCCTATTGAGAACACTCCAACCGAGACAGTTGGTCAATCGGGGGTTAAAGATGATGTTTCAAATCCAAATATTGTTCAGGTTGCCGTAGGAAGTAAAGACCATACTACACTTGTTACAGCAGTAAAAGCCGCCAGTTTAGTAGACGCGCTAAGTAATGCAGGCCCTTTTACTGTTTTTGCCCCTGTAAATGCGGCATTCGATAAACTGCCCGCAGGAACCGTAGAAGGCTTACTTAAGCCTGAGAAGAAAGCCGATTTACAACATATTCTAGAATACCATACTTATGTAGGCGTACTTAAAATTGAGTACATGAATGATGGGCAAGAATATGAGCAAGTGAGTGGTCAAAAAATAAAAATTACGAAAAAAGACGGAAAAGTTTTTGTGAACGATGTTGCTGAAATTGTGGCCTCTATTCCAACCTCTAATGGCATAATTCACGTAATTAACGAAGTGCTTTTACCTCCAGCTAAATAAATGATATGTTCAATAATACTAAAAAAGCCGACAACTTGTCGGCTTTTTTTATTATTCATTTACAAGTCTTTTTTATTGAAAATTTTAAGTGATAGGAGAAAAGGAAATAGAATCCAACATATTAATAACATAAAGGCAATAAAAAGCCCAAGATTTGAACCAAAAAAATCTTTAAAAATTGCTCCGGAGTATCCCATCATTGCAGACACATTTAAATGCAACAAGATAAGAATCCTTGCTAAATCAATAGGACTACTGGCTGTAATACCTACCATCATTTTTTCTATTGGGTAATCGGAAAATTGAAATAAAAGAAACAAAACTAATCCATCAAATAATAAAGCAAAATATAACCATAATAGAATCGAAATACCAATGCCCTTGGCTTTATCGCGACTAAGAATGGAGCTAAGGAATGCGATAGCAATAAATACAGTAGAAATTAAGCATCCTACCACAATCATCATAAAACCAACTAAAGATTCTGCAAATAATATTAAAGGAATTCCTGCTGCTATTAAAAAAGCACTTAGTAAACTAATCGATAATCCAATGAATAAACTCAGCCATATTTTATTGCGATGTATGGGTTGACTTAATAATAGTTCTATAAATTCAGAGCTATTATATATATAGATTGTAGCGAATAGAATAGAGACTAAAGGTACAATTAGTAAAATAATATTTAATATGGTAAGTACCCCTTTGGTAGAGCCGTCTTCTAAACTAAAGGCACTCCATGAAAATGCAGCCAATAGAATGGTATAGGCTAATACAATTTTATTTTTTAAAATATCAAGAATTATGAATTTAATAATTCTGTTCATTAATTTTGTTGTTTTAAAATTTTAGAAATAACTTTTGAGATTTTATCTTCGCCAGTTTCTCTTTTAAGTGTTTCAATACTCTGATAAAAATTTATTTTCCCTTCTTGCATAAAAATAAGGTGAGAAACCAACTCATCTAACTCACTTAATAAATGTGAAGTGATGAGTATTAATTTTCCATTTTGTTTTTCTTTTAGAATTTTTTCTTTCAAAATTTCTGAAGATAGTGGATCTAAACCGGCCGTGGGTTCATCTAAAATAAGCACATCAGGATTAAATAAAAATGCAAGAGTGGCACTTACTTTTTGAGTAGTTCCACCGCTAAGTGTACGCATTTGTTTATAAAACATTTGATTCAACTGGAATTGATTAAGGAGGTCTTCATCAATATTGTTATTAGATTGACGTATATTTTTAATCATTTCTATTACTTGACCAATACTCATATTTTCGGGGTATCTTCCAATTTGAGGCATATACCCTATATTTTTTCGGTATTCAAAATCATTTTTAATATTTTTTTCTTTAAATATAATATCGCCACCATCTGGCAACACCATACCTAATATTGATTTAATTAATGTTGTTTTACCACAGCCGTTAGGCCCTATTAATGCCACACATTGTCCTTCTTCAAATAAAAGATTGATGTTATTCAAAACACTTAAACGACCAAATTTTTTAGAAACATTTATTAACTCAATCATAACTTTATTGCTCTCATTAACGGTTTATTATCAATAAAATTTTCGGGTGTTAAACTTGGTAATATTTTTTCTGATTTATCTAATAGTGTTACAATAAAACTTCTATAAATTAGCATGGCCGGTGGACAATTTTCTACTATAACAGAGAATAAACTAAGAGGATGATAAGGAACATCTCCAACATTATCTTTATTCAGATCATACCCTTCATACTTATCCCAATAATTTTCATTGAATGTATTTAAAACCAGCGTTCCATTCGTGCTAACATCAAATGTATTTCCAATAAAATTATTTTTTTCAATATAATTATCCATACAACTAGCTTGTATTTTCATACCCCATCCATTCGCTTCAAAAATATTTTTTTCAATCAGTAGCCTATTTGAACCCTCTATATAAATTCCTGATGTATTATTATAAAATTTATTTGTAGCTATATAACTATCAGAAATATCTTTTAATAAAAGACCATAAGAGGAATCGCCCCAGTTGTTTTCAAATGTATTATTCATCATGGTTACTTTTTTGGTAAACATAACAGCAACACCGGCACCATTGTTTTTAAAAATATTAGTAATGTAGGAATCATTATGAGAAAACATAAAGTGCAAACCGTACCGAAGGTTATTACAAGAAATATTTCTCCAAATGATTGAATTCGTTACAAACTCAAAATAAATCCCGTCTCTATTACCTGAAATATTATTTCCTATAATTTGCAAACTATCGCTTTTCCAACAATGCACCCCATTTCCTATTTCTTGTTCTGTTTTTATTAAAGCACTTATTTTATTATCTTTTACTATGCAATGTTTACTTTCCTGAATATATATTCCAAAAAAATTATCGAATAATTGATTGTTTTGAATGGTAACATAACTGGAGTTATAAATTTTTATACCACCAGGGTCATCTAATACAGCATAACTTGAATGTTGTATAATAAAGCCCTTAATGGTAACATAATTTGCTTTAACGGTAAGTACTTCAAATTTTTTTTCTCCGTCTAAAACCGGAAAATCTTTTCCTAATAAGAAAACGGATTTATCAATAACAATATTTCCTTCCTTATAAAAACCTTTTTCAACAATAATAGTATCTCCATTTACTGCATCATTTAAGGCTAATTTAATTTTTTTATAAAAATAATTATTGCCAATAAGAAGAGTTTTTGCATCTATTATGAAAGAGGAAAAGAGAAATATAGAAAATAATAATACCCTCATTAAAAGAAATTATTGATTGATTTCTTTCCACGTTTTAAGAGATGTTTTTCTCTCTTTAGCAAATTTTTGGGCTTTTGTATTTTCAGAAAATGCGGCAATGTTTCCTCCCATAGGACTTCTTATAGACTCAGAAAGAACAAAGAATGCATTTTCTGCAGGGATTAACAGATTGTTAGATGTGAATTCATTTACAAAATGTATTTTACATTCTACATTATTGTTATCGCTTTTATAATTAATCATACATCTTAAATCATCAAACTTATATACACGCCCTTTTTTGGTTATAAGTTCTGAAGCAAATCTTCCATCTGTTATGGTCATTTTACAATATTCGCAATTATCCTTGTTTAATTTTATTGGTTCAGAATCTAAATTTGAACATGCAATGAATGATATTAAGAAAAAAAGAGAAAGAGTAATTGCTGTTGGTTTCGACATTCTGAAACGATTCAATACCCCCGTTTCAAACAAAACGACAAACAGCAATAACAATCCGCAAATAATAAAGAGCCATCCACCTAAATCGGGAACAGAATAGGCTCCGAAGTTTAGAAGTTGTTTAAAGCCAACTAATGGTGGTTGGTAAGCCATTCCAGGAACTATAATTGCAGCATTGGGATCGAGGTTATGCCCGTAATTATATTCCCAACGCCAAAAATCAACCATTGCTATAATGCCAAACAACACAAATGCTGCAAAGGTAAAGTATAAAACTTTTTTTCTGGCAATTAATATATTTATTAGAAACAAGAGTGCATATCCGGCAATGATGTATGGTAATAGAGTAAACTCAATGAAGTTTTCAGTATGAAGTGTTTGCATCCCTATATAGTGATTTAGACCATTTATAATATCCACATCTCCTCCTATTTCATTTGCATAAATAAGTAAACCTAGTCCTTCAGGGTATTGTGGTGCATCTAATTCTATTCTCCATATTGGAACAAAAATGGATACTACTAAAATAATACTTGCTATAATAAGTAATACTTTAGATAACAAAGATATTCTATTCGTTTTCATAAGCATATTCATTTACAAAAAAGGGGCGAACCTTTTGGTTGCCCCTTTTTAATCTAAAAAGACAACTCTAACTATTTTAATGACCCCGGTGTATTATTTCCTAAACTAAAAGAAATAGGCACATTACTATTTGCTGAAGAAACTCTTGCATATCCCTGCATTTCCTGATGTAATGCACTACAAAAATCGGTGCAATAGAATGGGGTAATACCAACTCTATCGGCTGTCCATTTTAATGTTGCGGTTTCACCCGGCATAATAAGTAACTCTGCATTTTGAGCCCCTTTTACAGAAAATCCATGTGGTACATCCCAATCTTGTTCAAGGTTAGTAACATGAAAATAGACTTCATCACCCTTTTTTATTCCTTCAATATTATCTGGAGCAAAATGCGAACGAACACAAGTCATATAAACGTGTACTTTATTCCCTTCTCGAACTACTTTAGATTCTTGTTCGCCTTTGGCTGCATAAGGGTGTTTATTGTCTTCTATTTTATAGAACTTTAATTGACCGTTATTTCTAATCAAATCTGCCGGTGCGGCTTGTGCATAATGCGGTTCTCCAATAGTTGGAAAATCTAATATCAGTTGCATTTTACCGCCACTGATATCGTACAACTGTGCTGATTGTGTTAATTCTGGTCCCGTAGGTAAATATCTATCTTTAGTTATTTTATTATATGCTACTAAATATTTTCCAAAAGGCTTTTTAGTATCTCCCCCAGGAATCATTAAGTGTCCAACTGAGTAATAGGTAGGAACCCGATCTAAAACTTCTAGTGTTTTTAAACTCCATTTTACAATTTCTGATGATACGAAGAAACTAGTATATGCATTTCCTTCTCCATCAAACTCAGTATGTAAAGGTCCTAATCCTGGCTTTTTAACTTCTCCGTGTAGGGCCGATTCGTACTTAATAACATGTACGCCTTCATAGTCTGTTTCAAATTCATTGTTTTCTATAGCCTTAATCATCTTTGAAAAACTAAAAACAGGAATAAGTGCTGCTAATTTACCACTTCCGCAAATGTATTCACCTGAAGGGTCTACATCTGTTCCGTGAGGAGACTTTGGACAAGGTAAAAAATAGCAGATATCTTTGAACTCAGTTGCATCTAAAACTAAAACCTCATTTTTTAATACAGAATTACCTGTGTGAGTACTTTCATTCCATGTGTTATGAGCGTAACTAACGGTTTCTTTTTTTCCTTTTCCGGCTTTAATATACTCCTCGGCTTTTTTCCAATTTACTGCCATTATAAAGTCTTTATCTTTTTGCGAAGCATTTACTTCTAATAAGGTATGGGCTTGCTCTACATTATAACAAGAAAAGAAAAACCAACCATGCGAAGGACCTTTACCTCCGTGTGCCTTATCAAAATCAATTCCTGGCAACCTCAATTGAAAGGCTATATCCATTTCACCTTCTTTTCCAACAGAAATAAAACTCATGTGCGATTTGAATGTTTCTTTATATGTATTAATTGGAACATCACCATTCTCATAATCGCCAGGAACAGCAAAACGAGTACCTGCTACAACATACTCGCTATTCTCTGTAATAAAAGGAGAAGAGTGATTTCCAGCACTGTTTGGCAATTCGATTATTTCTGCAGTTTTAAATGTTTTTAAATCAATGCGAGCAACTCTAGGCGTATTATTGGCATTTATAAACACCCACCTTCCATCAACCTCGCCATTGGTTTGTGACAATTCAGGATGATGAGCATCATCCCAAGGAATAAAACCATGCGAGGTATTTAGCATAGGCTTGGACTCCTCACTAAAACCCCAACCTTTTTCAGGATCAACAGAGAAAACGGGAATTGAACGAAATAATCGTCCGCTAGGTAAACCATAAACACTTAACTGACCATTAAATCCGCCCGATACGAAATTATAAAACTCATCATACTTTCCGGGGGCAACATACGCCTTCGAGGAGGCATCTCCTGATACCGCATTGCTTGTGTTTTTTGGCTTACAGGCAACAAATGCTAACAAGCCAAAGAACACTGAAATTAATATTGTTTTAGATACAATTTTCATAATATATTATTTTTAAAGGTTATTTTGCTTCATCGTTTTTTCTCATAAACTCTACTATGCTTCTTGCCTCTTCATCACTTAAATTTTGATTAGGCATTCTGACTAAACATAGTTCCAACTGGGCTTGTATTTCTGGGTCCTTTTCAATCATCGGATCTGGATTGGTTATAAAATTCATAATCCAATACAATTCTCTTTTTTTGGTTACCCCTTTCCAACCAGGACCTACTAATTTCTCTTCAGAAAGTTTATGACAGGATGTACACTTTGTACCCGAAATAGCCTCTCCTTTGGCAGACATATCCAAATCTATAGATTCTCCTACAACTAAATTCTCTGCAGAAAACTTTCCTTCTCCTCGTTTAGGGTCATAATCTTCCGTTCCCCCTTCCACGGTTTTTTCTTGATTGTTTTCATTAGTATTTTCACTACCTCCGCATGAGAAATTAAAAACTGAAGAACTTAGCATTATTAAAATAAACATTGCTTTTTTCATAATTATTAATTTTTGTATTGCACAAATCTACTCCTAATGAATTTGGCAATAGTATGACTTATATCACTTAGAATCCTGTTTTTTCATATTAAACGGAACGTGGTCTATTTTTCTATCAAACCTTTTTTAAAAAATGGGAATTTCCTAAAAAGGTTAAATCGTATTTAAAAAGTCGTAAAATTGTGGCAGTTCAATTTTTAAAAATGTATCGACTTCGTAGCTCAGTTGGTAGAGCAGCTGACTCTTAATCAGCGGGTCGAGAGTTCGAGCCTCTCCGGAGTCACTTAATAAAAAAGGGTTTCGTATTGAAACCCTTTTTTATTTATCATTTACAAAGAGACACTTACTCTAGTTTCTTTTTGTTGGTTAAATCCATAATAATGGGCGTAGCAATACAAATTGATGAGTACGTACCCACCACAATACCTATAAGCAAAGCAAATATAAAACCACGTATTACATCGCCTCCAAAAATAAATATCATTAATAATACGATAAAGGTTGTCATCGAAGTATTAATGGTTCTACTCAATGTGCTGTTAATGGCTTCGTTTACCACTTCGTTCATTTCGCGTTTTTTAAATGCTCCTAAAAACTCTCTTATTCTGTCAAAAACTACCACGGTATCGTTTATAGAGTATCCCACCACGGTAAGTATAGCTGCAATAAAAGCCTGATCTATTTCCATAGAAAAAGGCATTACAGAATAAAGAATAGAGAAAACAGAAAGCATAATTAATACATCATGAAAAAGAGCTATAAGTGCCGCTAAACCAAATTGCCATTTTTTGAAACGGAACAATATATATAAGAAGATAACAAATAAAGACAAAACAATAGACCAAATGGCCGAGGTTTTAATATCATCAGCAATAGTAGGTCCTACTTTTTGAGATTCCAGAATTTCAAAATTTGAAGCAATGGAATTTAAAGCCTCAGATAATTTTGTTTCAACCATTTCATCGGTTTCGGAAGCCTCGCTATCAATTAAAAATGAAGTAGTAATTTTTACCTGATTAGAACTACCAAAAGTTTTAACCTCCGTACTAGAAGGCTTACCATCTTCACCTACAAAGTACGTACGTAAACTGGCGCTAACTTTTTCCGGTGAAACCGGCTCCGAGAAGCGAACAATATATGTTCTTCCACCAGAAAAATCTACCCCATAACTAAATCCTCTTGTAAAAATAGATGCTACTCCTGCCAAAATAATAAGCGATGAAATGGCATAAAAAACTTTTCTTCTAGCTAAGAAGGGAATGTTTACATTCTTAAATAATCCCTGTGTTAGTTTGGTAGAAAAAGTAAGGTCTTTCCCTTTATCTAAGCGACTGGTAAAAATGAGGCGAGTAATAAAAATAGCAGAAAACAATGAAGTAATAATACCTATTACCAATGTTTTGGCAAATCCTTCTATTGGGCCTGTTCCAAAAAACCAAAGAATCATACCGGTAAGCAGAGTGGTTACGTTACTATCAATAATAGAGGAATAAGCGTTTTTATATCCATCGGTAACCGCAAGTCTTAAACTTTTTCCGGCCGTTAACTCTTCCCTAATTCTTTCAAATATAAGAACATTAGCATCTACCGACATACCTATGGTAAGTACAATACCCGCTATACCCGGCAATGTTAAAGCAATATTGGTAGAAGCCAACACTCCAATAATAAAAAAGAGGTTTGCCAACAAAGCCACATTGGCCGCAATACCGGCACGGTTGTAATAAAATATCATGTACGCAAGCACAATAATTAAGGCTAATAAGAATGAACTTAAACCGGAACTAATAGACTCTTTGCCTAAAGAAGGCCCCACTACAGCCTCTTGAACAATATGGGCAGGCGCAGGTAATTTACCCGATTTTAGTATATTAGCTAAATCCTGTGCTTCATCTATGGTAAAGTTCCCGGTAATTTGCGAAATGCCGCCTGCTATTTCGCCTTGTACAGTAGGGAAAGAATACACTCTATTATCTAACACAATGGCTATGCTTTTACCAATATTTTCTCTGGTTAGCAGCTTCCATGTATTGGCTCCTGAAGGGCTCATTTTAAGTTCTACTTCCGGACGGCCGCCAAACTGCCCAAATTGCTGACTTGCATTAACGATGGCATCACCCTCTAAAGGTGCTTTTCCTTCGCGACCTTTTACTTTAATGGCTACTAATTGTAAAAACCTTTTTTCGGTATCATACGGTTTGGCTGCCCACAACAAGCGAATGTTGTTTGGTAATACCGCTTTTACCTGAGGCATTGAAAAATACTGATTTATTTTACCTGTATCTTTTATGGCTACAAAACCAATTACCGGTCCTTCGCCAGGGTAATACTGTTGTTGCTCGTTTTGAAAAACGGCAGGACGTAAGTATGCAAACAGCGGGTTTTCTTTAGTAAAGTCTTCTAGTGATTGTTGAGTAGAATCGGCACTTGAACTGTCACTTTCTGAAGCTAGCTGCTCTAACAACGACTTTTCCTGATTGGCTGAATCTTTTAGGGTTGAGTCGGCTGTATTGGCCATGCTTTCTTCCAATTTGGTTGAATCGGTTACAGCAGTGGTATCTTTTTCTGTAATGCCATGAAGAACCGAAGCTAATTTTTTATTTACATCTACTAGCTTCGGATAGATTTCGGCATTTTCGTAGGTTTCCCAAAATTCGAGTTTTGCAGTACCCTGTAGTAATCTTCTAACTCGCTCTTTATTTTTTACTCCAGGTAGTTCCACCATAATACGGTCGGTAGCTTCCAGTTTCTGAATATTAGGTTGTGCTACTCCAAATTGCTTGGTACGTATATCTAACACTTGATAACAACGATCTATCGCATCATTGGCTTCCTCACGAAGAAAAGTAAGCACTTCCTCGTTAGCGGCATCTCTTGTTAACTTATCTTTGGTTTCAACAGAGTAAAACAAGGAAATTAATCTACCATTGGGTTGAGATTTTGTAAATGCTTCTCCAAAAAGAGTTACTAAATCTTTTTGGCTTTTTTCCTTTGTTTTTTTAGCTTCTGAAAGGGTTTTTACAAATACTTCATCTTTTGCATCACTGGCAAGACCTTTTAACACGTCTTCAACAGATACTTCAAGAATTACGTTCATACCGCCCTTTAAATCCAAGCCAAGGTTTAACTCGTTTTTCTTTACTTCGTCAAATGTAAATCCAAATAAGGGATAAACCTTTTCCGGACCTATGGAATCCAAATATCTTTCTTCTAAAAGAAGGTCACCGCCTGAAAATGTTTTAGCATCTTTCTCTACACTGCTTGCTACCCAAGTGAATGAAAGTTGGTAAATACAGGCCAATGCCAGTAAAATGGTAAATGTTAATATTGCTCCTCTGTTTTGCATTTGCTTAAAATTTAATACTACTCATTTTTTTTGAGCCTGCAAATATAGAATTTACTGTTATTATTACCAATTTATTATTACACTGAGTGCCGAAATTTTGTTTTATTCTCATTTATGCACCAGATTTAGTGCGTTTTTAACCCAAATATGTACGGTTGGAGCCCGCTTTACCTGGATAGAGTATTATGTTGAATTTCCCTAGGTTAATTTGATAATAAACCCGAATTAAGGAAGTAATTTTTTAAATTTGCGTTACCACTACCCATTGAGGGCTAAAAATAATATTGAAATGTCGAAAAAAATTAAATATTTCCTTCTAATTACAGCGTTTATCTCGGTATCGTTTAGTGCATCCTCCCAAATCTATCAGCTAAAATACAATGATACCATTCAGGTTGTTGAAAATGCTGTTCCATTAAATAACCCTTGGGCAGGAGGTATTAATTCTGTTCAGTTTTCCGAAATAGATTTAAATTTAGACGGCATTAATGACCTAATGATTTTTGACCGAACAGGAAACCGAATCAACCCATTTATAAATAAGGGTACGCCCAACCAACCCGATTATAAATATGCACCCGAATACATTGGAAATTTTCCATTTTTAGAGCATTGGACCCTTTTAAGAGACTACAATTGCGATGGTAAAATGGATATTTTTAGCTATGCACCGGGTGGAATTAAAGTATACAAGAATACCTCTGTAAATTATTTAAGTTTTGAACTTGTTACAAACCTGCTTTTGTCTAATTACCAGCCGAATGTAATCAACTTATACGTTACAAGTGTGGATATTCCGGCTATAGAAGATATTGACGGAGATGGAGATTTAGACATTATGACCTACGAAATATTTGGGAGTACTGTTGAATATCACAGGAACATGAGCATGGAAGCCAAAGGAAACTGCGACACGCTACACTATGTTTTAAAGAACCAGTGCTGGGGGCAGTTCCGCGAGAATCAATTAAATTGCGATATTATCTTAGATTACCAGTGTCCCTACAATGTTCCCGGCCCTGAAAGAAAAGGACATGGAAACCAAGGCAATAAACACTCCGGCTCTTGTGTGTTAACCATGGAAACAAATACAAATACCGCTACCGAAATGATTGTGGGCGATATTGGCTGTCGTTACTTAACCTTTTTACAAAACGGAGGAAGTGTTCCAAACACAAACAGTAAAATTGTTGCAAAAGACACTCTCTTTCCGAAAAACCACAGCAGCAATACTACTCCTATTGATATGGAAATTTTTCCTTGCGGGTTTTATTTAGATGTAAACAATAATGCAAAAAAAGATTTAATTGTTAGCCCTAATAATTCCGGCACCTTAGAACAAGAAAATTTTTACAGCGTTTGGCGTTATAATAACATAGGGCAAAATAATCAACCCAACTTTGTGTTACAAGAAAAAAACTTTATTCAAAGTGGAACCATTGAGGTAGGAGAAGGAGCAAACCCCACCTTATTTGATATTGACGGGGACTCGCTGCTAGACCTTATCATTGGAAATTACAGTTATTACGACAGCACCGGAGGAATGTTATCCTTCTACAAGAATACCGGAAATAAAGATGTGCCCCAGTTTACACTCATCACCCGGAATTTTGCGAATATTCCGTCCTATAACATCTCTCCCTTTAATACTCCAGTAAGAGGAATTGCTCCAACTTTTGGCGATATCGATAATGATGGATTGGCTGAAATGATTTTAGGAGATGTTCACGGAAACATTCACTTGTTTGAAAATAACAACGGAGTTTTTTCTCTAGCACAAGCCAATTACTCCTCTATTAATGTAGGCGAATTTGCTACTCCTCAACTTTTCGATTTAGATGGAGATACCCTTCTTGATTTAATCATTGGCGAAAGAAACGGAAATGTAAACTATTACCAGAATACGGGCAGTAAAACCATTCCAACATACACATTCGTTAACGACTCATTAGGAAAAGTAAATGCTAAAGAATGGTGGAATTACATAGGTTTTAGTTATCCGCATTTTTACAAAAGCAATGGCAGTACCCAATTACTTTTAGGCTGCATGGGTGGTTTTCTTAAGTTTTACGATAACATAGATCAAAACTTAACCGGCTCATTTAACTTGGTTGACTCCGCATATATGAACATTAAAGTTGGAAGTCGAGCCACTGTTTGCGGAGCCCATTTTGTAGGAAACGATACGCTGTATGATGTAATTATTGGAAATTATGCCGGTGGCGTTACATTATTTACAGGTGATTATTTTAATTCGGTAAAAAACGAATATTTTAATGAGCAAGATTTTATTTTATACCCGGTACCTTCCTTCAACAGGTTAAATGTGTCTTTTGATAACTACGCGTTTCAATACCTTAAACACACATACAAAATCTATAATTTACTGGGGCAAGAAGTGTTATTTGGCCACCTAAACGGTTCGGGCATTGACATTACTTCACTTCAGCCTGGCTCTTACATTTTTGTGCTTACACAAAACGGAAACGCTTATTATAAAACAAAAAAGTTTACTGTTATTAAATAACGACTCCTACTTTTTACCTGTAAATACAAGTTTTTAAGAAGTATTTATAAAATTTCCGTTAATAACTTTGTTGAAAAGCATAGCGGTTTAACACAGTGATAAGAATAGGTTAATTTTAGCTTTGCACGTACCAATTTAATGTAACGCATGTTTACTTTATTCGGAAAGAAAAAAATGGAGGCGTCTAAAATGGCCAACATTTTTGTAAATACCATTATAGAAACAGTAGAAAAAGGATTTCCGGAAATTGCCTCATTAATAAACGAATCACCGGAGTTTGTTCAGTGTCCGAATATACAGGAAAATAATTCTGACCAGTTTTTAATGATTGTATTGGCAGGGAACATTGCCGAAATTCCAAATCATCTAAATGTACATACCGATCAAAAAGTAATTGACGAAATTTTAAACGCAACTTCTTTTACTTTTGGTATGGAGAAAACGGAACTTACCCTTCTAATAAATGATTACAAGAGCTTTTTAGCCAAAGTAAATTTTCCTTCCAAAAACACCTTATATTCCCTGTCTAAAGGGGTATTTTTTAAATATAATTTAGGCATTTACCAAGACGAGTATTTTAAAAACCTAAATAGTCCTAATCCCTTATTTTTAAAACGTCTCGATGAAGCTATGGAGCATTTTATGTGGAATTGGGAAGGGGTAACAGAAAAATATACGTTGGTATAGTTTACAACTTAAAGTGTTGTTTTGCCATTTCTTTTATATCATTACCAATGGCTAAGCAGGCTGTAGCTGCTGGCGATGGAGCATTTAAAACGTGAATACTGTTTTGCTTATATTCAATCCGAAAGTCATCACGGGTATCTCCGTCTTCGCGAAGTAACAGAGCTCTCACCCCGCTTCTGCCAGGCTTTATATCATCCATGGTAAGAGAGGGAATAATTCGCTGCAATGTTTTAAGGAATAACTTTTTTGAGAAGGCTCTTCTATATTCATCTATCCCAAATTTCATGTTACTGAAAAACAGACGCCAGGTGCCTGAATAGCAAAGAGCATCAAAAGTATCTTTTAAAGAAAAATCGGTTTTACCATATCCCTCTCTTTTGAAAGTGAAAACAGCATTAGGGCCACATTCAATTTCACCATCAACCATACGTGTAAAGTGCACTCCTAAAAAGGGAAAATCCGGATTAGGTACCGGATAAATTAAGTTTTTTACTTTGTGCTTAGCTTCGTGGGTTAGCTCGTAATAATCCCCTCTAAAACCAACTACTTTTTCTTTTATTTTCACTCCATCTTTTTTTGCCAATCTATCGGCTTGTAATCCACCGCACACAATTACGAATTTTGTGTTATAAAAATTTTTATCGGTTATTACTTTTTTCTCGGTAGACGAAATATTTTCGAAGTCCAAGACCTCTTCGCTCATCACTATTTTACTTCCCGACTGTATATTTAAAGTAAGTTCCACCAACTTTTCTGTAGTGCCCCTGTAATCTATTATACCTGTACAAGGCACCCAAATACCGGCTATTCCTTCTGAAAAAGGTTCAATTTCTTTAATGCGTTGTGCATTTATTTTTTCAATACCCTCTACTCCATTTTCAATGCCGTTTTGAAAAATTTTATCCATAAAGAGTAATTCGTTTTCGGAAACAGCCACCACTACTTTACCACACACATCGTGTGCTATGTTATGTTCTTTTGCAAAGGCTACTAGTTCCTTTCTTCCCAGCACGCAATTAATTGCTTTTTTAGAGCCCGGTTTGTAATACAACCCGGAGTGAATCACTCCGGAATTATTTCCGGTTTGGTGGTTTGCCAGTTTTTTTTCTTTTTCTATGATAAGGATTTTTAACTCCGGAAATTCCTTTTGTATTTTATAGGCAGTGGCTGCACCAACAATTCCGCCTCCCACTATGGTAATATCGAACATGGATTAATTTATTTCGTTGGCAAATTTATAACAAATAGTACTATTTCTTTTTTTCTCTTGGAATAAAAAGCAGAAGAGCTATTCCTAATGCAAAAAATGCGGCCAAAAGAAATATAGAATTACGCATACTTCCTGTTAATTCTTCTATAAATCCGTATGCAAAAACGCCCACCACAATTCCAATTTTTTCCGACACATCGTAAAACGAAAAATACGATGAAGTATCTTTTGTTTCGGGTAATAATTTTGAATACGTTGAGCGACTTAAAGACTGAATGCCTCCCATAACCAAACCTACTGCTGCAGCTATACCATAAAATTGATTGGGGGTATAAACCCACAATGCCGAAATACAGATAACAATCCAGCAAAATACCACGAATACAAGTGCTTTAATATTTCCGATTTTTGAAGAAAGCCAGCTTAATCCATAAGCTCCGGGTATGGCTAAAAACTGAATTAACAAGACGCTAATAATTAATCCTGTTTTGGCATCATCTTCTTTTGGCCAAGTTATTTCTTTGGTTCCAAAATACACTGCCATTAACATAATAGTTTGCACCGACATGCTGTAAACAAAAAATGCCCGTAAATAGCGTTTTAAAACCGTATTGTTTTGAATTTGTTTCCATACGTTTTTTAATTCGTTAAATCCCTTTAGCAGAAGTTTTTCTTTTACAACTGTTTTAGCACTTCCATTTGGCAAATGCATAAAGGTGTATTGTGCAAAACCTAGCCACCATATTCCGGTAAAAACAAAAGCCCACTTTGCAGGAAGTATTTCGGTTAAAATGAATACCAAACAAACTATTAATAAAAGGGCACTGCCTATATATCCTAATGCATATCCTTTTGCACTAATGCTATCGTGTTTACTTTCGTGTGCAATTTCGGGCAGGTAGGCATTATAAAACACTAAACTTCCCCAAAAGCCAATACCTGCCATTATGTACGTTAAAATACCCAACTCTAAAAAA
Source organism: Flavobacteriales bacterium (assembly GCA_905339165.1). Classification (GTDB taxonomy): domain Bacteria; phylum Bacteroidota; class Bacteroidia; order Flavobacteriales_E; family Vicingaceae; genus BCD5. The sequence goes on from CAJPFH010000035.1 coordinate 73,009, forward strand.
CGAACATCGAAAAAATAAAGCATCATGCAGGAAAAAGCCCCTAAATAACAAAACCCTTTCAGAAAACTTTTTTTATTTCCCATATAATCGGCCATGCCGGAAAGCAAAGGAATGAGTACAGAAACAAGCAGAAACATAAAGGCACTTGCGTAAGAAATTAATGCGGTATTAATATAGTGCCTACCAAAAAATAATACTTCGTCAGAAGATGTTCCATTGGCAAGTGTTGAAGTAGTAACCGATTCGTAAAATATAGGAAATATAGCGGTGGTGATTACCAATGGATAGGAGGAGTTTGCCCAGTCATAAAAGGCCCATGCATTGATTGTTTTTTTATTCCTTTTCTCCCACATTATAGATTAGTTGCAATGCTTACAATATTCGGATTTTATTGTGTTATTTTTTAGTAGCTGAAAACTCATGTTGGGATATCCGAATAATTTACAATACCTCTCTTTATTAAGGAGTAATGCATGTTTCATTAAATTGGCATAATCTTGCTCGGATATTTTTTTTGTATCGTAAATAGCAATGCTTAAAAAAATAAACAAAAAATCTTCATCGTAATTTTTACTTTTTATATAGGGCAACATTAATTCTATTGCCCAATCTACACGCAACTGAAAGATAAAGTAGCGGGCCATGGCATACGTTTGCTCCATATCTAATTTTGAGCTAAAAATAAATTTTCGTGTTTCTTTCAGTTCTTTTTCACGTTTTGCAAAATCTTTTTTCTCGTAGTAATAATCGGCTGCTAAAATATGATAGTTTAGTCTCAGCCGATTGATTCTCCAGTTTTCGATTCGGGTAGAATATAATTTTTTCATTTCTTTCAGCAAAGGTTCCGGATCGGGCATTTTAAGAATATCTTTTTCCCAGAACTCCAATTCCATTAGAAGTTTATTGTATAATACGTAGGGATTCGAGGGGTCGATAAAATACAAAGCTAAAAATTCTTCTTTTAATTGTTGGCGAAAACTATCGGTATGGCTTTGTTCATAAAAACACTCTTTGAATACGAGCAAATTATTCAGCAATGGAATATGTTCTTTTTGCCTAGAAATAGAGAATTGATAGGTATATTGGTGCTCTATTTTTTCTTCAATGGCATAGCGGTATAGCAAGGCCTGAAGGGCTTTTGCTTTATCGATGTTTTTTTGTTTTATAGCTTCTGTCGTTTTTTTAGCAATACTCTGCGGTTGTATAGAATCTACAAAAATGGATTCAACGGTAAGAAATACTTCCGCCTTTCGTTGATCTTCGAGATAAGGCTCTATCAAAAAACCAAGCGAATCGGTTAAAAGCACTGCTCTTATCTGAGGTTTAGTTAATCCCAGTAATTTATTTTCGTAAGGCGAACCCTTGATCGATTCAAAAAGACCCTCCCAATTCTCTTTCGTCTTTATTTCTGTTGCTACTTTTTGCAAATTGTATTGTTCTATAACTTGTAAAATTGAGTTCGCTCTATTCATTTGCAACAACGCGTTTTTAACGGAATCTCCTTCAATGGAAGAATAAGCCGTAATATCAATTTTTTTAATGTTATATCGGTTCAGTTCCAGTGAATCTAAAAAAGGTTTTATATCTTCTTCATTAAAATTCCACTTATTTCTTGGAAAGGGAACCGTAAAAGAAATGTGCTTCTTAATAGAATCGGGTTTTGTTTGAAGGGAGAGCGTATCCATTACCAGTGGTAATCCAAGCAATGAAAGATTTTCTCCATCGAGGTTATTGAAAAAAATAGTTTGGCAAAGGCATCCTTCCTTTATAATAAGTAAATTTATTTCGGAATTAGTAGAATCGAGGCCCGATGGCATTTTACCTAACTTAATATATATTTCTCCAGTTTTTTTTAGAGGATTGGCAGCAAACCATTTACCCTTTTGTACTGGCTTTAAAAGTACGCCATCGTGCACTTCTGATGGATACAGTTTATTTCCTGCATTACATTCATATTGCTTCCGTAGCACTATGTCTACGGCAAGTGCATCTTTATTTTTTTTGAAATTATTTTTAAAAAAGGAAACATCGTGGTAATATAAAAAAATTTCATTGTTCACCACTTCTATGTTATTAGCCAGCAGTTCGGCAAGGTTGGGGTTATTGATTAAAAAAGCATTACACTTCGTTTTTGAGTATGGTTTAAGGTGAAAGTCATTTTTATTTTGTTTTGTTAGTTCCTTAAAATCGAAAGGTTCCGAAGCGTAAACCTGAGAAACATAAACCGTTCTTTTTTTATAATCGAAAGCAGCGGCCAAACCGGTTTGATAATAGCTGTTGTTGAGTATTATGGCTCGCGTTTTTTTATCATTTATCCACGCCTGAAAAACAATTTCTGCCAACTCGTTATATGAGTTTACCGTGTTTTTACTTTTTCCTGTTTTCTTCGCATCTGGCAAAGTATAAGAAAAAATATTTTCTGCTACTTGTGCGTATTTCCCTTTTGATTTTTTTACTCTTTTAAATGTATCTTTCTTCGCTTTTGCAGGCTGAACCAATTGAATCTTTTTTGTTTTTTTCATGTATAAAACATGCAAAACCGAGGCATTATCCAATTCTTTAGTTAATACGAATGATGGTAAGCCATTCTCGATTCTGAAAGCATTTACTTTCTCGAATAACAAAGTGGCAACTTTTTTTTCATCAAAGTTTTTATGCTCTACAAAACTGTTTTGTGCACATACATAAAGAGTATAGAACAAAAGAAATGAGAAAATGAATATGCAACTTTTATAATTCAAGTGAACTGAAATAAAAAACGAATGTACTATATAAATAAAAAAGGCTGCCCTAAAGAGGGCAGCCTTTTTTAAAGAGTGAAATGTTTATTTAATTAATTTCAATTCTACCCTTGCATTTTTTTGCTTGGCCTCATCACTTGTACCGGTATCTATGGGCTGTGCCGCCTTCATTGATTTGATTATTATTCTTTCTTTGGCAATACCTTTGGATTGAATGTATTTTTGAACTACCGATGCCCGTTTATCGGATAATGGCTCGGGTTCCGATTTATCGATATGTGATATCACCTCTATTTTAACCGAAGCATTTTCCTTTTTCTTCATGTCTTCTAATATTGGGTCAATATCAAATTCGGCACCTGCCGGCATCGCAAATTTATTTACATCAAAATCTAAAATAAGGGTACTTGCATTTTTATTGGCAAGAGCGGCTGCCGCAGCGGCCTTTTCTCTTTTTTCTCTTTCTAATTCATCTTGCATAGCTTTTTTAGATGTATCGCTTTGAAAGTTTCTTTCAATGGTTTCTGCTTTTTCTAATCCTGTAAGCTTACCGCATAGGCAGGTTCCAACCTCTTCAAGCGAATAAACCGAAACATCATCTATATAATAATAAGCTTGTGCAATTTGCGGCTTATTAAAACCAACAGGGCGTTTTACCTTTGTTTGAAGGGTTTGTGCATCTTCGCTAAAATTGCCAATCGTGATGTATTCTTCTCCTCCCGTAGCTTTAAATATTGCACAGATATCTTCCCACATGGCCAACTTATCAATGGCAGGATTTTCTTTTTTAATTACTTGTGCTTTAAACTTTAAAATATCCGTATTTTCAGCTGAAACCGGATCGGACGAAAGATAAGCTCCTAAATTATTTATGGCATACTTGGATAAATCGGAAAGACTTGCACTAAACTTTACACAATACTTTTTACCTGCCTCTAGCGGTGTACTTAGCCTTGCCTGAAGATAAGATCTCGGATCTTTTGATTTGTATGAAAAAGCACGAATACCCGCATATAATTGACCTGATGCAGGGCTTTCCTCTCCTAAGGTATTTGCGGGAATAGCAATGTCTGGATTTTTATTTCCTGTCATATACAAATCGGCTTTTGCCAAGGTTGGCGATTTCCAATTATGGGTTACTTCTATTTGCCCCAATTCTTTCGGTTTCTTTTTTCCAATATCTTCAAAACTACCATTTGAAACATAATTGGTTTGAGCGTTTGAAGCAATGCTTGCAAAAACAATCACGGCTAAAATCTGAATCTTTTTCATAGAATAAATTTTCATTGTATCGACAAATTACGTGCCTAAATTATTAATTCGTATGCTATTAAACAAATTCCATTTTTTATTACCTTTGGAGAGTAACCTTAAAATCAATAATTATGAAAAAACTTTTATTTTCTTTATTCCTTGCGGGTCTTACCATTCAGACCTACGCACAGGGCACTACGGAACCGTACAACAGCGTACCGGTAACATTTGAAAGAAGCACTAACAAGCAAAAAGTAATCTCTGCTTGGTTTAATTACGGCCAAACTGTTTACGACCAAGGTGGAGATGTATCGTATTTCCGCTACCACATGTTTCCGGATACTACCGTTCAGGTTGAATTTAGCAATGGCATGGGCCCTGTGTGGGTACATGGGGTGGGTCAGGTTTTAGACCCTTACAGCGCTTACTGGGCATTGAGCGGAAATGGAGGCCCCTTGTTAAATACCGAAACTTATAAGGTAGATTCTATTAGAATTTGGTATCGTTATTTCCGTTACCAAAATGCAAATCCCGATACTTTACACATTCAAATGTACAAGCACAATGCCATGACCTACAACCCCACTGGCTGGAGTAATGACGGACGTTCAAATGCACGAATTGCATACGATTATACTAAAAACGAAGGAACCGGAGATTTTGCTGAAGTAAAAGTATTACTCACAGGCAATGACACTTCAATGTATTACCAAAACGCCATTCAACTTGCTACTTCAAATTTTACAGCAGGAGCGGGTGAAGTGGTTGCCGTTACTGCTTTCTATAAAAACGGAAACCCTACTAATTTAGGCGACACCTTAGATCCTTACATGACTCCTCAGCCTTTTGTTAAACGTAACACCTTCCTTTTATATCAGTTCAGAGATAATGATAAAACAATAGACCAAGGGTATTACAACCACGGGCAAATGTTAGTGAATACGGTTCGCTACAACATCAATCAACAAGGATGGAACGGACAATTTATTCCCGGATTAGCATACAATTCGGGCTTCTACCACTTGGATATGGACTATAAAATTACTTCTGCAGTTGGTGTATCTGAAAACAGCTCATTCGGTTTTAAAACTAGTGTATACCCAAATCCGGTTGAGAAAAGTTTTGCTAACATAAAAGTTGAAATAGAAAAAATAGGAAATGTTGAAATTTCTTTATTCGACATTACAGGAAAAGAAGTAAAAGTTTTTGTAAACGAAACATTAAATACAGGAACACACTTTAAAACCCTTGACCTTTCAGGAATAAATTCGGGCGTGTACTTTGTAAAAGTAAAAGCAGAAAACAACACACAGGTTATTAAAATTAACGTATTGTAATTCTTTCTAACCAAAATAAAAAAGCCCGATATGAAAATCGGGCTTTTTTATTTAAGAGAAGATTCTCTAACACTCCATTTTTCGGTTCTCCTTTAAGCAATTAATCTATGGTTTAATTTCAGCATCTTTTTCCTTTTCCATGCAATGTTCACAATTACAATCTTCCTCGCATTGACAGCCATTTTTACAATCGCCCCCTTCGTTTTTACAAGAGGCCTTTTCGCTTGAGTTGGAATGACAATTTTTAGCCTCCTTTTTAGAACAGCAACCTGCTTTAGATTTACCACATTCTGCTTTTGTTGAACAAGTGCCCGAATGCTCAGAACCACCACAAGATTGAATACAAGTTTGTTTGGCACATGCCGAACCTCCACAGTGAGAAAGCTTACAAATACCCATACACAAAGAAGCCGTTATAAAAACCATTCCGGCCACCATGGCTTTATAAGCGGCCAGTTTAAAAAACCAACCTAAATTTTCTTTCTTAACTTTTAAAAGTAGAAAAACACCCGTCATAAATAGAAGAGCGGCTACTGAAATGGCAATAATAAAATGCATAATAATTAGTTTTTTGGTTTATGTAAAGGTAGAAAGAATTTTGAAAGGTTGAAATTTATAATTTAAAGACCAGACTACCTTGCTTCTCGATTCGCTTCGCAAACGCTCAGCTACTCAAAGCAATAATTATTTTTAATGATTTCGTTTTTTTATCCGTTCGAGTAGGTTTAATGAAGTGCCAACGGAATGAAACCGTATCGAGAACTGATAAAGAGGTTGAGATAAAAACTGTTCTTCTCGATATGTTTTTCGTACCTCAACACACTCGAAGTGACCCTATTCCATCTCATTACGAGGTGCGAGGTACCAAAGTAACCTGCTCCTTTTTACTCCGTAGTAAGAAGATGGCTTTGCTTTGCTCGCCATAACAAACAAAAAATTTGCTCCTCTAAAAAAATCTTATTAACTTGCACACCATGAACATTACCCTGCGAAGTTACAAAGCTTAGCGTTCTTTATTTTTACCTAAAAAAGAAAGGGGGTGCTTATGAACACATAAGCCCGGCCTCCACACAACCTTTTTCCTGCTTTCTTGAAAAGGTAAGCAAAGCGGAGTGAAATTTTAAAACAATGTAATTATGAATAAATCCTTTTTTGTTTTTTGCATTTGCCTGTGTATAGGCATTAGATTATTTGCCCAAAACCCCGATATTAAACGCACTATGCACTGGTATTTTGGACTTGGTGCAGGTTTAGATTTTAGCTCGGGAACTGCCGTTGCTGACACCACTGGTAAATCTGATGGTTATGAGCAATGTTTTGCAATGAGTGATACTTGCGGAAATTTACTATTTTATGCTGTTTCTAATATAGATGGAGGTAAATTGATTTTGATGGACAAAAACCATCAAATTATGCAAAATGGCATTTTACAATCTTGTTGTACTGTAACACAATCTGCTTGTGTTCCACAACCAGGTAATGATTCAATTTTTTATGTTTTTTACAATGAACAAGCGGGGACTGTTTTAGGTCATTTTTTTTATGCAATTGTTAATATCAATGCCAATGGTGGTCTGGGTGCGATAATCTCAAAAGATAACATCTTGTTAGATTCTTTGGGTACTGAAAAAGTAGCTATTACCCAACATTGTAACGGTATAGATTTCTGGATAGCTTCAAAAATGATAGGTAATTGGACTCCTATAGGCAATCTATTATTTGTTTGGCAATTAACAGCATCAGGGCTTAATCTCCAGCCTATTATCTCAGCTCCAGGAAATATCTATTTTGAACAGGGAGGTGGTTACTTTAGATTCTCCCCTAACGGAGCAATGGCTGCTGTGAGTTTTATTTATCAAAGCAACTATTTTATTCAAGATAGTAGCTATTTTGAAATATACCAGTTTGATAATTGCACAGGAATATTTTCCAATGCTATAACCATTCAATATCCACAACCTTATGGCTTGGCTTTTTCACCAGATAATACAAAACTATATGTTGGAATTGCCGATGGGGCTACCTATGGAGCCATAGATACAGCAAGACTAACACAATATGATTTAACTAACTACAATTACAATGATATCATCAACTCTAAAACAATTTTAAAAGAAGGTACCGGGATATGGCATGATTTTCAAATTGGTCTAGATGGTAAAATATATGTTAGTGACTTAGATACAAACCTTCCTGACTTAGGCCTATATAAATTAGGCGTTATTAACAACCCTAACGCTTTAGGATTAGCATCCAATTATATTGAAGACCAACTTGATTTGAATGGCAAACGTCATGGATTAGGCTTACCCTCCTTTCCTGATAATTACTTTAAAGATTTTAATTACACTAATTGTACTAGCAGCATTTCTGAAAACAAGTTTGACAGAATAGTAGAGGTTTATCCAAATCCGTTTAATGATTTTATTACCATTAACCATAAAGTATCGTATCAGTTAAAAATTATAGATTTGACTGGCAATATAGTTATTGAAAAAATGATTACAGAAAACCTATATCAGTTAAATACGGTTTCTTTACCCAAAGGCATTTACATATTAAACATTTCATCAAAAAACAAAATTGATATTAACCAAAAAATCATAAAACTATGAACACAACACAACTAAAAATAATGACAATAATAGGACTTGTTGCATTATTAACCATACAAGAAACATCTGCACAAAATGGTATGGATTATGCTGTAGGACCAACAATACATTTTTCAAGACTCCATAAAGCAAATATAGGTTTCCTTCAAAACATCCAAAATGAAAAAGCAATGGGTGTATATAATGCTGATATTTTACCTTCATCAACTCTAGAGATAAACACAACAACTAACTATTTACCCTTTTTACACCCCAACTTAGGAGGCGATAGAGGTTTGGTGTTTCGTTCGGTGGCCCCAGCAGGATTTACCCAACAATGGCAAATGTTTAGAGATAATAATCAGATGTTTCGTTTGTTTAACCCTGCTAATTCAGTTAATACCGTACTGGAAGCCACACAACCCGGCAGCAGCATCATCATTAATACCAATGGCACCAACGAGCGTGCCCGTTTTAACCAAGATGGAAACCTGGAAGTTCGCACACCTTTCAATGAAGCATATCCCCCGGGCATTGCCTACGATGCAAACGGAAAAATTGCCGTTCATGGTGCCATTTTTGCCACCCACCTTAGTGGCTTTGCAGGCAATCTTCAACCCGGAAGACACGGCACCATTCTATACGGTGCCACCAATATGCTTGGTCCGCCTACTGGTGACGGATTTCGCATACGTTGGGACAATCATTTCTTTGCCAATTTTAACGAGGCTCTTATTTTCGAAAAAACCGATTTTAACCAAAACTTCCCTAACGGAGGGGCTTCGGGAATTGCCTTTGTTAACACCGGAAATGACGATATTGTTAGAACAGCCATGGTTATTAAAGGTAACGGGCGGGTGGGCATTGGCAATGTGTTTGGACCCAACAATAAAACAAGTGCACAGGGAGGGGATATTAACGGCTTAAATACATTCATCCCCAA
>CAJPFH010000036.1 GCA_905339165.1 Flavobacteriales bacterium
CCTCAGCATCCTGTTTTATTTTCTGGAGCAAAAAAGCTGAAAGCTCCTGCGGCCTGTATTCCTTACCGCGAAGATTATACTTATAATCGGTACCCATCTTTCTCTTGAACGCATATGCTGTACCTTCAGTATTTGTTACTGCCTGCCTTCTTGCCGCTTCCCCTACCAGTCTTTGCCCGTCTTTTGTGAATGCCACATATGACGGAAATGCTTTACCACCAAGGGATGTCCCCTCAGCACTCGGTATTATTACAGGTCTATTCCCCTGCATTACTGCAGCCGCTGAATTACTTGTACCCAGATCGATTCCAATTATTTTTGCCATTATTTCACCTCATTTTCTATTTCAGTATCAGATTCTTTTTCTGATCCTTTCCTTTTCGATACTCTGACTTTAGAATAACGAATGACTTTCCCATTTAGCATATAGCCTTTTGCAAATTCTTCGAGTATTGTATCCTCTTCCTGTTCATCTGTAAGCGTTTGCATCATCGCTTCATGCTTACGATGATCGAATTTCTCACCCAGCGCTTTGATGGGGACAAGACCGTTTTTTTCAAGGACGACTTTAAATTGCTTATATACAAGTTCCATGCCTTCGATCAATTTATCCTTATTATCAGCTTTTTTGGCATTTTCAATCCCCCGCTCAAGACTCTCAAATACATCTATGAATTCCTGTATGAGCTTTTCATTTGCGTATTTTATGAATTCATCCCTCTCTTTGATGTTTCTCTTTCGGATATTATCGAATTCTGCATTCAGGCGAAGACACTTGTCTTTTTCTTCTTCGAGTTGTTTTTTTGCGATACTTAGTTCTTTCTCAAGTTTTTCTTCTGTTGTTTCAGTTTCAGTTATCTCCTCTTGCGCTTCCTCCACTTCTGTTTCCCCGGCATCCTCTTTATTGTTGTTTTTACTTGTTTTCAATTATGACGACTCCATTCAGAATTAAAAAATTAAATTTCAGATCCATGCAACACAATACCACTTTCCCTGAAGATATTATATTAGTTTGAAATTCATTCTATATAATGTTAGTCTTCCCCCACATCAGGGGCCTGGATACCATCATAAAAGTCTGCCGTATGTTCGGGTTTGACATCCATCATGCCTGTTTCTTTTGCTGTCAGGATATCGTTGATCCTCAGGATCATCACTGCCGCATCAGTTGCCGACTTGATTTCCTGGGTCTTGACACGAAGGGGTTCGATTACACCGATTTTGAGCATGTCTGCCGCTTTCCCTGAAAAGACATTCAGTCCCACGTTCTTTACGCCTTTATCATGCTTATTCCTGAGATCAACTATAATATCAATCGCATCAAGACCTGCATTTTCTGCTATGGCTTTGGGTATTTCCTCAAGCGCATCCGCATATGCCATTATCGCTAATTGCTCCCTTCC
>CAJPFH010000037.1 GCA_905339165.1 Flavobacteriales bacterium
ATACTTAAGGCACTGGAGCAGCCAAACCCTCACAGGGATGACCAGACCCTTATTCTTGGTGATGTGGCAAAAAAGGCTATTGACCAGGTATATGAAGCCGTATATTTTCTGCTGCTTGAACACAATACTCCTGAAAAAGCGTCAGAACTTGCAAGAATGCTCAGCGAAGGCCGCTGGACGCATGATTATCCGATTGATTTTGAGCAGGCAAAGGAACTGGGTTTGCCAGTTAATGACCAGATGCCCGTGGAAGTCTATGAACTTATGGAACTATACCAGCAATCGGGCATGCGCCGGCCTTCTGTCGAGTTCATTCCCATCCCATATATGCCACATGCACCGCCTGGTAAGGGGAAGTGAACCATTGCAGGATTCACGATCCGCAGATGATCTTTATAACGTTGGGGTATAAGCGTAGAGAAAAACACTGGATCACTGAAAATTTACTCAACACAGCATATTCTCATCCACATGATATGCCCTCATACTCACAGCAAGCGGCAGCTTAAATCCACGCGATAGGAACTTTACAGCATCCCTGTTTGCCTGCTTAACATTTCCAAATAAAAATCGTTTATTTTCAGGATCGGCTCAACTTATCTGCGCCTCCAGCGCGAGGCGGCAAGCAAGGTCGCCAGCGTAAACATCACTGAAGGGAATGGCGTCTCTTTTGTCTGAGCGCCTGTTTCGGTTATTTCCGGCGCGGGAGTCGTGGCGGCGGCGCCGGTGTACTGCTCGTCAAGGATGTAGGGGTTGGCGATGGTGATCTCTTCAAGGGTTAGAGCATAGTGTTAATCGTTTCAGTTTTCAAGATTATTCCCGTAATCTTGCGTCAACCTATAACCAGGAACCAGCGCTATGTCAGCAAAAAGTTGGGTTATATTTTATACAATATTTTAATCCTAACAGATCAGTTATAATATACGCTACCGACGCCAATCGCTAATTGAGCCTCTTAATTGCATGTTTAAATTCAAGAATTGCTCTTGAGTATGCTATAGACAGAGACCAAAAAAATTAACTGAAATAGACAATATTATTTTGATTTAAAGTTACTTACTCCATCTATCTAATGTCCCCATTGGTTTTTTAGGGTCCATCTTTTTATCTTCAGATACAATTCTAGCATTTATTCCCATATCTCCTAAAAAGGTCACTAAATCTTGTTTCACATCATTTTTACCAAACTTTTTGTTATCGTTATGAATAAAAATTTTTCCTTTAATATTTGTCAATTTATTACTAAATTCCGAAATTTCTGTATACAATTTTATCTTTTCATTTCTTTTAACAAATAGATTCTTTAATTCCTTTTCCCTTGGTAAATTGACTATAACAGGCTGTCCCAAAACTTCCTATTTTTAAAAAAAATCACTAGTTCTACATTTTCCACCATTATTTTCTGACCATATAATCTGAATATTTCATTGAAATATTCAGCAATTTCTTCAATATTTATCATAATTTACACTATG
>CAJPFH010000038.1 GCA_905339165.1 Flavobacteriales bacterium
GGCGCAACACCTATTGAAAGGTCGCGCCACCATGAACGAATTGTTCCAAGCATATTAATTGGTTTTAAGTTTCAGCAAAGATATAAACAAAAATCCTTAGAATATATAACTATAAATCCTTTGTAGGGATAGAAACGAAACTTTATTTCCCATCGTTTCTAAAGGCACTGATTCCTGTAACATCCATGCCGGTAATAAGCATGTGTACATCGTGGGTTCCTTCGTAGGTAATAACTGATTCAAGGTTCATCATGTGCCTCATTAAAGAGTATTCTCCTGTGATGCCCATAGCACCATGTATTTGCCGAGCTTCGCGGGCTATCGTTAAAGCCATGTGTACATTATTTCTTTTTGCCATAGAGATTTGTGCCGTAGTGGCTCTGCCTTCATTTCTTAATACTCCTAGCCTCCATGTTAAGAACTGAGCTTTGGTAATTTCAGTAATCATTTCAGCTAATTTTTTTTGAGTAAGTTGAAACGAGGCAATGGGAACTTCGAACTGTATTCTTTCTTTGGAGTAACGGAGAGAAGAGTCGTAACAATCCATAGCGGCACCAATAGCTCCCCACGCAATACCAAAGCGGGCAGAATCGAGACAACCAAGCGGAGCTCCTAAGCCCGATTTATTAGGCAGTAAATTTTCTTTTGGAACCTTTACATTATTAAAAACCAATTCTCCGGTAGCTGAAGCCCTTAAGCTCCATTTTCCGTGCGTTTCGGGAGTGGTAAAGCCTTCCATACCTCTTTCTACAACGAGGCCATGAATACGACCTTGTTCGTTTTTTGCCCATACTACAGCTATATCGGCTATGGGAGCATTAGTAATCCACATTTTTGCCCCGTTTAAAATGTAGTGGCTGCCAGCATCTTTAAAGTGAGTTACCATCCCGCCAGGATTAGAACCGTGGTCTGGTTCGGTTAAACCAAAACAACCAATCATTTCACCGGTGGCCAGTTTGGGTAAGTATTTTTTCTTTTGTTCTTCGTTGCCGTATTTCCAAATAGGGTACATCACTAATGAACTTTGCACTGATGCAGTAGATCGTAAACCGGAATCGCATCGTTCTAATTCTTGCATAATAAGTCCGTACGAAATTTGATCTAATCCTGCGCCTCCATATTCTTGCGGAATGTATGGCCCGAAAGCTCCTATTTCGGCAAGGCCTCCTATGAGTTGTTTTGGAAATTCGGCACGTTGCGAGTAGTCTTCGATAATGGGAGATACTTCTTTTTTTACCCATGCACGTACGGTGTCTCTAACCAATTTTTGTTCATCGGTAAGCAAATCGTCTAGTAAATAATAATCGGGAGCCTGAAATCTGTCTGTTGCCATTTTTATAAAATTTTTAATGCAACAAATATCTAAATAAAACTTATAAAAAGGCTGAAAAAAAATAACAAACCGCAGGGATAGTATGATTTAAGGTAAAATGATTTTCAATTTGTTTAACTTCGCTTTTGAAATGAAAGGCTGTATAAAGGAGAAAACAAACATTTATTTTTTTGTAATTCCAATACTGATGTGGTTTTACACTTCGTGTACTTATCGAATAGATGAATTGCCTGCACCTTCTAATCCTCCACAAAATCCGTTGGTAGAGGCATGCGATACAGCCACTATAACCTATACGAATTATGTAAAGAATATTTTAGACACAAAATGTAATTCTGTATATTGCCACGGGGGCGGAGCTCCCGGAAACTTTACTGCATATGTTGGAACAAAGGCCTCGGTAACAAATGGTTCTTTTAAAAAGAGAGTAATTGATGGCGTGCCTTCCTTTATGCCATCCGGTAATCCGTTGCCACTGCAACAACGCGATTCTATTTTAACATGGATTAATCAGGGAGCATGCGAATAAAATTTCTTATTCCGTTTTTTTTATGGCCACTTTTAAGTTTGGCTCAGGAAGATGTTTTACCGGCATTGAAAAAGGAAAAGGTGTACGAAATTTTTTTATCGAATAAAATTGTAAATGCCAATACCACACAAACCCTAAACAAGCGAGTACTTGATTTTAGAATTACGCACCGTTTTGGAAGCATGTATATAGATAGCCCTCAGGGAAGGCATACACTGTTTGGTTTTGATAATGCCAGCAACATTCGTTTCTCTTTCGATTATGGAATTAGTAATAAACTAACCGTAGGAATAGGCAGAAGTAAAACCAAAGAGCATATCGATGCCAATTTTAAAATACGTTTAATAGACCAAACAACCGATGCCTCCATGCCTTTGAGTTTAGCATGGTACAGTTGTATGTCGTTTACTCCGGAAGAAGACCCCGATACGAGTTACCGTGAATTTTCTAATCGATTATCATACACCCATCAACTTATACTGGCGAGCAAGCTAAGTTCTTGGTTGTCGGTAGTGCTTTTGCCCACATACCAACACCGAAATTATATCAAAGGTTTTATAAATCCAGAAAATCAGGCAAAAGAAACCAACGATCTTTTTGCTTTCGGAACGGGTATTAGGCTGAAGATAAGTAAAACCACTTCATTGGTTGCCGATTATTTTCTTACCCACTCGCCTTACAGAAGAAACAATTCTTCTTTAGCATTTTATAATCCGCTTAGTGTGGGCGTGGAAATTGTAACCGGAGGGCATACCTTTCAGCTGAATATTACCAATGCTACAGGAATTTTAGAAAATGATTTTATTCCGCACACCAACGATACATGGATGAAAGGGGAGTATAAATTAGGATTTACCATTTCGAGACCCTTTAAGATGTAATGGATATGAATCAAAGTGTTTTGCCAGATAGCATACAAAGCCCCGTTATTACTACTTTTATTAGCAGTAGCAAGCCAATAGAAAATGCCGATTCTCTGAGGCAAATTTCTTATTTCAACAGGCTCGATTCTGTTTTTAAATCGAATATTTCTACATATGATACGCTCATTATTCAAGAACCAGTAAATAAAAATATGCTAATTACCGAACGCATAAGACAAAGCGGTAAGGGATATAAAGAACCTCAGTATAGAGAACCTTTTGCAGAAGATTTAGTGTCGGGAATTTTATTGCTTGTTTTTCTGCTTTTGGGCATCACTTCTGCTATTGAAGGAAAACGAATTAAGCAGTTATATAGGGCGATGCTGGCTGTATCGTTTGCCAATGTGCTTAAACGAGAGGAAAAATTTATATCGCACAGAAGTTCTGTGATGTTGCTTTTGGCTTTTTTGTTAGGAGTTTCGCTTTGTGTATACAATGGAATTGATTATTACCGATATACAACGGATATTTCCGATAAAACAATACTTTTTATTACACTTTTTTTGGGTTTTATATGTGTGTATTTTACAAAAGTAATTACGGTAACCTTTTTGGCTTTTGTATTTGAACAGAAGGAATTAGCTTCTAATTACATATTCAATTTACTGTTATTTAATATTGGATCGGGGGTGTTGTTATTTCCTATATTAGTTCTATATACATACACCTTACTGCCTAAAGAAATAGTGTTAATGGTTTCATTTACAATGATTGCCTTTTTCATTAGTTACAGAACAATTAGAAACATTTATATGTCTATTCAGCAGGGGGCTGTTATGAGTTATATTTTTTTGTACTTTTGTGCACTCGAATTTTTACCGCTTATGGTGTTGATTAAATTACTAATTGCACCATAAAGCAGGTTTAACGGGCAAAATAGAAAACTTTAAGACATTGAAAGTTAAAAGTATTTTAGTTTCTCAACCGAAACCCGAGACGGAAAAATCTCCGTATTTTGACTTAGCACAAAAATTTAAAGTGAAAATAGATTTTAAACCCTTTATACATTTAGAGGGCGTGCCTGCAAAAGATTTCAGGAAAGAGAAAATTACATTACAAGAGTATTCTGCCATAATATTTACCAGCCGAAATTCAGTAGATCATTTTTTTAGAATTGCCGAAGAAATGAGATATGTTGTTCCCGAAACATTAAAATATTTTTGTATTTCTGAATCTACCGCCTATTACCTCCAAAAGTATGTTGTTTATAGAAAAAGAAAGATTTTTTATGGCAAACAAACTTTCAATGAGTTGATGGATATTATTAAAAAACATAAAGACGAGTATTTTTTATTGCCATGCTCCGATATTCATAAGCAAGATATCTCCAAACAATTAAAAGATTCGAATATTAAATTTGAAAAAGCAATACTATACCGAACCGTTTGCAGTGATTTAAAAGATTTAAAAAATGTAAACTACGATATTCTCGTATTTTTTAGTCCTTCCGGAATCACTTCTTTATTTCAGAATTTTCCAAACTTTAAACAAAGAGATACGAAGGTAGCCGTATTTGGACATACCACTGCAAAAGCTGCCCTGAAAGCTGGTTTAAAGATAGATATTTCTGCCCCTAACACAGAAGCACCTTCTATGACGATGGCTTTGGAGCAGTTTATTAAAAGAGAAAGCAAGAAAAAATAAGACTTGTTTTAACTTCTCATTCCTTTTAACTTCGATAGAATATAAAATATAGGGTATTTTGAGAGAAACATTACCTAAAGGCGAAATATTGCGATCTAAAAACACCATAGACTTATTATTCAAAAGTGGAATATCTTTAGAAGAAAAGCCAATAAAAATGTTATACCTATTATCCGAAAATAACACAGGAATAGAAGTGGGATTTACTGTTCCTAAAAAATGTTTTAAAAAAGCACATCAGCGTAATTTGTTGAGAAGAAGAATGAAAGAGGCTTTTAGAAAAAACAAAAAACATTTTTTGCCTCATTTACAAGGTAAAAATATTCAACTAAAAATGTTTTTAATTTATACCTCATTTCAGGCCACCGATTATAAAACAATAGAGCGTAAAATAATTGTACTTTTACAGCGTTTAATAAAGGTAATTTAATGAGTCGGTTCTTTATTTTTTTAATAAAATTATATCAGATTAGTATTTCGCCCTATCTTGGAAATAATTGTCGTTTTTCGCCAACTTGTTCGCAATACTGTATTGAAGCATTAAAAAAATATGGGTTTTTTAAAGGTATGCGTTATAGTATAAAAAGAATTTCAAAGTGTCACCCATTAGGTAGCAGTGGCTACGACCCTGTTCCCTAATAGTGTTAATATAAAATATATGAAAAAGATTTTCGGAAAAAGAATAACCATTATTGCAGTTGCAGTACTTGTTTCAATATCATCGTTTATTTCCTTAGGTTTTGTAAGCAGTTATTTTGAAGTATCTAAAAACCTTGACATATTTGCCACGCTCTACCGTGAGCTAAATATTTATTATGTAGAGGATACCGACCCCGGAAAGTTAATGAAAACAGCTATTGACGCCATGTTAGAATCTTTAGACCCTTACACGGTTTATATTCCGGAGTCGCAAATAGAAGATTTTAAAATGATGATGACCGGGCAATACGGAGGCATAGGGGCCTCCATTCAAAATAGGGGAGATTATGTTATTATCACCGAACCCTACGAGAATTTTCCGGCACACAAAGCCGGTTTAATGGCCGGTGATAAAATTTTAGAAATAGACGGAAAGCTACTAAAAGGAAAGACATCATCCGAAGTAAGAGAAATTTTATTAGGGCAACCCAATACACCTGTAAAAATTTTAATTCAACGACCCGGCACAGAAGGAACCTTTGAAAAAACAGTAATACGAGAAGAAGTAAAAATTAATGATGTACCCTATTTTGGGATGTTAAATAACGAAACCGGATACATTAAACTTACAGGTTTTACAGAAACTGCCACCAAGGAAGTAAAAACAGCCCTTGTAGAATTAAAGGCAAAACAAGCAAAATCAATAATTTTAGATTTACGCGGAAATGGAGGAGGCTTGCTAAACGAAGCTGTTAACATTGTAAATTTATTTGTAAACAAAGGAGAGTTAGTGGTTAGTACCAAAGGAAAGGTTAAAGAATGGGAAAAAGAATACCGGGCACTCAATACTCCGGTAGATACAGAAATTCCAATGGTTGTACTCGTTGATGGAGGGTCGGCTTCAGCATCGGAAGTGGTAGCCGGGGCGTTGCAAGATTTAGACCGAGCCATCGTAATTGGTCAAAATACATACGGAAAAGGCCTTGTGCAATCAGCTCGCCCCCTCTCGTATAACTCAAAATTTAAAGTTACGGTATCTAAATATTACATACCCAGCGGGCGATGTATTCAGCGATTGGATTATTCTCACAGGGACGATGAAGGTAAAGTGAATGCTATACCCGATTCCCTTAGAAAAGAGTTTACCACATTAAAAAATAAACGAAAAGTTCTTGATGGGGCTGGTATAGAGCCCGATATTACCGTGGAAGAAGAGAAACCCAGCGAAATACTTCAAAGTTTATTTAGTAATCATTTGCTTTTTGATTTTGCTACAGATTTTAGAATCAAGCATTCTTCCATAGAACCTGCTAAAACATTTAGGGTAAGTGAAAACGAATACAGCAATTTTATGGAATTTCTTAAAGATAAGGAGTATGATTATACCACGGTAAGCGAAGATATGTTGGAAAAACTAAAAGAAGCTTCTATTGAAGAAAAATATTATGCAAGTATAGAAAAGGAGTTTATTCTGTTAAAAGAGAAACTATCGCATAATAAAAATGAAGATTTGATTCTTTTTAAAAACGAAATAAAAAACTTTTTGGAGATAGAAATAATATCCCGCTATTATTATCAGAAAGGACAGGTAGAAAATGCACTATCTAAAGATGATTGTATTAATGCCGCATTTGAAGTATTAGGAAATAAGCAGAAATACTCCAACATATTAAAAGGAATTGAAAAGGGAGATAAAACAAAAAAATAGTTTTCCATTAGTAAAGGCTATTTAATGTTATCTCAAAAAAATATTTTAAAGCCTGAGAATATTTTATATTTCGGATTAATTCTTGTAGCCATAGGTCTCCCTCTGTCTAAATTTTTAATGAGTGTGGGGCAAATGTTTATTTTTCTTTCGTGGATATTATTGGGCAATTATAAACAGTTGCTTACAAATTACGTTAAAAGTACCACTGCAATAGCCGTAAGTGTACTTTTTCTGTTACACTTATTAGGACTTCTATTTACCTCTGATTTTAAATATGCCCTTCAAGACATTCGGGTAAAGTTGCCTCTGTTTTTATTCCCATTGGTACTCTCTTCGTTTCGCCCGCTTACAAAAAATCAGTTTAAATGGATATTTTACATTCTTTCGCTATCTGTAATTTTATCTACTTTAATAGGCTTAATGCGATACTTCGGATGGTTTGGTTATGAGGTAATAGATAAAAGGGAAATTTCTGTTTTCATTTCTCATATTCGTTTTGGGCTTATTATGGTGGTGGCCATTATTGCTTTAGCGTATTTTTTCAAAACCGAAAGCAGAATATTTAAAGTTTTTATTGCTACAGCCATTGTATGGTTGTGTTTTTTTATGTTAAGTATGGGTTTTCTTACGGGTTTAAGCGTATTATTTATTTTTTTAGGCATTTATTTTTTGAAGAAAATTTTTACGAAATATAAAACATCTCAATTGAAAACACCCATTATTCTCTTTCTTCTGTTAGCTATGCCATTTGGATTTATCTATTATACTATAACAGACTATTATAATATTAATAAACCCAAGCAAATCACTCTCTTAACTCGTACAAAAGGAGGTGAAGCGTACTACCAAGATTTAACAGGCCAGCATAAAAACGCGGTAGAAAACGGTTATTTAATTTACAGAAATATTGCATGGAAAGAGTTGAAAGAGAGTTGGAATAATCGTAGTCAAATAGAGTATGATGGATTAGACTTAAACAATCAGCAAATTAAAAACACACTTCTACGTTTTCTAACATCAAAAGGATTAAATAAAGATGCCGAGGGTGTGGCCTCGTTGAGTTATAGCGAAATAAAAGCCATTGAAAATGGAATTGCCAACGTAAATTATACGCATCAGTCGGCTATTAAAACCCGATTACATCAGATTATTTGGGAAATAGATAATTATTTGCAAGGCAGAGATTATAATGGGCATTCAATAGTAATGCGATGGATATACTGGAAAACAGGTTTTAAAATTGTAAAAGAAAATTTTTTGTTAGGTGTTGGGACAGGAGATGTACAAAACGAATTTCAGAAAATGTATGAAAAAGAAAATTCTATTCTTAGACCAGAGTTTCGACTAAGAGCACACAATCAGTTTATCACTTTTGCTATTACTTTTGGAGTGTTAGGATTGTTAGTATTTATAATAGCTTTATTCTACCCTTTATATAAACTAAAATTATATAATCGGTTTATTTATTTAGGTTTTTTTGTGGTAGTGGTAGCTTCCTTTATTACAGAAGATACGTTAGAGTCGCAAGCCGGTGTTACTTTTTATATTTTTATGCATAGTTTATTATGCTGGCTTTATCCTATAGAGCTTGATGATGATTTTTGAATATGTAAGAGTTTTTTATATTTCAAAAAGGTTTCGTAAGCCATCAATTTAGAGATAATAAATCCGTTTTTTCCATCTAGGAAGCCTCTTTTAATAAAGTAGGCTTTAATAAATTTGGCGAGGGGTTTAAATAGCAGATGAAGTATACTGCTACTCTTCTTTAGGTTGTACATGGCTTTTGCCGAAACAGTACTGAAGTACTCTAATTGCTTGTAATGTTCTTCTATGGTGTAATACGAGTAATGTAAAATATTTCCTCTAAGATGTTTTATCTTGGTGTTTTCATTTAATTCGTAACGGTCGTGTGGATTAATTCCTTTCCACTGCCCTTTTCGGCTGTCCCACAACCTTAATTTTGTATCAGGATACCAGCCACAGTGTTTAATCCACTGACCGCAATAGTTGGTTAGGCGATTCATTTTGTAGCCATCAAATGCCCAATGGTTTTTTATTGAAGCAATTTCTTGTTTCAGTGTATCGTCTAGAGCTTCATCAGCATCGAGAGAAAGGATAAAGGGGAATTTAGCTTGTGTAATGGCCCAGTTTTTCTGTTCTATATGCCCGTTAAATGCATGTTCTATAAATCGGGCTCCGTGTTGCAGGCATATTTCTTTTGTTTTGTCGGTAGAGAAAGAATCGACCACCACAACGTCATCAGCAATATCTTTTACCGAAAGAAGGCAACGCGCAATGTTTTTTTCTTCGTTGAACGTGATGATTACTACCGAGAGTTCAATTTTCATTTAATATTAGTTTGTATAGTTGGCGAGTCGGTTCTTAATTTCTTCAATGTTTTTAAGTTTTTTATCTTGTCTTAATTGAATGGCCGATGGGGTAAAATAATGGTGTGCTTCTAAAAATTTAATTTGAATTTCGTCCCATTGTTTATCGTTCTGAATTTTGTTTCGTTCCAATAATTCAAGTTTTAAGTTATCGGCTATGGAATGAAAATCGTCTCTTCCGAGGTAATCTAAATCGGCATCACAAATAATTTGTTCGAGGTGGTTTTGGGGTTGTTGTGGTACTTTGGTGGCTAAAATAAGTTGTTGTACAATTTCTATTTGTTCTTGTGTATAACCGAACTGGTGTAGTGCTTCTTTGGCCATATCGGCTCCAATGGCTTCGTTGGTTTCGTACTGCTGAACAAATCCCGAATCATGATAAAGTGCGGCTGTTTTGAGTAAGAATAATTCTTCGCCTACTACTCCTTCCATTAGTGCAATGCGTTCAATGGCCTGACAGACGTCTTTTGTATGAGCAATGCTGTGGTAATGAAGATTAGAAGGTAATTTTTCTTCCAGCATTTTTAAAATAAATTTTTCAGCTTTTCTGTAGTTTATGCTGCTGTAGAGAATAAGATTTACATATTTCCAAAAGTTTTCGTTTGGCTCTATACCTTCTCCGTTAACAGAAAGTTCGGGCTTTATTGAGTTTACAAAGTACATGTCAATAAAACCTTTGTTTTTGGCTTTTACTTTTCCTCGGTACTCGCACACAAAAAAATCTTTTATGTGTTCGTAGGTGGCCCCCGAGATGTTTACTTTATCTTCTTCGCCCGAAGATTCCATTCGGCTGGCAATGTTTACGGTGTCGCCCCAAATATCGTAGGCAAATCGTTTTATCCCCACTACACCGGCTATCAGTTCTCCGGTGTTAATGCCAATGCGTAAACTCCAGGCATTTTCTCCTTTTATTTTTTTTATTTCTTGTATGTATCGTTGTATTTCAAGGCCGGACAGCACTATGTCAATAGGATTGCTTTTATTTCTGATAGGGATTCCTCCTGCACACATGTAGGAATCGCCCATGGTTTTTATTTTCTCTATATTGTATTTTTGAATGATTTCGTCAAATTTTATGAAATAACTATCGAGTTCGGTAAGCAATTCTTTGGGGCGGAATTTTTCGGCCAGTTTTGTAAATCCTTTAAAATCGGTAAACATTACTGAAACGGTGCGATAGCTGCGGGCACTTGCTTTTCCTTTTGATTTTAATTCTTCAACGGTATCTTCTGGTAAAATATTTAGCAGTAGTTTTTCTACTTTATTTTTTTCTACTTCCAGCAATCTTTTTTGTTCTTCTATTTTTTCTTTTTGTTTTATTATTTCGGCTGTACGTTGTTGCACTTGCCATTCCAGTTCAAGTTTTTGTGCCTCAATAGCGTTTAAGCGAACTTTGTATATTACATAAATGGTTAAAAGAATAATGCAAATACCTGTAATTTTAAACCACCATGTTTTCCAAATGGGAGGGGTAACAATAATTTTTAGCTGAGCGGTTTCCTTGCTCCATATTCCATCGCTGTTGCAGGCCCTTACCATAAAAATATATTCGCCCGGATCGAGGTTGGTAAAATTTGCTTTTCGTTCGGTTCCTGCATTTATCCAATTTTCGTCAAACCCTTCTAGTTTGTATTGATAGTTATTTTTTTCGGAATAGGAGTAGTGTAAGCCGGCATATTCAATACTAATTACATTTTGCTTGTAATTTAGGTTAATTTGAGCTTCTTTGAGAAAAGAGCCGTTTATGATTTTATGATTTTCAGTAATAGGGTTATTAAAAAGATAAAACCCGGTAATATTAATTTTAGGGGGTATTAAATTTTTTTGTATTTCAGAAGGGTAAAAAGAGTTGAGGCCATTGATGCCTCCAAAAAAGAATTCGCCATCGTTTGATGCAAAGTAAGCTCCAACATTAAATTCGTTGCTTTGTAAACCATCGTTTTGTTCGAAATTCAGGAAGTGTTTGCTGTTTTTATCGTAGCGGCAAATGCCTCTGTTGGTACTCAGCCACAGTTGTTGTTCTTTATCTTCTAGCACTCCGTACACCACGTTGTTGGCCAGTCCGTCTTTTTGGGTAATGCTTTCAAATTTTTCGGTGGTTGGATTGAATTTGTTTAAACCGCCTCCGAATGTGCCTATCCATAAAATGCCTTGTTTGTCTACATGAATAGATAAAACGGTGTTGTTTGAAATAGAGCTTGGGTTTTCGAACTGATGTGTGAATGCTTTAAACTGTATGTTGGAGTAATCAGCATTTTGAACGATGGCTTTGCATAAGCCTCCATTATCAATTCCTAACCAGATGTTTCCTTTTTTATCTTTTTTAATTGTACGAATGGTATTACCGCTAAGACCTAATATCGTATTTTCTAATTGCTGATATAAAAAATGTTGGTTTCTTGCCGGATTAATGAGAATTAAACCTTCTTTGGTGCCAATCCATAAATAATGATTTCGGTCTTCGTAAATGGAGTAAACTCTATGGGTAAGTTCTATAAATTTTGAGTTTAAATGAAACGGAATTATTTTTTCTTGTTGTTCATCGAAAAAATGTAATCCTAAATCGGTGCCAGTCCATAAAATGTTTTTGCTATCGCGGTAAATGCTGTAAATACCTTTTTTTGCCTGAAGGTTTTTGTTGGTTAAGGGAATTGTATGGTTGGTTATTTTTTTAGTGAGGGCATTTATTTTATCTAGACCCTCATCAGTACCAACATAAATGGTGTTTTTATCTTTAAATACGGACCATATCAGGTTGTTGCTTAAACTATTTTCGTTATCTGCTCTTTTCTGATAGAGATTAAAAAATTGTTTATTGATATCGAATTTATTTATACCTACTTCTGTACCTATCCACACACTGCCTGTAAAATCTTTGTAAAAAGAAAGAATAACATTATTACTTATGGTATGTAATAGTGTATTGTTGTGTTTAAAAGAAACAATGTTTTTATATTTCAGATTATACTTAAATACTCCGGCTCCGTTTGTGCCTATCCAAAGGTTTCCGTTGTGGTCGTTGAATAATGATTTTATAGTGCTTTCCGAAGAATTCGGATTTAATTTTAATTCGTTGAAATGTTCAAATTTATTCAGGTTTTCGTAGTAAATATCTAGTCCGCTGTTGGTGCCAATCCAAAAAGTATTTTTTTCTGTTTCGGTTATACTCCATACGTGGTTATTTCTAAGCACATTGTTATTGGTGTTTGCAAGGAGGTGAATTATTTCTTGAGACGTGGGGTTGTAGCAGTATATTCCATTTCCTTCGGTAGCAATCCAAATTCTATTTTTAGAATCTTCGAATAACGAGCGTATTTTTAAGTTTTTTCCGGTAAGAGGCGAGAGATTTATTTCTGTAAATTTTTTTTCTGTGTAATTAAAATGAAGCAATCCTTTTTCGGTGCCTATCCAGTATTGGTTTTTATTTGTCTTTAATACGCTCCAAATATTATTGTGGTTCAATCCTGAATTTTTATCTTCGAAGAAGTAAGTAAATCTATTGGTAAATGGATTGTATAAGTTAAGCCCTCGCTCTGTTCCTATAAGCAAAAGAGAATCGTGTGTGGCGGTAATAGAATGAATAAAATTGTTTGAGAGAGATTGTTTGTTTGCTAAGTCGTGCTGAAAAATTTTAAAGGTATATCCATCGTACTGGTTTAAGCCGTCTTGCGTTCCAAACCAAAGAAATCCGAAAGGGTCTTGCGTTATACAGTTTACAGAACTTTGCGATAATCCATCGTTTAAGGCCAGTTTCTTAAAGTGAATAGTAGAATGGTTTTGTGTAAAATATGTTGGAGAAAGGAAAAATAAGAAAACAAATATGCCGAAGCGAAAGAAAGCTTCGGCATATGTAAAGTACATCTTTTTATTGCAGGGCAATAACTTTAAATTCGGTTCTTCTGTTTTTGCCATGTTCTTCTTCAGTGCATTCTATTCCGTTGCTGCATTTGTTCATCAGACGAGTTTCTCCGTAGCCTTTTCCAAAAATTCTTTTCTTTTCTATTCCTTTCGAAATGATATATTCGGCAGCAGCATCGGCTCTTTTTTGTGATAATTTTAGGTTGTAATCATCGGAGGCTCTGGAATCGGTGTGTGAACTAAGTTCAACGGCAATGTGTTTATTTTTTTTCAAAATAGTTACCAGTTTATCTAGCTCTTTTGCTGCAGCGGGGTTTATATCGGATTTATCGTAATCATAATAAATGTTTGATATAATAAAGTTTTCGTTTACTTTAATTCTAATTACCACGTCTTCTTCATTAAGGAGTGTAATGCTTTTTTTATCGGGATCTAACCTAACGTAAACGTAATCTTTTCCTTTTTTAGAAGTAGATTCTAAAATTTCTCCATTTTCGGTAAGCATCACAATTTTTAAACTGCCATCTTCTTCTTCGGTTCTAAAAAAGTATTTTGCATCGGGCGATAATTTTGGAAAATAAAATTTGCCGTCTTTGTCAGTTCTTGTGGTGGCTACAATTTTTCCGTCATCATCTACAACGTATAATTCCATTTGCTTGTTAAAATCTCCGGGTAGTTGTTGGTAAACTTGGCCATATAGACCAATGGTAAATAAACTCTCATCTTTTTCTTGAAGAATAGGCATTTGAGCATATCTATCGGCAGGTAGTGCCTGAAAGGTAAATACTCCGCTTTTTATTTTGTTGGCGAGTAATACTTTTTCTCCATTTTTATTGGTTAGGTACACTTTACCATTGGTAAGTACTCCTTCGTCTTTGGTGTCTACCAATACCATGTATTTTTGGTCGGCATTAAGTTTATCGAAAGTAAATTTTCCGGAATTATCCGTTTTAGTAACCTGAAGCACATTATCGTTTTCGTCTAATAATTTTACGGTCATTCCGCTAATCGGTAGTTGCTGATATTCCAGTAATCCCTGCATACTCGTTTTTTCAACGGTTTTAATACCCAAAAAGTTAAAACGATAAATATCATCACCCCCTAGTCCTCCATTTCTATCGGAAGAGAAGAAACCATTTTTATCATCAATCCAGCAAATTCCAAAGTCATCAGTATTTGAGTTTAATGGGGTGCGAAAGTTTATGGATGTTTCAAAATTGTCAATTAGTTTCGACACAAATATATCGAGCCCTCCGTAGCCGGGTAAACCATTCGAAGAAAAATAAAGTTCTCCGTTTCTGAAAGAAGGAAATACTTCATCTTGTGAGGAGTTCACACCATTCCCTAAATTTTGAGGTTTTGTCCATTGGTTGTTTTCCCAACGACACATATATATGTCCATTCCTCCCAATCCTCCGGGCATATCCGAAGCAAAAAATAACAGTTTCCCATCTTCTGAAATAGCAGGGTGTGCTGTATTATATTCGTTGCTGTTGTATGGAAAGGGGTATGGTTTTGTCCACGACTTACCGGTATTATTTGCGTAATAAATTTTTATTTTGTTTTCTTTATTTCCTTTTAATTCTCTTGCCGATCGGCTAAAATAAAGCACATTACTTGTTTTAGAAAAGCTTGCTGGTCCATCATGATAGGGAGATTTGAGTGAAGAAGCAAATCTTTTGGGTTTAGAAAAAGAACGAAAATCGTTATCGTTTGCTTTGGCTGAAAAAAGAGTTAGGTAAGGTTTATGGTTAGCTCCGTTTTGGTTTTCGTTTACATAATCTTCTTCTCTTTCGGTTGTAAATACAACAGAATTATTAATAACGGTTGGAGAGAAATCTGCCCATTCAGAGTTTAAATCATCTTGCCTAGATACTGTAAACCATGCCGGTTCGCTTTCCCATGTTTTTACATCGTTGATGGATTGTAACAACAATTTACCTAACAGTGAGGATGGTTTTTTTTGTACATACAACTCAAACTGTTCTTTTGCTTCAGCAAATTTTTTATTGCTTTTTAATGCTTGACCGTACAATAAATGTTGCTCAGCATCTGCATTAGGAAGGTTTACTGCCTTTGCATAATATTCTTCGGCTTTTGTATAATCTTTTAAAATGCGGTAGCAACTGGCAAGTTTTGATATGGCCTCGTAATTTGTGCTTTCTTTTTTTACAATTTTTTCAAACGCTTTGGCAGCGTCTATATATCTGCCTTGGGTGTAAAGAGTGTTGGCGCGACTCATTTGAGCCGAAGCAGAAAGGTTAAAGGAGAATAAACCGAAAAGAAAAAAAAGAAGTATAATGTGTGCTCTGTTCATTTAATCATTCTAAAAATAACGTGGTGATGTAACTTTTGATTTAAATACATTAAAGTCGTATCCAATAAATATTTCGTGCGAACCACTATTTGTGTTAGCCAATCCATTCGTATTTAAATCATATGCATAGCCTAGTCTAAATTGTGGAGTAATGTTGTATTCAAGCATTAAGCCTGGTCCGTATTTAGAACGGAAAAATACACCGGCCCATAATTTATTGTGAAAAAGAAAACACAAATTTAAATCGCCAATTCCTTCCATTTTTCCTGCCCCACGCAAAATAAATGAGGGTTTAAAAACGATGCTTTCGCTTATACGAAAGGCTTTTCCCATAATAAAGGTACCGTGCCTAAAGAGACGTGCAACTCCACCGGAATCGTTGGTGGCAGAAGAGTCGGAAAAATATAACTCCGGTGCATTCAAGTGTTGAATCTCAAATCCGGCATAAAAGGAATTCGTATTATAATATATTCCAAAATCAAAATTTGGAACCGTTAACGAATTTACTCCGTAAGTAGGAATGTTGTCGCTTGTATTTTTATACTCTATTTTATCCCACTTAATTTGGTGGTTTTGAACTCCTGCTTTTAAGCCAAATGCAAGCTTCCCTGCTCCTAATTTTATTCTATAGGCATAAGAGGCAGCCGCACTAATAGTAGAATGAGGGCCTACCACATCATTCATTAGTATTAAACCTAAGCCCATGTTTTTGTTTTTCATGGGTGAGTGTAGTGCCAATGTTTGAGTGCTTGGGGCCCCGTCAAAGCCCACCCATTGGCTTCTGTGCAACATTACTAAACTCAATGCTTCCCTGCTTCCGGTGTAACCGGCATTCACACCAAGTGGGTTAAACATATACTGCGAATAGTGGGGGTCTTGTTGTGCTATCATAGAGTTGCTTTGCAAGGCTACAAGGCAGCACAAAATGAATTTTATTTTCAACCTATTTTTCAATATGCTTTTTTTAACGTGTTAATTCTACCCAACCTTTGTAAATAATATCTTGCACCTTGGCTACATAAAAATAGGTGCCATCGGGCAAGGGTATATCTTTACGGTATTCCCTGCCTACCCACTTTACTGTATTATTATCATAGTTTTCTCCTGTCCACACCAAATCGCCCCAACGGTTAAATACGCTGATGCTATTGGGCTGAAAAACTTCTATATTTTCTATATGCCAATAATCGTTGCCTCCATCTTTGTTTGGGGTAAAGCCCGAGTAAAATTTAAGTACACAAGGATCTTCGCTTTCTAAGCCAATGGTAATGGTATCGCGGATGGTATCGAGTGGAGCTGATAAACAAACAAAATTGGCAATGTAAGTGCCGGCAGGTAAATTGGTTCTTATACGAGAAGTATCGCCATCGCTCCAAAAGAAATTTTGTAGCACAGAAAGAGTGCAATTAGGTACACTAATAATTCGTATTAGTCCATCTTTTGAATCTTTGCAGGTGGCATTTTGTTTTTCGTACACAATGCTATCGGGCGAAGTAAATTTTTCGGGTTGCTGAAAACCTTGAGTAAGGATATTGCTGCCTGTTGTTTCTGTGGTAACAACACATTCCCCTATGGTGTAGGAAATATCAATAGAACCTATTGTTTCGGCTTTGCCGGCAGTGCCAAAAACCTGACGCTCGATGCTGGTTTGGGAAAAAGCAGCAGGAACACTTCCTATTAAGGATAGTATAAAAAGTAGTTTTTGCATTATTTGTTTTTTAATTCTTCTACTTGTTTTTTCAATTCTTCTATTTGTATTTGTTGTTCTTGTATGGCTTTGATGAGAAGAGGATATAAGCGGTCGTAATTTACACCCTTCATTTTCACTTCTTCGTTTATTACTTTTCCATTTTCATCTACATTTCCTGGAAAACCTACTTCTCGTATCATTTCTGGAATAACTTCTTCCACTTCCTGAGCAATAAATCCCCATTGTTTTGTAGTGGGTAAATTCATGAAGGAATATTCATTATATCTATATTCATATTCTTTAGGCTTAAGTTTCATTATGGTTTCAATGGCATTTATGTTTAAATTCTCAATATGGTTTTTCATTTTTCTATCGGAAATAACCGTCCAATTTGCGGATGTTGTAGATATTTGGTTTCCGTTTGAGTATACTGCATAATTGTTTGTTCCGTTTCCTGCTTGTCCCCACAAACCAATTGCATTAGAGCCACCCCAACCATATCCAAAAACACCATAATTGTAGGTGGTTGCATTTTGAGCTACACCATAAACTCCATAACTATTTGTCCCCCCCTGCCCATCTCCTCTTATTCCATAATTATTGGTTGCACTGGTAGCTTCTCCTATAATTGCATACCTTGTACCTGAACCAGCAGTTACAACCGAAGACTTAATTCCTTGCCCTCCAGTTGTTGAACTGTTCTCCACATAGAATGTAGGAAATGTAGTAGTTCCATATACATACATTTTATCATACGACCAAGTAGGGGATGTTGTCCCTACCAACACTTTATCATTTGCATAAACATTCCCTGCAGCAAAATATGCAGACCAATTAACAGTGCCACCAATCACATTGGCATAATAACCATAATTGTTGGTACCCCCTCCTGAAATATCAGCACGTACACCGTAGTTATTTCCCGCACTATTTAATATAAAAGAATGCACTCCATAATTGTTTGCAGAAGCTGCGTTTATTACATTAAATGCTCCGGCTTTATTATCTCCGGTACCTAATGGGTTATTAACAATGCCTGAAATACAAGGTTTTGAACTTGCTGAATTGGCTCCATTAGTTTCAAAATATCCCGCACGAATATTTGTGGTAGTGTAAACATGTAATGGAAAAGTTGGAGAAATCCCAATTCCCAAGTTGTTCTGAATAAACACATTTCCTCCATCAAAATACCCCGCCCAGTTGGTAGTTCCACCTACGGCACTGCTTCGCAATGCATAGTTTGTTCCGGTTCCGGTAGCTGCTCCATAAAGTCCGGTTTTTGTTCCGCTGTTACCTGCAGCACTTCCGTATACTGCGTAGTTATCGATTGTACTACCCGTAACATAGAAATAACCCCCATAATTAGAGCCTGCTCCAGAGCTATTGTTGTAGCTATTTATACCATATTTCGGTGATGCAGAATTTAAGGTGGTTTGAATATCAACGCTCGTTAATGCTGTTGTATTATTAATTTGTAGCTTGGCACCGGGTGTTGAGGTGCCAATTCCTACATTTCCGGCATTAATGTAAGAAAAAGTGCTTGGATCTGCATCGAGATTAATGGCAGAACTTCCATTATTATAAAGAAGCATACGACCACGGGTAGCATATCCAAAAATCCGAGCAGCTTCACCTCCATTGTCCGATTCTTTAATCGTTAATGAAAATCCGTCTATTGGTGAACGAACCACTAAGGGGTCCCCTGCACCATCTCCTAAAATATTGGTATTACCATTTACATCTAATTTTTGAGAGGGAATACCGGTTCCAATTCCTACTTTTCCATTTCCATCAATGGTTACATAATCAGTTAATGAACCACCTGTTCCATCAGCACCACCCCTTATGTGAAATCCCATGTTATCAGAGTAAACTTCCCAATCGAACATATTCAAACCAGATCTTTCTAGCCTAAATATAGGAGAAGTAGCATGAGATAAGGTGAATTGTTGAAGAGGATTAATCGTTCCTATTCCTACATTTCCAGTAGACAAAATTCTCATTCTCTCTGTATTAGATGTTCTGAAAATGATAGGTTGAGCGTCTGTAGTGCCTAAGAAGTGTGAAACAGGATTTATACCTGCGTTTCCAACAATTGACCAAACATTCGCATTCGTTGCATCGGTAGCATTTGCCGGAGCGGGTCCTGTGGGTCCGGTTAAACCAGTAGTACCAGCAACACCTGTAGTGCCGGTAGCTCCGGTAAGTCCAGTAGTACCGGTAGCTCCTGTAGCACCCTGAACCCCTTGTAATCCTGTAGTTCCTGTTGGTCCTGTAACACCCATAGCCCCCGTTGTTCCGGTGGCTCCTGTAACACCTTGAATTCCTTGTAATCCAGTAGTTCCTGTTGGTCCTGTAATGCCCATAGCACCAGTTGTTCCTGTAGTTCCTGTAACACCCGTGGCTCCTTTTGCTCCACTAGGCCCCGTAACTCCTTGTGGCCCGGTAGGGCCTTGTACTCCTCCATTCCCTGAATTATCGGCATAAAAAGCATAGGGAACCGATAATAGCTGTATAAGGGAAGAAGCTTGTCCGTCTATTTCAAATTTTATAAAATGTGCTTGGTTGCCCCAAGCTAAAGATTTTATTTGAAAATTACTGCTTGGAAATCTATTACCCCCTGTTCCAATAACCAGTGTAAATAACCCAAACTGGTTGGTTGTAACATTGTGTTCTTCGCTGTAAAAGGTGGTTAATCCAGTGGCGTTGGTAATAAAAATTTTAACATTTATATTTTGATTAGCCAAAGGTTCGCCTGCCAAATCTCTGGCAACCGCCTGATAATTGATTCCATTGGGGCTGCCTTGTGCAAAAAGGTAGGCAGAGCCAAACAAGAAAGAGAAAATGAGAATTATGTTTCTTTTCATCGATGATTGATTGTTAGCGGAATGTATGCAAATATAGTATTATTCAAATCAAAAAAAGATACTTTAATAAGAATAAACAAGATGTCCGTTAAACCATGAAGTTAATGATGCTCCACTAACACTAATAAGATTAGCTTGATTATAAACTCTAATTTTAACGGTAGAACCAGAAGTTAAATAAAGAGTATGGCTAATTGTGGCTGTAAATTGCCCAGACGGAACTTGGTCATACGCCCCAATCACATCATTTCCATTTACATTTACCAAGATTGTTGGACGACCGTAGGCACTTGGGTAATATAAGCCGGCATCAAATGAATACACTCCGTTTACCGGAGCTGTAAAAACTCCTGTGGCGGGGTTGTATGCATTTCCATGGTCAAAATCTTCTACTTCATAAATAATATCAGAATAGCTGTTTATAGGTAGATTTTGCGATACAACTTTTTTAGCAGTAAAGGCCACTTGTCTAACAGCCCATGAGGCATTCCCTGAGGCATCTGAAGTTAAAAGTTTGCCAGCCCCTTGAGTCCCATCGGTTAGCTTAAAGGTGCCGCTTACATCGAGTTTTGCAGTTGGACTGGCATTTCCAATTCCCACATTTCCACTATTTAAAATTTTTACAATGTTTGTGCCCGAAGCATTGTTAAAATCAATACCACCGGTGGCATACATTCGAAAAGGTGTAAAAGTTGCACCACTCTTTTTTACAATTAAAAAATCATTTCCATCAACTCCGGCAGCCCATTCGGTAGTATGTTGCATAGAAATAAATGAAGACCATAATCCATTGCCCGAAATGTGCAACCTACTTGCCGGAGAATTGGTTCCTATTCCGATATCTCCGGCAGATGTAATATACATCTTTTCTGAATTATTAGTCCAAAAGGTCATCATATTACTAGCATTATTATATTGTATCAGTCCTTTGTTATATTGAGCCGGAGTTCCAAAAGCTAAGTACATATTTGCATTATTGGGAGCAAGCATACTAATGGAATGGTCTGTATTATGTTCAACTTGCAGGCGTTGGGTAGGTGTATTCGTTCCAATTCCCACATTTCCATTTTGGTCAAAAACCATGCGGGGAAGAGTACCATCGGCTATGGCAAAATTTTCTGAAGCACCAAAGGCCCCATCGTTTCGGGAACCTATTATCCATTCATTTTGAGGTGTGGTGAAAACTGTTTGTACCCCTGCACCTGAGTTAGAAGATGTTTGTATTTTTAAACTTTCATAACTTGTTCCTAGCAAATGTAATCGAGTATCTGGATTTGTTGTGCCTATGCCAACATTTCCGACAGCAGTAATAATCATCCTGTCTAGGCTATTAGTTCTGATATAAAAATCATGGTTTGTTAATGTGCCAATGTAACCACCTACTTGGCCACCACCAAAAAATGCAGTGGCTCCACCATTTCTTATAGACCTTACCTGAGCATTAATATCTGAAACTCCTTGCAATTCTAGTTTTGCTGTAGGAATAGATGTTCCTATTCCAATTTCCCCTGTATTTAGAATTCTCATTCTCTCTGCATTCCAAGTTTTGAAAAGGATAGGTTGCCCGTCTGTGGTACCTAAGAAGTGTGAAGCCGGAAAGGTGTTGGCATTTCCTAAAATAGACCAAACATTGGCACTGGTGGCTTCTGTGGAATTTGCCGGAGCGGGTCCTGTAGTTCCTGTAATACCTGTGGGGCCTGTAACGCCTATAGCTCCTGTTGTTCCGGGGGCTCCTGTAATACCCTGAATTCCTTGCAATCCAGTAGTTCCTGTAATACCTGTGGGGCCTGTAACGCCTATAGCTCCTGTTGTTCCGGTGGCTCCTGTAGCTCCTTTTGCACCACTGGGTCCGGTAACTCCTTGTGGCCCGGTAGGGCCTTGTACCCCACCATTACCTGAATTATCGGCATAAAAAGCGTAGGGAACCGATAATAGCTGTATAAGGGAAGAAGCTTGTCCGTCTATTTCAAATTTTATAAAATGAGCTTGGGTACCCCAAGCTAAAGATTTTATTTGAAAATTACTGTTTGGAAATCTATTACCCCCTGTTCCAATAACCAGTGTAAACAATCCAAACTGGTTGGTTGTAACATTGTGCTCTTCACTGTAAAAGGTGGTTAATCCTGTGGCATTGGTAATAAAAATTTTAACATTCAGGTTTTGATTAGCCAAAGGTTCGCCCGCCAAATCTCTAGCAACCGCCTGATAATTGATACCATTGGGGCTACCTTGTGAGTAGGCTTGAATAAAAGAAAAAAATACTACAGCAATTAGGGTAAAAATCTTTTTCATTTTTGGACAATTTTGAAGCACAAATGTATGCAATATAAAGAATATGTTTGTTAATTAACGGGTTAATTCAACCCAGCCTTTGTATTTTTTTGTGCCAATATCTACTATATAATAATAAGTTCCGGAAGGCAAATTATTGCCCTCTTTATTTTTTCCCTTCCATACATTTTGCTGGTTATCGTAGTTTTTTACTGCAAATACATTGGTTCCCCAACGGTTAAATATTTTAACATTATTGTCGGGGTATAGACGGATTCCGTCAATAAGCCATGTGTCGTTTTTACCATCAATATTGGGTGTAAAACCCGAATATATTTTTAAATCGCATTCAGGATTGTTTTCAATAGTAATGAGAACAGAATCTATACCATTACAACCATCGTTACTTTTGGCATAAGCATAATACATTATGGTTTTTTCTGGCGAGGCAATGGTATTAAAGGCTGTACTATCGGAAAGTCCTTTCCCCGGTTGCCAAAGTATTTCAGAAGCACTACCTTTTGCTTCAAGCAATGCAGTGTGTCCGAAGCAGATGGTTTGGTTTTCTCCGGCATCTATGTTCCCTCCATTTTTAATGGTTACGGTTAATGTGGTAGGATTACTGTAACACCCCGTAATCGGATCGTAAGAAACCACGTAAATAGTAACTTGTCCAGTATTTGTAAATGAGGGAACATAGAATAAACCTGTTGCAACTATGTTTAAGTTTTGATCTAACCAAACAACGGTAGTGCCCGGAGGGTTATTAAATGCAAAAATGGTATCGGTAAAGGTATTAATGCAATATTCTACCGCGTTTTTAGAAAGAGTAGGGGGTGACGGAGGAGACTGAACAGTAATTTTAAAAGAAGCAGTATCTCCGCATTTATTCGAATTGGTTTCGGAGTTGTATATTATAAAATAGGTGTTAGGTGTAGATGAAGAGAAGATTATTTCTCCGGTTGAAGGGTTTAAACTTAATCCACTCGGACTTGATGTAAAAGAGCCTCCCGAAGGAGAAAACGTGGGAGTAGCTGCTGCACTGTTGGTGCAAAAAACGGTATTGGAATAGGAAAGGATGGCATTATCTTTTGGTTTATCAAAAATAAAAATCTCTTTTTCTGCAACACATCCGTTCTTGTCTTTTACTCTAACATTATAAACTCCACCAGGCATGTTTGTTGCTGTATTAGATGGGTTATAGGCAAGAAAATATGGGGGGAAAAGAGGCAAACTTTCCCATTCGTACGAATAAGGAGCCCTATTTAACAGTTGAGGGTAAGTGGGTAAAGCAGAAGCTTCGTTTTTTTCTTCTCCTAC
Source organism: Flavobacteriales bacterium (assembly GCA_905339165.1). Taxonomy (GTDB): domain Bacteria; phylum Bacteroidota; class Bacteroidia; order Flavobacteriales_E; family Vicingaceae; genus BCD5. The sequence goes on from CAJPFH010000038.1 coordinate 23,487, forward strand.
GCAACCAAAAACATTTTGTAATGCCAATACGCTATCATTTTCCAATACTTCGAAGGAGAGTGTGTTGGTGCAAGCAATAGCATCTATAAATAAAGTATATTTATTTGCACAGAGATTCTGAAACAGACAACTTTGCCCAAACTGGGAGGAGCCTATTGTATTGTTGTTGGCATCTTTGAGTGTAAAAGTGGCATTGTTGCCTGTTTGGGTTAGCTGAACTTTTGCATCGCATAAACCTTTGCAAGAAGTTTTTGTAACATTAAGTTGTTGGGGAGCTCCGCAACAATTACGAACAGCAAAAAACGAAAGTTGGTTTCCTTCTGCCGGACAGAAATTGTTATTTGGAAAATCTGATCCGGTTTCGGCATCATTGTGCCACTTGGCAAATACGTTTAAGTTATTATTGGTTTGATTGCAGGTATTATCGGTTTTGGTTCTTATTTTGAAACAAAAAACCCAAATAGAGGTATTATTTCCTTGGTCGCCCTTGTTATCGGAAGGGTCTCCGTTACTCGAAAAGTATGGTTCGAAGAAGTAACCTTTGTAATTAGTTCCATGTAGGGCTACTGATGGATAAAAATCCCATGCCCCTGTACCACTTACAGAGTACGGGAGGGTAAGATTGGAAAAGGTACTCATATCCCATCCGTTTCCAAAATTTAACGATAATCCATGCAGTTGGTTTGGACTGGCAGGGTTGTACCCCACAACAGAAATACAAAACTGAACTTCTGTGTTGGGTGGATAATTGCCCATGCCACTTCCGGGCTTAACATCCATAGAAGTGTGTAAAATACAAGAAGTGCAAAAATCGTATGAGGAAAAACTGATTTGAAAATTACCTTTATCGTTTATATCTTTTCCTGCTATTTGAATGTAATATTTTGTAAGCGGAATGAGGCCAAAAATGGTATCACTTAAGGTGTTCGTTGTTCCTATTTTGCATTGAATGGGTACTAAAGAATTACAGTTTCCGTTGTATTGGTAAATGGTATACCGGACTTGGTCTAAATAGGGGGCAAACATTCCTTGTGTTAGGTTTAAAACCAAATTTTTTTGAGTGGGAATAACTCTGAACCAAACATCGGCAACCGGGGTGGTAAAAGTGCCGCCCTTACAACCTGTAAATTGTGGCCCCGTATTTTCCCAGTTTGCGGTAAGGTTATTAAAGGAATAACCTGTAGATTGTGTTGGAGTATTACACACGGAAGGTATAACGGGCAAAGTTGTATCGGCATTACAAGGAGTGTCGTTAATGTTGCAGTAGAGGCTGTTGGAATATATTAGCGTAAAGAAAAGTGCAAACAGAAATTTGAAAGAGGATTGTTTCATAACTGATTATGCTTTAATATAGAACAAAACATAAAGTTATATAAATTTATGAAATACGCAAACCAATTACAAGAATATCATCAACTTGTTCGAGTTTATCTTTCCAGTTTTCAATGTAGTTATTAAGGTGAGCCTGCTGTTCGTACGTATTTAGGGCTGCATTTTCGATAAGTATTTGCCTAAATTTTTTGTACATGAGTTTTTTCCCTTTTGCACCTCCAAATTGGTCGGCATACCCATCGGAAAAGATGTAAACCATATCTTCTTTTTGAACCTCTATCACATGATTGGTAAATTCTTTAGTTTCCTCTTCATTGTAGGAGCCTATGGCTTGTTTATTGGGTTTTGTTTCTAAAACTTGACCATTTCGTACAATGTACAACGCATTGTTTGCTCCGGCATATTCGATGTAGTTGTTGTTTTTTTCTATGGCACAAATAGCCATATCCATTCCATCGCGAGTATTTCCTTCTTTTTGGTGTAACGATTTTGTAATGCCTTTGTTTAAAGCGTTTAATATGCTTGCAGGAGTGTTATTGGTGGGGTCGTTAAATGCTGTTTGTATATTGTTGTACGCTACAATACTCATAAAAGCTCCCGGTACACCATGCCCGGTACAATCTACAGCGGAGTAGTAAACTTTTCCGTTTTTTTCGTCCATCCAATAAAAGTCTCCGCTCACAATGTCTTTGGGTTTATATAAAATAAAGCAGTTGGGAAGTAATTTTTTTACGGTGGTAGGAGGTGGAAGAATGGCTTCTTGCAAGCGTTTTGCATAACGAATACTGTCGGTAACTTGTGTGTAAAGTTCTCCAATGCGTTTGCTTTGTTGTTCCAGTTCTTCTTTTTGTTTTACAACCTCAGCTGTTCTTTCTTTCACCTTATTTTCTAGTTCCCTTTCGTTCACTTCTAAGTCATCACGCATTTTTATAAGGGCATGTCCTAAATCATCGGCTTCGCTAAGGGGTTGGTATTCCCACTCAAAATTCCCTGAACCTACTTGTTCTGCAAAATCTTTGGTGCGTTTTAAACCTTCTACTAAGGTGTCCATTGCTTCTACCATTTCGCCAATTTCATCGTTCCTTGGTTTTAATTTTTGAGAAGGGAAAATGCCTTTACTTAAACCCAGCAAAATGTTTTTAAGAGAATAAACGGGTTTAACAATGGTACGTGTAGTAAAAATGGCAATTAAGATACCTCCAATAACAAGCCCTATACCGAGATAGCGAACTAGAAATTGCAGCAAATCAAAAGAAGAAATCATTTCTTCGGTAACCTTGTTTGATTTTAGTTTTTGGCGTTTTATAAGGTCATCGAGTTGAAAAATGATTTCATCGGTTTTTTCATAAATTCTTCCTCCTTCTCCAATTTCAAATTCTGCTAAAAATTTATTTTCGGAATCGTTGTAACTTTCAAAAGAGTTGAGAAGTGATTTAATTTCATTATGATAATTCCAAAGTTCTTCGAAATCGGAAAATACCGAAGTAATCATAAACTGCTCGTCTTTGGTCCAGTGTTCAGAAAGTTCGAACAATCTTTTTTTAATTCTGGGAAAATCTTGAAAGGTAAGGTTGTTTAGACGAAGTTTATCGGGGTTATCGTCTGTTGAACTAGGAGAGTATACCCATGTGTAAATAAGCAGTTTTGAACGATAGCCCAACAGTTTTAACTCTTCGAGAGCTGCAACAGAAGGGTTATAAATATCATTTATTTGATCGTTTATTTGTTTGCTTTGGTTTAGAGTGGTGTTTGTAATCATAAATACACCCACGGTAAGAATAATAAGAACCCCAAAGCCTAAGCCAATTTTTTTACCAATAGTAAACCTAAAACTCATTGTAGTTATTCGTTTTCTTCGAGCATTTTAAGTTCCTTTCTAAACTGCTCCGATTTCTCGTTATCGTTTAAACTGAGGTAAATATACGATAATCCTACAATTGTTTCTTTTCTTTTGGGTTCTAATTCGTAGGCTTTTTTCATGTAGGGCAGTGCCTTCAGGAAAAGTTCTATAGAATAATCGAGCGACTTGTTTAGTTTTTCCAAGTCTTCATCGTAATCGAGTGTGTTGATTATATCAACCGCTTCGTTGTAGTAAATGATTCCCACATTATATAAAGCGGAAACATTATTGTTATCTAGTTCAAGCACCTTTCCAAAATAGAGCTCGGCATACTTGCCACTTTTTTTATCGGCAAATTTTGAAGAATCGTATTTTAAATGATATGCAGATCCTAGTTGGTAGTAGAAGGATATATCTCGCTCTGTATTATCGAAATTTGGTTCGGATATTTTTTTAAGTTCTTTGTAACGAGCATAATTTGTGATGGCTTTGTTGATAATATTGGTGTCGATATTTACGTTGAATGTGGCTTGATTTAATATGGTTCCGGCAATGTTGTAATATTGAATGGCAAGGTAGTTTATTCCTAAAATATTATTATTTTTTTCGGGGTGATTATTGTCCATTTCTAATGCTTTTAAGTATGCATTAGAAGCTGTTTCAAGGTTGGTTGAGTTAATATTTCCTACATCATTGGCCTTATAAAGTTCTTTGTAAACATAACCATAGTAAAACCAGGTGGTGGCTTTTTGATTATATAAATCTAACTGAATGGCTTTATCTACAAGTTCTTTTGCACTTTCCAATTCGTTGTTTTGAAGGTGCATTAAAGCTTGTTGGACAATATCCTGCCCTTTTAGCTGTGTTCCGGCTAAGAGGGTAAAGAGTAATATGTATGCCCATTTACGCATATCTGTGTGTTTTAGTTAACCACAATGGCTAACGATTCTAAACTGCTGTTTACCTTTAAATTGTATTTTTCTACGTTGGTTTTACTTAGTTCAAATTTTTGTTTATTGGTTTGCACAATAAAATTAATAGCGGCTCCCTCTTTGGTTAAACCCTCTTTTTCGGTAATGATGAGGGTACTGTTCTTTTTTACCTGTTTAATGGCGTTATTTAATTCGTCCGAGCGGTCCGGAGGGATAATTAAAATATGGCAATTTGAAATGGCTTTCGAATCGTTGAATTTAACTAATTCAATATCTTGGTTGGCTACTTTCTTGGTTTTAGCCATATTTTCAAGTTCTTTATACAGGGAACTTTCTCCAAGAACACCTACTATGAAATTGCCTTGGCGGTAGTTTTTTGGCCACTCAATGTACTTGGTAAAGTTGTAAATAAACACCGATTTTATTTTTGCATTGGTATCGTAACCTGGTCCTTGCGGAGGAGTTGCCGAAACGAGGGTAAGAAAGGATATTATGTAAATAATTCTTTTCACGAGGTTTTTCCAATTCAAAAAGTAGGCCAAAGTTAATAAACAATTAAAAAACAAGCATAGTAAAAGAGGCGGTTTTCACTATTTCTTTTTTCCTTTTCCGTCTTGCCTTCCTCCACCACTCGATTTTTTAGAACCTCCTGCAAAAGCTTCTTTATTTCCTTGTTTTATTGTTTTATGGTATCTTCTTTTTGTAGCAAAAGTGGCAGTGGCATCATTATTTCTTTTCGAGGAGCCGGGGCGTCCGGAATTTATTCTAGGGCCTTTTTTTGATTTTCGTTTAAAGGCATCTTCATAGTCTACCACACTGGGTTTGGTAGCTCGGTTCGAAGCGGCGGTTTTTCTGCGTTGAGCATTTGCCGCAGAAACTAAAAAAAGCAAGAATATAAAAAATAGAAATACCCTTTTCAAGAATTCAGCCTTTAAATAATAGGTGGTAAAAATATTAAAAAATAACCTGTTAAAAAATGCAGATTATAAAATATGTGAAATATTTTATAGTAAGATATGAATCAGGCTGTTTTGGGGCTCGGAACCGGGGCGTTTGCCAAGGTTTGAATATCTCGGTCGAATAAGTAGAGACCTCCCTTATCGTTTCCAATTAATTTTAACTTATCCATAATGGTTCTTGCCAAAGCTTCTTCTTCAATTTGTTCGGCTACATACCATTGCATAAAATGGTGGGTTGTATAATCTTTATCTTCAAGACAGGCTCCTACCACTTTGTTTATTTCTTTGGTTACGTTTATTTCGTGTTTTAGTAAACTCTCAAAAATATGAGAGAGAGACTGGAAAGAGGTGGGAGGTTGCTGAATAGAGGGGATTATCGCTTTTCCTCCACGTTCGTTTACATAATGAACTAGTTTAAGCATATGCATTCTTTCTTCGTCAGAATGGCGATACAAAAAAGAGGCTGCTCCGTTTAGTCCATTGTGTTCGGCCCATGATGCCATTGCTAAGTAAAACTGAGAAGAATCTGCTTCAAGTTTAATTTGATGGTTTAATGCGTTTTCAATTTTTTTCGATAACATATTTTTTCAATTTTTGTGTTTCAGTATAACGAAACAAAGATACTTGGTTTTAGTTTACAAGAAGTTTAAATCCTTTTCCGTGTATGTTAATTATTTCTACTTGCGGGTCGGCTTTAAGGTATTTACGAAGTTTTGCGATGTACACATCCATGCTGCGGGCGTTGAAATAACTGTCGTCTTCCCATATTTTTTTCAGGGCAAAAGTTCGGTCTAGAATGCCGTTTTGTGAGAGGCAAAGCAAACGGAGCAATTCATTTTCTTTCGAAGTTAATTTTTGTTCGCTTTGAGATGTTTTTAAGAGTTGTTTATTGTAGTCGAAATGAAATTTACCTATTTCGAAAAGGGTTTGTTCTAGTTCTTTTGTTTGGTTTTGCGTGCGTTTTAGTAAGGCTTTAATGCGGTATAAAAGCTCTTCCATGCTAAAAGGCTTGGTAAGATAATCATCGGCTCCGGATTTGAAGCCTTCCAGTGTATCTTCTTTTAATGATTTAGCCGTTAAAAATAGAATAGGTATTTCTTCGTTATGTTTTCTAATTTCTTTTGCAAGGGTAAAACCATCTTTCAGAGGCATCATTACATCGAAGATGCATAGATTGAAATTATTTTTAAAAAAGGCATCAAAGGCTTCTTGCCCATTTCGGGTAAGTGTGGTAGAATAACCTTTTAAAGAGAGGTATTCCGAAAGGAGCGTGCCGAGGTTTTGGTCGTCTTCAGCTAGTAGTATTTTTGATTTTGTTTCGTTTTCCATGTTTATTAGAGTTTAGAGGGTAATATAATTTCAAAGCAACTTCCTTTGTTTACTTCGCTTTTAACCGTTATTTGTCCTTTGTGTTTTTCTACAATGGCTTTTACGTAGTTTAGGCCTAATCCGAATCCTTTTACATTGTGAATATTTCCGGTGGGAACGCGGTAAAATTTGTCAAATATTTTTTTTTGGTGTTCCTTGCTAATGCCTATGCCGTTGTCTTTAACGGCAATTTTTAAATAATTGTTATGAGTAGTTGTTTCTACTACTATTTCGGGTGTTTTAATGGTGTATTTTATAGCGTTATCAATTAAATTAAAGAAAAGGTTTGTTATGTGTACTTTGTCAGCAGAAACCTTAGCGTTTTCTGCTAAAAAGCGTTTTTCTATTTTACCGCCTTTTACCTGAACTTGCAAGGATAGGCTATTTATAATTTCTGTTAATACTTCGTGTATATTTAGTGTTTCAAAATGCAGTTTAAAATCGGGTTTATCCCATAGAGCACTTTTTAGTACATTTTCTACCATCATGGCCAGGCGTTTATTCTCGTCTTTTATCATATTCAGGTAATTTGTTCGAAAAGAACTGTTGTTACTTATTTCAGGGTCGGAAAGGGCTTCGGCAGCCAATGATATGGTGGAGATAGGGGTTTTTAATTCGTGTGTCATGTTATTTATAAAATCGTTTTTAATAATGCTTAATTTTTTTTGTTTCAGTATGGTAAGTATGGTATAGGTAAACGAAGCAATGACAAACAACATAATTATTACGGAAGAAGCAAGAATAAGCCCCATTGATTTTAAAAGGTAGCTTTTTTGTTTCGGAAAATAAATGCTCAAAAAATGGGGTTTTTCTATAATGTCCGATGGGTACAATTTCATGTTGTACGATAGGGTTTGAAATTTTTCGAGTTGGTTTTTATGCAATTCAAACAAAGGGTTGCCGTAATAGTCGAACACATTGTAATCGTATGGAGTGTTTATGCCAGCCAATAACAATTCGTTTTTTAGCAGAGAATCCAATAAATCTTTGTTAAGTCTTTCTTTTATAGGTTTAATGTTTTCGGGTTCGTACATTTTTTCCACTAAATCGCTGATGAGATTGCTTCGTTTTTCTTTTTGCAACAGATATACGCTATCGTTAATGGTAGCGGTAATACTATTGTGGTTGTACGCATTTAGGTTTAGTTTAAAGTCGTAGCTGTTTTTTCCGATTTTGCTGTTGCCTTCAATACTTTGTGAAATTATTTTTTTTGACGAGTCAAGCGTTTTTCCTTCCACCACTTTTATTTCCATATCTTCATCACGGAATGTTTTTATGGTATCGTAGAATAGGGTATTGCCAATAATGGGATTGTCTAGTGCATTCATTTTTTCCCATTGCTCATTAGAAACAGACTGGATATGCTGCATGGTTTCTATTTTTTCTAACTTGTTGGAAACCTGAAAAAGAACAAATGTTACTTTTCTGTAAAACTCATCTTCGCGAAGTGTAATAGCATTTTTAATCCAGTATAATTGTATAAATACCAACCCAAGAAGTGCCGCAGAAATGATAACAATTAAAATGCTGATGTAGTTTTTCTTCATTTTATACAAAGGTAGTTGTGTCGGTTTTAATGGCAGGCAACTTAACTTTTTTTAACACTTATTATATTTCTGTTAACAGGTAATACTGCAATTTGAAAGGATATTTGCAGTGTAATTAGATTAGGTTTAGTTACACATTGTTTTTTCATGTTTTCTCACTTTCTGTGAGAATTGTTTTGTGCAAAGGAGATACTTTTAATAAGTATCTCCTTTTTTTATGTTGTTTGATTTTAGTAAAATAAGCCACACAAGTTTTATTATTAATTTTATCGAAATTACTTTTATTTATGCAGCAAATTAAAAATTACATTAATGGGCAGTTGCTCGATTCGGTGAGTGGAAAGAAATTAGAAAATTACAATCCGGCTACGGGAGAAGTATATTCATTTTTGCCCGATTCCAATGAAAAAGATGTGGAAATAGCTGTGCAAGCTGCTCTGCAAGCCTTTCCTGCGTGGTCGGTGGCTGGCATAGAAAAGCGGTCGAATATTCTATTGAAAATAGCCGATTTAATTGAACAAAATTTAGAAAAATTTGCCTTAGCCGAAACGAACGATAACGGAAAGCCTCTTTGGCTTTCAAGAAAAGTTGATATCCCAAGAGCTTCAAGCAACTTTAGATTTTATGCAACAGCCATTCTTCACCATTCAACCGAAACACATTATTTAGAGAGTAATGCATTAAACTATACATTACGTTCGCCCATTGGTGTAGCAGGATGCATTTCTCCATGGAATTTGCCCTTGTATTTATTTACATGGAAAATAGCTCCGGCCTTAGCTACCGGCAATTGTGTAGTTGCAAAACCCTCTGAAATTACTCCTATGACAGCCTTTTTGCTTTCCGAAATATGCATAGAGGCAGGCTTGCCTGCAGGTGTACTAAACATTGTGCATGGATTAGGTCATAAAGTAGGAGCCGCCATAAGTGGGCATCCGCAAATACCGGTAATTTCTTTTACCGGAGGCACCTCTACCGGAGCACAAATAGCATCGGTAGCAGCTCCAATGTTTAAAAAAATGTCGTTGGAATTGGGCGGTAAAAATCCGAATATCCTTTTCTCTGACTGCAATTTTGAAGCGGCTTTAAGTACTACCGTTCAATCCTCTTTTGCTAATCAGGGACAAATTTGTTTATGTGGTTCTAGAATATTTGTGGAGAGACCACTTTATGAAAAATTTAAAAATGTGTTTGTGCAAAAGGTTTCCGAGATGCAGGTGGGCGACCCGCTTTTAGACGAAAGTAAATTAGGTGCCGTAGTATCCAAACAGCACATGGAAAAAGTATTATCATACATTGAATTGGCAAAGCATGAAGGAGGTCTCATTTTGTGTGGAGGCCAGCAAACTTCTTTTACTGGCCGATGCGAAAAGGGTTGGTTTATCAAGCCTACTGTAATAGAAGGATTGCCCTTTAACTGCCGTACGAATCAAGAGGAAATTTTTGGGCCTGTGGTTACCATTATGCCTTTTGATACAGAAGAAGAGGTGCTTATGTACGCTAATTCTACCAAGTATGGATTGGCTGCTACATTGTGGACAAACAATCTTACCCGAGCACACCGTATGGCTGAAAAATTACACTCCGGTATAGTATGGATTAATTGCTGGTTATTACGCGATTTGAGAACTCCATTTGGCGGAGTTAAAAACTCGGGTGTGGGAAGAGAGGGAGGTTTCGAAGCCATAGAGTTTTTTACGGAACCTAAAAATGTATGCATTAAATTATAAAAAAAAAGGCGGTGTTCTCCGCCCTTTTTTTATAGCTCTTTATATGAGTTATTCTATTCGTAGTTTTATCGTTTTCAAACTCTCCGAATTTTCTATAGTAATAAAATAGATACCGCTTTTTAGTTGCTCTGTTTCTATGGTAAAAGTATTGTTTCCTGCATTTAATGTTCCGCTAAACACGGTACTTACTTTTTGTCCGAGTATATTTTTTAAAAGAATGTGGGCTGTATTGCTTTTTGAGGAATAAAAGCTCAATTGAGTGTGTTGGTTTGCAGGATTCGGAAACAAAGAGATATTATGAAACGCACCATTCTCTGTTACTGAAGCTCCCGCATTAAGAGGATACTTGCAGTAAGCCATATTACTTTGCGTTCCATTTAATGTCGAATTAATAATACGAAGTATGGGGTATTTGCTGGTACCGGGTTCATAAAACGAATAAATGGTAGAAGAAATATTAACCGGCCCGAAGCCCGGGATATTAGCCGAAGCATTTTCTGTGGTAACAACTCTTAGTACATTGCTTAAGGTTACAGAAAATGGAAGCATTAGTGTTCCATGTCCATCTCCTTGCACATTAACAGAACCGCTAATAGCGGCAGTTAATGGGGTTCCTAATACGGTATAGTGCAGGGTTCCGGAATAATTATCATTAAAACTGGTGCTGTAGGTAAATGGAAACTGCATTATTTTTTCGTCATTGATATCCCATTCAATAACCGATGAACCGGTGTATGGATTTACAAATACATACCCTTTGTTTATCATTTCATTGCTATTGGCTGTGTAATAGGTAATGTTTTTCCCTGCTGAAGTATCGGCAAATTGAGAACTTCCGAAATAAACAGGCCCCTGTGGGGTTAAGGCCGGGTTTACAATATAAATGGTTTCTGTGGGCACAGCATATCCTTTTAAGGTGGAAAAATCCCATGTGATGTTAGCTCCACTGCCTCCCGGATTAGCCAAGGAATCGGCCACATAGTAGGTGTAAGTTTCGCCAATAGAGGGTACCATATTGGCATTGGTAAGTGTAGGTTGTGCCTGTAAACTTATGCCGGTAATCAATCCTAAAAAAAGTAAGAATTTGTTCATATAGATGTATTTTAAAGTGTACGAAAAGAGAAACGAAGATACTAAAAGTATTCTTCTTTTAAAAATTCTTCGTAGGGCATAAGATTGGCGATGGCCTGAAGCTGCATATACTTGTTGTGAAAGGCTGCATCTGATTTTATTTTTTTAAGTTGATTGATTCTGTACCTGTCAAAATTTTTTAATGCCAAACGATGTTGGGGAGTAATTTCAATGTTATTGAATTCCATGTCTCGTAAATCGTTAATAGTGGTAATTCCAAGTAGCGATTTGCTCGAACTTCTTCTTAAAATATCATTGAGATACTTATCGTTTGTATTAAATCCGGATGTCAAAATTTCTAATATATTGTTGGCAAAGTTAACTTATTTCTCTTGTACGTTAATTTTGACGAATGGTTTTATGTTAACAAATTGCTGTTTATTAATGACGATAAAAAGAGTCCTTCAGTTGCTTTACTAAAGCACAATGAGTAGTTGCCAAAAAAGCCCAATCAAAAAACCTGCATACACTTGTTTTGGGTTATGAGCTTTTAACAATATTCTTGAAGCACCAACGAAACCAGATACAATGATGGTTAAGAGAATGAATAGGAGCATATCGGTTTGAAGTTTATGACTGATGCAGATAAGAGTTCCGCATAATCCTCCCATACCAATCATGTGTGCACTTAATTTCCAAAAAAAGTTAATAATTAGTGCAGTAAGTACAGAGGCGGCAGCACCTATCATAAATAAAAATACTAAGGCAGGCACATACACATCTTTGAGTAGATAGAGAGTTAGTAGATAAAATATGATTGTTCCGATGTAAGGTAATGTTCTTTCTTTTTGGTTTTCCATTTTAATACTCGTAATCATTCCTTTCCAAAGCAAAAATGAGCTAATTACCACAGGCATTAAAATGGTGTTAAGTATTATTAGCAAATAAATGGCATTTTTAAGTTCCGGGTGTATAGTGTAGTTCAGATAGGTGTTGGAATGAAAGATAAATGCAATACCTATGAGGGGAATAAAAATGGGGTGAAACAGTACAGAAAAGAGTTTTGCCAGTCCTCCGATAAAAATTCTAATCATAATTCCTTTCTCATTCTGGCTACAGGTATATCAAGTTGTTCGCGGTATTTAGCAACGGTTCTACGGGCTATATTATAGCCTTTTTGTTTTAACACTTTGGCTAAATGGTCGTCTGTAAGTGGTTTTTTCTTGCTTTCTTTTCCAATTTCTTCCTGTAGTATTTTTTTTACTTCCCGGGTAGAAACCTCTTCTCCGCTATCGGTAGAAAGAGACTCGGAGAAGAACGATTTTAGAAGAAAGGTGCCGTAGGGTGTTTGAACGTATTTGCTGTTTACTACCCTCGAAACGGTAGAAATATCCAATCCTACTATGTCGGCAATATCTTTCAGAATCATAGGTTTTAACTTGGTTTCATCTCCTTCTAAAAAATATTCTTTTTGGTAGGAGGCAATGGCTTCCATGGTGTAAAGCAGAGTGTTTTGGCGTTGCTGTATGGCATCGATAAACCACTTGGCGGCATCTAGTTTTTGTTTCACAAACATTACGGCATCGCGTTGTGATTTCGATTTTTCTTTCGAACGGCTATAATCTTCCAGCATATTGGCGTATGTTCTGCTAATTTTCAATTCCGGAGCGTTACGCGAATTCATGGCAATGATAATTTCGTCTTCTTCTATTGTTAGCAAATAATCGGGCACAATTTGCAAAGCACTTTTGCTTACTTCGCCAATGGAATTGCCGGGTTTTGGGTTTAGTTTAAGTATTTCAGCAATGGCATCTTTCAGTTCGCTGGCACTTGCATTAAAATATTTAGAAATTTTATCGAAGTGTTTTTTTGTAAATTCCTCAAATTTTTCTTGCAAAATTTCTCTTGCCAAAATAACGGAGGGCTTTTTATTGTCTTTACGTTTTATTTGTAAAAGCAGGCATTCTTGCAGGTTGCGGGCTCCCACCCCTGGAGGGTCTAGTTGCTGAATGATGGCAAGGGCTTCTTGTAATTCGTTGAGGTTGGTGCTTATATTTTGTGTAAAAGCCAAATCGTCAATAATGGCCGAAAGATCTCTGCGTAGATATCCGGAATCATCTAAACTTCCGATTAAATGTTTGGCCACATTCATTTTGTTTTCGCCAAGTGGGGTAAGCCTAAGCTGTGCTTCTAACACTTCGTGAAATGTAACCCCCCCGGTAACGGGCATTTGGTGAGTTTCTTCGTCTTTCCCTTTATTGTTTGCGTAAAGTTTATAGTCGGGGGTATCGTCATCGTTGGAATATTCGTAATAATCAAATTCTTTCTCGGCTTCCGAAACCGGTGAATCATCATCGTAATCATTGCTGTCTATGTCATCTTGTACTGTATCGTCTTCATCTTTTCCTTCATCGAGTGCAGGGTTTATTTCCAGTTCTTCTTTTATGCGTTGTTCTAAAGCAACCGTGGGAAGTTGCAATAGTTTCATAAGTTGTATCTGTTGTGGAGACAACTTCTGCAGCATTTTCTGTTGTAAGGTTTGTTTTAGCATGTTTTAAAATTAAGGCTTCATTTTAATTAAACCAAAATTATTCCAAAATTAAAATTCGGCACTTTTAGGAAAACGAGGGAAAGGTATTACGTCTCGTATGTTGGTCATTCCGGTAACAAAAAGCACCAAACGTTCAAAACCTAATCCAAAACCAGCATGGGGGGCAGAGCCAAATCTGCGGGTGTCTAAATACCAGTACATTTCTTCGGCAGGTATGTTCATGGCTTTCATTTTGTTTTCTAAAATGTCTAATCGTTCTTCGCGTTGCGAACCTCCAATAATTTCACCAATTCCGGGAAATAAAATATCCATGGCTCTTACGGTTTTATTATCATCATTCAGCCGCATATAAAAAGCTTTTATTTCTTTAGGATAGTCGGTAAGAATTACCGGTTTTTTAAAGTGTTTTTCTACCAAAAAGCGTTCGTGTTCCGATTGTAAATCTACTCCCCACTCGTTTATGAGATATTGAAATTTTTTCTTTTTGTTGGGCGTACTGTTTTTTAGTATCTCAATAGCTTCGGTATACGTAATGCGTTCAAATTGATTATCGGTGCAGAAATGTAGTTTTTGTAACAAATCCAGTTCGGCACGTTCTTGTTGGGGTTTAGTTTTCTCCTCTTCTAAAAAGCGATTGTTTAAAAATTCCAAATCGTCTTTGCAGTTGTCCAGTACGTATCGCATTACGTATTTTAGTAAATCTTCTGCCAAATCCATATCATCGTTTAAATTGGCAAAAGCTACTTCCGGTTCAATCATCCAAAATTCGGCAAGGTGGCGGGTGGTATTTGAGTTTTCTGCTCTAAAAGTAGGGCCAAAGGTGTACACTTCGCCCAATGCCATTGCTCCTAATTCAGCTTCTAGTTGACCGGAAACGGTAAGGTGAGTTTCTTTTCCAAAAAAATCTTCTTTAAAATCTATTTTTCCTGTTTCGTTTCGTGGCGGATTAGCTACGTTTAGTGAGGTAACATGGAACATTTCGCCTGCACCCTCGGCATCGGAGGCGGTAATAATAGGGGTATTTAGATACACAAACCCCCTTTTATTAAAAAAATCGTGAATAGCAAATGCCAAGGCATGCCGTATTCTGAAAATGGCCGAGAATGTGTTTGTTCTAAAACGCAGATGTGCATTTTCTCTTAGGTATTCTAAACTGGGTCTGTTTTTTAATTGAAGAGGGTATTTCTCCGGGTCGCAATCGCCCAGTATTTCCAATGCTTCTGCTTGCAATTCCATAGTTTGCCCTTTACCTAACGAAGGCACCAACTTGCCGGTAATACTAAGGGCGGCACCGGTGGTAATGCGTTTTAAGGTTTCTGAAGCGGTGTTTTCGAAGTTTATAACCGCTTGCAGGTTATGTATGGTAGAGCCATCGTTTAGGCTTATAAACTGGTTATTTCTAAAGGTGCGTACCCAGCCTTTTACATTTACTTCCCGTCCATCGGGCTTTGAGGTGAGCAGGTCTTTAATTTTAGTTCTTTTTATGGTTTCCACGGGTATTGTAATTTACTGCAAAAGAAACAAGAATTAAGGAACTGAACAATATTTGAAAAATTAAAACAAAATGAATCTTTTAAGTAATTGCGACCATTCAGTAAACAATTTCTATGATAATACTGTATATTCTTTTAACTAACTTTGTAAAGGAATGAATAAAAGAGTTTTTTTATTATTTGCAGTAATACTTCTGTTTGGCAACCATCTATTTTCGCAATGCTCTATTTGCAAAGCAGTAGTAGAGTCGAACGGACAAGCAGGAGGAAATGTTGCAGAAGGCGTTAACAACGGTATTTTGTACTTAATGTTTATTCCTTATGTTTTGTTTGTGGTAATTGGTTACCTTATTTATAGAAATAACCAAAAAGCAAAAGAGATTAGCCACCCTTCCCCGAATAATGAACATTAGAGAGCTTCTTCAACAAAAAATAATGGTGATAGATGGTGCCATGGGCACCATGATTCAGCACCACAAACTCGAAGAAACCGATTACCGTGGCAATCGTTTTAAAAACTGGCAAAGCGATTTAAAAGGTAACAACGATTTGCTGGTTTTAACTCAAGCCGAAATAATAAAAAACATACACCTACAGTATTTACAGGCCGGTGCCAATATTATAGAAACCAATACCTTTAACGCACAGCGTATTTCATTAGCCGATTACAATATGCAAGAGTTGGCCTACGAAATAAATCTGGAAGCGGCTAAAATAGCTCGCCAAGCGGCAAACGAGTTTAAAACTTCCAATAACAGAGAAGATATTTTTGTTGCCGGAGCCATTGGCCCAACCAATCGAACCCTTTCACTTTCGCCCGATGTAAACAACCCGGGTTATCGGGCTATAACATGGAACGAACTAGTTGATGCCTATAAGGAACAGGTAGCAGGTTTAATAGAAGGCGGAGTAGATCTTTTACTCGCAGAAACCATTTTCGATACCTTAAATGCAAAAGCAACATTGTTTGCTATTCAAACCGTATTTGAAGAAAAAGGAATAGAACTTCCTATTATGGTTTCGGGTACCATTACCGATGCCAGCGGAAGAACACTTAGCGGGCAAACCGTTGAAGCCTTTTTAAATTCTGTATCGCATGTAAATTTGTTAAGCATAGGTTTAAATTGTGCACTAGGGGCAAAAGAAATGCGTCCCTATTTAAAAGAACTTTCGGAAAAAGCTCCTTTTTTTATTAGTGCTTATCCCAATGCGGGTTTGCCCAACCAGTTTGGCGAATACGATGAAACCCCGCACGATATGGCCTGCCAGATACACGATTTTTTAGAAAGCGGTTTTGTAAATATTGTGGGCGGTTGCTGCGGTACCACACCCGAACACATTTCACATATTGCACAGGAAGCCGCTAAAGTCAGGCCCCGAAAAATTCCGCTTATAAAACCATACCTTCGTTTAAGCGGATTAGAGGCGGTAACGCTTACCCCCGAAAGCAATTTTATGAATATTGGCGAGCGCACCAATGTTACTGGCTCTAAAAAATTTGCACGCCTTATTTTAGAAAATAAATACGATGAGGCTCTTTCGGTAGCCCGCGAGCAAGTGGAAGGTGGGGCACAGGTAATCGATATTTGTATGGACGAAGCCATGCTCGATGCCGAAGAGGCTATGTGTGCTTTTTTGAACTTGATTGCCGCAGAGCCCGATATTTCGCGTGTTCCTATAATGATAGATTCTTCTAAATTTAGTGTAATTGAAAAGGGTTTGCAGTGTATACAAGGGAAAGGGATTGTAAATTCTATTTCTTTAAAAGAAGGCGAAAAAGAATTTATCCGTCAGGCTAACCTCATTAAGAAATACGGGGCAGCCGTAGTGGTGATGGCTTTCGATGAACAAGGACAAGCCGATACTCTGCAGCGAAGAATAGATATTTGTCAAAGAGCATATTATATTTTAGTAAACGAGGTGCATTTCCCTGCACAAGATATTATTTTCGATCCCAATATTTTTCCCGTTGCCACCGGAATGGAAGAACATCGCAAAAATGCAATCGAATTTTTTGAAGCCACTAAATGGATAAAGCAAAACCTTCCGCTAGCTAAGGTAAGCGGAGGGGTGAGTAATGTTTCTTTTTCTTTTAGAGGAAACGACCCTATGCGAGAAGCCATTCATGCCGCTTTTCTATATCATGGCATACAGGCCGGAATGGATATGGGTATAGTAAACCCTTCACAGTTGCGTGTGTACGAAAATATTGATAAGAATTTTTTGCAATTAATAGAAGATGTATTGTTTAATAAAAGCCATGATGTTACCGAAAAGTTAGTAAGTTATGCCGAGCAGGTAAAAGATAAAAGCGTAGAAAAAAGTAAAAAAGACGAAGAGTGGAGAAGTACTACTTTACAAAACAGAATAACCCATTCGTTGGTAAACGGCATTACCGATTTTATTGAGGCGGATATGTGCGAAGCCCTAAAGACTTTTGATGCTCCATTAAAAATTATAGAAGGGCCGCTAATGGCAGGCATGAACGTGGTAGGCGATTTGTTTGGCAGCGGAAAAATGTTTCTGCCCCAGGTGGTAAAAAGTGCTCGTGTAATGAAAAAGGCAGTGGCTTATTTGCAGCCTTTTATCGAAGTCTCCAATCAAAAAGGCGTTAGCTCCAATGCGAAGAAAATTCTATTAGCCACCGTAAAAGGCGATGTACACGATATTGGAAAAAATATTGTGGCCGTTGTGTTAGCTTGCAATAACTACGAAGTGATAGATTTAGGGGTAATGGTGCCAACCGAAAAAATTTTAGAAACAGCCAAAAGAGAGAAGGTCGATGCCATTGGCTTAAGCGGATTAATAACCCCTTCGCTTGATGAAATGGTAAACGTAGCCAAAGAAATGCAACAACAACATATTGCCATTCCTCTTTTAATTGGAGGAGCTACTACCTCTAAAGTACATACCGCTGTAAAGATTGAACCTCATTATTCAAATGCTCAAACCGTGTATGTGTCCGATGCTTCGCGTTCGGTGCCGGTACTTACCAATTTGCTTGCAACCAACCATTCCGGTTTTGTAAATGAGGTAAAAACCGAATATGCACAGCTACGCAAACAACACGCAAACCGCTCTGCCTTTAAAGATAAAGTTTCGCTTGCCAATGCCAGAAAAAATAAATTTCCAATAGATTGGAAGGTGTCGGAAATTTCTACCCCTCATTTTTTAGGAATAAAAACATTCAAACATTTCGATATTTCTACCTTTCTGCATTTGATAGATTGGACACCCTTTTTTCAAACCTGGGAGTTAAAGGGCCGATACCCCGAAATATTACAGGATGAAAAAGTGGGCAACGAAGCAAGCAAATTGTTTAACGATGCCCAAAAAATGCTTCAGAAAATAATAAGTGAAAACTGGCTTACAGCCAATGCCGTAGTAGGAATTTTTCCGGCCAATACGGTAAACGATGACGATATAGAAATATATACCAACGAAAACAGAAACGAAACTCTTGCCGTCAATCATAATCTTCGTCAACAAACCAAAAAAGCAGGTGGGGCTTACAATATGTGCTTGGCCGATTTTGTTGCACCTAAACAAAGTGGGCAAAAGGATTATATAGGTTGTTTTGTAGTAACCTGCGGAATAGGCATTGAAAAATACCTGAAAATATTTGAAGAGCAGCATGATGATTATAGCAGCATTATGCTAAAAGCCCTTGCCGACAGGCTGGCCGAAGCCCTTGCCGAATACATGCATGCGTATGTACGTAAGGAGTTATGGGCTTATGCTCCAAA
Organism: Flavobacteriales bacterium; assembly: GCA_905339165.1. GTDB lineage: Bacteria > Bacteroidota > Bacteroidia > Flavobacteriales_E > Vicingaceae > BCD5. The sequence continues at coordinate 42,056 of CAJPFH010000038.1, forward strand.
CGAAAATTGGAATGCCGAAGAGTTGATAAAAGAAAATTACAGGGGCATAAGACCTGCACCCGGATATCCGGCATGCCCCGACCATACCGAAAAAATAAAAATATTTACTTTATTAAATGCCGAAAGGAATTCAGGTGTTACTTTAACCGAAAGTTTAGCCATGTATCCGGCTGCTTCGGTTAGTGGTTGGTATTTTGCCCATCCGCAGGCAAAATATTTCGGAGTAGGTAAAATAGAAAAAGACCAGGTTGAAGAGTTGGCTAAAAGAAAGGCTGCATCTTTCCAAGAAACCGAAAAATGGCTCTCTTCAGCATTAAATTATTAAAGTATGAAAGAAAAGTGTTTAATCTTATTAATACTTTTTACGAATTCAGTTTTTGCACAACAACATTTCAGCGACTGTCATTCGGCTGTTGTTTTACTCGATTCCATTTACCAAACAGGGCCTGTGCTAAATTTTGGAAATAAAAAAGAAATTACTAATAATCCACTTCGTCATCCGTACTTATTTCCCGAAGAGGAGCAATCGGTTTGGTATAAAATACCCATTGCCCAAAACGGAGAGTTTATCTTTGAGTTAATTCCCGATGATGCCAATGATGACTGGGATTTTTTAGTGTATGTTTCAGAAAAAAATGCCGATTGCAATTCCATTACAGCACTTAAGCCCCATAGAGCCAACATCTCTAGGGTTGATAAAAATAATGGGGGCAAAACGGGCTTGTCAAAAAATGCAAAAAGCCAATTTGTGCCCTCGGGAGTAGGTAACGCCTATTCCGCTTCAATATTTGTAAAAGAAAATCAACAAATAATTATTGCAACAAACAATTGGAGCAAATCGGGGAAAGGGCATACGCTAGTAGTGGAGAAGTTAAACAAAAATATTCTAAAGCCAGTAGTGAAAGAAAATATTGAAATAAAAACAGAAAAGTTGAAGGCGGTAGAAGAAGAAAAGAAAGCAGAAGTAATTATTCGGATTACTGAAACCGACAAAAAAACGCCACTCATTGCCAATTTAGATTTGATGGGTTTAGCTTCCCGAAACGATACATCGTTGCAAGCCAGCGAATACAAGTTTATGGTAAATAACTACGAATCTTTTACTGTTAATGTTTCTGCACCGGGATATATGTTCGAAAGCAAAGCGGTGGTTGCAGGAAATAAGGGTAGTAAAGAAATTGTGCAAATTTCTTTAGCTCCTTTAAAAGAAGGAGAAAAAGTGAATCTTACCAACATACAGTTTTATGGAAATGTAGCCACTTTTTTACCAAGCTCGAAACCCTCCTTACATGCCTTATTAAACTTTATGACACAAAATGAAAATGCGACAATTCATATTATAGGCCATGTAAATGGCCCAAATGAAAGTAATAACAGCATGTACCGTAAATTGTCGGAAAACAGGGCAGAAGCAGTAAAACAATTCTTAATAGAAAATGGTATCGAAGAAAAAAGGTTAAAAACTTCCGGATACGGAAACTCTAAAATGCTTTATCCAAACCCTGTTACCGAAAGCCAACATGCAGCCAATCGAAGGGTGGAAATTGTGATTCTGAAGTTGAAATGAAATAACCCATAGTGCATTTAGAAGAATTTTCAATAAAAAAAAGTGTCAGTTCGAGTATTTCTGAAAGAAAATTTAAGTTCATACTGAGTTTATCGAAGTAAGAACAACACTTTTTGTTTCGAAAATTTGTATTCTCGATGCTAATTTCAGTCATTTCAATCGTGGAATTCACTCGAATTGACAAATTTCCTTTCAAATGCATTACGGGTATGAAATAGTATTTCTATACACTTGCTCGGTACGGCCAAGCGAGTGGGAAGAAGTAAGAAAGAACCTCATTTCGTTTTTTTTTTATGATTTGCGTTTATAAAGCAAAACATTTCTCTTTATCTCTCTTGGAGTTATAAATTTATTTTTATAAATTAGCAGTTGAAACTTTTAAAACCCAAAAACCATGGAAACCAAAAACTTAAAAAAAAGTAGCGTGTAGGTGGTTGAATAGTCTATCTATCTATCTATCTATTAGTCTTACCCATTCATTCTAAGGGGCAATTAAACGAAACCAATGTAGTAATGCTTGAACCGGCACAATCACAAGGTTATTTAGTAATTAATTATCCGCAGTTCGAAAATATTGCGAGGTGGGAAATGGAGATTTATAAAAAGACTGGACTAGATAGCCTTGATTACAAACTCGGAGAAGTAATAACTCTTAGAAATAGCACCTATCATTATTTCGATTCTACGTATTTTCAAGTACCCGGGAAGTACCAATATAAAATAAATTTATACAATACCAATAATCAACTTATCGCTTGGCAGGGCAATACCAATCTAAGCATGGACGATCCCTTAAAATGCGATGGTTGCGGTACTTTTAATAAACTATGTGTACACAAATGCGTAGGTTCAGATTATGCCTACGAATTGCAACGGTGGTTTCACCCCAACAATGGCAGCAGTACGTTTAAATTAATGAGTACATTTAATTATTTCGATAATCAAAGCCAAACAGCCATACCTTATTATGAGTATATGGGGCAAACTCAATTTAGTATTTACACACATCCCAATAATACTAGCTATATGCACCTTTATAGGGCTGTTACTGTTGGAGACATTGCAAATTTTCAACAAGATGGGTATTTAGCAAATAACAAGATAATTAAGTTCTCAAATCCATACCCTAACGTAATATATACCGATAAAGATGGGAATGCCATTACTCCTAATGGTCAAACTGTATACGGAGTACAAAAATATTTAGGAAAATGGAATACTTATGTTGGAGTAGAAACCCCTATTTTATTGCACAATAATACCACCTGTGCGAACAATGTACAATGGGCATCGGATGTATTTAACGATTATGCCGATGTGCCCGGAAATCAAAATTTAGGTATGCCACAGGCTGATGAATTAATTTGTTCGGGATTATCTGTAGGAGGTGCATCTGCTGGTAATGATATTGTGCCATGTATAAATAAAACTGTTTTTGATACGATTGTCAGTGGTTTTTATACAATTATTTTTTCTTCAAATCCATGTTTAAATTTTATTGGTGACAGTGGAAAAAAAATCATTGATGTTATTCATGAAGTTCAATTTGTACGATTAGATACACTTAATTTTTCGGCTACTCTTACAAATAATCAAATCATCAGCCCTAGCGGAGAAATTATTGCACCCGATATTTCCTTAAATAAAGGCTTGTACCGATTAAATTTATTTACCGATGAATTAGGTTTAATAACATGGGTTTTTGAAGTAGAAAAAAACACAGTAATAAGCAGTAACCAAGCCGATTTTTTAACACCTACTATTTATCCTGTTCCCATTACCGAAAACCAGTTTCAGTTAAAAATGGAAGCTGCGGCAAAAGTAAAGTTTATCTATAAGTTATATGATAGTTATATGAACGAAATTTACAGTAAAAACTTTGTACTGCAAAAAGGAGAAGAACGTACTCATACCATAAAACCACAAGGAAACGGAAGCATACCGCAAGGCTTTTTATATAATAAATTTATATTTGAAGACGGCTCTTTAAAAACAATGACAATCATTAAATAACAAGCACCTCCTAGCTAAAACTTGCGAGGAGTTTGTTTTAAACCTAAACGTATGAAAACAATACAATATACAGTAGTTTTATATTTATTACTATTCGTTTCCTCTGTACAAGCCCAATTTTTTAATATTTTAAATCAAAGGCTTTATGGTACAACAGATGGAGTAGATATAAGAAATATAGATACGATTAATGCCAATATAGTAATAGGTTTTTCTGGAGGGGGGGGGGATGTAAACAACTATAAAACATGTGCGATTGGAAACTCTGATGCATGGGTTAGCTTATTTAATAACAATTTAGATGAAATTTGGCAGAACTGCTATGGTGGTTTGCAAAACGATTTACTCTTTGATATTATAGTTAATCATTCGGCTAACGAAATTCTTATAGCTGCAACATCTCAATCAGGTATAAGCGGCAATAAAACAACAAGCAATTTTGGTAATTCAGATTTTTGGTTGTTAAAAACCGATGCGAACGGAGCCATATTAGACCAATACACCTACGGAGGTAGCGGTGATGACACTTTCTTTAAAATACTTTTACTCGATGATGACTATTTGTTATGTGGCATTTCCGATTCGCCAGTGTCAGGCAATAAATTATCCCCTAACAGAGGGAATTCAGATTACTGGGTAATAAAAACAGATTTTAACGGAAACATTATTTGGGATAATATTTATGGTGGGGAATGCAGGTGATGGAATTAGGAGTGCACACATTTCGGACAATAAAATCTGACTTGGTTGCACTTCTAGTTCTAACATTTCGGGTATTAAAACAGAGAACTCGCGAGGAATGTCAGATTACTGGTTTTTGGCTATTGATTCTAGTGCCAATATATTGTATCAAAAAACTGTTGGTGGCATGCAAACAGATGCGTTACATACCATGAGTTTTACGTCTTCAAATTCTATTTTATTAGCTGGTTCGTCTACCTCACCTGTTTCTGGAGAAAAAACACTTGCACCCTTTGGAACGGAAGATTTATGGTTTGTGCATGCAGCAATAAGTGTGGGAGTAGAAGAAAATAGTGCAAGCAATGCCTACAAAGTATATCCCAACCCCACCAATAATAATGTATATATTCAAAACGAAAAAAGTGAAAATATAAAAATGGAATTGTATGATGTAACAGGTAGATTAATTTTGGAAACCGAGAATATAAAAAAATCTACTTTAACCGAAATAAACCTTAGCCTTATAAATAAAGGTTATTATGTACTTCGGCTAACCGATAGTGAAAATGTAACAACTAGTTATAAATTAATAAAACAATAAATGCAAGGAATAAAAACTATATTTATTGCAATGTGCCTTATTTTATTTTCTGCTAAACATACACTAGGGCAAAAGGCAGAAAAAGTTTCTAAAAAAACATTACTTAAAGAAATAGAAGAAAGTAAAAAGGAGTATTATTCCAATGCGGTTTTTCAAGTACCGTATAAAACAGTAGCCGATTTAAGTGCAGTATATTTTATTAAACACATTGGTTTTAAGTTATACAATAACAACGCGAACGAAATATGTTTCCGAGGGTATTATTCGGCTGCCAATCAAGAAGATTATACTATTGTGCATACAAGTAAAGACAGTAGAGGATTGCCGGTTACCGAAACACGAAACGGACTTAGATACAGGAGTGTTCCATATCGGGTTTGTATATCTTATGCGAGAGAGAACGAAACAGAGTCTAGAATAATGCTTTATGAAAAAGAAAATTTTGTATTGGGACAAACTGTAAATACTCCTTTTTACATACATATTCAAAAGCAATTTAACGAAGATGATTTTTTTGAATACCTAAACGAAAAAATACGGGGTAAATGGCAACCAACACAAGAATTACAAACTAAAATAGATAGGTACAACGATACTACATTGCGTACAAAAAGAAAAATAACAGAAGGAAAAGACTATTAAAGAGTGTTCTGCAAGAAATATTTTATAATACCATAATCACTTCTGCGGCTTTGTCTAATGAGAGGAAGTATGCCAACTAAAATGAAAAGAAATGAAGAGTATAAAATAATACAAAGTCTGCTGATAATTTTTCTATTGGGCTTGGAATAAGGTTTATGCACAACAGCATAAGCACGAATGTAAACGCAAATTAATACACGAACTCAAAATAGAAAAAACCAATTACTACAAGAATACTATTTTTAACCTGCCCTTGGAAGAATTAAAACACCACACCAAAAATTATTTTGAGGGCAAGAAAAATATTAAATACCAAAACGAAACGCTAAACAAAATTTGTTATCGTACTTACGATTATACTTACCCTTATACTACCTATACAAGCGATTTAATGGGTAATCTGCAAACGGTCAGATCCTCTTCACAAAAATTACATGTTATATTTATCTGAATTTTTTTCGATGCGATGATAATGTCTTTGCCATAGAATCGGAAGTGTATAGCGGAATTATTTTGCATAAGTAAACCAGTGCTAGAGAAACCTTTAAATTAAATGATTTGCTGTTGTATTTAAATAAAAAGATATACGGTGCATGGGAAGCCAAGCAAAGTATTAAAAATTAAAATAGAGCAATACAACGAATCAAGAAAAAGAAACGGCCAAAAAATTAAAATCGAAAAATATCTTTAAACTTTTTTACTCTTTTTTGGCCTCTTTCATTAGTAGATTAAAAATATCAACAATTTTTTGAGGTGGAAAAGCGCTGGGGCTCCCCCACGTTACCCTGTAGGTAGTGCCATTCGTTTTTAGTTCAATGTAGGAACTCATGTTGCCCGGTTTATTAAAATCCACACCCTTAATATCTGCCTCATCAAGCTGATTAAAAAAAGATTTTGTTTGCGTATCAGAAAAGTTTTTTTTCAAAATCCAGCGTTCCGTTTTGCTGTCAAGATATTTTAATTCTCCGGTTTCTAAAAGTTGAAACTCTTCATACATTCCTGTAAATCCACCTCCTTCGCCAAACTGTATTATTCTATCGGCTTTTGCAGTAGTTGTAGAAGTAACAACCGGTTTTGTTTTACAAGAGAAAAAAACAACCAATATAAGAGCAGATAAAAATATTTTTTTAGACATGGTATGGAATTTTAAATGAGACAGCATCTACACAATAATTAAACCGCTAATGTAGTTATATATTTTAAACTTAACCCCCCAAAGCCATGGAAACCAAAAAAAATGCCTCACAAACATTAGAAAATAAAAAGTTTATATTTTTTCAGTTAGGTTTAATCCTTTCGTTAGGTCTTGTTTTCTTAGCTTTTGAGTGGAAAAGTTCGTATATCCTTTTTAAATTCGAACCTAAAGAAACACCCATTACAGAAGATTTTGTAATACCCAATACCTTTTTTAATGAAACAAAACCCGAAGCTCCCAAAGTGAATAAACAACACCTAGCACGCTCACTGCAATTTGTACCGGTTGCCAACACTGCGGTAATAAACACCGATAATACACCCAATTCAAATTCAATTACGAATAATACCACTATTGTTCCCATAGAAACAGAAAAAATAGATGAACCCGATGTGCCTGTTTTTCATGCCGAGCATTTTGCTCATACCAAAAGTTGTAAAAATATTGAAGACGAAGAGCAACGTAAACTCTGCACATTTGATGAGATTAATAAAGTGCTTCAAAAAAATTTAAAATATCCTGCCGATATGAAAAAAGCCGAAATAGAAGGCACCGTTTTTATACGTTTTGTGGTAAATAAATCAGGCGATATAGAAAACATCGAAGTGTTACGAACGCCACATGCACAACTCAGCAACGAAGCAATACGTGTTTTAAAGATGTTTCCTGAATTTTTTCCGGCCAAGCAAAACGGCAGAGCTGTAAGCCAATACTACACTTTGCCTGTGGTGTTTAAATTAAAAGGATAGCCGGTTAACTAGATAACGAGTGAATGAAAGGCATAAATAACTAATGAAAGTTTCCTTTTCCTAAAAAGTATTTATCTAAAAACGTAGAATATAAAAGGTTTTACAAAAAGAACTCAAAAGTTTTTCAATTTAAACAATTTTTGGTTTTTAAAATTTCAAATTTTCACTTTTCCACATTTCATCTTTCATATTTCTACAAACAACCGGTTCTTCCTCCATCTACCGGAATGTTGATTCCATTAATATAAGATGCGGCCGGAGAGGCTAAAAATGCAATGGCAGCCGCTACTTCTTCTGGGCTTGCAATGCGTTTCATCGGTATTTCAGTTTCCATTTCTCTCAATAATTCTTCCACAGATTTTCCTGTACTTTTTGCTTTATTTTCCAGTAAATGTTGCAATCGCTGTGTATGGGTAGCACCAGGTAGTACATTGTTTACTGTAATGTTGTATTGCCCTAATTCATTTGCTAATGTTTTAGCCCAACTAGCTACCGCACCTCTTATGGTATTCGAAACCCCTAATCCTTTTAGAGGAATTTTTACCGAAGTGGAAATAATATTTATAATTCTACCATAATTGCTTTTTTTCATACCCGGAATTACGGCTTGTGCCAGTAAATGGTTGCAAATTAAATGACTGTTGAAGGCATGAAGAAAATCATCGGTTTTGGCTTCAGAAACGAGGCCACCCTGTGGCCCTCCGGTGTTATTTACTAAAATATCTATTTGCGGATTTATTTCTAAGTAATTTTCAACGGCAAGTTTTACTTCGGGAGGAAAAGTAAAATCGGCCGAAATAAAATGGTGTTTCTGATTCTGAGATGTATTAAGCAGTTTTTGAACCTCTTTTAATTTTTCGGTGTTTCTGGCCAGCAGCACTATATTGGCCCCCATTTCGGCCAGCATCACAGCTGCCGCCTTACCTATGCCTTGCGTACTTCCGCAAACTAAGGCCGTTTTGTCTTTCAAATCTATATTCATAAAATATCTGTATTTTCGGGGTGAACAAAGCGAAGTTAAACTTGTTTTTTTAAAAAACGATTTTATGGAAATAAAACCCCCTTTCAACTTGCACCAATGGATTGAAGAAAACCGACATTTACTAAAACCCCCTGTCGCTAATAAAAACCTGTATGTAGAAGCGGGCGATTTTATTGTAATGATAGTGGGAGGCCCCAATGCTCGTAAAGATTACCACTACAACGAATCGGAAGAATTATTTTACCAAATTGAAGGCGATGTAAATGTGCGTATTCAGGTAGATAACCAACCCATTGATATACCCATTAAACAGGGCGAAATGTTTCTGCTTCCACCCAAAGTGCCACACTCTCCCATGCGAGGCGAAAACACCGTAGGATTGGTTATTGAAAAAGTGCGAAAAGAAAACGATACCGATGGTCTGCTTTGGTTCTGCGAAAAATGCAATACGAAACTGCACGAATCATATTTTAAACTGATTAATATCGAAAACGATTTTCTCTCGCGTTTTAAAGAGTTTTACTCTTCTAACGCTTTGAGAACATGTAAAAAATGCGGGCATACAATGGAAGCCGATGCAAGATTCGTATAGTATGAGCAAGTTTTTTACCATAGACATACACACACATATTTTGCCCGAAAAAATTCCACATTTCAAAGAAAAATTCGGATATGGAGGATTTATTCATTTAGAGCATCACAAACCCTGCTGTGCCCGTATGATGATGGATAATACGTTTTTCAGAGAAATACAATCGAACGCATGGAATGCGGAAGTACGCACAAAAGAATGTAATCTCCATCATGTAGATTTACAGGTTTTATCCACGGTTCCGGTCATGTTTAATTACTGGGCTAAACCTCAACATACCTTAGAAATTGCTCAATTTTTAAACGATCATATAGCCGGAATAGTAAATGATTTTCCTTCTCGTTTTGCAGGCTTGGGTACCTTGCCCATGCAAGATGAAAAACTTGCCATACAAGAACTTCAACGATGTAAAAAAATAGGATTAAAAGGTATTCAAATAGGTTCTCATATTAACGATTGGAATTTGAATGACGAGCATCTCTTTCCTGTTTTTGAAGCGGTGCAGGAGTTAGATATGTGCGTTTTTGTTCACCCTTGGGATATGATGGGTAAAGACAAAATGCAAAAATACTGGCTGCCTTGGTTAGTGGGTATGCCGGCCGAATCCTCTTTAGCCATTTGTTCTATGATTTTTGGAGGCGTGTTTGAACGCTTGCCTAAATTAAGGGTCGCTTTTGCTCACGGAGGGGGGGCCTTCCCTTCTTCTATTGGCCGCATAGAACATGGGTTTCAAGTACGTCCTGATTTATGTGCAATTGATAACAAAATAAATCCGAAAAATTATTTGGGAAAATTTTGGTTAGATAGTTTGGTACATGATGAGAAAATGCTCGATTACATCGTAAATTTAGTAGGTGCCGATAAAGTAGCCCTAGGTTCTGATTACCCTTTTCCCTTGGGCGAATTAGAGCCAGGTAAGTTGATTCGCAGTATGCCCTACACCGATGATACTAAGAAAATGCTGCTTAGTGGAAGTGCATTAAAATGGCTGAATATGGAAAAAATTTAAGGGCTATTTTCTAATCACCTCGTTTTTTACTTAATCAAATTCACGTGCCCTGTAGCTTGCTTGCTCACATTGGCATCATCGGTGTAAAATACTTTCCAAATGTAAGTGCCCAATTGGCAAGGATTTCCTTTGTATTTTCCATCCCAGCCTTTTACCAACTCTGTACTTTCGAAAAGGAACTCACCCCAACGGTTGAAGATAAACATTTTAAAATTTTTCAGATTGTAACCGTAGGCATAAAAAATATCATTTATACCATCTCCGTCTGGCGTAAAAGTATTGGGTATATAAAGATTTCCTTTAACAACCACTTTAATGGTGTCTGAATTTTTGCATCCATTGGTATCAGTAATGGTAAAAACATATTCGGTAGTTACTTCGGGTCTTGCCCATGGTTTAAAGCAGTTGGTGCAACTTAAAAAGTAATCGGGGCTCCAGTGCGGAAGTCCGTTTCCATACCCGTGTAATTGGTATTCATCGTAAAATTCGATAACCGTGTCGGCACCTGCCGAAACATACGGACGAGGCAGGGTATCAACCTTTACGGTTGCAATATCTTTGCAACCCAACGCATTGCTTACTTCAACATTAAATACAGTGGGCAAGTAGATGGTAGCCGTTGGATTAGAAATAGAAGCATCGTTGAGGGGAGCAGCCGGTTTCCATTCATAAAAATCTCCTCCTCCGGCATATAAGGTTGCCTGAGAGCCTATGCAAATAGCGGTGTCGTTACAAACTATGGCATCAACAAATACAACGGTAATATGCAAGCTATCTAAATCTTGTCCGCAGGCATTTTTAGCAATTAAATAATAAGTAGTAGAAACAAGCGGAAACACCTGAGCCGTATCATTAAAAGCGTTGATGATATTATAGTTTGGATACCAATTATAACTTGAGCCACCAGAGCCGTATACAAAGATGGTATCGCCTCTGCAAATCGTAGTATCGTTTAACGCCAAGGCATTTGGTAAAATTGTATCAACCGTAATGGTTACATCTTGTTGCCATTCGCAACCGTTGGCATCAGTAATGTGGATGGTATAGTGCGTTGTATTAGTGGGAGTGCATTGCGGATTGGCAATATTGGGGTTGCTCAAAAAGGTGGCAGGAACCCACTGGTAGCTCACTCCTCCAGATGTGCTTAATTGAATACTTTGTCCTATACAAATGGCCGTATCAGCCATGGCTGATGTAGGGTCAGTAAACACTGAAATGGTAACTTCGGCAGTATCAAAACCGCAAAAATTTCCAACTATCACTTTATAAGTAGTGGTAGAATTGGGAGAGGCTTTGGGGTTTGGAATATTTGCATTGCTTAGTCCTGCTGATGGTATCCAAAGATAAGTATCGCCTCCTGAAGAGGAGAGTTGAGTGCTATCTCCGGGACAAATACTAACGGAGGTACTTACTTCTGCTTCGGGAGGGCCAACTACTTTTATGGTTGTATAAGCCGTATCGGAAAGCAAACAAGAGAGAGAATCCATGGCTATCAACATAATGGTGTATACACCGGTATCGTTGTAGGTATGTGTGGGATTGGTGGCTGTAGAAGTATTGCCATCGCCAAAATCCCAAAAATATTGGTTTCCTCCGTTGCTGTTGTTCGTAAACGTAACGGTTCCGGGTGGGGCACAAATAACCGGAGGAACATTGTTCGATATAGCGGCATTTAGCTGAGCCATATCGAATTTTAAGGCAGCCAAATTGCAATTTGAACTGCTATTGGTGGTAGACCAAGCTCCTGGCGTAGAAGGAAAATTAGAATTTCCACCACAACCGGCACATACGGCTTGGTACACAATTCCTTTTTTATCAAAGCGGCTGGTACCCCCGTCAACATGTTCTTGCCCCGGTCCACCAAAAAAGGTGGCATATAAAAGTTGACTGGCATTCGTGTCTAACACCATCAGGTAAAAGTCGCTTCCATCGGTGGTGGGTTTATATGAACCAACGGTAGTGGATAGTCCGTTCGTAGAACTTTGTGGAGGGCCTCCATTTAGTGAATTGATAGAGCCTCCCCAACCTGATACATAAATATGATCACAATCATTTACCAAAAAGGCATTGAGCGAAATATCGAGTTTGCTTAATCCCGAGCCAAAAGTGGTAGAAAATTTTGTAGTGCTAAGATTTGAATTGAGTTTATGAATGTATTGCCCGCTATTGGGATTGCTGTAAACTCCCGGAGTGATAGGGTAAGTGCCTTCGGTTTGCCCTATTACATATACATCATCGAACATATCGATTTGCACAAAATAATTTTGGTCGTACTGGGGTGTACCCATGTAGGTAGAAGCAGTTAGAGCAGAGCCGGTAGGGTTTAGGCGGCATAAGAAACCATCTGTACTTCCTTGTAGATTTGTGAACAGGGCACCGGGTGTAGTAGGAAAATTGTTGCTTAAAGTTCCACCCGAAACGTAAGGTATTCCTGCACTATTCAGTTGAATGCCGTAAGCCGCATCGGCTGCAGTTCCGCCAATATATGTACTCCATGCCATTCCTGAAAGGTCTTGGTTTAGTTTAAATACTACGGCATCTTGAAGACCTCCTCCGTAGACTGTTTGGAAACTGCCGGGTGTAGCCGGGAAGTTAATCGAGTTGGTAGTAGAAGCTACAAATACGTTATTAGCCGCATCGCAAATAACCTCCCCTCTAAACTGGTCTCCGTAGTTGTATCGTAGGCCGGGTGCGGTATTATTTCCATCGTTACCTGTTCCGCCTACAAAGGTAGACCCTATTAAAGCAGTACCCGACACATTAAATTTTGTAACCACAATATCTACTCCGTTGGCATAATTTACAGAATAGAAACTAAAGGGAGTTCCTCCGTTAAAAGTTTGGTCGTAAGCATTTCCTGTAGTTGGAAAATTGGGGCTGCTGCTTGTGCCTAAAATAACTAATTGGTCGGCATTATCTACTACTAAGCTATGCGGAGCTTCTGCACTGTTTCCTCCAAGGTAGGTGGAGTAAAGCAGGGCATTTCCTATGCTGTTAAATTTCGAAATAGCAATATCGGTGCTTCCCAAGGCAAAGGTAGTTTGAAAAGCTCCAACAGTGGTGGGGTATCCAAAGTTAAAACAGATGCCACCAGCATACAAGTTGCCTTGAGAATCGTAGGTGGCTGTAAAGCCCCAGTTATCGGCCGATGAGCCTGTATAGGTAGAAAAAATTAACACAGGATCTATAATCAGTTCGTAGTTTTTATCGTATCCTACCGGAAATGAGAACGATAGCGTGTTTCCTCTCAATACGTAATTACAAGGTATTTGCCTCAGTTGTCCGTTTACTTTTTGAAAAGCAAAAGGTTTTTTTTCTATTATTTCGTTTACCGAAGTTTTAATGTATAAGCTGCCGCGTTTAAGGAATAATTTATCTGCTCCGGTGTATTTGAGTTTAATATCGGAGGTATTGGCTCCCGCTTTTACTACAAGGTCGTATTTCATTTCGCCTTTTGTGAAATACATTTTCATGTCTATGCCTTGGTACAACGATTGGCAGGTTAACTCTCTATATTGTTTAACACCACCTGCCCATTTTGCCGAATTGTTACCAATAAAGTAGTTTACATAATCGGGAGTTGTTTTGTTGGTTTTAAATGTAGCATTGGGGTTGCTGTTTTCGAACTGTATTTTATAGGCGTGCATTCTTATCTGCAGGTCTTTTTCGCTTGGGTTGGGGTAGTGGCCGTGGTGAATATCGTGTATTCGATGAATATCTTCTTCGTGAACAAAAGTGTAAGTAAGGGTTCCGTTTTCTACAAAAAGTTTACCGGAAGGAATTTGAGCCATATAGTGAATTTTTTTATCCCACTGGCCCTTGTTTTCTTGAAATTTAAGAGGAGAATTTTCGTTTGCTTTAGCAAACAGAATAGTAAAGAGAAATATATGTGTTAAAGTAAATTTCAAAATAAAATATAAAAACGTACTAAAGTAAGAAGTTTTGCAATACTCAGACGTTTTTTTTTAAGTTAGTTGCTTTGGAATTTTTAAACTTCTGCGGCATATTAGAAAAATTTTTTCTTGAAAATTTAAAATGTTAATAGAATGGATACTTTTTTAATCTTTGTTTTACGCAGTATTTCTTTTCAAAATATATTTTATAACCCGTTGTGCATTTGAAAGAAAATTTGTCCATTCGAGTGTTTCGCAGCATTGCGGAATGTATCGAGAATACAAATTTTCAATAAAAAAAGCGTGTTCTTACTTCGATAAACTCAGTATGAACTTAAATTTTCTTTCAGAAAAACTCGAACTGACAGCCTTTTTTATTAAAAATTCTTCTAAATGCACAACGGGTATTTTTTGAATAAGTAAAAAATGAGCCAACACCAAAAGAAATAAGAATTGCAAAATAATTCTTGTTCTCTTATTTATTTTTCTCTACCTTCGTATTAAATCTTTATAAAATGCTCATTATAAAGCACTTTCCACCCCCCCCCCATTTTTGAAACACTAAAAACTCTTGTGTTTGCGATATTTATTAATGTTACAAGCATGCTCCATACACAAAACAACAACTCTTGCCAAACGGCAGCCATTTTAAATCCGGTATTGGAATGTAACAGCCCGCAAACTTTTATTTTTGGTAA
>CAJPFH010000039.1 GCA_905339165.1 Flavobacteriales bacterium
TTGGCTTTGGTATATAAGGTTCGATTCTGTGCCACTCATCATCTGATAGGTCAGTTTGATATGGTTCTCTTTTAGTTTGTTCTTTCATATACGAACAATATATTACTCAAGGTTTATCTAATTTTCAGACAAGCTCTAAGAGATTTTCTGGTATATCAGTTCTAATTTCAATATTTCTTGGAAATGTTTCATTTGCGACTTTCTCAATTTCAGTTATAAGATGTTTTGGTTGAAGAGGAGTGCGTTCACCCTCGATTCCCCGTGAAAACGACAGAACCTGCTTTATTAAATCAGCGCTGCGCTGTGAGTTATTTTCAAGAATAGTAAGCAATTTCCGGCTCTGCTCATCTTTGAATTTTTCCTTTAACATATGCAGCGACATCATCATTGGCGTCAGCATATTATTAAGATTATGCGCTATACCGCCTGCAAGAATGCCTATGCTTTCCATTCTCTGCGCTCGTAATAAGTGCGCCTCAAACATTTTCTTTTCGGTGATATCGGTGTTGACAACAAGTATTGATTTCGGTTTACCTTCGCTATCATATATCAGAGTCCAGTGACTTTCAACAATCACTTCT
This sequence comes from Flavobacteriales bacterium, assembly GCA_905339165.1. Lineage (GTDB taxonomy): Bacteria > Bacteroidota > Bacteroidia > Flavobacteriales_E > Vicingaceae > BCD5. The sequence goes on from CAJPFH010000039.1 coordinate 582, forward strand.
CTGCTGTCTTTCGTTAGCTGGTGCAACTCGCCTGTCCAATCTCCTCTCTCAAGCACAATCCTTTTTGCCTCAATGAGCTGGGGCGGCTCTTCTTTATCTTTGAACAGGAACTCAATGGGATTCTTGCCAATCGCTTCCTGTGCTGTCCAGCCATACAGGCGTTGCGCCTTTATTCCAGTAGATGAGACGGTGTTCCAGATCTCTGACTCCTATAGCCTCCTGTGCGTTATCAAGAAGAGCAGCCTGTTCACGTATTTTCTCCTCAGCCAGCTTGCGCTCATTATCTCAGTCTCTAATTCTATGTTGGCTTCTTTCAGTTCTGCGGTTCGTTCCTGGACACGCAGTTCTAACTCATCACGCGCTTTATTCAGTGCCTCCTCAGCACGCTTGCGGTCGGTAATTTCCTTCTCCAGCTCCGATTTGGAAGCAGTAACAGCTTTCAAGTCAGTTGTCATCCGGTTAAACGCGTGAGATAATTCGCCGAATTCATCATTCTTTTTATCTACGATAGAGAAATCAAGGTTCCCGGAACCGATGA
>CAJPFH010000040.1 GCA_905339165.1 Flavobacteriales bacterium
TGGCTGAAAAGGCCGCTGCAATAGGAGCAGGCACCGTAGCGCTGGGTATTACGGTTCACCTGGGAAGAGCGCCGCCAATTCTTGGAGGACCTGAAGTTGTTACTTTACTGACCCAGAAATCAGAGGAACTCTTTGGCGCAAAGTTCATTATTGAAGAAGATCCGATAAAAGCATCGAAGCTGCTTCTTTTGCATATAGGGAAAGCAAGAGAAAAATTAGGTCTGTGCTCAAGTATTGGCATGGTATCGCATAAATCACAGCGGCCGGACAATGAGGAAATTTCGATCTCTGAGGATGAACACATCAATCCCCAAAATCCGTTGCTCCTGCCGACATATTAGCCGATTGGATATTTTTTCGGGCTTTTTCAATATTATGATCAGCATTATCCGTAAAGTTAACTATATATACTATGAAATTATTTATGATTATGATAATTATGATTGGTCACAGTTGATATCGTAATTTCTGTTTAAACTCAGGACCAAATAAAGGAGGATTAAAATGAAAGGTGCAATAGTTCAATGTTTAGGAGACCTCGTAAAATCAAATTTTGGAAATGATAAATGGGAACAGTCCCTGGAAACAGCTGGCATGAGTAAAACTACCTTTTTCACGCCGATTCAGAATGTGGACGATGAAAAAGTAATGAAGATCATTGAGTCATTATGTAAGGTTGCTAAAATTTCGCCTGCACAGGCAGCAGATGCATTTGGTGAGTACTGGGTTAATGTATATGCTCCCAAGGTATATAATTCATATTTCAAAGGAACAAATTCCTCAAAAGAATTGCTTTTGAAGATGGATAGCATCCACGATAACGTCACAAAAAATATTCCGAACGCCCACCCGCCAAGATTTGAATATGAATGGAAGGGCCCTCAAACGATGATTATAAAGTATAAGTCCAACAGGGGATTAATAGATATCCTAATGGGACTTGTAAAAGGCGTGGGAAAATATTATAAAGAAGACCTGAAAGTAACGAAACTTTCAAGTGACAGATTGCAAGTAATTTTCCCTAACTGAATCAATACAATCTTCATTTTTTTATTTATAATATAAATCGACATTAATTTTTATTTTTTTTTAAATACTATAACTCCAGAGAAAAGGAAATGATCTCCATCTTTAGCCGGGGCAAAGAGATGACAGAAGCCGACCGAAGTGTTAAAATATCTACAAACAAGAAATAACACAAGGAGGAAATTTATGAAAAAGTCTTTAGGAGCAAAAACTCTTGTTTATCCTCTCCCGGTATGGGTTGTGGGAACTTATGATAAAGAAAGAAAGCCGAACGTGGCGACAGTAGCATGGGGCGGGATTTGCTGTTCTAACCCGCCATGTATCGCCATCTCTCTTCGGAAAGCGACATATTCGTACGGCAATATTATAGAGCAAAAAGCTTTCACGATTAATGTTCCTTCCGAAAAGTATGTCAGGGAAGCCGATTATTTTGGTACTGTCTCAGGCAGGGATGTGGACAAGCTCACAGAGGCCGGGCTTACCAGCATGGAAAGCGATATGGTCGATGCCCCATACGTGAAGGAATTTCCTGTAGTTCTGGAGTGCAAACTTATACATACCATCGAAATAGGGCTCCACACGGAGTTTATTGGCGAGATTATGGACGTCAAGGCAGATGAGTCCATGTTGATGGAAAATGGGTCTATTGATATTGAAAAATTAAAACCGGTCATATTCGCTCCCGATATTTCGAGCTATTATGGGATCGGCAAACCCATTGGAAAGGCGTTTTCC
>CAJPFH010000041.1 GCA_905339165.1 Flavobacteriales bacterium
GCAATACCTTGCGTCCTTGCTTGATGTGCTGAAGCGCCAGCTCTGCAGCAACCAGAGTCTTGCCTGTGCCTGGTGGGCCCTGAATAAGAGCAAGCTGATGAGTGAGAGCCATTACCACGGCGCTGAACTGGTATTTGTTCAGCATCTGTTTAAAAGGCTCAAAGTTCTTAATTTCCAGAAATTGAGGAAGCGGCTCGTTGCCAAGAAGAACCCGTGCATGCAAGGAAGAACTCATGCCCATCTCCCGGGTTGCTGCTGCCATCTTTTCATAATTTGAATTCTGGGGAGCTTCCACAAAAAATGTATCTTTGATCTCAGATATTCCAGGAGAACCCAAGAGTACAGTAGAGCCAACAACATCTTCAACCTTCAGCATGTTCTCATCGGGACTGTTGATGGGCACGATCATCGCGCCTTTCCTCGGCGGCGTACCCGAGCAAATGCCCTGCAGCACAACACAGCCTCCGGAAACAACCCTGGTAATGTCATGAAAAGAGTAACTCTCTTTGTTCTGCTCTGCAACTTTTAGCTCTCCCTCAAGAGCTATGACGAAGGCCTTAGCCGTCTCCAACTGAAGATTTAAAATCAATAACAATCCTCCTTACGAAGATTGTCTGGGTTTTTTCTTATCGTCCTCCAAAGGCATGTAACCAATGCAAGGATGTTGATTCAGCCCATCCACGGTGAAGAAATAAACTCCACAGTCCGAACAATGATACGCAGGCATCATAATTTACGCTCCTGGAATCTTTTTTGGTCATCTGAAAGGCCCGCTGTAGAATACAACCGGGTAATTTTTTAAAGAACGGGCATATCTGACGCAATTTGCAGTTCCACCTGGAGAGCCATCATAAAACGCAATGAGGACCTGCGCAGAATCGACCATATGCATATTCCTGAGCTGATAGAATCTGACATCGTAGCACGGATTCAATACTGACAATTTCTCGGCATATGCCATAGTGTTTTTCAATGCCATCCTCTGATCTGGAGTCCAGTATTTCCACATGACCTCGGGAGGAAACGGAAGAATCAGATGCAATTTTATGGCATGGGTCATTGCATATTCAGCAGCATTTGAATCCACACCAACTGCGCCGCCGCATATCCAGACAGCATTCGGAAATCTCCTTGCGACCTCGTCCAGAGCCGGGAGCATTTCAATGTACTTTACATATCTGTGGCCCGTGAATGCAATAAACTTGATATCCTTATCATCAACCATATATATCGCCATTATATTGTCTGGATTTTATTACTACCAGTAACCGGTACGAAAAACGCTGCTATCTCATAATAGCTATTTCACAGAACCGGATGATATCAGGGCATGTTCACAGCTGCCGCAAGTTTATCCCTGACGTAGGATCTATGGCATTTCTTTTCATTTGCCTCGGCACAGAGCAGAACCACCATGTTATAGTCATACTGCGCAGCGACAGACAGAACTTTCTCTATCCCGCGCTCTTCATTCACGAGCTTTATATCATTTATATCCCTGGTTATATTCCCGAGATCCGAAATCCAGAGATAATCTATCCCCTCAGCTGCAAGTTTCTCTTTCAGGACCTCGCCGCAAAAGTCCCTGTTCCAGCCGCAATAAGGTTTATACCTGACATCAATTACAGCGTCGGTGTTCATTTCCTTCAGCGCACTGATCAGACTACTGGTATCTCGTCCGCCATATCCTATGGTTTTAAAAATGACCATTTTCATATCACCAAAGTCTTGTCTGGATAGATATCAGTATATGAGTTCCAGTACTGCAGCAATTATGTACATAGTAAGGGCCCCGATTATTGCGGCTTTCAGCAGAAATCCTTTCATTAAAATATCCAAGGAACCACCATCCCAACTGCCAGGTGTTTCGGGAATGCACTGGGTTCGCCAGCTTTGCAATCAGTAGAAAATAATCCACTGCAGCAGGCCGACCACAGAATTTCATGTTGCTCCTGGTCAGCGAGACTAAGCTCTTCCGGCAACGTGCAATAACGAACCACGTCTATCGTCTCACACTCCATGACTCCCGGAGTTGTTTGCATATGTAGATGACTGTCTTCATATGCAAAAAATGTATGGATACATTTGATTTGAACCAGAAAAGCTGGACTCGCGAATTGGTATCATTATACTCACAAACCACAATCTATTCTTGCCGGGCATGTTTCGCAGTCCACAAGTTCTTCCGGATCAGGCTCCAGCCCATGTCTTTTTCGAGCCCCGGCACATGCTTGGTAAGCCGCATATTCCTGTCGTGCAATATACCTGCTCCAGCCCATGTCGCTCATAATCTTTTATCTTATAAAACCAGCTTTCTCATGGCTCTGTTAAGTCCCTGTGGAATAGAAACACCATTGACTTGCTTGGATGATAAATCATAATATTGCCTTCCTTGGATTCTTCTTTTTTGGGATACTATTGATACCTTTGATTATCGATTCATTAAGTTTTTTAATATATTAAAATCCATGCTTTTAACCCTTCCGACAACTACTATATATTCCGGGACATTATAAGTTGCAAAAAGTTTTATTCTAGTTTGTACCTCATAATTTTTATCTATTGTAAGTCTTATTATGTGAAAAGATTCCCCGGTACTTTTTCCATTGCCTAAAATTATATCTTCAGCAGTACCAACCCAACGACCTACATCATCTTTATGACCTAATATGGATGGGAGTACATAAACTTCTTCAAAGTTATCTATACCAATTTGAGCTATGCTCATACCATAGGCAATTTTAGCCAGCATTCTTGCAAAGTTTGTACTGTAGACAATTTCCTCTACAACTTTTTTGGCCCCATGTTTTTTGCGAAACTCTTCAACTGAAGGACCGCTGATGTGGACTCTACACATACCCGTTACGATAATACCTTTTTCATATGGTATATTACTTATACATGCGGGCGGATCAGTAATAAATAAAGATAGTTTAGCAGGGTACTCTTGAATAGGAATGATCACCTTTTTTTGTATTCCACCCTTAATTATTTTCAAAGGAAAACCTTCAGGTCTTTCTTTCGGGTTATAGGTTTTTAATCTAAGAGCGGTTCTGGGAATAATAAATAACCCTCTTAGAACATCCTTTTCAAATTTTGACGTAATATCAGCACATCTTTTGCAAGTGGCTTTTTCAAGCACCCAAGGACCACTTAATCCATTTGGGATTATATGTTCTTTAGTTAAAGGTCCTTCCATCGTACTACAATATATGCATTTGCCAATGTTAGCTAATATCTTTGCCATATATTCTCTCTATATTTATTCTTTTGTTATTTTATATTTATCAAACCATTTCAGGTATCGGATAATAATACACGTTTATGCTTTCTTATAATGTTAATAAGCTATCATAAATCCGCTCGTTATATATTCTTTCTGAAATGCCCCCGGCCTGTCTTTGCCATATTCTAGGCATTGTTTTTCTTGATCCACGCGACAGCTTCGTAGAACTTCCTGCCAATTTCTTATCAATGTCCTTTAGATCAGAGTACATGATGACATTTGTAATCTTATTCGCAGTTACGGCGAAAATTGTTAAATATAAACAGAAATATACATAAAAAGTATCCCAGGTCATTTATTGAAGGCAGTTAAATCCGTAGTTTTTTCGGTCTCTTTTTCACCTTCGCTAAGATCGAAGATATTCGAGATTGGTATATATTTGAGCTCTCTATTTTGTTTTTCTTTGCCGGAGTTCTTCTCTTTCTTGATTTGAAGAAGCTCATAAACGATATAGTCCTCCTGAACCTCTATTATCAGGCCCCTGGCTTCTCCGGAACCGAGACCATTGATCAAAACTCTTTTTTTATCATCTTTATATTTCGTCAATAGATCTTTGAATTTCATTTTAACCGCCTTTCCCTTTGTGGGTCGCAGTTGCGCTCTTGATATTTTCGAACTTGCTTTCCCATTCCTCTTTAGGTTTCTTTGGTTTCTCAGTGCACGTTTGGTTGACAGCCGCGGGCTTTGATCCAGATTGGCGGACTACATTGAAAACATCTTTCCAGTCGTCGCCTTCTGGCTTTGTCGATTCTTTTTGCCCTTCGCTTGCTGGCTTCGTAGGTTCTTTTGGCTGTTCGTCGGCCTGCTTTGCGGCATCTTTTAGCTCATCGGCAGGTTTTGCAGCTTCCTCTGGCGGCTCTGCTTTGGGAACCGTGACCGGAGCCTTGGGTGTGGTATCGATGATGCCGGATTGCCGAAGCAGCCCATCTGGTTCTTTCGGGACATCTTTTTTCGTTAGCAATTCTGTGCTGCCATCTTTCTTTTCAATACAGACCCATCTGTCATTATTCAGTTGTGTTTCTACTGCTTTCTGTATCTGATCTTTGGGTATATCCGGTCGAAATGGTACACCCTGCTTGCCGGCTTCGAAATCGCTTATTATTTCGCCAGTGATTGTATTTATTCCAAGTTTATCGTCTCCCCTTGGACTTTCTACCCTGAAGGGAATTCGATCTCTGTCTCTATTATTACTTTTCATATGTATCTCTCCAGATTTCGCCCTCTATCCAGGGACTTGCGCCATGCAGAATTAATGAACCTGCATTACTCGCCTTGATGTATTGCGTGTTATATCGACAGATTTATAATTTTATTATGCATCCCCCTGAGATGATTCAGGATCATCTGTACACCTATCAGAGCAATTATCTTGTTACCTTTGTCTATCCTGCCTTGCAGAAGAGTATCGTAATCCTGGCAGGAATAACAAACAGTATCATTACCGTCCACAAATCTCAGGTTATCACTGGCTTTCTCCAATTTCGGGAATGCAGATATCGCCCTTCCGGAAGAGCGCAGATCCAGGAAGTTCACGTTCTT
>CAJPFH010000042.1 GCA_905339165.1 Flavobacteriales bacterium
AGCGTCCGAACATGATCGTTCCATTTTCAGCCCATTTCTCTTTCGATAAGATAGCGGATCTCCTTGGAATAGAGATAAGAAAAGCTTCGCTTGATACGGAATTCAAGGTGGATATGGACTCAGTTTCAGACCTTATCGATAGCAACACCATTGCTCTTGTTGGTATTGCAGGCTCAACAGAATTCGGCCAGATCGATCCGATAGACAGGCTGGCCAAACTTGCGTTATCAAATAACCTGTTCTTGCATGTGGACGCAGCTTTTGGAGGATATGTCATACCTTTTCTTGATAAAAAATATGATTTTGATTTTTCAGTGAAAGGAGTTACATCAATAACAGCAGATCCCCATAAAATGGGCATGTCCACTATTCCGGCAGGAGGTCTCCTGTTCAGGGAAGAGGCCTGTCTTCTTCCACTGGAGATCGACACGCCCTACCTGACGATCAGGAAGCAGCATTCCCTGGTTGGCACACGAAGCGGGGCAGCAGTTGCGGCTGCATATGCCGTTATGACGCATCTTGGAACAGAAGGATACAAAGAAATTGTGAAAAGATGTATGAAAATGACCGGCAGGCTTGTAGAGGGCGCCTGTGACCTGGGAATTGACCCGCTGATCGAGCCTGCAATGAACATCGTAGCGCTTGACGTACCTGATCTTGATGACGTCAGGAAAAAATTGCGTTCCAGGGGCTGGGTTACTTCTTTAACGCGAAACCCAAAAGCCATGAGATTGATAATAATGCCGCATCTTACTGAGGATACCATTGATTCGTTTATTTCCGATCTTGGTGAATGCATTCACGATAATGGGGGTGCAGGGGGTAGCGGATGCCCCATACTTCATTGCGGGGAGGAAGCGTACCCCGCCTTAAAGTGATAGTAAACTGTATATACATTGAACGATATATTCAATACTATGTTACAAACGCTTATGATTAAACTTGATACATCCAAAGAACAGCATGCATCTCTTCTTGAAACAATGCATCAGTTTAACGAAGCTTGTAACTACATCGCTAATATTGCTTTTGAGAGAAAGACGG
>CAJPFH010000043.1 GCA_905339165.1 Flavobacteriales bacterium
TTTCCTCGTATAGCTATATCATATACATTTTTTCCAAGAGAATGAAAGACTTCCTTTGGACTTTCCGGATCGGATACATCAACAATATAAAATCCAACTCTTTTTTCTGCACTTAAGAACACATAATTTCCAGAAACTTCAGTCGATATCCCTGCCCATCCTTGAAGAGTTCCACTAATGTTGGATTTTAATACGTAAAACATTCCGGAAAGTTCCGGATTTGTCTGATCGTTGAAATTATAAATAAGTAATCCGGTATTTGTATCAGCTACATACATATGTTTGTCAGTTACTGCAACATCATTTGCATTGTTCAGGTAGGTGATCTGTTGTAGTTTCGTTGGGTTTTCAGGATCACTGATATTGAGCACATTTATCCAACCCGGACCTGATGCCATATACAAACGCTCTTCCAGAATAGATATCCCATAAACCTTATCAAAATCTGTCATTTTATTGAGTAGCCTGGGCTTTTCAGGATTACTTACATTGTATACCAGGAGGGAGTTCCCATCAGCAATGAACATGTAATCCTTATAGAATTCGGCATCGTGAGGTTCAGATGTTGTGAAAATGCCAACATCTATCAGGTTTTTCAGGGGTTCACATTGTGCTGGACCAACGGTTAAACCCAATACCAAAATAAATAAAATAAAGCTGCGGATCAAAACTCTCACAATTATATTATAGAAGCCGTTAATATTTATATTTTTCCGGCTACAAAAATTAAGTGGAATAATTGTGGGGAAATCTATATATAGTTAAAAATGAATTTGTATGAGTAAGTAGGATTATAAATAGTTAAACGTGTTAATAAATAGTTTAACATCAGGTGATATCGTGAAAAAACCATTAATGTATATACTATTAGCTTTCGCCGTCCTTTTATCAGGATGTGTATCGACAGTAACTCCGGTTGACCCATCGGACATAACAATAAGTGTTGCGCCGATCCAGATGAAAGAGTTCCAGGAAAAAGAAATATCCGTGAATATTATGAACAACGCTACATCACCGATAGATTCTGTTTCTGTAAGGTCACTTGAGCCTTTCACAGTTCTCTCTGGCGGAAATGTGAATATTCCTGCAAGGGAAGACCAGCCGTCCACTGTTCTCTTATCTGCAAAAATCCAGGCGCCAGGTTTCAAAGATGTTACAGGTACAACAACGCTTACAGTGTCCTATGATTCAGGAAAGGATTCAAAAGGCAATCTCATAACCAAAACGAAGTCAATTCCTGTGAATACCATAGTTCTTCCTGATGCAAAACTTCAGTTCGTTGGCTTCGTTAAGGATATTAACAGCATATCA
>CAJPFH010000044.1 GCA_905339165.1 Flavobacteriales bacterium
ATAATATTTGTCAGGATTGAAACCACAGCAAAACAGCCAGTGCTTGATCTTGGGCATTTCAAGAACAGGCAATTTGCAGCTGCGAACATCAGTGCTCTTATAAGTTTCATGGCAATGTTCAGTATCATACTGTTGATGCCATTTTATCTACAGGATGAACTTGGATATTCAACAGAGAAAATGGGATTTGTTTTCATGGCAGTTCCGCTTGTAATGTCTGTTGTCTCGCCTCTATCCGGCTGGCTATCTGACCGGACAAATTCGTATGTCCTGAGTTCACTGGGTATCGGTATTGCAGCAGTATCGATTCTTTCAATGGGTTACTTGACACTTGATTCAAGTTTCACCGATGTAGCTCTTCGCCTTTCCTTCCTTGGTCTTGGCATGGGGCTTTTCCAGCCTCCGAACAATAGCATAATCATGGGTTCGCTTCCAAAAGAACAGTTAGGCATTGCAGCAGGGGTAATGGGAACAATGAGGAATATGGGTATGGTCATAGGCATAGCTGTTTCAGGGGCAGTATTCTCAAACAGGTTTGTCTTTTATGGGAACAATGAGAGTTCGTTCTTACCTGCTTTCAGGGATACGTATATCGTTTCTGCCATTATTTGCGGGATTGCGATGCTTGTTTCGCTTGTACGCAGCAAATCGAAAACCGGATAACTATAGCTACCTGGCAGATCTGTGTTTCTGCGATTTGAGAATTAACACATATACACAGACCATCAGTCCGCCGAGTGCAATTAATATAAGCAGTACCGTAGAAGAGTATTCATAGAAATAAATCGCAATACTTGTTCCTATTACCATGGCTATTGGCAATAAAAAACTAAGAATTGTTACGCTTTTTGATACCATATTCAGTCTCTATTATAATTGTAATTGTTTCTCAATGATAAAACAAACGTTGTGAAAAATAGTGTGATAGTAATTTTTCAATCCCCACGCTAATAACTACCATTTTGAGATTTTAGATATCTGTATTAGCTAATTTTTAAAACAAAACAAAAATATATAAAATTTAACAATTACAAGTTATATTACTTATTTTTATTGTATTTATAGTAAAAATATATTTTAAAATAACATATATATTCTTCACAAAAAAAACTATTCACACATTTTTCACAACTCCGTTTATATTCAGGTGAACCATTTATTGGTTTAGCGCTATCAGGACGTTTTTATGTCAGTAAGAAAAAATATCTCATTAGAAAAAGGACATTTAAGAAAACTGGAGCCACTTGTTCTTAAACATAAAGGGAATTTTAGCGCAGCGATGCGTGAAATAATAGATCTTATCGACACGATGACAAGGGATCCTGAAGCTATTAATAACCTCATAGATGGATTGAAAACAGACTACAATTTGACTGAAAACGTCATTTTCTGGCTGATCAAACAGGCACGAGGAAGGATTATCGATCCTGAGCATCTTAACAGTATTATTGACCCTGTAAAGATAGTGATGCTTTCCGATCTTGAAAAGTATATGGGTGAAATGACAAATGGAGCAAGCTGGCAGACAAATATTAGAATAGAGGACTATGATGATAATGTAAATCCATCATATCTAACACTCACACTTTCAGGAAATAGTAATTATAAACTTGAATTTCTTGGAGGTTTGATCTCATCATTCTTAGTATCGCACAAGAAACAGGAGATCGTTTCTTTAAAGAAGATGTCCAATAAAATTACCGTGAGTTTCAGAAAGCAGATTAATGCAAATTTTGCAAAACAATCACTTATTAATTACTTTGGGGATATGGAAGATATCTCAACAGAGATAACAAAAAAGCTGGATTTCTGGAAATGTATTGTAAATCTTTACAAACAGACTAATTACAATATGGTCACGATTCCCAAGAATTACTATCAAGAATTATTGATCGGAAAAGAGGCCCCGAGTTATCTTACTGCGCCCATTGAAGCTATCCATAAGATCCCGATAAGGGATATTCCCCTTGATGTCTTGATCCCGACTATGAAATCAGTGTATGAGTACATGGGGATAGTTGAGCGGATCGATGTTAATGAAAACACATTGTATATTTATCACGGGAATACAGATAAACGTGCAATAAGTGCAATTGAAAAAATCCTCCTGAATGTCC
>CAJPFH010000045.1 GCA_905339165.1 Flavobacteriales bacterium
GTTGCGGTCTTTTTTACAGGTGGCAAACAGTACAAACACCAACAGCAGGTAAAGGAGTTTATGTGCTTTCATCTTTTTTAATTTTTTGTTTCATCTTTCGTGTTTAGTTACCTTCCCCACAGATTCCGAAACAAGTTCGGAGTGAATAGTCTGCTCTCGTTTTGCGTCATGCTGAACTTGTTTCAGCATCTTTATGGTTCGTCTATTCCATCAGAGATATCCTTTAAATCAGGGTTTAATGTTTTAATCAAATTCCATTTCCATTGTCTATGCCAGTTCTTTAGTTGTTTTTCTCTTTCAATAGCTGTCTTTATATCGGGTAATACTTCGAAATAAATCAAATATTTTAATTTGTATTTTTCTGTAAACTTTGAGCCTTCTCCTTTTCCGAATTTATGTTCTTGAACCCTTCTTTCTATATCATTGGTAACTCCTATGTAAAGGGTTGTTCTTTTTAAATTGCTCATTATATAAACGTAACCGTATTTCATTTTTATTCTTTCTACCCACAGATTCCGAAACCAGTTCGGAATGACTAGCCTGCTCCTCGTTTTGCGTCATGCTGAACTTGTTTCAGCATCTTTATGGTTCGTATAGCCTCTTTTGTTATTATGCTTCATATTTCAACTTCCTGAATTCATATTTCCTTTCTCAAAGGATTGCTTCGCTTGTGCCTCTCTCGCAATGACGTTATGTACGGTGTTCTGTTTCATATTTTACTTTTCCACATTTCAAGATTTTCATATTTCAGCTTTCATATCTCAACTTTCTTTTACCTCTGCTTTTCTTCCAACTTCTCCAAGCGTTTGTTCAGTTCAATAATGTACAAGGCTTGTTCTTCTATTTGTTTGAGCAACCGGGTGTTCATGTCAGAAAGGCTTATGCCTTTTTCCATTACTTCTTTTGCGCTGGGTATGTTGGGTAAATGTTGGTGTTGTTTTATGTATTTCTCTAATTCGTTTATGCTTTGTAATTTGTATTCGGAGGTAAAAACATAGTCGCACCAACCCAGTACTTTTACTCTTACATCCTTGGCTTCTACGTTGCCATTGCCCCACACCCGAAAAACATCTATTCCGTTGCATCCGTTCTCTGATTTGTTTGGGTTCAAAACCGAAAAAGCTTTTTCGGTTTCTTCGCTTTGGTTTATTTGCAATTTGGCTTGCGGACTAATTGTTCCTATCCCCACCTTCCCCGTGGTGTTTATACCATTTGCGGGCGAAATAAACAGCGTAGATAAATTACTATTAGTTCCTAACATAATGGAGTTAGGAATGTATTGTTGCAAATAAGGTCCGTTGGGCAAAACGCCCGTTCCGATAGCTACACTGTTTTTGGCATTAGCTTCAATGTTTATTCTATGTCCTACGGCTACGGAATAATCGCCCTTGGGGGTTATATTCGGGCTGCCCACACCCGTACCTTTGATAATGGGATTCGGAATATCAAAATCGGCTTCGGGGTAAATTAAATGCGAAACAGTATTGACCACCAAGGAGCTATCGCCAAAATAAACTAAACTATCGCCTATACTTGGGGTAATGCGATGTACTTGCAACACATTAGAAAAAGTGGTATCGGTTATGTATGCGTTTTTTGCCACAAATAAATGTCCGTTTACCCGTAGGTTGTTATCTATGCGTGCCGAATCAGAAATAGTAATACTACTGTCAACGGTAAGGTTTCCGCTTATTTGGCTTTGCCCTATTACTTGAAAATTACAACTGGGAGTACTTGTGCCTACGCCTACAAAACCCGTATCGGGCAGGGTGTTGGGCAGGTTTTGGCTAATGGCCGAAGAGGTAAATATGCTCATAAGCAAGCATAATAAACTAATTTTTAGATAATTGGGGGGGGGGTAAATTTACCCTTCTTGTTTTTGTGTGGTGTTTGCATGGCGTAAATTTTTGTGCAAGTAAAGTTAACAAAATATTTTTGAGAATAGCAACTGGTTTAATGAGGTATTTAGTTAATTAATCTACTTTACATATTAGAAGAATTTTCAATAAAAAAGTGTCAGTTCGAGTTTTTTCTGAAAGAAAAAGTATCGAGAACATTCCTTATTTATTAAAAATTTGTATTCTCGATAGAAATTTCACTCATTTCAATCGTGAAATTCACTCGAATTGACAAATTTCCTTTCAAATGCACAAGGGTTCTAATAACCACTTTATTGTATTAAAAAGGAAACCTGTATACTCAATAAGTTTGTACAACAAGTAATACAAATTAATTCAGTAGGTTTGAGGCAAGAAAAAAGGAATGAAGTTTTCCGAAATAATAGGTCAGGAGGAAGTAAAACAAAGACTACTTCAAACGATTACAGACAATCGCATCAGCCATGCACAATTGTTTTTTGGCAAAGAGGGAACGGGATCTCTACCCTTGGCTTTAGCGTATGCCCAATATATTTTTTGCACGCAAAAAACCGAAACCGATTCTTGTGGCTCTTGTCCATCGTGTATCAAAATGCAAAAATTAATTCATCCCGATTTGCATCTCTTTTTTCCGGTAACTACCACCGAAAAAATAAAAACCAAACCCATCAGTAGTTTTTTTATTGCTGAATGGAGAAAGAGTTTTTTGAAAAATCCCTATTTGAGTTTAGCACAATGGCTGGAAAATATTGGTTCTGAAAATAAACAAGGAAATATTTCGGTAGAAGAGAGTGCCGAAATAATAAAAGCATTAAACCTAAAACCCTACGAAGCAGAGTATCGCATTTTGGTAATTTGGATGGCCGAACGCATGAACATTGCAGCCGCCAACAAGCTCCTTAAAGTATTGGAAGAGCCTCCCGAAAAAACCGTTTTTTTATTAGTGGTAGAAGACTACGATAAACTGTTGCCCACTATTGTTTCTCGCACTCAACTAGTAAAAATTACCTCTCTAAAAGAGAAAGAAATAGCCGAAAAACTTAAAGAAGATTATCAGCTAAACCCTGAAACCGCCACGCAGGTAGCCCTTATGGCCGATGGCAACTATGCAGAAGCCTTAACATTAATAGAGAAAGAAGAAGAAATATCCTCTCAGTTTAACCTGTTTATTACTTGGTTTCGGTACGCATTTGCCGGAAAAATCCCCGAAATGATTAGGTGGAGCGAAAGTACAGCCGGTTTACCTAGAGAAAGTATGAAAAACTTTTTACAATACACTACCCGAATGCTTAGAGAGTGTATGGTAATACGTTACCACATAAACTATTTGGCAAAAACAGAAGGAGAAACAAAAGAAAGCCTTTCCAAACTCTCGAAATTTGTAAACGAAAAAAATATTATTCCTTTAACCACCGAAATAAGCAAGGCTATAGCGGATTTAGAACGAAATGCCAATGCAAAAATTTTGTTGCTCGATTTGAGTTTTAAGATAGCCAAATTACTTAAAGCGAATTAAGTAACTTTGTCGCTTACTAAATGCAGGAACAAGTATGGAATGTTTATCATGTGCCAATAACAACGGGAGCGGAACCCCTGCCGGCTGCAAAAACAATGGACTTTGTGCCAGTGGAGGTTGCAATAAACTAAATGTATTTAACTGGCTTGCGGGCATGGAATTACCGCACGGAATAAAACCCTTTGATTGTGTAGAAGTACGCTTTAAAAACAGCCGTAAAGAGTTTTTTCGTAATGTAAACGAAATAGAACTGAAAGAAGGCGATGCTGTTGCCGTAGAAGGCTCTCCGGGGCACGATATTGGAGTGGTTTCTTTAACCGGTGAACTGGTAAAACTACAAATGAGCAAAAGAAATGTAAAACCCAATTCGGCCGATATTAAAAAATTATACCGAATCGCAAGACAAAAAGATATAGACAAGTGGCAGGAATCTAGAAATAAAGAACAAAAAGTAATGGAACGCTCTCGCCAGTTAGCGTTGCAACTAAATTTGGAAATGAAAATAAGCGATGTGGAATTTCAGGGCGATGGAACCAAAGTAATATTTTACTACACAGCCGAAGGAAGAGTTGATTTCAGAGAGCTAATAAAAAAATATGCCGAAGAATTTAAAGTACGCATCGAAATGAAACAAATTGGCATGCGTCAGGAAGCAAGTCGTTTGGGAGGTATTGGTTCTTGCGGCAGAGAATTGTGTTGCTCTACCTGGCTTACCGATTTTCGTTCGGTTTCTACGGCTGCTGCACGTTACCAACAACTTTCTCTAAACCCCATGAAACTGGCCGGACAGTGCGGAAAACTAAAATGCTGCCTAAACTACGAACTCGATGCGTATGTAGAATCTATGCGTGATTTTCCCAATACCGAAATAAAATTAGAAACGAAAAGAGGAGCCGCTTTTTTTCAAAAATTAGATGTGTTTAAAAGAAAAATGTGGTACTCTTATTTCGAAAATCCGGGCGATTTTATTGAGCTGCCATTACCTCGTGTAAAAGAAGTAATAGAAATGAACTCTAAAGGAAACAAACCCGATGAGCTTCTCGAAAAAATTTCGATTCCGGTACGCAAACTCCCCGACTTTGAAAACGTGGTAGGGCAAGATAGCCTCACTCGTTTCGATAAGAAAAAAGGAAAAAAGAAAAAATATTTTAACAAGCAGGGAAACAATAACAAAAATAAATCCCCTAAAAATAACCGCCCCACAAAGTGAAAAATAGTGCCTCATACATCTTTTTATTCTTTCTAAGCTTGGTGTTTTTAGCTTGCGATAAAAACAGAGTGTTCGAACAAAATATAACGGTAGAAGGAGGCTCTTGGGCAATGGACAACATGGCCACATTTGAATTTGAAATAACCGATACTTTGGCCGAATACAACATTCTAATTAATATTCGCAATCGCAACGATTACCCCTATAACAACATTTATCTTTTTTTACAACTTACTGCACCCGATGGAAAAAAAGCCACCGATACCTTAAACTGTTTACTTGCCGATGAAAAAGGCCGATTTCTTGGAAAGAGTGCAGGTAATTTATGGGATAACCGCATTCCATACAAATGGGGTGTAAAGTTTCCGATGCCTGGCAAATACAAAGTAAATTACATACAAGCAATGCGACACGAAAAATTGGAAGCCATTACCGATGTAGGATTACGCATAGAAAAAAATAGTAAATAGTATGCTGAAAAAAACAGTAAAATATTTATGGATTCTTTTTGGTGGCTGTTTTTTAATGTTCCTATTTGTTATGCTTTGTGCCGGAAATGGCTGGCTGGGGTTTCAACCGCTCCCTTCATTCGAAGAATTGGAAAACCCCAAAAGCAATTTAGCCAGCGAAATTCTTTCGGCCGATGGTAAAACACTAGGTCGTTACTTTAAAGAGAATCGCGTTAATATCCGTTATTCTGATTTATCTCCGCATCTTATTACCTCCTTGGTAGCAACTGAAGACGAACGTTTTTATAATCATTCCGGAATCGATTTCAGAGGCTTGGTAAGAGCTGTGGTAAAACTAGGAAAAGCAGGAGGAGCCAGCACCATTACACAACAATTGGCGAAAATGCTTTTTAACGAACCTGCCAGTAATATGGCAGAACGCATTATGCAAAAATTACAGGAATGGATTATTGCCGTACGTTTAGAAAGATATTATACCAAAGAAGAAATTATAGCCATGTACTTCAATCGCCTCGATTTTGTAAACAATGCCGTAGGCGTAAAATCAGCGGCCAATGTGTATTTTAGCAAAGAACCCAACGAATTGTTATTGGAAGAAGCCGCTATGTTGGTTGGTATGGCAAAAAACCCCTCCCTTTTTAATCCTGTAAAAAGACCCGATACCACCATGTTTCGCAGAAATGTGGTTTTAGCACAAATGGTAAAAAATAACACTCTTTCAAAAAATGAATTTGATTCACTAAAAGCCGTTCCCTTAAAATTAAATTATAAAGTAGTAGACCATAAAGAAGGAATTGCCCCGTATTTCAGAGAAGTATTAAGAATAGAACTAGATGTCCTCTTTAAAGAAAAAGATGAAAATGGACATTACAAATTAGCAAAGAAAGATGGCACTCCTTATGACATTTACAAAGACGGATTAAAAATTTATACCACCATACATTCCAGAATGCAAGAATATGCCGAATGGGCAGTGCAGGAGCACCTGAAAACACATTTACAACCGGCCCTTTTCAACGATTTAAAAAGGAAAAAAAATGCCCCTTTCGATTCGCGCGTTTCGCAACGAGAAATAAAACAAATTTTAGATATTGCCATAAAACGTTCGCAACGCTACCGAATTTTTATAGGTAATGAATGCCCAAAATGCAACCGAAGAGGAAAATCGATTGAAAAAATTAAAGAAGGCAAAAGTAATTTTTACCATTGCACTTCCAGCGATTGCAATACCCAATGGCGAGCTTTACCCTCCGATTCGCTCGATGCCTATTTTGGAAAAAGAACAAAAATGACGGTATTTACATGGAATGGCGATAAAGACACTCTTCTTGCCCCTATCGATTCTATACGCTATTACAAAAGTTTTTTACAAGCCGGGCTAATGAGTATGGAGCCCCAAACCGGGTATATCCGTGCGTGGGTAGGAGGAATCAATTTTAAACACTTTGCTTTCGACCATGTATACCAGGCCAAGCGTCAAGTGGGCTCTACATTTAAACCCATTGTATACTCAGTGGCGATGCGAGATGGTTTTTCTCCTTGCTACGAATTACCTAACGTACAATATACCTTTAGAAAAGGAGAGTTTGGTTTATTGCAAGATTGGACACCCAAAAATTCTGAGCCTGATTACGGGTACAATGTAACCCTCAAATATGCATTAGCGAACTCTCTGAATACTGTTACCGCATGGATTATGAAACGCTTTGGCCCGCAAACTGTTGTGGATATGGCCCGCGATTTAGGCATTACAAGTCACCTAGAACCCGTTCCTTCATTGTGTTTAGGCGTTGCCGATTTAAATGTATATGAACTTACCGGAGCCAATTCCACCTTTGCAAATAAAGGAGTTTGGATTCAGCCTACCTACCTAATGAGAATAGAGGATAAACACGGAAATGTTATCAAAGAATTTATTCCAAAAAGTAAAGAAGCACTCGATGAACAATCGGCATATGTGATGGTACAGCTTATGAAAGGCGTTGTTGATGGAGCTTACAATAAAGCTAAAGGAAAAACCACAGGTACCGGTATGCGATTGCGGGGAAGCGTTACCAAAGATCGTCCCTATGTTGGATTCAGAAACCCCATTGCAGCCAAAACGGGTACTACACAAAATAACTCCGATGCATGGTTTATGGGCTTAACTCCAGATTTGGTAACAGGAGTATGGGTAGGTGCCGAAGATCGCAGTGTGCGTTTTTCTTCTACCTATTATGGACAAGGAGCCAATATGGGCTTACCTATTTGGGGCTATTATATGCAAAAAGTTTTTGCCGATACCAAACTTAAATACTCTCAAGGAGATTTTGAGAAACCAGAAACTCCTATAAAAGTAGAACTCGATTGCAGCATTTATCAACAACAAAACACAGGCGAAGAAGATTTTAATAAATAACTATTTCTATGAATAAAACCGTAGCAAACGCAGAAGAAGCCATTAAAGGAATAACAGACAATATGGTGCTTGGCCTTGGAGGCTTTGGCCTATGCGGAATTCCGGAAAATTGCATTTCTGCTATTGTAAACAAAGGTATTAAAAATTTAACCTGTATCTCTAACAATGCAGGGGTAGATGATTTTGGAATTGGTTTAATGCTCCAAAAAAAACAAGTTAAAAAAATGATTTCCTCTTACGTAGGAGAGAATGCCGAATTTGAACGTCAGCTTTTAAGCGGTGAGTTAGAGGTAGATTTAATTCCGCAAGGCACATTGGCTACACGCCTAATGGCATCCGGATACGGAATGCCTGCTATATATACTCCTGCCGGTGTAGGCACTGAAATTGCAAACGGAAAAGAATCGAGAAAATTTATTTTTAACGGAGAAGAAAAAGAATACCTTATGGAACATGCCTTTGAAATAGATTATTCTATTGTAAAAGCTTGGAAAGGCGATACCATGGGCAATTTAATTTTTAAAGCCACTTCACGCAATTTTAATCCACTCATTGCCATGGCAGGTAAAATTACCATTGCCGAGGTAGAAGAGTTGGTGCCTGCCGGAAAATTAGACCCCGACCATATTCATTTGCCGGGCATATACGTTCACCGCATTTTTCAGGGAGGGAATTACGAAAAGCGAATAGAACAACGTACTCTCAGAAAAAAAGTGTAACCCGCACTTATGAAGGATACTCGAAACCGTACTTTCTTTTGGCTGTTTAGTGCATTTATTTTTATTTTTCTTGTGTGCAAAGCAACACTACAAGCCTTTTCGCACGATGAGGCGGCTACTTTTTTTCATTACATACATAAAGAAAATTTTTGGCCATGGCGGGCACACTGGGATGCCAATAACCATATCTTAAACTCGGCATCTGCTTGGATTTTCTACAAACTTTTCGGATACGATTTAGTCTGGATTCGTTTGCCTAATGTACTTTCCTTTTGGACGTATGCATACTTTATCTATCGTACTTCCTGCTTTTTAAAACATCTTGTAAGCCGTTATGCTTTTCAGTTGGCTATGCTTACTCCTATTTTTTTACTCGATTTTTTTACTTTGTGCAGAGGCTACGGAATGTCTATCGCTTTTTGGTGGGGTGCTTTGTTTTATTTTGTATTGTTTTTTCAAACCAATAAAAACCGACATGCACTAAAAGCTTGGTTATTTATGGCATTAGCGGTATGGGCAAATATGTCGTTATTAAACAACTATTTGATTTTTATAGTAGCCTATGTTTTTTATCTTGTTTTTGTGGCTCGTTCCAAACAATTAGTACACTATTTGTTGCTGTTTATTCCGGGTTTATTATTTTATATTCCTGCCGTTGTTTATACTTTTCAGATGAAAGAAAAAGGGCTATTGTACTTGGGCTCTACTGATGGTTTTATGGAAGTTACCATGAAAACACTTTCGCTCTACCAATTTGGAAAGAGTGAAACATGGTTTCTCATTCTGCTTACTATTCTTATGGCTTGTTCGGTATTTATCAATTTGTATAACAAAGCTATTTTTTTCGATGTAAAAAAATATTTTTCTTTCGAAAAATTTTCATCTCTGATATTGTTAGGTAATGTAATAGCTGTAATTCTGCTAGAAAAAATAGTACATGTAAACTATCCGGAAGATCGTGCCGGAATTTATTTGATACCTCTTTCGATGAGTGTTTTATTTTTTGCTTTCGATAAACTTTTTACTTGGAATAAAAAGTTTATTTACATCAACTTGCTTGCTTTATACTTTCCTTTTTACACTATTGCAAATACAAGTTTTACCAATACACACTTATGGGATTATCTTTATTTAACCAGCAATTTGTACAAGCAAGCCGAAAAGATACAAAACGAAAATAACGAACCTCTGATCATTAATGCGTACCACATGTACGAAATGAGCTGGGCTTACTATAATTTAAAATATGGCGGACAGCTGCAAAATATGCACGTACAACCTAAACCCGACTTAAATGCTGATTTAATAGTAATGCCGTCCTATTACTTTGATACCCTAAAAACCGATTTGTATGAAGAGGTTTTTTCTCAACCATTTAATGCCCTTACTTTATACAAACGAAAAAAGTTTGCCAAAAAAACACTCTATCCTATCAACATTACAAGTACTAATGGAAGTGGCGATTACGAGTTTTTGGATATCTTTTCCGATACATTGCCTAGCCATTTTATGGATATGCAAGTACAGTTTAGTGGCATATTCAGTAGTAAAAAGCACCCTTTTCACGCACAAATTGTATTAGAAACAAAAGATATCCATGGAAATGTGCTGTTGTACGATTACATTCCACTGCATTGGATAAAATCTAAGTGGAAAGGCGAACAGAAAAAATTTGTACGTACTATTCCCTCAAATAAATACTCACAAGTAATTATAAAAATTTACCTTTGGAACATAGATAAACAGCAGTTTTCTGCAAACATAGATTCTCTAAAATGGTTTTACATAGAAAATAAATAAACGTATGCTTACTAAAGAACAAATTGCACAACGTATTGCAAAAGAACTAAAAGATGGATATTACGTTAATCTTGGCATAGGAATACCTACGCTTGTTGCCAATTATATTCCCAATGGAATCAATGTAGTGCTGCAATCAGAAAATGGATTATTAGGGATTGGTCCATTTCCGTTCGAGGGAGAAGAAGACCCCGATTTAATTAATGCGGGGAAACAAACCATTACCACTATTCCGGGTTCTGCCTTTTTCGATTCGGCTTTAAGTTTCGGAATGATTCGTGCCGGAAAAGTACACCTTACCGTATTAGGTGCTATGGAAGTAAGCGATACAGGCGATATTGCCAACTGGAAAATTCCGGGTAAAATGGTAAAAGGCATGGGTGGGGCTATGGATTTAGTGGCTTCTGCAAAAAATATTATTGTAGCGATGCAACATTGTAGTAAAGACGGACAAAGCAAATTACTAACGGAGTGTACACTGCCTTTAACAGGCATTAAATGCGTAAAAAAAATTGTATCGGATTTAGCCGTATTGGAAGTTACCCAAAACGATGGATTCCGTTTATTGGAAAGAGCCCCCGGTGTGAGTGTAGAAGAAATTAAAAGTAAAACACAAGGGCGGCTAGTTATAGAGGGAAATATTCCGGAAATGGTTTTTTAATCTGAAAAAAGTTGAAACAATTTTTTAAACGAGATACTGCTGTTTTTATCATCAGCTACATCATTATCTCATTATTTTATTCTTATTACAAAATACTTCCATTACGGCCGCAACCGTATCATCAGTGGAGGCAAGCCGATTGTCTTTCTTTAACCTATAACTATTACGATGGAACAGCCGGTTTTTTTGAACCGGCCATTCATCAGTATTTTAGCGATGAAAACACTTCCGGAAAAAGTGCCGGAGAGTTTCCGTTGCTCTACTATGTAATGGCTAAAATGTGGCAAGTATTCGGACAAAGTGAGTTTCTATACCGTATGTTTACCTATCTGTTGTGTTTTATTTCTCTATTTGCACTTTATAAGTTACTGCAAGAATTGTTAGAGAATAAATTCTATGCGTATATTATTTCTTTGATGGTAATCACATCGCCCGTTATTGCCTACTACTCTATTAATTTTTTAACCGATGTTCCTGCTTTTAACTTGGTGTTGCTGGGTTGGTATTATTACTACCAATATTTTAAATGCAGAAAAAAATATCTTTTTCTAATCAGTGTGTTATTTTTTGCTTTAGGTGCATTACTAAAAATTTCGGCAGGAATGAGTTTAATTGCTTTATTCGGAATTTACAGTATAGAATATTTACTAGTGCTTTTAAAATTTAGAAAACCAACCGTACTGCACTATAAACTTTATGAGTTCTCACTGTTTTTTATCTCTTTTCTAATCATTGCAGCCTGGTATTTATATGCAGAACATTACAATAGCTTACATGGTGGCAAATATACCTTCAACGGTTTTTGGCCCATTTGGGAAATGGATTCCGCTAATATTAACAGAGTATTGGGGTTTGCAAAAGATTTTATGATACATCAGGTTTTTAGTTTTCCTACTTTAATTATTCTGCTTTTAATGCAACTGCTTTTGTTGTTAAAAAAGCACAACATGTTTTTTGCTTTACTCAATTTATTTCTTTTTATTGGGGTGTTGTTGTATTTAATATTATGGTTTAATGCACTCGATAATCACGATTATTATTTAATTAACCCTATTATTTTACCACTTGCTGTAATTACTTCGTTTCTATTCTTTCTTAAAGAAAAATACACACATATTTTCCGTTCTTTATCATTCAAAATATTACTTTCTCTGTTGCTGGTGTTTAATATTGTATATGCATCGAACAACCTAAAGATGCGGCATTGGAATGTATTTAATTTAGAAAAAAGCAACCTATTGCCTATTGCATTTAAAAGTGAAGTTGATTTTTGGGATTATATTCGTTGGGGAGTAAATACCAACTTTTATACTATTGAAGATTATAACCGTAGTATAGGTATAAAACCAAATGATGTGGTAATATCTTTACCGGATAACTCTATAAACATATCTTTGTATTTAATGAACCAAAAGGGGTATAACAATTTTGTAAACAAACTGAGCGATTCTACCGCCATTATCCAAAGAATTCATTTGGGTGCAAAATATTTATTTATTTCTGATAGTTCTGTTTTTGCTTTACCACATGTAAAACCCTTTTTAAAATACCCGCTGGGCAATTACAATCAATCTATTTCTGTTTTCGATTTACAACCCTATAATACAAATGAACATTAAGAAACTCTCTATTCTTGTACCCGCTTATAACGAAGAAAGTACCATAGAATCTATTTTAAAAAAAATAGATGAAGTGGTACTAATAAATTCTATCAAAAAAGAATTAGTAATTGTAAACGATTGTTCTAAAGATAATACACAACTAGTTGTAGAAAAGTACATACAACAGCACCCGAGCCAACATATTACTTTGTTCAACCAAAGAGTAAATATGGGTAAAGGGGCAGCTATTCACAAAGCCATAGAACTTGCCACAGGCGATTATTTAATTGTTCAAGATGCCGATTTGGAATACGACCCCAGAGAGTTTAACTTACTTTTAAAACCTGTTGTTGAAGGGTTTGCCGATGTAGTATTCGGTTCCCGTTTTATGGGGCATCACCCACACCGTATTTTATTTTTCTGGCATTCCATAGGAAACAAATTTCTTACCTTTCTTTCCAATATGTTTTCCAATTTAAATTTAACCGATATGGAAACATGTTATAAGTTAATACGTGCTGATATTGCAAAAAGCCTTAAGCTAAAAGAAAAAAGATTTGGTTTTGAACCTGAAGTTACGGCAAAGCTAGCTCGCATACCCGAAATTAGAATTTACGAAGTGGGTATATCTTACTACGGCCGAACATATGCCGAGGGGAAAAAAATTGGCTGGAAAGATGGACTAAGAGCCATTTGGTGTATTCTGAAGTATAATTTATTTTAAAATGTACCTATAAAAAAAGGAGGCTTTTGGCCTCCTTTTTTTATATATGCTTTTTTTGTTTTATTCAATAATAAGTTTTTGAGTAAACACTTGCCCATCGGCTTCCAGTTTAATAAAGTAAACTCCCGAAGTAAAGTGGCTGAAGTCGTTTATTTCTACGGTATGTTTTCCTTCATTTAGAGATGCCCCATTAAATACTGTTCCTACTACTTTTCCAAGTACATCAACAATTTGCAAACGAGCAAAATTTGCCTCTTTCAGTAAAGTAAACGAAACAGTAGCTCCTGTAGTGGCAGGATTGGGATATACTTGCAGGGCATTGCTTTCTAATAAAGATTCATTGATGCTGTTTGCCCCGCCAATGTTAATATCGTCAATATATATATTGTTGCCTACACCGTTTTTAAAATAAAATTTAATGCGGAGATTACTATTGCCCGATATTCCACTAAGACTTACTGTTTCTTCTTTCCATTGACTTGGCGAATTTGGAACAAAATTGGTAGCGGTAGGACTAACAGATGAAAACTGCGAACCCGATTTGGTGTATTTTAATACCCACGATTGTCCGCAGTTAGTAGAGTAATAAACTCTTAAATTATCATTAGAAGAAGAGTTTTTCTGAGCATAAGCCACTTTAAATTTAAGTTCAGGGTTAGGCACTTGCGAAATATTAAATGAAGGTGAAATAATTTCGTCCCATTCTCCTTCACCATTTCCGGTTAGGTTCAATATGCGTATGGAAGAAGCACTGTTGTATCCGGTTGTAGTAATACGTTCCCATTTGCGAGTTCCAGAAGGATCAACTACTATCCAGTCGTTGCTGAAAGTTCCGGCATCTTCAAATCCTTCTTGATAACCCCATCCGGAATAGCTTGCGGTGGTAGAACTAACAATCACTGCTCCGTTTACGGTTTTAGTGCTGTTTCCTACACCGTTTGCAACAGTTAATGATACGTTATGTTTTCCGACCGTACTGTAACTTACCGATTTGGTAGAATCGGTAGATGAAGCGGGGTTTCCATTGGTAAATGTCCAGTTGCGAGTAGTAACAGGTGCATTGTACGACATATCAGAGAAAACTACCGAAGCTCCCGTACAAATCATATTTATACTTTGTTTAAAATCGGCTATAGGCTTGCAGGTTTGTGTTACATAACCATTATTAGTTCCTGTAGCTATGTTGTTCGAGTTAGAAACAAGTGAAGTTAATTGACTGAATTGAGCAATGGCGGCATTGATTCTTGCTTTTTGTCCAAGCGAAAACATATTTTGGCAAGCATCGTAACTCATATAATTTTCAATTTGGTCTACTACATTTGTGTTGTAGGCACTGGGTCCGCTGGCATCATTGGAACAAGTATTTTGAGATAAATTACAGGCGTATGTTGCATCATAGGTTGGTGGGGTATCGCACACATAATCGCCACTAGTGCTGCAATTGCTGCCGCAATTTCCCTGAAAGGTGTGTAAAAGACCAAAACAATGCCCTGCTTCGTGGCTCATGGTTCTTCCATCTGCTCCTGTGGCGGTACCGATGGTTCCAAATTGGTCGTTTCGACAAACTACTCCGTAGGTGTTCCAAGAACCTTGGCCCGGAAACTGAGCATATCCCAAAATAGTTCCTCCGCCACCTGTAAAATTAGCAATGGTTTTTACTACCCAAATATTAAAGTATTTACTGCTGTTCCAGTAACTCAATGCTTTTACATTTTCGTAGGCACTGTTTGTGAGTACTGAATTTACGCGTACAATCCCTTTGGTACAATTTCCATTAGGGTCTATTTTGGCAAGCCTGAATTCTAACTCGCAATTGGCGGCAAAGGGTTTAAAGAGGGCTCTGGTATCATTAGAGTCTGTATTTAAACGTTTAAAATCTTCTGTCATTACGCGCAAAGCATCTTCTACTTGTTCATCAGAGATATTGCCACTCCAGTTATCATGTATAATATGAACTACTACGGGTACAATGCGTAGGGCTTCGTTTCCGTTATTGCCGAGTTGTTCAAAATAAGCTTGTTTTTGCCTAAGTTGTTCCATTTGGATATCCCACATCTCTTGATTTGATGGGTTTTCATTAAGGTATTGTTGAAGGTGTTGATCGCTTCCGCACCAATTTGTATTATTTTGAGCCTGAATAACCAAGCTTAAAGACAATCCGAAAAACGATAATAGAACTTTTTTCATTTTCTTCATTTTATAATTTGCCTAAAATTAAATATTTTTTTTCAGAAACAGCTATTGATTTATTTCAGTAAACTTTTGAATATCCTTGATGGTTCCGAAAACTACAATAGTATCAGTATCATAGATAATGGTTTCTGAAGATGGGACTCCAATAATATGCGAAGTTAGTTTGGTTTCATTCCCACTTTTTACCTCGTAATCTCTTTTTATGGTTACTAAATTTAATTTGTATTTATCGCGGAGTGCAATGTCTGTAAGGGTGCGGTTGTGTACTCCTTTCGGAGCTTTAATTTCGGCTATTTCGTAATCATCAGGTAATTGTAAAAGCCCAACAACATTGGGGTTTAATAGTTTTTCGGCTACTACCCGACCTACTTCCTGCTCTGGCGATAGAATTTCTTTAATGCCTATTTTTTCAAGAATCATGCGTTGTTGGGCTCCGTTTCCGCGGGCTATAATCCGTTTGGCTTTTAATTCTTGCAAAAAAACCGTGCAAAGCAAAAGAGTTTCAAAATCCTCGCCAATGGCTACTACCACAGCATCAAACTTTTCTATTTCCTGAGATTTGAGTGCTTTTTTATCGGCTGCATCAAGGCAAACTGCGTAAGCCACTTCGTCTTTAATGTTTTCGATGTGTGTTTCGTTATTATCTATGGCCATTACTTCGGCTCCTTTTTTGGCAAGAATACGGGCTATTTCACTACCAAATTGCCCTAGACCAATTACAGCAAAACGACTTCCTTTCATAGGTTTTTATTTTTATGCTAAGATAATGCTTGTTTTAAATCTTCTAATAAGTCTTCGATATCTTCTACTCCAACGCTTAAACGTAGTAGTGAATCTACTACTCCTGCTTTTTCTCTTTCGAGTTTTGGAATCGATGCGTGTGTCATAGTGGCGGGGTGATTGACTAGAGATTCTACTCCACCTAACGATTCGGCTAAGGAAAATACCTTAAATGTAGAAGCTACCTTGAATGTTTCTTCCATATTGCCTTTTACCACAAAAGAAATCATTCCTCCGAATCCTTTCATTTGTTTTTTAGCGATGGCATGGTTGGGATGGTCTTCAAACCCGGGCCAGTACACTTTTTCTACTTTTGGGTGCGAACGTAAGAAGTGGGCTATTTTTTCGCCATTACTACAGTGCCTTTCCATTCGTAAGTGCAGGGTTTTAATGCCTCGTATCACTAAAAAAGAATCCATTGGGCCCGGAGTGGCTCCGCATGAATTGTGAATAAAAGCGAGTTGATTATAAATTTCATCGCTATTGGTTACTAGGGCTCCCATTACCACATCAGAATGCCCTCCCAAATATTTGGTTACCGAGTGCATTACGATATCGGCTCCTAAATCTATTGGGTTTTGCAGGTAGGGCGAAGCAAAGGTGTTGTCTACCGTAAAAAGTATTTGGTGTTTTTTGGCAATAGAGGCACATGCTGCAATATCTATAATTTGCATAGTAGGATTGGTGGGTGTTTCTAACCAAAGTAGTTTGGTGTTTGCATTAATGTAGTGCTCTATATTTTCGGCTTTGCTCAAATTAATAAAGTGAAATTTGATTCCCATGGGTTCGAATATTTTTGTAAACATCCGGTAGGAGCCTCCATATAAATCGTTTCCGGTAATTACTTCATCTCCGGGTTTTAAAAGTTTTATAACGGCATCGGTAGCTCCCATACCACTAGAAAAGCAGAGACCATGTTTCGCATTTTCTAGAGCTGCAATGTTTTTTTCAAGTACGTTGCGTGTTGGGTTTTTTCCTCTGGCATAAGCGTATCCTTTGTGTGTTCCCGGATGTTCTTGCACAAAGGTAGAGGTTTGATAAATGGGTGTCATGATGGCTCCTGTGGTGGGGTCTGGTTCTACCCCCGCGTGAATGGCTTTTGTTCCGAATTTCATTGTTAGTAGTATAAAAAAATTAGTTATGTGAGGGTAAAATTACGTGTTTCGCAGTCATGTCAAAGAAAAATTAATGGGTATTCGTTGGGAAAACTCTTTTTACCCAACGCGGAAGCACAATAGCTCCAATAAACAAATACGGGTAATAGCTGATGAAACGCCATAAAAGAGCTAATGCTTCGGATAATCCAGCGGGGGTAAATTCTCTTAAAAATCCTGAAAAGGCAAACTCGGCAACCCCACTGCTGCCCGGAGTAGGGCTTATGAGCATAATAACCCACATTACTAACTGGCGGGCATAAATTAACAGGTGTTCTTGAAAAGAGGCTGAAGCAAAGGCTAGAATAATAAAATTTACTACCCAAAAACGAGCAGTCCACGAAAATAATGTACTACCAAATGCCTTTGCCCAAAAGGATAATGGTTTTTCTTTCAGTTCGGCCGAAGTAATGATTAAATCGTTTGAAGTACGCACTGCTGCTAATCTCCATTTTTTTAGAATACGCATTTTAAAAACAGAAAAAAGTGCTTTTTTAAAACGTATAGGGCTTATAAAAACTGCATAAATAATGGTTATGGTAAGGAATAAAATAAACACATATCCTGCAATAAAAATTTCTTTTGTGCCTAGAGTTATTCCAAAAATTTCTTTTTGCAATTCGACCGGAAAGAGATTATTAACACCTACTGCAAGCAATACTAAAGGAACCATAATAATGTAAAATAGCTCATCTAAAAAAGCAGTAACCATCACTACCGCTGTGCTTCTTCCTAGATTGATTCCTTCTTTATTTAAAATAAAAAGAGCCACGCCCGATCCACCTACTACGGAAGGGGTAATAGCCGATGCAAACTCCCAAAGCATAATGACATCAAATGATTTTCGCCAGGAGAGTTGTTGGTCGGTTAGCACTCGAATACGATACATATAAGCCAAATCGCGTATAAGCATCATGATGAATGCAAGAAAAATAAAAAAAATAAAGGTTCCGGTAATTTCTACTTTCTTCAATGCTTGTGCATCGAAATTAGAATAGAGCATATAACCTGCTGCCCCTAATCCAATTACTATCGGTATCGCTATTCTACGGGGTGTAAAGAGTTTTAGGGCGTCTTGTGTTTTCATAAATTATGCGGCTGTTAAATTATTACTTTTGTTTTATTAAAACCGGTTTCAAATTTTATTTTTGCCTATTCCTTTATTCCTTACGATGAATCTTGTTTGCTTTCTGATAGAGGTCTTTACTTTTTACATTAAAAAGTTTTCAGTTTGAAAAAGATTGTTTATGCCCATTTGGCTGTCATTACAGCGAATCTGATTTATGGATTAAATTTTACCATAGCAAAAGATGTAATGCCGGTTTATGTAAAACCGTATGGTTTTATTTTTTGCCGGGTAGCTACTGCAACACTTCTATTTTGGGTTATGCATTATTTTTTTGTAAAAGAAAAAATTCAGAAACAAGATATAAAACGATTGATTATTTGCGGAATTTCCGGAGTAGCCATAAATCAGCTTATGTTTTTTGGAGGGTTAAATATAACTACTCCCATTAATGCGGCCATTATAATGACAACCAACCCCATATTGGTTTTACTTGCTGCCACTCTTCTTATAGGCGAAAGGCTAAGCAACCGAAAAATACTGGGTGTATTGTGTGGCATGGCCGGTGCCTTATTTTTACTTTTAAATTCCGGACAAGCAGCCGTTAGTCAAAATACTTTAACGGGTGATGTGTTTATTTTTTTAAATGCTGCCAGTTATGCTTTTTACATGGTTTGGGTAAAACCTTTGATGTACCGCTATCATCCGGTTACAGTAATTAAGTGGGTGTTTTTGTTTGGTTTTATTTTTGTTATTCCTTTTGGCTGGAATGAGTTTGCCGAAATTAAATGGCAAGAGTTTAGCCCCATTATTTGGAGCGAATTTGCTTTTGTTATTTTTGCTACTACTTTTTTAGCCTATCTGTTTAATATTATCGGACTAAAAAAATTAAGTCCTTCTGTGGTTTCAACGTATATTTATCTGCAACCTTTATTTGCTGCTTTTATTGCGGTGTTACTTTCAAAAGACAATATTAATCACGTAAAAATTATTTCGGCTTTACTTATCTTTACAGGTGTGTTTATGGTAAGTATTCCTTTTAAAAAATAACTCGTTTTTATGCCAAATTCGAAAAAATATAAAAAACAATATTCCGAATTTCGTGAGAGTAAAGGCATAAGGAATAATACATTTATTTTACTGATGTACCTTGCGATTCCATATTGTTCAGCTACTGCACAACAGTTAACCCCGAAATCTATTTCGTGTTTGAATTTAATTAAACAATCGAATTTAAATTTACACATGCAACCCGACTCGGTAAAACATATTCCTGCGAATATGGATAAGCCTACCATTGATGCCGCTTGGTTTGAACCAAACGCCACACCCTGCTTGGTTGGGAAATACCAAAAAATGGAAATAGGGCTTAAATTACCCGAAATTGTACAGGAAAAAATAGATAATTTTTTAAAGAGAATCCAGCCGGAAAATCAGCTAAACCCTTATGACCCCGAATTGTTAGACGTAAAAATTATATTACAATCACCCTCTAACCAACAATACATAAAGCCGGCATTTTACTATGAACCTTACGAAAATGTTGGAGGAATTTATGTAAAACAAAATACCGATTTTCCTTTTCGCTTTAGATTTGCACCCGATGAGTTAGGTTCTTGGAAACTGAGCGTAAGTGTGGTAATGCCCAATCAAACCATTAATGGGAATTATGTAATTACATTTGTTTGCGTCCCCTCTAATCACAACGGCTACCTTGTAAAAGGAAACTATGGCGATGAAAGAGACCGCTACCTTTACTTCAAAGAAAGCAAAACCACATTTAAAGGAATAGGTATGAATATTACCCATTCTACCTATGATGACAATTGGACCCCCACCGAGTTGGCACAACACAAAACATGGATACAAAACTTTGCAAATAATGGAGGTAATTTTTTGCGACTGGAATTGGGAGCACAAAATGCGTTACCCGATTGGATTGAGTTCAACAACTATACACCACGCATGAAACACATGCAGATGTTTGATGAACTGATTGATTTAGCTGAAGAAAAGAATATTTATTTTATGTTGTTCAGGCATCACGTAGAAGTTCTTAAAGATGGTCCTGAATGGGATCATGTAAGTTGGGTGGAGAATCCCTATAAAAAAGCATTTAATCTTACACAAAGAATAGATTTTTTTACTCATCCGGAGGTAATAAAATGGCAAAAACATTGTCTCCGTTACATCATGGCTCGTTGGGGATATAGCTCTAATATGTCGGTATATGAATATTCGGAATTAGACCTCTTTATTCCGGAAAGCGAAGGGAGAGGGGATATATTTGGTAAACCATCAAAATCGACAGAACAAACTTCGATACGAGATTGGCTAGCTCAAATGGCATTTACCACAAAAAGGCATAATCCTAATTTATTATTTACCATCACTTTTACACAGGGTAAATCTCCGGGCAGACTGAAAGAATTATATGAATTGCCAAAAAAAAATAGTTATGATTTTAACCATGTGGTAGATTTAGTAGGTTTTCACCAGTACCACGATGAACGTAAATACACCAATTATGAAGACCGTTTTGAACAAACTGATAAATTATGGAAATATTTTAACAAACCGGTCATTTGTGAAGAAATAGGTTTTAGCGATGACCCTACCAATTTAATTTATTGCTGCGAACCCTATGAATTTAAAAATAATGTATGGGCCACTTTTATGATGGGCAATATGAGCAGTGGTATGCACTGGTGGTGGGATAGGGGAATATTTAAAAGTGGGCACGAGCAGTATTTTCAGTATTTAAATAACTTTTTAAATTCAGAAAATTTAGAATCGTTTTCATACAAGCCTAATAAGTGGAAAGATGGTAGTATAGATAAAATGAAAATAGCAAATTACTATTTGCTTTCAAACAATAACGATCGTGTTCTTGGCTGGGTACACAATGCCACCTATCGGTGGCGTAATTTACTTAACACCTCAAATTGCATACAGCAAATTTTTAACCATACCTTTCGTTGTGTATGTGAAGACGGACATACTCTAATAACAACAAACCCCTCAACCAATCAGCCCTTTGATTATTATTCAAAGAAATATAAAGACGAATATGAAAGCAATGTATCAGATGTAGTGAGTGAAAGTTTTAAAGTAGAAGGATTAAAAAAATCTATAAATCTCACAAAAAAACATTGGTATCTGATAGAGTTTTACCATACACAAGGTGTTTTGCCCGAGAAACTGTTTAGCCATTCCTTTGTGTTATATTCTAATAGCAGTGGGAGTATTAAAATTCCCATTACTCTTAATACACTGGCTCCCGATTATGCTTATAAGGTAAGTTATCTAGGCTACCATAAAAACAAGCCGAATGTACAATTAACGGATAATGGAAAATAGTATTTAAAATGCTTGTTACGGTTTGGGGATTACAGTTGCAGTAATATGGCTAAATCAAAGGGTAAATTTATTAGGAAATTTACTTTTCAACTTTTACTCCGTTTTTAAAATGCATTTCCGTAACCGGGTCAGTTGGTTTTTTTCCATAATAAATCCATTTGCCATGAGGCACACCGTTTTTATAATTTAATTCGCTTTGGATGCTACCCCAAGGATACCATGAGGTTATTTTACCGTCTTGTCTTCCATTTACATAGGTGGCTTCCCGTAATTTATTTCCTGTATCGTAGTAGTAAATCCACCAGGCATGCTGTTTTCCGTTAAGGTAAGTACCTTCCGAATCTTTTTTTCCGTTTTCGAAGTATGAAATATATGCTCCGTTTAGTGTGCCATTGGTATAGTTTTCAAATAATTTATCCAATCCGTTTTCGAAATAATATTTCCACGAATCGTCTTTTACTCCGTTAACATAGAAACCAATGTAGTTTATATTACCATTAGGATACCATGCTTTCCATTCCCCGTCCATGATTCCTTGTTTGTAAGAGCCTTCTTGCATAGGTTTGCCATCATCGTACCACGCTTTCCATAAACCTTCTTCCAGTCCATTTAAAAAATTACCCTGTTTTACTAAAATGCCTTTATCCGACCAGGTAAGCCATTCTCCCTCACGTTTTCCATTTTTGTACATTCCTTCTTTCCATTTCAACCCGCTTTTATACCAATACGTCCAAAGGCTGTCTCTCAGTTCCTCTTTATAAAATCCTCCATATTCCTTGCTCCCAACATCGTGGTAATAAAATAGCCATTTTCCGTGGCGCAACCCTTCTTTAAATTCGCCTTCAAAATCTTTGTTTCCGTTGGGTAAAAAATAAACCCATCGGCCCTCTTTACTTCCGTTTATATAATGGCCTTCCGTGCTAGGTTTTCCGTTAGAGAACCATTCTTTGCATGGGCCATTTTCTTTTCCATTTGTAAAATATAATTCTTTAATTATAGTGCCGTTTTCGTTCCAATAAATCCATAATCCTTCTTTCTGTCCTTTATTTAATTTTCCTTCTAATCTTTTTTGACCATTATTGAAATAGTAGGTCCATTTTCCATGCATTACATCATTTTCGTAAAAGCCTTCGTAATCGGTTTTTCCATTTTCGAACCATGTTTTCCATTTCCCTTCCTTTTTCCCTTTTTCGTAGGTGCCGTCTATTTTTTTCAACCCGTTTTTATGTGTTTCAATAACACGGCCTTTTCCATTTTCAACCAAGGGGTTGTTTTGGGCATCGAAATAGCTGATTAGGAATGAAACTCCATTTTCGTATTTAGAAATTGATTTAATATTTCCGTTTTCGTGCCATTCGGTGGAAGTTCCCTGCAGCGTATCGTTTTTATAAATAACTTCTCGTTGAGGTTTTCCGTTTTCGAAAAAACTGATCCAAATACTATCCCTATACCCAATGTTGTATTTTCCTTTTTGTTGTGGGTTTCCGTTTTCGTAGTAGGCTATAAACATACCATGTTTGCGGTTTCTGCTAAAATTCCCTTGTTCCCGAATTTTTCCGTTTTCCCAGAAATAAGTGTACTCTCCATTGTATAAGCCTTCTTTGTAGGTTATTTGCTGAATAAGTATTCCGTTTTCGTTCCAAAATTTCCATATACCATCTTCCAGCCCGTCAGTAATCTTACCTTCGGCTTTTTTCTTCTCGTTTTTCCAGTAGTAAGTTTCTATCTGTTGAGCAAAAAGGCTTACAGAAAAAACCACTAAAAAAATGGATATGAATAATTTTTTTATCATAAAATTTGAACGCAAAATTATTTTTACACAAAGAGTGAAATTTTTTGTTTCAGAATAATTACCAACATTTGTACCATGATAACTATTGAAAAAGCCAAGGAACTAATACAAAAACAGCAAGTTAATAGCACCTTAAAATCCCTTGCTGTTAAAGAAGCATTAGATTATGTACTCAGTGAAAATATTTATGCCGTTATGGATTTGCCCCCCTTTCCCCAATCGGCAGTAGATGGATATGCGGCTTGTTTTGATGATGTAAAAGAAGTAAATACATTTCTTCCGGTAAGAAATGAGGCTGCTGCGGGAAATACACAATACCTTACTCTCGAAAGAGGAACCTGTATTCGTATTTTTACGGGAGCTCCGGTTCCTGAAGATGCCAATGTAGTGGTAATGCAAGAAAAAACACAAACTGCCGATGGGGGTATTATTATTCAGGAGTTTCCATTAAGAAAAGAACAAAACATAAGGCCCATTGGCGATGAAATAAAGAAAGGAGAAATTCTATTACCCAAAGGATTAAAATTAAATCCGGCAAGCATAGCCGTTCTCCTTTCGCAAGGGATACTTTCTGTGAAAGTATCTGAAAAACCAACGATAGGAATATTGGTAACAGGAACAGAATTGGTGCAACCGGGAAATGAACTAAAGCACGGACAGATTTATGAGTCGAATTCTGCCGCCATCGAAAACGCACTTAAAAAATTCTCTTATTATGTACAGAATGTATCGAAAGCTGATGATGACTATACCCTACTTGTAAAAACATTGAAAACATTATTCGAAAGGAATGAGATAGTGATTGTATCGGGAGGTATCTCGGTGGGCGATTACGATTTTACAGGAAAGGCCCTTAAAGAGTTAGGGGTAGAAGAAATCTTTTACAAGGTAAATCAAAAGCCCGGAAAACCCGTCTTTTTCGGCAAGAGAGGTAATACCTTTGTTTTCGGATTACCCGGAAATCCTGCTGCTGCATTAGTGTGCTTGTATCAGTATGTAATTCCTTTACTGGCAAAAATAGAAGGACAAAGTGATGCCCCGTTTCCTATTATATATGCAGCAAGCGAAGAGGAGATACATGTAAAAGACAGTCGCGGACATTTTTTAAAGGCTTTTTTAAGAAATGGACGGGTTTGTTTACTTGGCAAACAAGGTTCTCATATGTTGCAATCTTTTGCTACATCTAATGCATTAATCTATTTACCGGCCGGAAAAAACGAAGTAAAAAAAGGAGAAATCGTAGAGGTGCATTTGGTGTAAATAACCTCTTGTATGCCCTTATTTTTAAAAGGTTTTCAACCTTTTGGTTTTCTGTTTAAATAAATTTTTACAATTTATTTAAATAAAAGTGCGGCCCTATTTTATAAATTTTTTTTATAAAACCAAAATCAATTTGTAAGATAAATTTTGTTGATAAAATATATCGGCAAGAAAAAAACTAAAAGTATAGTCTTTCTATCTTGCAGTGGTCAAAAAAGCACTCCAAAAAACTTTACAAAATACTTAACTATTTATATGGAACAACTTATTAATCAAGCAGAAACAGCAAATCAAGAAGAAGTGAAATCAAATAAAAAGAAGCAAAACTCTGAAACAAAATCTAATTCTTATACCTACGAAGAGGTACTCGAAAGTTCTATTGCCTATTTTAAGGGTGATGAGCTAGCTGCAAATGTTTGGTTAAATAAATATGCATTAAAAGATTCTTATGGAAATTTCTTCGAAAAAAATCCCGATGAAATGCATTGGAGAATTGCAAAAGAAGTAGCACGCATAGAAGAAAAATACGAGAGCCCCCTTTCCCTGCAGGAAATTTATGATGTACTAAAAGACTTTAAATACATCGTACCACAAGGTGGTCCTATGACAGGTATAGGAAACGATTATCAAATTGCTTCTCTATCGAATTGCTTCGTAATAGGAAATGATGGTCCTTCCGATTCGTACGGTGCCGTAATGAAAATAGATGAAGAACAAGTACAGCTAATGAAAAGAAGAGGAGGAGTGGGGCACGATCTTTCTCACATTCGACCTAAGGGAACGCCCGTATTAAACAGTGCCCTCACATCAACTGGAGTAGTGCCCTTTATGGAGCGTTATTCAAACTCTACTCGTGAAGTAGCTCAAGATGGAAGAAGAGGAGCATTGATGCTTTCCATCTCGATAAAACACCCCGATGCCGAAGGATTTATTGATGCTAAGATGGATGGCACTAAAGTAACAGGAGCCAATGTTTCGGTAAAAATAGACGATGAGTTTATGAATGCGGTGGTACAAAATACCCCCTATAAACAACAATTTCCCATTAATACAGAAAAACCAAAAATTGAAGTAGAGGCCGATGCCCAAAAAATTTGGAATAAAATCATACATAACGCGTGGAAATCGGCAGAACCCGGAGTGCTTTTTTGGGATACCGTAATCCGTGAATCTATACCCGATTGTTATTCGGACTTAGGTTTCAGAACCGTATCTACCAACCCTTGCGGAGAAATTCCACTTTGCCCGTACGATAGCTGTCGGTTGTTAGCGGTAAACTTATATAGTTATGTAGAAAACCCTTTTACAAAACAAGCGAAGTTTAATTTCGATTTGTTTAAAAAACATGCCGGATTAGCATTAAGGATTATGGACGATATTGTAGATTTAGAAATAGAAAAAATAGATAAAATTATCCACAAAATAGAGTCCGATCCCGAATCGATGGAAACCAAAAGAGTAGAATTCGATTTGTGGAAAAAAATAAAAACAAAATGCCTTAAAGGAAGAAGAACCGGTGTTGGAATAACAGCCGAAGGCGATATGTTTGCCGCACTTGGAATGAGATACGGCACCGATGAGGCTCTCGATTTCTCTGTACAAGTACATAAAACATTGGCCATAGAATGTTTCAGGAGTTCGGTACAGCTAGCAAAAGACAGAGGCTCCTTCCCTATTTATGATGCGATACGCGAAGAGAAAAATCCATTTATTCAACGCATTAAAAAAGAAGACGAAGCTCTTTATAACGAGATGACAAAAGTAGGCAGAAGAAATATTGCCATGCTTACGATTGCCCCTACAGGTACAACAAGCATCATGACACAGACTACCTCGGGAATAGAACCTGTGTTTTTACCTGCTTATAAAAGAAGAAAAAAAGTAAACCCAAATGATAAAAATGCAAAAGTATCCTTTGTTGATGAGGTTGGAGACTCATGGGAAGAATACCACGTATTTCATCACAAGTTTACCGAATGGCTAAAAATTAACGGATACAATGTAGAAGAAGTTGAAAAAATGGACGATGCCAAACTGCAAAAAATTGTTACTAAATCGCCCTTCTACAAAGCAACAGCAAATGATGTAGATTGGGTGGCAAAAGTAAAAATGCAGGGAGCCATTCAAAAATGGGTAGACCACTCCATTAGCGTTACCGTAAATGTTCCTAACGATGTAACTGAAGAATTAATAAGCGAAATATACCTTACCGCATGGAAAAGCGGTTGCAAAGGCATTACCGTTTACAGAGATGGCTCACGCTCAGGAGTATTAGTTTCCGATAGCGATAAAAAGAAAGAAAAACAAAATATATTTACAGAAACAAATGCACCAAAACGCCCACAAGTTTTAGATGCTGAGATTATAAAATTTAAAAATAACGAAGAAGACTGGATTGCTGTTGTGGGTTTATTAAACGAGAGGCCCTACGAAATTTTTACCGGAAAAGCAGAAGAATCATTTGCCATACTATCTAAAGTAGATAAAGGATGGGTAATAAAAAGTAAAAATGGTGATGGTAAATCTCGATACGATTTTCAATATACTGATAAAAGTGGATACAAAACCACTATAGAAGGACTTTCTAGAACATTTAACAAAGAGTATTGGAACTATGCCCGCTTAATATCGGGTGTATTACGCCACGGAATGCCCATAGAATATGTAGTTGATATGGTTTCTGACTTACAACTTAGTGACGACTTGTTAAACACATGGAAAAACGGTGTAGTGAGAGCACTTAAAAAATTTATTCCAAATGGCACCATACCCTCAGATAATGTATGCCCAAGTTGCGGAGACGAATCTTTGGTGTATGAAGAAGGTTGCTTAAACTGTAAAAGTTGCGGCCACTCTAAATGTGGTTAGTGGAAAGCCTCATTTATCTTACGTTCTAAAATAAGTGAGGCTTTCTTTAAAGTACTGAGTTTACACGCTAAATGATATTTAACTCTTTTGTTTTTCTCCTCTTTATATTTTTATTTTTTTCTTTTTGGAAACTCGCAAATAAAAAAGACAAAAGCAGATGGATTTATATTACGATTGCATCATTTGTCTTTTATGGTTGGTGGGATTGGCGTTTCCTTTTTCTCATTATTGGTAGTGGACTGATAGATTTCTTTGCAGGAAAAGCCATCGTAAAATTCCCGAATTACCGAAAACACTTTTTTATACTTTCATTACTCGGAAATATTGGTTCGCTGGCCGTCTTTAAATACAGTAGTTTTTTTGCATCGATAATAGACCGTGGTTTTTTTGCAGCAGGAATACAAATAAATCTGCAGGAACAAATTCCTGAATTTGCCCTCATTGTTCCGGTGGGCATTAGTTTCTACACATTTCAGTCTATGAGTTACACCATAGATATTTATAGAAACAGACTTTCACCGGTTAAAAATGTTTTTCACTTTTTTGCTTACCTCTCTATGTTTCCGCAATTAGTGGCAGGACCTATTATTCGTGCAAAAGATATACTGGGGCAGTTATTGCAAGAAAGAAAAGCAAATGCAATACAAATTTGGCACGGAACAAAACTAGTGGCCTATGGATTTTTTCAAAAAACTGCCATTGCCGATAATTTATCTACTATTGTAAACGATGCTTTTTCCGGAAAAGCATCATTCTCTTCTTCCGAATTTTGGTGGATAACAATGTTATGTTTTGCCTTTCAAATTTATTTCGACTTTAGTGGATACAGCCTTATTGCAAGAGGAACAGCAAAATGGATGGGATATCATTTCAAAATGAATTTCAATCATCCCTATTTGGCCACCTCAATGAAAGATTTTTGGAGCCGCTGGCATATTTCACTTTCCACATGGTTCCGAGATTATGTTTACATCCCTTTAGGAGGTTCTAAAAATGGAAAATTAAACGCCCACAAAAACATGTGGGTTACAATGATAATTTCAGGTTTATGGCATGGAGCGTCCTTTACATTTATTATTTGGGGAATGGTACATGCCTTTTTTTTAAGTGTAGAAAGAATTTTTAATGGAGCAAAAACATTTCCGAAAAACCGGATAAGCGACCTATTAATGTTTGTATTAGTTTTATTTCAAGTATTATTAGCTTGGGTTTTTTTTAGAGCAAACGATGTACAACAAGCAATACATATAGTAGGCACACTTTTTTTATTTACAACCGAATCGGGTATATTTAGCGTATATACTGCCGCAATACTTTTTTTATGCCTAGGAATTTTATCAGAATTAACATATTATTTAAAATGCAAATCAGAAAGAGTTAAAAATATTTCGAAAATAAATTGGGTTGAAGTTTTTACAGTGAGCTTTTGTGTCTTCTCCTCTATTTATTTCAGAGGGCCGGAGGCTGCATTTATTTATTTTCAGTTTTAGCATAGATACAAAATGAATAACAGATATTACAAAAAACTGGCTCTTACAATTGCCCTGTTTCTAACTTTGGTAGGTATTGCGGGAATTGTAAAAAAGAATGAGCCTTCATCGGAAATTTTCCGAAAACACTTTTGGACATACAAGGTACATAGCAGCAAAAAATACAATATAATTTTTGAGGGAGACTCTAGAATTTACAGAGGAATAGATGTCAATAGTTTTAATAAAGGAATAAACATAAACTCTATACACACACTCAATTTCGGATTTTCATCAGGCGGACACAATAAAGATATTTTTAACGCAGTAGAAAACAAACTGCTCCACACCTCTTTAAACATAGTGGTACTAGGTATAACTCCTTTTTCATTAACTCCTAAAGCTCAGCTAAACGAGCATTTTATAGAAGAACAAAACCGAAACAAAGGTGAAACAATAGAACGAATGTATTTCTATCCGTTTTTATCTTTTTTCGAACCTTTTAATATTCAAAAACTACTACATCCAGATACCGTTACATACTACGAAAAATTCCATAAAAACGGTTGGGTAGAATCATACAAAATTCCGGCAAACCCCAATGAAGCATTAACCTCATACAAAAAGGAATTTGAAAACAACCAAGTAAGCGATACGGTAATTGCGGTATTGTTGCAAAAAGTAAAAGAATGGAAAAATAAACACATAAAAGTATATGCTTTTCGTCCGCCAACAACAGTCAACATGGAAACTTTAGAAAATAATATCAGCGGTTTTAACGAGAAAGAGTTCATTAAAAAATTTGAAACGGTAGGCGGAAAATGGATTGAAATAGAAAACCGATTTAATTATAATTCTTATGATGGATCCCATCTGCATTTTTATTCGGCACAGCAACTTTCCTACTATTTGGGTGAAAAAATAAAAGCAGATGTTGTCCCAAAGTAAACCTATACATTTCTCTACAGTTTAAATTCTTTTATTTTCGGATATCATATCGTAGGAAACTCAATAAATTTTGCATAGTTGTTTTCATTTAAAGCCTCATGGAAAGCACACCTATTTGAAAAAGAGCCCACTGTGTTATTTATGATTTATCTCATAAATTAACATAACACGAATCATTGTTTGGGTACTCCAATGATAGATATTTTCGCTCAATATTAAACGTATGCGACATTTTTCAAAGCTTTTAATTATGATAAGTATCATAAATAGAACTGAGAATAATCATTTTGCTTGCGAACAGTCAATAGCACTTTTACAAACGGAAAGAACAACCACAATACATAAAAATTAAAAAGGTATAATTCCATGAACAACAAAAGAAAAATCAAAACGAATTTAAAGACAGCACTCTTGTGGAGTGCACTTTTTTTCCCTACTGGTTTGTTAATGGCACAAGACGGTGCCGCTTTATTTAAAACAAACTGTAGTGCCTGTCATAATATAGGTAAAGGCAGATTAGTAGGTCCCGACTTAAAAGGCGTAACCAATAAACGCACCGAAGAGTGGCTTGGTAAATTTATAAAGGCCTCTCAAAATTTTATAAATAGCGGAGATGCCGATGCTAAGGCTATTTTTGATGAATACAAGGTAGTAATGCCCGACTTTAATTTGCCCGATGCTGACATTAAAGCTATAATAGCACATATTGCCAGTCAAAGCCCTGCTGAAGCCGAGCAAACAGCAACGGTAGAAGTAGTTGAAACAGCCACATCAAGTGAACCTGCAATGCCTGGTTCTGAAGTTGCTTCAAAAGAAGATATTAAGAAAGGTTCCGAGTTATTTAGCGGAAAAACCTCTTTTGTAAACGGAGGACCATCATGTCTTTCTTGTCATAATGTTTCAAATGAGCAAGTGCCTGCCGGAGGTTTATTGGCCAAAGATTTAACATCGGTTTATAGCCGATTAGGAGGCGATGCAGGTCTGCAAGGTATCTTAAAATCTTTCCCATTTCCGGCTATGGCTCATTCCTATAAAAACAGACCTTTAACCGATGAGGAAGTTAGGTTGGTATCGGCTTTTTTATACGATGCCGATAAAAGCAATATTTATCAGGTAAGCAATTCAGGAAACGGCATCTTTATCTATGGTGGAGGTATTGCCTTGGTAGTGCTCCTTATTCTAATTGCATTGCTTTGGTACAACCGCAAAAAAAATAATGTTAAATACGATATCTATAATCGTCAAATAAAGTCATCTAATTAAGAAATTAAAAACCAAATAATATGAGCTGGATAGAAGATATTATATCACCCAAAACCCGTAAATGGGAAGAGTTTTATCGTAACCGTTGGCAATACGATAAGGTAGTACGTAGTACACACGGTGTAAACTGTACCGGTGGCTGCTCTTGGGCAATACACGTTAAA
The DNA here is from genome assembly GCA_905339165.1 of Flavobacteriales bacterium. Classification (GTDB taxonomy): domain Bacteria; phylum Bacteroidota; class Bacteroidia; order Flavobacteriales_E; family Vicingaceae; genus BCD5. The sequence continues at coordinate 31,294 of CAJPFH010000045.1, forward strand.
GACGGTATTGTTGTGTGGGAAATGCAACAAGTGGATTATCCACAATTTAATAAAGAAGTACCACCCTACGAACCTAGAGGTTGCCAAAGAGGGATTTCGTATTCTTGGTATTTATACAGTCCGATAAGGGTTAAGTATCCGCTTATAAGAGGGGCATTAATGGATTTATTTAATGCTGAGAAGGAAGCAGCAGGCGGAGATATAGTAAAAGCTTGGGAAAACTTGCAATCAAACCCCGAAAAACGCAAACGCTATCAAAGAGCAAGAGGAAAGGGAGGTTTCAGAAGAGCAAAGTGGAATGAAGTAGTAGATTTAATTACTGCGGCAAATATATATACTATTAAGAAATATGGTTCCGATAGAATCATCGGATTTGCACCGATTCCTGCAAAAAGTATGTTAAGTTATGCATCCGGAGCACGCTATATTCAGTTAATGGGTGGTGTAAATTTAAGTTTCTACGATTGGTATTGCGATTTACCAAACGCATACCCTGAAATTTGGGGAGAGCAAACAGACGTGTGCGAAAGTGCCGACTGGTACCATTCTAAGTTCTGTGTTTCTATGGGAGCTAACCTAGGGATGACTAGAACACCCGATATTCACTTTTTCTCTGAGGCACGTCATAATGGAACTAAAACCGTTGTGATGTCGCCCGACTTCAGCATGGTAACCAAGCATGCCGACCAATGGATTCCAGTTCATGCAGGTTCTGACGGTGCATTTTGGATGGCGGTTACACACGTTATCTTACAAGAATATCATGTAAACAGACAGGTACCCTACTTTATTGACTACGTAAAAAGATATACCGATTGTCCGTTTTTAGTACGATTAAATAAGGAAGGCGACAAGTTAGTACCCGGAAGAATGGTAAGAGCAAATGAAATGGCACAATACAAAGACATTTCGAATGGCGATTGGAAATTTTTGAATTTCGATACCCAAACAGGAAACTTAGTTGTACCAAAAGGAACCATGGGACACCGTTGGGATGATAAACAAGGTAATTGGAATTTGAAATACGAAGATAGTGTAACCAATAATGAATACGATCCTGAACTTACATTTTTAAATAAGAATGAAGGAGTACTACAAGTAGAATTTGTAGAGTATGGTTTAGATAAAAAAGCATTAAGAGGTGTTCCTGTTAGGTACATAAATGCTGCAAATGGAGAGAAAATCCCGGTGGCTACCATCTACGATTTAACAATGGCTCAGTATGGGGTAGGTAGAGGATTAGAAGGAAACTATCCAAAAACATACGATGAAAAAGACCAAGCCTATACACCTGCATGGCAAGAAATATTTACCGGAATAGGAAAAGATACCGTAATCCAATTAGCTCGGGAATGGGCAAATACGGCCGAGGTAACCGAAGGCAAATGTATGGTAATTGTAGGTGCAGCCATTAATCACTGGTTTCATGGAAACTTGATGTACCGTGCCGCTATCATGGCTCAAATGTTAACCGGTTGCAACGGTAAAAATGGTGGCGGAATGAACCACTATGTTGGTCAGGAAAAATTAGCCCCTATGGATTCTTGGGCTACCGTGATGAGTTCTAAAGATTGGGGAACTATCCCAAGACTACAGCAAGGACCTATTTGGCACTATATCAACTCATCTCAATGGAGATACGATGGAAATCAAAAATTCTATAATTCAGTTCCAGAAAATAAATTGGCACACACACATACTGCCGATTGGGCCGTAAAAGCTGTTCGTAACGGTTGGATGCCTTACTATCCTCAATACAACAAAAATAACTTCGAAATTGTAAAAGACGCTCAAAATTCCGGATGTAAAACAGATGATGAAATAAGAAATTATATTGTAAACCAGCTAAAATCGGGAGAATTAAAACATGCGGTGGTTGAACCCGATGAAGAAATTAATTTTCCCCGTGTTTGGTTTATTTGGAAAGGAAATGCAATTGGAACATCTGCAAAAGGGCATGAGTACTTTCTTGACCATTATTTAGGAACTCATACGAACAAAATTGCTGATGAAGTGGCTGGTGATATTGTCGAAGATATCGCTTTCAAAAAAGAAGGAGCGAGAGGTAAAATGGATTTAGTAATAGATGTCAATTTCCGTATGGATACCTCTGCATTGTATTCGGATATTGTTCTTCCAACTGCCTCGTGGTATGAAAAGGCTGATATCAATTCAACCGATATGCACTCCTTTATTCACCCATTATCAGCTGCAATTGACCCTGTTTGGGAATCAAAGTCTGACTGGCAAATTTTCGAACTTTTAGCACTTAGAATAAGTGAAATGGCCAAACAATACCTTCCAGACGTAATGAAAGATGTTGTAAATTCTCCTCTTTCTCACGATTCGAAAGATGAGATTACTCAACCACGTTTGCAAGACTGGAGCAAGGGAGAATGCGAAGCGATACCCGGCAAAACCATGCATAAAATAGCGTTTGTAGAAAGAGATTATACGAAGATTTATAACAAATACATTTCATTAGGAGAAGGTGTCGCTAAAAGTGGTTTAGGTGCACATGGAAATCATTATCATTGTGATGATGTATATGCCGAAATGTTAGCAGACAGAAAACATATTCAAAAATGGGAAGGCAAAGAATACCCCTCATTAAAAGAAGATGTAGAAGCAGTAAATGCAGTTTTAAAATTATCCTCCCTTACCAATGGAAAATTAACAAAACGTGCTTACGAAATAATGGGCAAAAAAATTGGTGTGGAAGCAGTAGAAAGATTAGGAGACGGATACGAGCAAATTGAAATGGAATACCGCGATTTACAGGCTCAACCCAAGCGTTACAATTCTTCGCCTCTTTGGTCTGGATTAATGCATGAAGGTAGAACTTATGCCGCATATACTTATAACGTAGATTACTTGGTGCCATGGAGAACACTTACCGGAAGACAACATTTTTATCTCGACCACGATGCTTATATCGCTTTTGGAGAACATTTATCTACCTATAAACCTTCTCCAACTCCCGAAGCTTATGGCGACTTAAGAAAAACCGTAAACGATGGAAAAGCAAGAGTGTTAAATTGTTTAACTCCTCATGGAAAATGGCATATTCACTCTACATATGGCGACACATTAAGAATGTTAACTCTTTCAAGAGGCGGAGAGCCTTGTTGGTTGAGTGAAACCGATGCGGAAGAATTAGGAATAAAAGATAACGATTATGTAGAAGTGTATAACGACCACGGAACATACGTTACCCGTGCTTGTGTGAGTGCTCGTATTCCTAAAGGTGTTTGTATTGTTTACCATGCTGTAGAAAGAACATACAACATACCAAAATCGCAAGAAAGAAGAGGTAAAAATGGAGAACCTAGAAGAGGTGGAATGAACAACTCATTCACCAGGGTTCACTTAAAACCCAATTTAATGTGCGGTGGATATGGACAATTTACTTACCACTTCAACTATTGGGGGCCGGTAGGCGTAAACCGCGATACGCACGTACTAGTAAGAAAAATGGAAAAAGTAGAGTATTAATAAAAACGAATTTAAACTATAACTTATGGATATCAGATCACAAGTTTCGATGGTGTTTCACCTTGACAAGTGCATAGGTTGTCATACCTGTTCTATTGCCTGTAAAAATATTTGGACAGACCGCAAAGGGGCCGAATATATGTGGTGGAACAATGTAGAAACCAAACCAGGCACAGGCTACCCAACTAAATGGGAAGACCAAGAAATATACAAAGGCGGTTGGGAAAAAAACGGAGATTCCGTATCGCTTAAAGGAGCAGGAAAACTGAAAGGTTTAAAGAACATCTTTCACAATCCAAATATGCCTTCCTTAGAAGATTACTACGAACCATGGGCATACCGCTATACAGATTTATTTGAAGCTCCGGAAGGAGATGATCAACCTATTGGAAGAGCCGTATCTCTGATTACCGGAGAGCCTATCGAAATACAAGCCGGCCCAAACTGGGATGATGATTTGTCGGGAACTCCCGATTATGCTCGTCAGGATGTTAATTTCAAACATTTAAGCAAGGCCGAGCAGGAATCTATGTTCCAATTGGAAAGAATGACCTTTCATTACCTTCCAAGAATTTGTAATCACTGTTTAAATCCGGCTTGTGTGGGTTCATGCCCATCGGGTGCGTTATACAAAAGAGGAGAAGATGGTGTGGTTTTAATTAATCAGGAACGTTGCAGAGCCTGGAGAATGTGTGTTACGGCCTGCCCTTACAAAAAGAGCTATTACAACTGGAACACCGGCAAATCTGAAAAATGCGTACTGTGTTATCCTCGTTTAGAGTCCGGACAAGCACCTGCTTGTATGCACTCCTGCGTTGGTAGAATTCGTTACCTTGGAGTAATGTTATACGATGCAGACAGGATTGAAGCCGTAGCATCTTGTGATGAGGCCGAATTGATTGACAGACAAATGGAAATATACCTAGATCCTTTTGACCCTGCAGTAATCAAAGCGGCAAAAGAAAACGGAATATCTGATTCTACGATTGTTGCAGCACAAAATTCTCCGGTATATAAGTTTGTGAAAAAATGGAGAATAGCTCTTCCGCTTCATCCGGAATTCCGCACAATTCCTAACTTATTTTACGTACTACCATTGTTGCCCGCTATGGCTTCCGTTAGTGAAGACGGAGTGTACGACTCTCTTTCCGAAAATTTACTTTCAGGAGTAGAAAAATTGAGAGTACCTATTCGTTACTTATCTTCTTTGTTTGCTGCCGGAAACGATAATAAAATTATAGAAGTATTTAAACGACTACATGCAGTACGTGTATCGAGGAGAGACACAACAGTAAAAGATGTTACTGAAACACAACTAAACAAAGTAATGAGCGAAGCAAATATGGATATTCATGAAGCAAATGAGATTTTCAGACTCACATCATTAGCCACTTTTGAAGAACGCTTTGTTGTGCCTGCTGCTCACCGTGAAGAAGCCATAGAAATGCTAGAAAACACAGGTGATGTAAAAGGCAATACAGGTTTCGGATTTAAAATGAAACCCGAAAGAGGATTATAAAAATGAACAACATTCAGCCATATAGTTTATTTGCACCTATTTTTGCTTATCCCTCAGAGACTTATAAAAGGGAAGTAGATAATTTGCAGACATTTTTAAATAAATATTACCCTTTGGCGGCCCAATGTTTTCAACCTTTTTCTGATTATGTGGCTTCTAACCCCCTAGAACAAATAGAGGAGGTGTATACCAAAACTTTTCATATACAGGCTGTTTGTTACTTAGATTTAGGATACGTTATTTTTGGGGAAGACTACAAGCGAGGAGAGTTTTTGGTTAATATGAAACACGAGCAAGATTTAGCCGAAAATGATTGCGGAAATGATTTAGCCGACAATTTGGTAAATGTACTTACCCTTTTACCAAAACTGAAAGATCAAGCATTTAAAGAGGAATTAATAGTTCGCATTTTAATACCTGCACTCGAGAAAATGCTTGCAGAATTTAAGTCTTCTAAAATGGATTTAAGAGAAAAGGTATTAAAAAAAGTGCAAAAAGTGGTAATACAACAAGGGCTACCTTTTGGAAACATATTTCAGAGTGCGTTATCTGCTTTGTTAGAGGTGTGCAAAACAGCGTATTCATCTACCACACTTAAAGCCTATACTCAAGTGCCCGAGGGGTATTACGGTAATTTTTTATCGGGTTGCGGAATCAGTTGCTCAACATCATCAAATACAACAAATACAAATACAACATCAACCATTAAAACTTTATAATCATGCTAAACTATCTTTTATTTATTGCTTTGCCATACGCTGCCTTGGCTGTATTTATTATAGGTTCAATATTCCGTTATCGTTTTATGGGATTCAAAGTATCCTCTTTATCAAGCCAGTTTTTAGAAGGTAAAAATTTGTTTTGGGGCAGCCAGCCCTTTCACTGGGGAATGTTCTTTTTGTTTTTCGGACATTTAACTGCATTTTTAATCCCTCGAGCAGTTATTGCATGGAATGGAGACCCATTGCGTTTGATAATTTTAGAAGTTACCGGTTTTGCATTTGGTTTGTCGGCACTTTTGGGCATACTACTACTTATTTTTAGAAGACTCACAAACAAACGACTTCAGATGGTTACCAATTACATGGATGTAGTGGTGTATATTGTATTATTAGTACAAATCACCTCCGGTTTATGGGTGGCATTTTTTAACAGATGGGGTTCTTCTTGGTTTGCTTCTACTTTAACCCCCTACCTGAGGTCTATCTTTTCTTTCGACCCACAGGTAGATGCAGTAAGCATGATGCCTCTTTCTGTTCAGATTCATATCGTTTCAGCATTTTCTATCATTGCCATTATCCCTTTTACCCGTTTTGTACACTTTTTGGTTTACCCAGTAGATTATTTGTGGAGAAGATACCAACAGGTAATTTGGAATTGGGATAGAAAAGATATAAGAGCTTCTAGAAAACATGTGTATGGAGAGAGAACAAAAAATAACTAAGCAAATAAAACATTGAAACCTAAAAAAAGTCTAGTTTAAAAATTAGACTTTTTTTGTTGTCTTTTTGTGCATATTATGCTAATAATGAAAGAGTTTTTTAAGTAGATTTTTTTTAACCAAGAAAAGAAATTAAACCAACATAGCAAATACAAGAAAACTTCATATATTTGGCACGTTAATTTCGGTGAAAAAATATGCTTTTTAGTGTAATTGCTGCGTTTTCAGGCTCTTAAACATAGTTAAAAATCTTAAATTTACAAGATATAATTTTGAATAGTAAGTTGCATTGGTTTTTAAATTAAAATAATGATACTCGATAAAAATAAAAAAGATAACAATTACATGAAGGAGTTAGTTAAATGTTTTCTATCGCATGGTAAAATAAATGTAGTTAAGCCTGTATTATTTGCGGCTTTATGTTTAATTTCCGCAGTTACATTTTCGCAAGAAGGCGAAAAACTTTTCAAACAAAATTGTGCAAGTTGCCATGCTCTTACCGACAAAAAAATGGTGGGGCCCGGTTTAAAGGGAATAACAGAAAAAAGGTCTGAAGAGTGGCTGCTAAAATGGACTAAAAATTCTGCGGAGTTTATCTCCTCTGGAGACGCTGATGCGAAAGCCATTTTTGAAGAGTTCAATAAAATTCCAATGCCTCCTTTTGCCCTCTCAGATGATGAAATAAAAGCGATTTTTTCTTACGTTAAATCTCCTGATCAAAAAACGGCACAAGCAGCAACAGGAAATGCTGCAGCTACTGTAACTACGGCAGTAAATGAGCCAACCCCAGAAACTACCGGTGGTATGAATTTAACATCCATTATTATACTAATAGTGGTAGGATTGATGTTAATATTGGCTCTCATTGTTAGAGCGAATGCAAACAAAATTATACAAAACCAAACCGGAGGCGTTGTTGCTTCTGGAGGCATTTTAGCTAACAATAAGAAAATCTTTGCAGTTCTATTCATCGTTTTAGCTCTGTTTGGTCTAAAAGGTTTATGGGACACTTTGTTTAATATTGGGGTTGCACAAGGATATCAGCCTGTTCAACCAATAAAATTCTCTCATAAAGTACACGTTGCTCAAAATAAAATCAGTTGCAACTATTGCCATACAGGTGCCAGAAATGGCAAAGTAGCAGGTATTCCACCGGCAAGTACGTGTATGAATTGTCATAAGTATGTTTCAGAAGGACCATTGACCGGAACAGTTGAGATAGCAAAAATATACAAGGCTCTTGACTACAATACAGAAACACAAACTTATGGAAACAACCCGCAACCCATAGAGTGGGTAAGAGTGCATAATCTTCCTGATCATGCCTATTTTAACCATGCTCAACACGTATCGGTCGGAAAGGTTGAGTGTCAAACATGCCATGGACCCATTCAAGAAATGGACGAGGCAAAACAATTCTCTCCTTTAACTATGGGTTGGTGTGTAGAGTGTCATCGAACTACTGAAGTGAAAATGGAAGGAAACAGTTATTACACGAAATTACACGATAAACTTAGAAATAAATACAAAGGACAACCTATAACTGTCGATAAAATGGGCGGTTTAGATTGTTCAAAATGTCATTACTAAAATTACTTAGATAAAAGTTGATATGGCAAATCAGAAAAAATACTGGAAAGGCATTGAACAGGTAGAAAAAACACCTGAGTTTTTAATTCAACAAGAAAATGAATTCGCTCAGGAACTACCCATTGATGAATTTTTAAATACAGATGCAGCAAAGGATAACGCAGCGTCTAGGAGAGATTTTCTTAAATTTCTTGGATTTACTACGGCTGCTGCTACTTTAGCTGCGTGTGAAGCTCCTATAGTAAAGTCTGTGCCTTATTTAATTAAACCTGAAGAAATTACTCCGGGCAAAGCGAACTGGTATGCCTCTGCGTATTATGACGGTCATGATTATTGTGATGTACTTATTAAAACAAGAGAAGGAAGACCTATTAAAATCGAAGGAAATAAAAAATCAAAATTTACCAAAGGTGGAGTGAATGCAAGAGTTCATGCTTCAGTTTTATCATTATATGATTCTGCAAGAATCAAAGGCCCTGTGGCAAATAAAAAAGATTACGATTGGGAGTCTATAGATAACACAGTAATACAAAAACTCAATGCAGCAGCTAATGCAGGAAAACAAATAACCATTGTTACATCTACAGTAGTTAGTCCGGCAACCAACAAGGTAATCAGCGATTTTGCAACAAAGTATCCTACCACTAAACATATTACTTACGATGCAATTTCTTACTCTGCTATTGCAGATGCCAATGAAAAAACTTTTGGAAATAGAGTGATTCCTTCATACGATTTCAGCAAAGCAAATGTAATAGTTAGTTTTGCTGCCGATTTTTTGGGTAATTGGCTTTCTTCTACCGAATACGCCTCACAATATGCACAAGCTCGTAAGGTTTCAGAAAGAAAGGATTTGTCATTACATGTACAATTAGAAACGAATTTATCTTTAACAGGAAGTAATGCTGACAAACGGTTTTCTTTCAAACCAGCCGATTTAAAAATTGCTTTAGTTTCTTTATATAATTCAATTGCGCAAGCAAATGGAGTTTCTGGTGTATCTGTAAAGGAAACCGAATTTGATGTACAAATAAAAGAAATAGCATCAGCCTTAATTTCAGCAAAAGGAAAATCGCTTATTGTATGCGGAATCAACGATATACATATGCAGCTAGTTTGCAATGAAATAAACAAATTGCTTGGAAACTACAGTAACACAATAGACCTCAACACCCCTTTACATCTTAAAAAAGGAAAAGATAGCGATATCGCTTCTCTGGTTGAGGATATGAAAGCAGGAAATGTTGGAATAGTCCTTTTTTACAATACGAATCCGGTCTATACTCTTCCAAAATCATTTGATTTTGAAAATAATCTAAAAAATGTAGATTTTAAAATTTCTTTTGCCGATAGATTGGACGAAACAGCCGCTCTTTGTGATGTAGTATGTCCCGATAGTCATCCTTTTGAGTCATGGAATGATGCTTTACCTAAAGCAGGCTATTTTGCCATAACACAACCTGTAATCAACCCCTTATTCAATACACGTCAGGCTCAAGATAGCTTATTGAAATGGGCGGGAAGTGAAATATCTTACTATGATTATTTAAAAAAATATTGGCAGGAAAATATTTTCACTAAACAAACAGAATACACTCTGTTCGATTCTTTTTGGGTAAATTCTCTTCAGCAAGGTGTTTTTTATCCATTAGCAGCAGAACCTGTTAATGACGTATTATCTCAAGCACAAGTAGCAACCGGAGTTGAACAAGCGACTTTTTCTATTAACGATTCTTTAATAGCCCTTGCAAATTCTGCAAGTAAAGAAAATTTTGATTTAGTGTTGTACGAGAAAATATCTATTGGAAACGGTCAGCAAGCCAATAACCCTTGGTTGCAGGAATTACCCGACCCAATTTCTAAAGTAACTTGGGACAACTACATTACCATGTCGCCACTGCAAATGAAAAGTTTAGGCTTAAATGTACTGCAAGGCGAACAACAAATGGCTGATGTAGTAAAAGTTTCTGTTAATGGCGAGTCCATAGAGTTACCAGTAGTAGCTCAACCCGGGCAAAAGATGGGCACTATTGGTATTGCTCTTGGTTATGGCAGAAAAAATGCGGGAAAAACAGCCAATCATTTAGGCGTTAATGTCTATCCTTTTGCCGTTTACGAAAACGGAACGATACAATATATTCTTCAAAATGTAAGCGTTTCTGCAAGCGTTGGCAAGTATCAAATTGCCAGCACACAAACCCACCACACCATGATGGGGAGAGCTATTGTAAAAGAGACCACGCTGCACGACTATGTGAATGATCCTGCTTCGGGAAATGAGAAAGCCACGGTTACCGTAAAAAAAGGAAGAGAAACAGAAAAGATAGAAGTAGATAAAATAAGTTTATGGCAGGGTTATGAAAGTCTTGGGCACTTGTGGAATTTATCAATTGATTTAAATGCATGTATTGGTTGTGGAGCATGTGCTATCAGTTGCCATGCCGAAAATAATGTGCCGGTGGTAGGTAAAGATGAAATACGCAGAACTCGCGATATGTTTTGGATGAGAATAGATCGTTACTATTCTAGCGATGCAGAAGAAGGGAATTTAAGCGAGATGGAAATAGCCTCAGAAAATCCGGAAGTAGTTTTTCAGCCGGTAATGTGTCAACACTGTAATAATGCCCCTTGTGAAACAGTTTGTCCGGTTATTGCAACCAGTCATAGTACAGAGGGGTTAAATCAAATGACATATAATCGTTGTGTGGGCACAAGGTACTGTGCAAACAACTGCCCTTACAAGGTTAGAAGATTTAACTGGTTTAATTATTTTAAAGACGAAAAATTTGTTGGATTTAATCCATCAATGGATGATTTATCTAGAATGGTATTAAATCCTGATGTAGTAGTACGCTCCAGAGGGGTAATAGAGAAATGTAGTATGTGTGTACAACGCATTCAAGAGGGAAAATTAAATGCGAAACTCGAAAACAGAGAATTAAACGATGGAGAAATTCAAACGGCATGTTCTCAGTCTTGCCCCACAAATGCTATTGTTTTTGGCGATATAAATAATCCGAACACAGAAGTAAGAAAAAGAAAGGATGATGAGCGAAGCTACTTACTTTTAGAAGAAGTAGGGATAAGACCAAACGTATTCTATCAAACAAAAGTTAGAAACAAACAACATAAAGCTTAATAATAACTAACAGGAAACCTTATAAATCATGCATATTCAAGAGTCTTCATACAGGGAACCATTAATTATTGGAAGAAAGGATTATAAACAAATTACAGATGATGTATGCAAAGGGGTAGAAGGGAAGCCCAATAAATACTGGTACATCGCATTTACCATATCCTTTTTGGGATTACTTTGGTACATAGGGTGTGTAAGCTATACTATTGGTAGAGGAATAGGAACCTGGGGCTTAAACAGAACCGTAGACTGGGCTTGGGATATTACAAACTTTGTTTGGTGGGTGGGTATAGGTCACGCAGGTACACTTATTTCAGCTATATTACTTTTATTCCGCCAAAAATGGCGTCTATCCATAAACCGCTCGGCAGAAGCAATGACTATTTTCGCAGTAATTTGTGCAGCCATGTTCCCTATTATACACATGGGAAGACCGTGGTTGTTTTTATGGGTGTTTCCCTTACCAAACCAGTTCGGTTCCTTATGGGTAAACTTTAACTCCCCTTTATTATGGGACGTATTTGCCATATCAACCTACTTTACCGTTTCTCTTGTTTTTTGGTATGTGGGATTAATACCCGATTTTGCTACTATTCGCGATAGGGCGATTACTCCTATGCGAAAAAAAATATACAGAGCGTTAAGTTTTGGTTGGAGCGGAAAAGCAAAAGACTGGGCTCGTTTCGAAGAGGTTTCTTTAGTGTTGGCAGGTTTAGCAACACCACTTGTACTTTCTGTACACACTATTGTAAGTATGGACTTTGCCACTTCCGTGATACCCGGTTGGCATACTACCATTTTTCCTCCATATTTCGTTGCGGGTGCCATATTCTCAGGTTTTGCTATGGTGCTTACACTGCTTATTATCATGCGTAAGGTAATGAGTTTGGAAAGCTATATCACTATCAAGCATATAGAGTACATGAACATTATCATAATCGTTACCGGTTCAATAGTGGGTGTAGCTTATTTAACAGAACTTTTTATCAGTTGGTATTCAGGAGTAGAGTACGAGCAGTATGCATTCATTAATCGTGCAACAGGACCCTATTGGTGGGCCTATTGGTCTATGATGACTTGTAATGTGGTGACTCCTCAACTATTTTGGTTCAGAGGAATCAGAACCAACTTAACAGCTACATTTATTATTTCTATTTTCGTAAACATTGGTATGTGGTTTGAACGGTTTGTGATTATTGTAACGTCTATTCACCGAGATTATCTTCCAGCCAACTGGTCTATGTTTCACCCCACTTTTGTAGATATAGGAATTTACGTAGGTTCCATAGGATTATTCTTTACTTGCTTCCTATTATTTGCGAGGTTTTTCCCAGTAATAGCACAAAGCGAATTAAAAACAATTGTAAAATCATCGGCTGACCACCATAAAAGTAACCACTAATTATGAAACGAGTACATTACGGAATATATGATGATGAGGAAATACTTTTAAGTGCCGTAAAGCAACTTAAAAGTAAAAATTGGAATATAAAAGAAGTTTATACTCCATTTCCTGTTCATGGTTTAGAGCACGCATTGGGGTATAAACACACCCGCTTATCTACAGCCTCTTTTATATACGGTTTAACCGGTTTGTCATTAGGCATGTTAATGACATGGTATATGCTTATTCAAGACTGGCCCATAAACATTGGTGGTAAACCCAACTTTACCTTTGCCGACAACTTTACCAGTTTCATTCCGGTATTGTTCGAACTTACCATTTTTTGTGCAGCACATGGTATGGTTCTTTCTTTTTTAATAGTATGCGGTTTATTTCCGGGGGCCAAAGAGTCAAATCCAATTCCCGAAACCACCAGCCATTTATTTGCCATTGAATTAGATGATAACAATGCCAATGCCGAAGAAGTAAATCAAATTCTTTTAAGCACTAAAGCAATTGAAGTAAAAACATTAGAAAGAGATTAAAGAAATATGCAAACACATTTTCAATTAACCATTACAAAAACGGCCTCGTTGGCATTGCTTCTTGCTGCATTCTCCTCATGCAACAACGATCCAAGGCACCCTGGGTATGAATTTATGCCCGATATGTATCGTTCACCTTCGTACGAGGTAAATTCGTATAACGAAAATTTTAAAAACGGACAAGTAAATATGCAGCCTGTAAAAGGTACTGTTGCTCAGAATCATGAGGTATATTTATATCCGAATACCATTGAAGGATATGAGGCTGCAGGTACCGAATTAAAAAATCCAATTGAAAAATCAGAAATAGTTTTAGAAGAAGGAAAAGTGTTGTACAATGATTTTTGTTCTCATTGCCACGGAGAAAAAGGAGAAGGCAACGGAACCATTGTGGATCTTGGAAAATTCCCTCCACCCCCTTCATTTTCCAATCAACTTAAGGAATTGCCCGATGGCAAAATGTATCACAGCATCACTTACGGAAAAAATTTAATGGGGCCTCATGGTTTAATTCTGAGTCCGGAAGAAAGATGGAAGATAATTCATCACTTAAATAAATTACAGGGTAAATAGGAAAAAATTATAGATTTTATGAATACCATAGATTTAAAAAAAATAAAGACCATATCAATCATTCTTGCGGCTATCGGAATGGTTTCTATTATTATTGGATTTCTTACCGATGTGCAAAGAGAATGGGCCTCGCTATTGTTTAATAATTTCTTCTTTTTTGCAATTGCTTTAGCTGCTGCATTTTTTGTAGCTGTACAATATGTTTCAAACTCGGGTTGGTCTATCGTGATACAACGCGTACCCGAAGCAATAGGAACCTATTTGCCTGTGGCTCTTGTTCTCATGGCTATTATTATTTTAGGGGGTATGCACTCTATATACCATTGGAGTCATCATGATTTGTACGACCCTAATTCGGAGCATTATGACCCTATTATTGCAGGAAAACAAGCTTTCCTAAATCTTCCTTTTTTTATTATTAGAATGGTGGTGTATATGGCCGGTTGGTTAGGTTTGTTTTATTTAATTAGAAAAAACTCTATAGCTGCCGATTTCGCACCTCTTGGAGACAACACTCTTTACAAGAAAAACTTCAGATTATCAGCTATTTTTATTGTTTTCTTTGCTGTTACTTCTTCCGCTTCTTCTTGGGATTGGCTTATGTCTATTGATACACATTGGTTCAGCACTCTTTTTGGATGGTATATTTTTTCGGGAATGTTTGTTAGTTCTTTAGTGGTAATTACACTAACCGTATTGTATTTAAAAAGCAAAGGAGCTTTGCCAAGTGTAAATGATAGTCATATACATGATTTAGGAAAATTTGTATTTGCATTCAGTATTTTCTGGACTTATTTGTGGGTATCACAATTTTTACTTTATTGGTATGCCAATATTCCTGAAGAAATTACGTATTATCAGGAACGATTCCAAAACTTTAAAACACCATTATTAATTATGTTGGCTATTAACTTTGTAATGCCCGTATTAATTTTAATGACTAGGGCTGCCAAACAAAATGCAAAAATTTTAATGATTTTAGGAGCTATTTTATTAATTGGCCACTGGGTTGATTTATACTTGTTGGTTATGCCTGGAATAATGGGTAACGAGGCTTCGGTGGGTATTCATGAAATTGGTTCTTTCTTCTTTTTTGCAGGTGCATTTCTTTTCGTTGTGTTTAACAATATGTCTAAGGTTTCACTCGAAATAAAAAATCATCCGTATATCGAAGAATCGGTACACCACCACAGCTAAGCCTACTAAGTACTTTATTTTTGTACATGTGTAACAATGGTTGCACTGAAAATTTCAGTTTACTGTTAATTTTACACAAAAAACACTATGAACCTTAATGATGTAAAAATTAGAGGAAACGCATATTCCTACAATGAATTTATTCAACAAGTAAAAAAGTTATTCAACCAGAAACAAGTTACAGGCTCAGAACAAAGTGAGGCCAAGTTGGAAGCAACTAAAATTAATATTCAGCGATTCGATAGACTATATAAAACTACTGTTTTGAGTGAAGTGTTAACCCTAACCATAAAATCAATAAAAGCTCCTCAGATGTGGTATCTTATTGTAGAAGGTTGGTGCGGAGACTGTGCCCAAATAGTACCGGTAGTGGCAAAAATTTCGGAAGTAAACCCTTTTATTGAATTGAAAATGGTAATACGAGACGAAAACCCCGAGTTTATGGATTCATATTTAACCAATGGCGGAAAGTCGGTTCCTAAGCTAGTTTGTTACGATAAACAAACGGGTAATGAGGTAGCTCAATGGGGACCAAGACCACAAAAAATCCAAGAAAAGGTTAAAGCATTAAAAACATCAAATCCGGAAATTAGTCACGATGAGTTTGTGTTGAATGTACACACTTGGTACGCACAAGATAAAACCCAATCTATTCAAAGCGACTTTATAAATTTGTTTTCTTAGCTGCCTTTTTTTACGGAAAATTTTCTTGTTCAATATATTAAAATGAATGTGTTTTTTTGCAATTCTAAAAATGAGATCATGCAAACATATAAAACCATCATAGAGCCTTTTAGAATTAAAATGGTAGAAGCCATTCAGGTTACTACAGCAGAGCAAAGAGAAAGCTATTTAAAAAAGGCATACTATAATCCTTTTTTATTGGAGGCAAAAGATGTAATGATTGATTTTTTAACCGATAGCGGAACTTCTGCTATGAGTTCTGAACAATGGGCAGGAATGATGCGGGGTGATGAATCGTATGCCGGAGCGATAAGCTGGCACAGAATGAGAAATGAAATAAACGAGTTAACAGGTTTTGAATATATTTTACCTACTCACCAAGGTAGAGCTGCAGAAAGAATTTTGTACGGATATTTAGGAGGAAAAGGAAAAACATTTATTAGTAATACACATTTTGATACTACCCGTGCAAATATTGAATATTCAGGAGCAGAAGCTATTGATATAGTAATTCCTGAAGGTACGCAGCCCTCTACCGAGCACCCTTTTAAGGGAAACATAGATACTGAAAAACTGGAAAAACTGATTCTTGAAAAAGGAAAAGAAAATATAGGTGCAGTTATATTAACCGTTACCAATAACAGCGGAGGGGGGCAGCCTGTGAGTATGCAAAATGCTAAAAAGGTAAAAGAAATATGCAAAAAATATGGTGTTTTATTTATACTCGATTGCTGCCGAATTGCTGAGAATGCTTATTTTATAAAGCATCGCGAAAAAGGTTTTGAAAATAAAACATACAGGGAAATAGCTCAAGAAATGTTTGCTCTAACAGATGGGGCTATTATGAGTGCAAAAAAAGATGCACTTGTAAATATGGGAGGTTTTTTAGTGTTGAAGGATAAAGCGTTGGCTGCCGAATGTAAAAATAAATTAATTATTACCGAAGGTTATGCCACATACGGAGGTCTTTCTGGCCGAGATATGGAAGCCATAGCCATCGGATTGCAAGAAGTGTTTGAGCCCGCCTACTTGGAATATAGAATTAAAAGCACCCAATATCTTGGCGAAAAATTGAAAGAATTAGGAGTGCCGTTAATTTGGCCCATAGGAGGGCATGCTGTTTATTTAGATGCAAAAGATTTTTACCCCAATATTCCTGTTCATGAATATCCCGGACAGGCATTGGTTTGTGAGTTGTATCTTAAAGGAGGAATAAGAGCCGTAGAAATTGGCTCAGTAATGTTTGGTAAATACAATGAAAACAAGAAACTTATTCCTTCGCCCATGGAATTGGTACGTTTAGCTATTCCACGCAGGGTTTATACCCAAAGCCATATAGAATATGTGGTGGAGGTAATTGCCGATTTGTGGAATAACAGAGAAAAAGTAAAAGGAGTAAAAATAATTGAAGAACCTTTGTTTTTAAGACACTTTACCGCAAAGTTTGAACGAATAATGTAGTAGGTTTTACAAGCAGAAATTCTTTATTAAGCTAACCGAAAAAGAGTACTTACTGGAAAGTTGTCTTCCGTTAAAATTTCTGTAAACAGGAATATCTATTAAAGAGTAAAAGAAAAATTTAGGAGCAATTTCATAACTAACCTGAGGTGAAATAGAACCAACAAAACCTCCTGTATTATTTACGTTTTTTTCGAACTGAAAATCGGCCTCTTTGTAATCAGCACGTGTTTGGAGAGTTAAAATAATACGCGATGTAAACAAATGCGAAACAAAAGAAGACAAAGAATAGGTGCTGCCATAACGGTAATCTTCTGTAATACAATCAAAATTATTTTCGTTTCGGTTATACAAAACAAGTGATGTTTTATTGTTCGAAAAACGTTTTAAAAAAAATAACTGCGAAACTACTCCATATGCAAGGGTAGAGGTTTGTATGTCATAGGGGTAGGTTACATTATTTATTACTCTTCTTTCTGATTCTACAGGTACTTTAATTCCTATGGCAGGGGTAATTTCAATACGTTTTTCTGTGTTTTTATACAGAGCATATTTAATGGTTCCTACTACATTATTAAAACCATAATTGTTTTTTGTAGAGAAACTGTATTTTAATGTTTTGTTAAAGAAATAACCTACTTCTGCCTCAAGGGTTAATTTCTTCATTAATCCGTATGAAATAATGGTACTGGTATAATTGAAATTAGATTCTTCGGCTATTTTAAAATCGGTTTTATTTGTGTGGTCGTAGTACGTGTTACCGTAGTTGTAACGGTGAGCAAGGATAATTCTTAAGTTATTTTTATCAACGGTACCCACATTGGTAGTGCCATTTATGGGGCTTCCTTGTGAGCAACACTGGGCATTTAAAAAGTTGGCAAATAAAAAGAAAAGAGAGAAAAAAAATAAACGATAAAGCATAATCAGGGATTAGCAAAAATATTTATCGTTTTTTCGGAAGAGTTTCCTTTGCTGTCTTTTACTTTACAGGTAACAGGATGGTCGCCTTCGCAACAAGCTGTAAACTGTATTGTTTTCCCTTCTCCGCTAAGAATACCAATTGGGGCTGTCCATTCGTAGGTTAAGCCGGAACCATTTGCGGTGGCAGTAATATCGGTTTGTTCGCCAACCACCAACACCTCTTTTGCCGCAGTTAACGAAAGGAATGCGAAATCGGAATTGTTATCGGGTATTTTTACGGGTTCGGGCGTTTTTTTTGTACAAGAGGCAAGAGTAAGAGAAAGCAATAATACAAAAAGTAGTATACTATTTTTCATAGGGTATGTTTTGGAACACTAAGTTAATCAAATAAATTTATTTCAATAGTTTTTGTTCTTTTCTTCGTTGTTTTTCTTTTATAAGAAGTTGTAGTTCTCTGCTTGCTTGGCCCTTAATAGAAGTATTTTCTTCGGCTCTTCGGATTAAGTAAGGTATAACAGATTTAATAGGTCCATAAGGCAGATATTTAGTTACGTTGTACCCTTCACCGGCAAGAGTGTAGCTAATATGGTCGCTCATGCCATATAGTTGAGAGAAATACACATTCGGATGATTGTTTGGAATGTTTTTATCGGACATTAGTTTTATAAGATGGAGCGTGCTTTCTTCGTTGTGGGTGCCCGCACAAAGCACTATGGTGTCTAAATTAATTAAACAAATTTCTACCGCTTGGTTAAAACTGGCATCAGTAGCCTCTTTGGTTTGGTGCACCACCGAAGGAATATTTCTTTGGGTGGCATAGTTATTTTCTTTTTCCCAGTAGGCTCCGCGAACCAATTTAACGCCTAAGAAAAATTTATTTTCTCGTGCTCTTGCAATTAAATTATTTAAGTGTTCAATTTTATCGTTTCGGTACATTTGAAGGGTAGTAGAAATAATAGCCCTATTTTTATTAAACTGTTCCATTAAATGTTCTGTTAATTCATCAATGGTTTTTTGTATCCAGCTTTCTTCGGCATCAATAAAAATGGGAACATTGTTTACATAAGCAGTTTCGCATATTTCGTAAAATCGTTTTTTCAAGCTTTCGAATTCGGTTTGTTCTTCGGTAGTTAAAGGAGCGTGGGCATTTATTTTTTCAAGCAGTTCAAAGCGGGCTATTCCTGTTATTTTAAGACAAGAATAGGGAATAGACAAGTTATTTTTTGCTTTAAGAATAATTTTAATGAGTTCTTTTTTTACATTTTCAAAACTTTCTTCATCGTGGTTTCCTTCAACTGAATAATCTAAAATAGCCCCTATTCCCGATTTGCTCATTCTGTTTAGTGTGGTATCACATTCTTGCATATTTTCTCCTCCGCAGAATTGTTGAAAAATGGTTGAACGCACAATCCAGTCTATAGGCAGGTGCAGTTTGTATGCAAGCAGTGTTAGTTTAGTTAATAGCTTAACCGTATTCGGATTATTCATTACCTTAAAAATGAACGAAGCCTTGTTTAGTTCTTTGTTACTGCGGTTTTTATAAGCAAATTCGGTATTATTAAAATTAATAGGCATGAGTAGGTTATACTAGTTTAAGGGTGGTGTTTTCTGAAAGGGTTTTATTTTCTTCAAAAGATTGCAGCAAAATTGAATAAAGTTTGGAAATGTTTTTAATTCCTTTTTTTCGTATTTTTATTTCGTTGGTTTTTAGATCTAACCATTTTTCATCTTCCATTTTTTCTATGGTTTGCAGTATGTTTTTGTTAAAAAGTTTTGCATCGTTTTGGTTTGCAATTTTTGTTTTTCCTTTACACATTAAGTTTAGCAAATGCTTTCGGAGCAGTAACCTTTCTTTAGTAAAGTAATGAGTTTTTTCTATAGGAAACTCATTGTTATCTATGCTATAATAATAATCTTCCGTTTTCATGCAATTTCTGGAAAGCATGGTAAAGGTGTCGGTGGCAGCTCTGGCTCCAATTCCTATGCAAAGTTTAGTATTAGAAAAATTAAAGCCTATATAATTATAGTGCAAATGGCCTATTTTATACTCGTTGTAAACTTTGCTGTTTTTAAGTACAAAATGGTTGTTACCTATCTCTGTATAACCCGATTCTATTATCATTTCTTTTCCCAAAGTGTAAAAAATTTCTTTTTCGGAAGGAAAGGGTAGTAGGTTTTGAAATGATAACTGTGCGGCATTTACTTCGGGCATGTGTATGTATTCGGTCCAGTTGATGCGTTCGGGCTTAATTTGGCGTATTTTGTAGATAGTATCTATTATGGAAGACCTTGTTTGGTGAGGTAATCCGTAAAGCAAATCAACACACAGCGTTTCGTAGCCCATAAAACGGGCTTGTTTGGTAAGTTCTAGTACATCTTCTATTTTTTGCCTACGTTTTAAAATTTCCTGAACATGAGGATCGAAATCTTGTAAACCCATCACAATAGTATTAAATCCGTATTTTCTAAAAAGTGCTAAGTGCTCCTTGTTGGTGTGGTTAATATGCATTTCAAAACTAAGCTCTGCATTAGAGGTTATAAAAGAAGTGGATTTTATTTCGAGCAACATTTTTTCAATATTTTCCAAGCTAAAAAATGTAGGTGTTCCTCCCCCAATATGCAATTGTTTAATGGTAGGTTTTTCCTGAAAAAGGTTCAAATACATTCTCCATTCTTTTATAAGATATTCTATGTAGCGGTTTTCTACTGCATGATTTTTACTAATAATGGGTTCGAAACAGCAATAGGTGCAAAGAGCTTCACAAAAAGGCAGGTGAATGTAAAGTGATATGTTTTTTCCTGAAAATGAGCTGCTGAAAATATTTTTTACTTCTTTGGCCCACTTGGTTTTATTTGGTTTTCTTTTATCCCAACTGGTGGCAAACGGATAATTTTCGCTAATTAAAAGGGTATTCATTTTAATGGGGGGGGTTGATTTAAATCCAGCGAGTTCCATTTAATTTTTTTACCAAAGCCAAGGGAGTTATCGGTTAATTTAAAATAGAGAGGTTTTAACATCCAAAGGCTTAGCTTCATTTTTTTTGTAAATGGGAATACGCCATGGTATAACTGTTCTATGTTTTCTTTTTCGGCAGTACTTAAATCTAAAATTATTTTTCCGGTAAATTGTAATCCCTTAACAGATGCAATAGTGTTTTGTTTTTTATAAATGCTTCCGGCAACAAAGGGTTGAATTAAAAAATCGGAAACGTGCTTTGTTCTTTTATCAGAGGTAAAAACAAAATAATTTTCGGACATATGGTATGCATAAAAACAAATGGCCGAGTAAGGTATGTTTTGGAAAGAGGTGGCTAAAGTAAAAACTTTGTTTTCTTTAATATACTTTATAATTTGCGTGTTAACGGGTTCAATTTTCATGCTCTCCTATAAATTTCAGTCGCTGCAAATTATTTATTCTTATGCTTTGTTTTGTTAGCGTTAATATATCGCTTTTTGAAAGTTCATTAATAACTTTGTACAAATAATTCTTTGTGGTTCCGGCTAAGCTGGCAATATCATCTAAATTATAAGATAGGGTATGAGGATTTTGTCCTCTTCCGTTTATTTGGCAAAGTGAAATGAGTAGTTCAATCACTCTTTGTTTGGTGGTTTTATAAAATAATCCGTTCGTTCGGTTTTCTATTAAATAAATGTTGTAACATAAAATTTTCATTAATTCTAAAGCCGATTCAGAATTTGAACTCACCATTTGTTGAAAATTGTCGGCAGGCATAAAAAGTGTTTCTGTTTTTTCCAATGCAATGGCAGAGAAGGTATAATTATTTTCGAAGATATAGGAGCTTACTCCAATCAATTCACCCGGAACAACATAGCGAATAATAGAACTATGGTTTTCGTTTTCGCCTTTTATAATTTTTGCAACGCCCTTGTTTATGAAGTACACTCCATTGTAAGGACTGGATTGTTTAATAATGTAATCGTTTTTTTGGAAAGAAATCTTTTCTACCCCCTTTAAATTCTTAGATAAGATTATTTCAGGGCATTTGTCAAATAGCGGATTTTGTTTTAAGTGCGTTATGTATGGTAATAATTCAGACATATTACAGAATCCTTTTTATAGGGTATAACAAAGGTAAAGTGGTAATTAGCAGTTAAATATGATACGAATCATAACGGAATATGATATTCACTATACTATGCAAAATCCGCTAATCAATGATATTCGCTAATTTAACTAAGCGACTCATATTTAGGATTTTTATTTTCTTGCCGTCTAGCTTTATTATTTTTTCTGCTTTAAATTCCGATAAGGTGCGTATGGTGGTTTCTGTGGTAACTCCAGCCACATCGCCAATTTCCCTGCGTGTAAGAATAGCGGCAATTGTTTGCTCATCGTTTTCTAGTCCGTAACACTCTTTTATCAATAAAAGTGCTTCAGCAATTCTTTCTCGCACAGGTTTCTGAGCCATATTTAAAATGCGTTTTTCGGCCGCTTTTAAATCATTTGTTAGCATTTGTATGGTTAGCATGGAGAGCTGACCATTCTTTTTTATTTGTTCTATAAAATCGTTTTTAGGAATGTAGCAAATTAGGGTGTTTTCTAAAGCGGTGGCCGATGCTTTATATGGTTCGTTGCTTAAAAGTGCTCTATAGCCTAATAAACCTCCCGGTTTTACAAATCGTACAATTTGATCATCGCCTTCTCCTCCCATTTTATGTACTTTCACTTTACCGCTCTTAATGCAAAAAAGACCATGAGGTTGGTTTCCTTCATAAAAAATGATTTGTCCTTTTTTGTAAACATTAAACGATTTTGTTTTCGAAAATTCAGCTAATTCGCTTTTATTCATGCTGCAAAGAATAATAGAATCTTTATTATCGCAGGTATCGCAGTTTGGAGGGCTTATTTTTTTGGAAATCATAATTGCAAATGTTGATTTTTTGAATCGCTACCAAAATTCAAGAGTATTATCATAATTAAACATGATGAAAATCATACATTTGTTGTGATTTAGGGAAATTTTAAATGATGCAACTGAAAATACCAAAATATATATAATGTATTTAAAATCAATTAGTAAAACAGAAATTTTATTGAAAATCATTTTGCCTAAAATACGATATGATTTGAGTCATATTTTCCTTTATTTACAGGGCATAGATTTACTTCGTTATTGTTTATATGAAATAACGATAAATGACAAAGAGACAAAAATACCGCATCGATTGCCGAATATGGATTGTTGGCGAAAATGGTACATTTTTAGGGGCAGGTAGGGTAAAACTGATGCAAGAAATAGGTAAATGGGGTTCTATAAGTAAAGCAGCAAAAAAATTGGGAATGTCGTATCGAAAGGCATGGGAATCGGTAGAGGCTATCAATATGGAGGCCGAAAAGCCATTGGTTGTTAAAACCTCGGGAGGAAAAGGTGGAGGAGGCGCCATTCTAACCTTAGAAGGGAAAAAAGCAATAAAAAATTATCTTAGAATTGTAAAAAATACAGAAGTATATATTACCAAACAATTACAAACATTCTGATGTTAGGTAAAATAAAATATGAAAAAAGAAAACATTTTTGTAAAAGGAGCAATAAGTGCCAGTTTAGTGGCAGAAGAGATATTGACTGTTCAGCAAAATAAAAAGGTAGGGGCTCATACCATTTTTATCGGTCAAGTGCGTAACGATACCATAAAAGAGAAAAAGATTATAGCCATAGAATATTCGGCCTACGAAGAAATGGCCGATGCTACGTTTTTTAAAATTATGGAGGAGGCAAGTGAAAAGTTTAATATCGAAGCATTAGTTATTAAACACAGTTTGCAAAAAGTAAAATGTGGAGAGATGTGTTTGTTTGTTTTAGTGGCAACAGCTCACCGCAACGAGGCTTATGACGCTTCTCGTTTTGTGGTTGAGGCCATTAAAAAGCAGGTGCCGGTTTTTGGTAAAGAAATTTTTGAAGATGAAAGTCACACATGGAAAATAAATAAATTTTAAATGGTAGATATTACCCATAAATCAAATTCGCTCCGGGAAGCCGTATCTAGAGCCATAGTAAAGGTTGGAAACCCCGATACCATTACAGCCTTAAATGAGCGAAAGGTGCCAAAGGGCGATGTTTTTGAAATGGCTAAAGCAGCCGGATTATTAGCCGTAAAAAATACGTTTAATGTTATACCAGATTGTCACCCACTGCCTGTTGAATTTGCAAAAGTTGCATACCAAATAGAGGGAAACGAAATCTCTATAGAAATGCATGTAAAAACCATCTATAAAACAGGAGTAGAAGTAGAAGCTATGCACGGAGTAGCAGTAGTAGCTCTTACATTTTACGATATGTTAAAACCCATAGACAAAAATATAGAGATACTTTCCATTAAACTAGTATCTAAAAAAGGAGGCAAATCGGATTTTAAAGATAAATTCAGAAAAGATATTAAAGCGGCAGTAGTAGTATGTTCTGACATGATTCTTGCCGGAAAAAAAGAAGATAAGGCGGGTAAGTTGGTTGAAAAAAAGCTATTGGAAAACAATGTGCAAATTTCTGAATACGTAAATATACCAGATGATGAAATGGTGATTGCTGAAAAAATAACCGATTTGTGCAAAAGCAATCATTTGGTTTTGGTTGTAGGAGGAACAGGTATTTCGGTACGCGATGTAACCACCAAAGCAGTAAAAAAAATTATTGATTCGGAAATACCCGGAATAATGGAATACGCCAGAAGTTATGGGCAACAACGTACCCCTTTTTCAATGCTTTCAAGAAGTATTGCCGGTCTTAAAAACAATACGTTGGTTTTAGCGATACCGGGTTCCGGCAATGGGGCATCGGAAACAATAGACGCTTTATTTCCTTTTGTGCTCCATGCGTTTAAAACACTACCGGTTTAGTACTTTAATTTTATGCGAATTTTCAAATATCGTTACCAAAGTTATCATAAGCCCATTACAGCTCTTATCATCTTGGTAGTTATTTGGATTTTTTATTATTTCTCCGATTCGGGAGAACATAAATTTTACCCAAACGGGCAAATGATTTATGATGGAGCTACCCTGAATAACCAAAACCATGGGCTTTGGACTTGGTGGTACGAAAATGGAAAAAAAGAAATGCAAGGTCATTTTGAATTTGGAAAGCGAGTAGGAGTTTGGTACACGTGGGATAGAGCCGGTATTTTAAGAAGCGAAGGAATGTACAAAAACGATAAACTGAACGGTTCCTACAAACAATACAACGAAAAAGGAAATTTAATTCGCGAATCGAATTATATAGATGACGAACTGTTTGGCCCTCAGAAAGTATATGACAACGAAGGAAAATTGATTAGTAACGAAAACAATCAATAAGTTTATAAAAGCGTATAATTCTATACCTTTAAATTTTAAAATATACTTACCGCTGTATGTTTTTTTCGATTTCCTTTTTTTCTATAAATCCGCTATGAGTCCATGTTTTCTTAGCGTTTTTATAAAATTCTAATACAGGCACTTCGGTTACATTCAATTCTTTTGCTAACTGTTTGTTTTTGTCTACATCAATGCGTACAATTTCTATTTTTCCTTTTAGCTCGGAAGAAAGCTCATTTATAAAAGGTTTCATTTTTTTGCAGGGCACACACCATTCGGCATAGTAGTTTATAAGAATGGCTTTATTGTCGGCAATGAGTTGCTGAAATTCTTTTAAACTCATTTCATGTTGGTTAGCTGTTTTGGTAGTGGTTTCGGGCAGTTTAGCTGCTCTCCATTTTAATATTCCTCCGTTTAGTTCGTACACTTCTTTAAAGCCGTTTTTTCTCATGTAGGAAGCGGCCGAAGCACTGCGTGCTCCGCTAAAACAATATACAAATACCGGTTTTGATTTATCTAATGTTTGAATGTCGTTGCCAAAGGAATTATTGTTCCAATTTATATTTAACGCTTCGGCAATAAAGCCCTCATTAAACTCTTCCGGAGTTCTTACGTCTATCAACTGAGCATTTTTTTCTTGTTTTAGTTTTTCGGAAAACTCAGATGCCGAAAGGTTGGTATTGTTGATGTCTGGTGTTTGTCCGTTAGAGCATGCTACAAGGAATAGGGCAAAAAAAGTGTAGAGATAAATGATTTTGCTTTTCATAATGATTATACAAATTGAGTGATGATTTTTTTTAAATTTTTTGCGTCTACTACTCCGGATTGTCTCCAAAGCACCTTTCCTTTTTTAAATAATATAAGTGTGGGAACTCCTTGTATTTTGTACTGCATGGCGGCATGAGGATTTCTATCTACATCGACTTTTAAGATATTAACTTTATCCGCCACTTCTTGTTTTACATTTTCTAAAATAGGTTTCATCATTTTACAAGGCCCACACCATTCGGCAAAAAAGTCTACTAATACTGGTTTTTCCGAATTTATTAATTCTGCGAATTTCGACATCTTATTGTATTTTATGTTTTAAATGAATCCAACCCCCGCCATTATGTACTTCGGTAAAACCGTGTGTTTTTAAAATATTTTTAGCCGAAGCACTTCGCATACCGGAAGCACAACAAGTTATAATGGGTTTCCCTTTGTTTATTTTGGAAATATTGCTTTCCAATTTATCCAAAGGAATGTTAATGGAACCCTTAATATGGCCATTTTGGTATTCCGCTTTCGTTCTTACATCTAAAATGGTGGCTCCATTATTTATTAGTTCTTTCGGGTTTACTTTTTCTTTTACTCCAAATAAATTTTTTAGTAATTCAATCATTTCTTAACATTTTATATTTAACCAACTTCCTGCATTTATGCAATCAATACCATTGTTTTTCAAAAACTGCTCTGCCTGATAACTCCTTGCTCCGCTGGCACAACAAAGCAAAATGGGTGGGGCTAATTTTTTTATTTTTTCTAATTGTTCAGGAATATCTTGTAAGGGAATATTAATACTGCCCGATACATTACCGGAAACAAATTCTTCTTTGGTTCTTACGTCTAATATGGTTTTAAAATCTTGATTCATGGCTATTTGTTTTTATGGGTATTTATTTTAAACAAGGTGTACAAAGGGCAAAACCCGATAAAACTTGTAGCAATAAAAATTCCTGAAAGAATAAGAAGGACAATAGCCAGCGTACCGGAAATAGTGCTAGTAATATATAATGCCGTAATGATGATTGCGATAAGAATACGTATTACTTTATCGGCAGTTCCCATGTTTTTTTTCATTTTTTAAAATTTTAAGGTGAATTATTGGAACAAAGTTCGGTAGCCAAAAAGCTATTATACGGTTACTTTTGTTACAGAAGAGTAATTTTATTTCGTCCCAATAAAATATAGCCTTCTGTTTCCATTTGTTTAAGCAGCCTTGAGATAACAACCCGTGCCGTTCCCAGTTCATTGGCTAACTGTTCGTGGGTAACATTCAGCGTTTTTTTATGGGTAATTAGGGCCTTATTTTTCAGAAAATGTAAAAGTCGTTCATCCATTTTTTTAAATGCTACGGCATTCACTACTTCCAAGAGTTCTTCGAAGCGTTTATGATAAAGTTTAAAAATATAATCGAGCCATTCTGGAAATTCCTTTATGAGTTCGCTTACTTTTTGTATGGGGATAAATAAAATTTCTGTTTCGTCTTCGGCTATGGCTTTTACTTTACTGGTGTCTTGGTGTATACCACCCAAAAACGACATGATACAACTTTCTCCGGTATTGATGTAGTAAAGTAAAATCTCTCTTCCATCATCATCTACTCTAAAAACTTTTATGTTACCTCTCATTACAATGGGAATGGCTTTGATGTATGCGTTTTCGTTTAAAATAATCTCACCT
Organism: Flavobacteriales bacterium; assembly: GCA_905339165.1. Lineage (GTDB taxonomy): Bacteria > Bacteroidota > Bacteroidia > Flavobacteriales_E > Vicingaceae > BCD5. The sequence continues at coordinate 58,994 of CAJPFH010000045.1, forward strand.
GCTTTAAATATTTTTGAAAACCCGTATTCTATTAGTTTTTCTTTAATTTTTGGAGAGGCTTGAAACTCTGAAATTTGATTTAGTGAGTTCGTATTCATTTTCTTTAAATATTATGGGTTTCTAAGCAAATGTACAGAGGCTTTGTTTTAATTTAAGAAAGTACGACACATGTTTTAATTATTTGTGTATACAGCACAACAAAGAAAAATTCAATTAAGTTCAAGAACGTGGCAATGAAACATTAAAAATCTTAAAGTGTTTTATTCAATAATTCTAAAGCCATTAATTTATGAAAGTAGGGTAAGTGAAGATTTTCGCTCAGTAATTGCAAGTGAAACTTGCTGTGTGCATCGCTGCCACAGAAATCAATTTTTCGGAAATCTATTAGTTTTTGTGCTGTTTTTTTTACTTCTGCGGAGTATGCTCCGGTTAACGAAAGTAGGTTTAATTGTAACAAAACTCCTTTTGAACGAAGTTCATCGTATTGGTCTATATTTTTATGCCAGTACGGATAGCGTTCCGGATGAGCCAGAACAGGGGTATATCCCGCTACTTGCAATTCGAAAATTACATTGGCTAAATGAGGTGGCTCCGAAAACATGGAAAGTTCAAAAAGTACATAGTTTTTTCCGAAAGAAAGTAGTTTTTTGGTTTTTATTTTTTCTTCAAAGTTTTCATCTAAATAATATTCGGCAGCAGCTTCTATTTCTATTTCAATATGGTTTTTAGCCAGTTCATTTTTTACTTTTTCCAGCCCGTTTAAAATAATATCGGGAGTGTTTTTGTAATAATCACTCATAATGTGTGGTGTAGTAATTATTTTTTTATATCCAAGTTCTTTAAACGCACGAATCATTTCTATACTTTGTTCTAAATCTTTCGCTCCATCGTCAATACCGGGAATAAGATGCGAGTGCATATCGCAACAAAGTAGTTCGAGGGTTACTTTTTCTTTTTTAGAAAAAATATTTTTTAACCAATGCATATTATTTTCTGTTTTCGAGAAACCACTCTACGGTTTGTTCTATTCCTTTTTCAAATAAAACTCCGGGGATATAATTCAGCCATTCTTTAGCGTTAGATATATCGGCTAGGGAATTACGCACATCACCTATCCTTTCTTCTCGGTAAATGGGTTCTTTTTTTAATTGTAAGGCATTGGAAATTTTATGGTAAATCTGGTTTACCGAAATTTTTTGTCCGCAGGCAATATTTACCACTTTGCCAAAGGCTTCGGTTTTATTCGTAAAAAGGGCTTTGATATTGGCCTGAACCGCATTTTCTATAAAGGTAAAATCTCGGCTTTGTTCTCCATCGCCATTAATGTAGCAGGAGTGGTTATTTAGCAACGATTCAATAAAAAGAGGAATGGCTGCGGCATAAGGGCCTTTTGTGTTTTGCCTTGGGCCAAAAATATTAAAATACCGGAGGCCTATTACAGGCATCTTGTGTATCTGTGCGTAGGTGTGGGCATACAATTCGTTGGTAATTTTCGAAACAGCATAAGGCGAAAGTGGAAGTCCTGTTTTATGTTCAACTTTCGGAAGGTCGCTATTATCGCCATAAACCGAAGAGGAACTAGCATAAACCATTCGTTTTATACCCGAAACACGAGCTGCCTCCAACATATTTAAAAAACCGGTTGAGTTAGAGGCGTGCGTATCTAAAGGGTTTGCGATGGAACGAGGCACAGAACCTAATGCAGCCTGATGCAAAACAAAATCAACCTGTTTGCAAAAAGAAAGGCAATCTTTAAAATCGGTAATATCGGCTTTGTGAAATTCAAAATTTTCTGAGCATAAAAATGCAGCTATATTTTTTTCGTCCCCATTGCTTAAATTATCTATTCCAATCACTTTTCCGGCTTTGTGTTGCAGCAGGTATTCTACAAGGTGCGAGCCAATGAATCCTGCCGCTCCGGTAACTAAAAAAGTATAATCGTCCAAGCTTCCAGTATGAAAAGCCTTTGAGTAATTCATCGTGGGGTATATTGTTTTTCGTAGTATGTGCGGTATTCGCCCGAGGTAACTTTATTTAACCAATCCTCGTTTTTCAAGTACCAGTCTACGGTCTTCTCTAAGCCTTCTTCGAACTGAAGAGAGGGTTTCCAATGGAGTTCGTTTTGTAATTTAGAGGAATCGATGGCGTAACGTAAATCATGTCCTTTGCGGTCGGTAACGAATGTAATCAGTTTTTCCGAAGAGCCTGATTCGCGATGTAATTTTTGATCCATTATTCTACACAGCAATTTAACCAAATCAATGTTGGTCCACTCGTTTTGTCCACCAATGTTGTAGGTTTCTCCAATTTTTCCATTATGAAAAATGGTATCAATTGCACGGGCGTGGTCTTCTACCCAAAGCCAGTCGCGTATATTTTCGCCTTTCCCGTATATAGGAATAGGGCGGGAATTTTTTATATTGTGAATACAAAGCGGAATCAGTTTTTCAGGAAACTGGTGCGAACCGTAGTTGTTAGAACAGTTAGAAAGAACTACGGGTAATTTGTAAGTATGGTAGTAGGCTCTCACAAAATGGTCAGACGATGCTTTTGAGGCCGAATAAGGGCTGCGTGGGTCATACGATGTTTCTTCGGTAAAGTAGCCTTCCTTTCCAAGTGAACCATATACTTCATCGGTAGAAATATGATAGAATTTTTTGCCTTCAGAATTTTTTGCCCATTGCTGTTGTGCTGCATTAAGAAGATTAGCTGTTCCTATTACATTGGTAAGCACAAATTGCATGGGGGTTTCTATCGAACGGTCAACATGGCTTTCGGCTGCAAGGTGAATAATTCCATCAAAGCTGTGTTTCTTAAAAAGATTCTGAATAAAAGGTTGGTCGGTAATATCGCCTTTAATAAAAGTGTAGTGATCTTTCTTTTCTATGTCTCTCAGGTTTTCTAAATTGCCTGCATAGGTTAGGCTATCTAAATTAAAAATTTGATATTTTGGATATTTATTTACGAAAAGTCTTACGGTATGAGAACCTATAAAACCGGCTCCTCCTGTAATTAAAATTCTCATTTTGTTTTTTATAAGAGAGCAAAGGTACAAAACTTAGAGTGGTATGTAAAAAACAAAAAGAGCCGATTTATATCGGCTCTTTTTGTTTTTTATAATAAAGGGTTTTGATGTTATTGCTTCATTATTTTCATATTTACTTCTCCGTTGTCAGAGCTTAGTCTAAGTAGGTACAATCCTTTGTTGTACTGGCTTAAATCTAATTGAACAGTATTGGTGTTATTTGCAAAAGAGGAATATACCAATTGTCCGTTGTACGAAAGAATCTCAATCTTTGTATTTGAAACCATGTACCCAAATTGGATATTCAACTCGTTGTTTGCAGGGTTAGGGAAAACAGATATGTTTTCTGTGTTTAGCTCATTAATACCTACGCAGTCATAAACTGTAATGTAAGAGGTGTCTGAATTTACACAGCCATTGTTATCGGTATAGGTGTACACCACGGGGTGTGTTCCAAAGCCCACAATATTTGAGGCAAAGTAGTAATTACCTCCTCCATATAGTACTCCGCTTCCTGTATATACTCCGCCTGAAGGGTTTCCACCGGTAAGCTGAACTACACTGGAAGAGATACAAATTAAATTGGGATTGGCTTCATAAGAAACAACGGGTAGTGGGTTTACTACTACTGTAACCGGAGTAAGTTGACTTACACAAGCAAAGCCACATTCACTCATATAGGTAAGTACATTTGCTCTGAAATTTCCTGCTTCTGGTGCAGGCGAGTGAAAATTATGATTGGTCATTCCTCCAAACATTACTTTACCGTTTCCCCATGTTTTTTCGGCTAGAACAACATCACTTGGGGTCCATTGGTCAACCAAAATAGTGTCTAATGAAGAGCCTGAAATGGTTGCGTGAGCATAGCTTCCTCCACTCATAGGTAATATGGTATTAAAAGGCCCAGCAAATACGGGATGGTTGGGATTTGGACTAGTAACATCTCCTGGCCAAGAATAGGGGTAGTTTAAGGTGGTATTTCCAAAACCGAAGTTCATATTACTCGATAAACAGTTTGGGGCGGAATTTAAAAATAAATGACCTCCGGAGTTCACCCATGCTTCTAGTGCAGAAAGGTTACTAATTAAGAACTGTTCCATCAACACATCATTACAATCGCTTCCTTCTGCGTATATAAAGCAAGTAGAATTGTTAAGGTAAGAATTAATGTTTACATTTTGGTAGTACAGTGTAGTCCAGTTACCTGGGCCAAATGCCTGATCCATGGCATCAATGTTTGAGTTGTCCCACCATGGCTCATTATTTTGAGAGGTAAGATAGTAAACACCAGGTCCAAATCCACCTGTATCTGCATTTTGTATATAGTATGTAGTAGTGGTAGTGCCATTAAACATCATGCTATCACCTGTAAAAATTAGGTTTCCTCCGGGAGTATCAAACCATTCAAAAATTCCTGTATTTCCAATAACTAAAGCAGAACTGTCCCCATAGCAAATGGTATCGTTTGCCAAAATAGGTGCCGGTGCAGCCGAAAGTACTTTTACATTGATAATGTTTGAAGACTCACTAGGACAACCATTTCCATCAAATATCATAACGCTGTACGAGCCGGAACTTGTTACCACAATAGATTGTGTGGTATCGCCATTAGACCACTGGTATTTAGAAGCAGAGGTAGAACTAAGTATTACACTATCTCCGGGACAAAATACAATTGGGCCTTGAGCGGTAACAGTGGGTGTTGGAGCAAAGCCTTGAATTACCATTACATCATCTACATAGATACCGTCATAAGCATTTCCCCATCCATCTTTAGAGTTGAAACGAAATCTGATAATTATAGTTTGTCCTGCGTAAGATGATAAATTATATTGAAAAGAATGCCATCCTCCGTTTACTAAGGGGCCGCTTTCAGAGCTGGCAATAGTGGTGTAAGAAATACCACCATTGTTAGAAATCTCAAAGTACAATGCATCATACCAACAAGTATTTCCACCAATTCCACATTCGTTACTGATATAGTACTTAAATGAAGCTATAGGAGCTCCTCCTGGCAGAGTAATGGATGATGAAACCATTTCTCCGGATACTGTTGAGCCCCCGTTACCAAACTGGCAACTGGAGCCTTCAAATAAAGCAGAACCGGGAGCAGAATGTCCGGGACTGTTGCTTTGCCCACAAGAGTTTGTAAATATCCAGTTTCCGTTAGAGCCATTTTGTGGGGTAAACTGGCCCAAAGAGTTATTAAAATTTTCAATAAAAACAGTGCATTGGCTGTGTGCCACATTGGTTAAAGAACCAACAAGAATAAAAACAAAATAGATAAAATTTTTCATAGTTTAATGAATTAAGAAGTGTAGTAAAATGAACAAAGAAAAAATAAAAAAGTTCAAAAAAAACGCCAATTTCTTGGCGTTTTTTTTGATTCAGTAAAAATCGGATCTCTTATTTTCCTTCTTCTTTTAGAATTTCGTATTTGTCTGGGTTTTTAAGCACATACTCCTTTGCTTCCGGAGAAAACACTTCCAAACGAACAGGATGCAACTTAATTTTTTCGCCTTCTTTCAGTTTAAGCTCCCAGGTTTTAAGTTCTTCAACCGTTATTTGTGGGCGAGTGGCTTGTTGTGTGGCTGTTGTGTTTGTATTTGCTTGGGTGGGTGTAGTAGTACTTTGGGCGTTTGCAAAAACGAAAAAACCAGCAACGCAAAAAGAGGTTAGAATAAATTTTTTCATAATGTTATTATTTTTAAAATTGTGAGCTAAGTTAAGAAAAAATTATAAACTCCAATAAGTAAGGGAATTAATTTTTCTTCGGTAAATACCTTTTACATCTATTAACACTCCTTTTGTGCTTAGTAAAGTAGTAAAAAAGCTTTCATCGTAGGTTAAATAAGGCTTATGGGCAACAGCTACAATTACGGCATCGTACTCTTTATTGGGTCGGGGAACTAAGGAAAAGCCATATTCGTGTAGTAATTCTTCCGAACTGGCATAGGGGTCAACTACATCAACGGTGTTTATTCCAAACGATTTTAGTTCTTTTATAATATCAGCGACTTTAGAGTTTCGAATATCACTTACATCTTCTTTAAAGGTGGCTCCCATAACCAATACTTTACTTTCCCGAATATTTTTATCGGCTGCAATTATTTTTTTTACCGTTTGCTTGGCAACATAAGGGCCCATGGAATCGTTTACAAATCGTCCGGAGTTAATTACCTGTGCGTGGTAGCCAAACTCTTTCGCTTTGTATGAAAGATAATAAGGGTCTACTCCAATACAGTGTCCGCCTACCAGTCCGGGCGAGAATTTTAGAAAATTCCACTTGGTGCCAGCAGCTTCCAATACATCGTAGGTATTAATATTCATTTTGTTAAAAATGATAGAGAGTTCATTCATGAGGGCAATGTTTACATCGCGTTGGGTATTTTCTATAATTTTTGCGGCTTCGGCTACTTTAATGGAAGGGGCTTTGTGTACACCGGCTTGCACCACAATTTCGTATGTTTTGGCAATATTTTCGAGTGATTCGTTGCAACAACCGGAAACTACTTTAATTACATTGTTTAGTGTGTGGTTTTTGTCACCCGGATTAATTCGTTCGGGCGAGTATCCCACTTTAAAATCTTCAGGAAAAGTTAACCCGGATACTTTTTCGAGTACAGGGATACAATCTTCTTCGGTACAACCCGGATAAACGGTAGATTCAAAAACCACATAATCGCCTTTTTTTAGAGCTTGTGCTACGGTTTTAGAAGCGGAAATGAGTGGTCGTAAGTCGGGCAGGTTGTGTTGGTCTATGGGGGTGGGAACCGCTACCACAAAAAATCGGGATTCTTTCAATTCTTCTATGTTACAGGTAAAGTGAATATCGCAGCCTTCAAAAGCCGAATTGGCAAGTTCATTGCTGGGGTCAATGTGGTTTCGCATCATTTGAATGCGTGTTTCATTAATATCAAACCCTATTACTTTTATTTTTTTTGCAAATTCGAGAGCGATAGGAAGTCCTACATACCCTAAGCCGATAACGGCTAATTTTGCTTCTTTGTTAATTAACTGCTGGTACATTATTTTCTAAAATTTGTGTTTTTGATGGAATAAATACGTTGAATAATATCTACTACTTTAAGTCCTTCCAATGCGTTGGTGGTAATGGTTGTTTTTCCTAAAAGAGTGTTGAGTACATTTTCTATTACATAACCGTGATTATTGGCCGAGCCCTTGTAGGCACCGTAGTCGTTGGCGGGGTTAGTAGGTGGTAATTCGGGCATGGTATAGTTTTTAATGTGGCAGTATTCTACTTTATCCATATACTGCCCGCCAATTTTAATACTGCCGTTGCTTCCAATAATGGTCATGCTGCTTTCTAGGTTGGTATCCCATACGGCTGTAGAATAGTTGATGCAGCCCATGCCTCCGTTTACAAAGCTAAAACTTACAAATCCGCTATCTTCGAAGGCGGTAAGATGTTTATGTGTAAAGTCGGAAAATTTACCTTGAATGTTGGTAATATCACCAAATAACCAGTAAAGAATATCGATGAAGTGAGAGAACTGAGTGAATAGGGTTCCTCCATCTAAATCGGGCGAGCCTTTCCAGCTGTTTGCTTTGTAATAACGTTCGTCTCGGTTCCAGTAACAGTTTAACTGCACCATAAAATTTTCGCCAATTATTTTATTTTCTATTATTTGTTTAAGCCAAACGGAAGGTGGAGAATACCGGTTTTGCATTACGCAAAATACCTGTTTGCTCATTTGCAGGGCTTTGTAAATAATTTTTTCACAGTCGGCTGTATTAAGTGCCATGGGTTTTTCTACTACAATATGTTTTCCTGCTGCTAGTGCTTTTAAACTATGAGTGGCGTGTAGCCCGTTGGGCGTACAAATATTTACCACCTCAATTTCGGGGTGAGAGTTTAGCATTTCACTTACAGAGTGGTAAAAATTTTCTTTTACATTGTTTAATCCAAGTTCTTGTGGGGTAAGATTATCGCAGAGAGCAATTAGTTCGCACTGCTCACTTCTTCGAATCATTTCGGCATGGCGTTTTCCAATATGCCCCTGGCCAATTACTGCAAATTTTATTTTATTCATTTTATTTTTTTGTAACCGTATTACTATTTAACAGGTATTGTTCTCCGCTTTCCGGGCATGTTGCCAAACCGTTAGTACCGAATTGAAGGCGATGCCCGTATTCGCTCATCCAACCTATTTGTTTGGCCGGATTTCCTACAACCAAAGCGTAGGCAGGAACTGTTTTAGTAACCACTGCACCTGCACCAATAAAGGCAAACTCGCCTATATCATGTCCGCAAACAATGGTTGCGTTGGCACCAATAGAAGCCCCCTTTTTTACAATGGTTTTGGCGTATTGCCCTCTGCGGTTAACCGCACTGCGGGGATTTACCACGTTGGTAAACACACAAGAAGGGCCAAGAAAAACATCGTCTTCGCAGGTTACTCCGGTATATAAAGAAACATTGTTCTGAATTTTAACATTGTTGCCTAAAATAACTTCCGGAGAAATGACTACGTTTTGTCCAATATTGCAATTTTTTCCGATGCTGCAATTGGGCATAATGTGCGAAAAATGCCAAATTTTGGTTCCTTCTCCAATTTGGCAGCCTTCGTCTATTACTGCGGTGGGGTGTGCAAAGAAAGGTGTATTCATACAATTAGTGGAATTGCCTATGTTCTTTTTTATTTAACTCTTGCGGAGGAAGAGACTTAAAATATTCGTAAGTTATTTTTAGCCCTTCGGTACGGGTAATTTTTGGTTCCCAACCAAGTATTTTTTTGGCTCTCGAAATATCGGGTTGCCTTTGTTTCGGGTCATCTTGTGGCAAAGGTTGGTAAATAATTTTTTGTGAAGTGCCTGTAAGGGTTATAATTTCTTCGGCAAATTCTTTTATGGTTATTTCTTGCGGATTACCAATATTAACAGGTTCTACATAGTTAGAAAGCAGCAAACGGTATATACCTTCAATTAAATCATCAACAAAGCAAAAAGAACGAGTTTGAGAGCCATCGCCAAAAACAGTTAGGTCTTCTCCTCTAAGGGCTTGCCCAATAAAGGCGGGTAACACCCGGCCATCGTTTAAACGCATACGTGGGCCGTAGGTATTAAAGATACGGGCAATGCGCGTTTGCACTCCATGAAAGCGATGATAAGCCATCGTAATGGCTTCCTGAAATCGTTTTGCTTCATCATAAACGCCTCTGGGGCCAATGGGGTTTACGTTTCCCCAATAGTCCTCGTTTTGAGGGTGAACCAAAGGGTCGCCATATACTTCTGAGGTAGAAGCAATGAGCATGGTGGCATTTTTCGCCTTAGCAAGTCCCAGCAAATTATGTGTGCCGAGAGAACCCACTTTCAGGGTTTGAATGGGAATTTTTAAATAGTCGATAGGACTGGCAGGAGAGGCGAAGTGCAGAATATAATCTAACGTTCCTGGAACATGTACAAATTTGGAAACATCATGATGAAAAAATTCAAATTCTTTGAGGGGAAAAAGATGCTCAATGTTTTTTAGGTCGCCTGTAATGAGGTTATCCATTCCAATTACATGGTAATTTTCTTTCAGAAATCGTTCGCAAAGGTGCGAACCTAAAAAACCTGCGGCTCCGGTAACTAATACTCGTTTCATTTTTCTATGGTTTTACGACCAATGCTGCTGTAGTAAAAGCCGTTTTCTTTCATAGTATCTAAGTCATAGATATTTCTTCCGTCAAAGATAACCGGATTTTTCATCAGCAATTTCATTTTATCGAAGTCGGGGGTACGAAAAAGTGGCCATTCTGTAACGATTATTAGTGCATCGGCATTTTTAAGGGCATCGTAATGGGTGGGAGCAAATTCAATTTGATTGGATAGTATATTTTGTACATTCTGCATTGCTTCGGGATCGAAGGCAGAAACAGTGGCACCCGCTTCAAGAAGCCCATTGATGATGTATAAAGAAGGGGCTTCCCTTATATCATCAGTATCTGGTTTGAATGCAAGCCCCCAAAGGGCTATTTTTTTTCCTGCAAGATTTTCTTCGAAGTATTTTTTTATCTTGGGAAGAAGGATGGTTTTTTGATTTTCATTAACTGCCATTACCGCTTCCAATATTTGAAAGGGATAGTTATTTTCTTTGCCCGATTTGGAAAGGGCCTGCACATCTTTAGGGAAACAACTTCCTCCGTAGCCAACGCCCGGAAATAAAAAGCGTTTACCGATTCTAGAGTCGGAACCAATACCTATGCGTACCATATCTACATTTGCTCCCACTTTTTCGCAGAAATTGGCAATTTCATTCATAAAAGTAATTTTGGTTGCCAAAAAAGCATTGGCCGCATATTTGGTAAGTTCGGCTGATTTTTCATCCATAAAAATAATAGGGTTTCCTTGTCGAACATAAGGTTTGTAAAGGGTTTCCATTATTTTTTTTGCTTTTTCGGACTGGGTACCAATAACCACTCTGTCGGGTTTCATAAAGTCATCTACTGCAAAACCTTCGCGCAAAAACTCAGGATTGGAAACCACATCAAATTCGTAAGGGGTATTTTTAGAAATTTCGTTTTTTACTTTTTCGGAAGTGCCTACCGGAACAGTGCTCTTATCTACAATTACTTTATAGCTTTTCATTATTTTTCCGAGTTGATTGGCCACCCCAAGAATGTAGCTAAGGTCTGCAGAACCATCTTCACCCGGTGGGGTAGGAAGAGCCAAGAAGATAATATCGGATTGGGTTACCGCTTCTTCTAAGTGGGAGGTAAAAAAAAGTCGCCCTTGTTTAATGTTTCTCTCAAAAAGCATATCGAGGTGTGGCTCGTAAATGGGCACTACACCGCTTTGCATTTTTTTTACTTTTTCCTGGTCTATGTCAACACAAATAACGGTGTTGCCCGTTTCGGCAAAGCAAGTGCCTGTAACTAATCCAACGTAACCGGTTCCTACTATGGCAATTTTCATTTACTTATTTATTAAAAAAGCTAAGAACACTTTGAGTAATGGTGCTGAGTTGCTCTTCGTTTAATTCGGTGTGCATGGGTAGTGAAATTACGCTTTTGCAAAGTTGCTCGGTTACCGGAAAATCGCCTGACTTGTACCGGTTACTTGAATAAGCTTTTTGCATGTGTAAAGGAACAGGGTAATAAATCATGGCCGGAATATTTTTTGATTGCAGGTAATTTCTGAGTTCATCGCGGCTGGCCCCTTCTATTTTTAGAGTGTATTGGTGAAACACATGATTTGACTTCGGAAAACGTGCCGGAATGGTGATGTTTGGGTGTTTGGCAAAAGCACGATCGTAGAACATTGCTGCTTGGTTTCTTGCTTCTGCGTACGCATCTAATTGTTTAAGTTTTATTCTGAGGATGGCTGCTTGTATACTGTCTAAGCGAGAATTAACACCTATTTCATCATGGTAATATTGCACACTTTGACCGTGGTTTGCAATCATTTTTATTTTCTCGGCCAGTGTGTCATCATTGGTAAAAAGGGCACCCCCATCGCCATAACAGCCCAAATTTTTTGAAGGGAAAAAAGAGGTACAGCCTATATCTCCAATGGTTCCTGTTTTTACTTTTTTACCGTTGCTAAAAGTGTAATCGCAGCCAATGGCTTGTGCTACGTCTTCTATTATGAATAAATTGTGTTTTTTGGCAAGGTTCATCAGAGGTTCCATATCGGCTGCCTGCCCAAAAAGGTGTACCGGAACGATGGCTTTTGTTTTTGGGGTAATGGCTTTTTCCACTGCTTCTACGTCAATGGTAAATGTATCGGGGTACACATCTACCAACACGGGAGAGAGTTTTAAAAGAGCGATGGCCTCTGCTGTGGCAACGTAAGTAAAGCTGGCGGTAATCACTTCATCACCCGGTTTTAGGTTAAGTGCCATCATTGCTATTTGCAACGCATCGGTTCCGTTGGCACAGCCGATAACGTGTTTTACCTTAAGGTAAGTAGCTAATTCTTCCTCAAACTTTTTTACTTCCGGCCCTTTAATAAAGGAAGTAGAGTCTAACACATTGTGAATTGCAGAATCGATCTCCGATTTTATCTTTTTGTATTGGGTAGATAAATCTACCATACGTATTTCATTCATAGCATTCAATTAAACTGCGAATATAGTTATTTTTGTACAATGCGTTTAAATTCAAAAAGGCGAAACCGCTGCTATAATTGTTTGATATTAGCGAGTAGTCATATATTATGGGTACTGTTTTTATTTATTTTCAAACCTGTTTTTGGTCAACTAACCGGTAAACAAGACAGTGCTACATTAAATATTTTATTTAAGGCCTCTTATGCGTTTCAGTTTCCTTCTATGGATTTAGCAAAGCGATTTGGCAATAATTCTAATATATGCAGCGAAGGAGAAGTAAAGTTTGCAAGTAACTTTACCATGGGTGTAAAAGGGGCTTTTATTTTTGGTAAGCAAGTGCGGGAAGATAGTATTTTGAATGGAATTGCAACTTCGCAGGGGTATCACATTGACAAAGGTGGAGAGTTGGCAACGGTGTATAATGATGAGCGTGGATTTACGGTAATGGCTACCGTTGGAAAAATTTTTCCTATTTTCAAATCGAATGCAAATTCGGGACCCTTTGTTCAATTAGGAGTTGGAATGTTGAGGCATAAAATTCGGTACGATTGGAGGCAGAGCAATTTGCCCCAACTTTCTAAGGAATTATTAAAAGGATACGACCGACTTACGTACGGACCAGCCATAGAAGTGTTTGCTGGTTATATGTATTTAAGTAAAAACCGCCTAATAAATTTTTTTGGAGGAGTAGAATATACAATGGCATGGACGAGAAACCGTAGGGGGTATAACTACGATACCATGCAGTATGATACTGTTTTACGCAAAGATGCCTTGTTGGGCATTAGGGCAGGATGGATTTTACCTATCTATCGAAAAGAAAAGAAGGAATTTTTTTATTACTAACGATAAAATAAAAACCCCCATATATGGGGGTTTTTATTGAGATTGAGAATTTGTAATCTATTGTATCACTATTTTTTCCGTAATGGTGGAATGGTTATTCTTAATGGAAATCTGATATATTCCTTTTCCTTGATTTTGTAGGTCTATTGTTTCATTTAATGCATTATTTTTAGAAGCAAATTTTTCTTTGAAAACGATTTTTCCGTTGATGTCGCTTATTTCAATAAAGGTTTCTTCTGAGATTAGAGAAGAAAGTTGCAGCAAAAATTTGCCGGTAGAAGGGTTTGGAAGAATTTTTATATTTTTTGTATTGGTGGCATTTTCAATTCCCACACAAGGGTCTATTGTAATGGTAACCGAATCTAATGATTCGCAACCTGCGGAATCGCTCACCGAAACAAAGTATTTTGTGGTATTGGTAGGGTTTGCAACAGGATTAGGGCAGTTGGTACAACTTAAACCAAGAGTAGGTGTCCAAGAGTAAAAACTTCCACCACTGGCACTAAGTTGAACGGATTGTCCATTACAAATGGTGGTGTCATCGGTAAGTGTTATAACAGGATATGCACCTACAAAAACGGATTTTGTAATGGTGGTACTGTCGCAAAGATTTTTGGCTTGAAAAGAGATAGTACCTCCATTCGAGCCTGTTAGTGCAAATATAGAAGTGGTTCCTTGTCCGCTTATGATATTCCAACCGGAAGGCAATGTCCAAGTATAAGATGAAGCCCCTGTAACCCAGGTGGTGGAATAAGCTACAGTATCGCCCGGACATACACTGTCTGTTCCAATTATATTGGTGGCATTTCCAAGGGTTGAATCATACTCAAAAATTAAAGTCATTCGTTGGTTAAGACCATTGCAGGTGGCAGTATTTACTCCTCCCCAGTTTGAGTTTCCGATACAAGGGCGAATAATATATCCCGGGTTCGGACAGTTAGAACCTGAACATGATGAAACCGGGTTTATCCAAATTTGAGTACTTGAGATGTTGCAGTAATGCCAAACATTGCCGTTGGTAGAAGGAGAAATATAGGTGGTGTTTGTGTTTAATGCATTGGCAATAGCTGCTATAATTACAGGGTCTGTCGTAAATTTTCCGACATTATCGTAGGTTCCTTTAATGGTAACCTTTGTGTAGCATTTAGGAGTAAGTTGAGATTTAAAGGTATTCCAATCGGTACATTTTTGTGGGGCTGCCGTCTGCCCTTGTAAAAAACTATCAGAATACATTATTACACCTTGAGCATTTACATTCAATGAAATGTTTGTAAACATTGCAGCAAGGATAAAACAAAGTGATAAAAGTTTTTTCATAGTTTATTTATTTTTGGTTTACACGAAGATACAAAAAAAGCCCACAACAGTGAGCTTTTTGTGAAAAAACAGGTGTTATTTTTCCTTTGTTCGGGTTAATACCTCATCGAGCATGCCGTATTCTTTGGCTTCTTGGGCTGTCATCCAGTAATCGCGGTCGCTGTCTTTTTCTACTTTTTCGTACGGTTGGCCGGAGTGAAGGGAAATAATATCGTATAATTCTTTTTTTAATTTTTGAATTTCACGGTGTGTAATTTCAATTTCAGTGGCTTGGCCTTGGGCTCCTCCCATGGGTTGATGTATCATTACCCTAGAATGTTTAAGAGCAGTGCGTTTGCCTTTTTTACCTGCACACATTAAAACGGCACCCATAGAGGCCGCCATTCCTGTGCAAATGGTGGCTGTATCAGGACCAATGTATTGCATGGTGTCATAAATTCCTAATCCGGCATAAACAGAGCCTCCGGGCGAGTTAATGTAAATTTGAATATCTTTTTTGCTATCTACCGATTCTAAAAACAGAAGTTGTGCTTGTACAATATTGGCAACATAATCATTAATGCCTACGCCTAAAAAGATAATTCTATCCATCATTAATCTCGAGAAAACATCCATGCTGGCAATGTTTAATTGTCGCTCCTCAATAATGGTTGGCGAAATATAATCGTTGGTAATAGAAGTGTAATTGTGCAGGGTGGCACTGCTGATGCCTTTGTGTTTTACTGCGTATTTTTCAAATTCGTTAGGATTAAACATAGGTTGATTTTTTTTCAATGTTACGTTTTTTTGGCAATTATTCCTGTAAAATTTTTACAAATTCATCGTATCCGATTTCTTTTGGCTGAAGGGTAATTTTTGATTTATAAAGGGCAAACAATTTTTCATCGTAGAGGTTATCGAAAACACGTTTGGCCTCTTCGTTGTTTTGTAAAATTTTTGAAACAGTAGCCTGAAGTTCTTGTTCATCGGGGGTGGGTATACCCATTTTGGCGTATTGCATGGCAATTAAATGCTTGGTTTGTTCTACTACCTCTTCCCATTTTACTTCTATATTATTTTCTTTGGTCAGGCGGTTTTCTACAAGTTGCCACCGAAGCATTTTGGCATACGAATCGTATTCTTTTTCTAATTGTTGTATAGAAATGGGTTTTTCGTTATTGGATAAAATCCACCGTTTTAAAAAATCATCAGGAAGCGAAAAGTTTAGTTGAGATAAGAGTTTTTCTCGCAGGTCTTTTCGCAATTTAAAATCGGAATCGAGTGCAATATTTTTTTCTAATTCCTGTTTTATTTTTTCTTTAAACTCTTCTTCGCTATTGACTACACCTGGTCCGTATATTTTATCAAATAATTCTTGATTTACTTCAGCCGGTTCGATGCGGTTAATTTTTTCTAAGCGGAATTTTAATTTTTTAATTTTTTCTGCTTTCTCATCATCAATATGAAATCGGGCCTTAATATCTTCTTTGTCTTTCCATATTTTTTGGGGTTCAAGTACAATTTCTGCCTGAGGTTTTAATCCAATTAATCTGTTTTTTGTTTCGCTATCCGGAACAATATTTATTAAAATGGTAGAGTGGTAGTGGCCATCTTCTAAAGAATTTCCGTTTTCGTCACAAGCATCAAAGTGTCCGTATAAAATATCGTTTTCTTCGGCCACTTCCGGATTTATTACTTTACCGAAACGCTTGCAGGCATCTTTTACCGACTGATTAATTAATGCCTCGTTTACCTTAACAGTAAGGGTTTCTATGGTAATATTTTCAAGTTTTGGAGTTTCGAATTTGGGTTCTAAGCCAAGTTCAAATAAAAACTCAAATTCGGTTTGTGTTTCCCAATCGATTGGTTTTTCAGATGTTTTAGGCATGGGTTGACCTAAAATATTTAATTCATTATCTTTTATCCAATGCCCTAAATGGTCGGAAAGGAGTTTGTTAATCTCTTCAATGAGGGCAGAGTTTCCTACCATTTTTTTTACCATGCCCATAGGAGCCATGCCCGGGCGAAAGCCCGGAATTTTTGCCTTTTTTCGGTATTCGTTTAGTGCCTTGTTTACTTTTTCCTGATAATCCTGCGGACCCACTTTTACCTTTAGAACTGCGTTTAGTTGGTCAATGTCTTCTTTAATAATATCCATAAGTGTATAAAATAAAAAGGCAAAGGAGTAAAGGAAAATCCTTTAAACTTTTACCTTTTGGTTGTGCGGGCGGAGGGACTCGAACCCCCATGCCGTGAAGCGCTAGATCCTAAGTCTAGTGCGTCTACCAATTTCGCCACGCCCGCTAAAATTTTTATTAATGAAACAATGAAAAAATCACCGAGTCAAAAAAGGATTGCAAAGATACTTTTTTTTGTAAATAGAGAATGGTTTTGCGGAAAATATGTGCGGATATATTTGATTTTAAAAAACAGAGTTCGAAACTTCACTTTGGTTCTGTTTCTTACTCTGTTTTTGTACCCGGGGCGGGACTTGAACCCGCACGGCTGTGAGGCCACAGGATTTTAAGTCCTGCGTGTCTACCAATTCCACCACCTGGGCATTTCTAAAAGAACGGCACTCTTTCCACTTTTGTGGAAGTAAAATCCCTCTCGGTAATAAGAGAGGGATTGCATGGAGCGGAAGACGAGACTCGAACTCGCGACCCCGACCTTGGCAAGGTCGTGCTCTACCAACTGAGCTACTTCCGCAAACGGAGGGCAAATTTATAAAAAATACCTATTCCAAAAATAAAAATGTTTATTTTCCGCCTACCATTTTTTTTATTTCATTGAGTTTCATTAGTGCTTCTACCGGAGTAAGAATACTAATGTCGATACTGGTTAACTCTTCTTTTATTTGTTCTAATACGGGGTCGTTTAACTGAAAAAAACTTAACTGATATCCTGTTTCTTCTTTTGGAGAAGCTTTTGTTTTATTTTCGTTGCCTGCATTTGCATGGCTTTTTTCGAGTTGAGATAAAATTTCGTTTGCTCGATTTAATAATTTTTTTGGCATTCCGGCCATTTGGGCAACGTGGATGCCAAAGCTGTGCTCACTGCCTCCTTTTATTAATTTTCGAAGAAAAATTACTTTTTTATTGGTTTCCCGAACGCTTACATTATAGTTTTTTATTCTTTTAAAATGGGTTTCCATTTCATTTAATTCGTGGTAGTGCGTGGCAAACAAGGTTTTTGCTTTGCATGTGGGGTGTTCATGTATGTACTCGGCAATAGCCCAGGCAATAGAAATGCCATCGTAAGTGCTGGTGCCTCGTCCTATTTCATCTAACAGAATGAGGCTGCGAGAGGATAGGTTGTTTAAGATACTGGCGGTTTCATTCATCTCTACCATAAAGGTAGATTCGCCTTGTGATATATTATCGGATGCCCCTACTCTTGTAAAAACTTTGTCAACCAATCCGATAGAGGCATGTGCTGCAGGCACAAAACTTCCCATTTGTGCCATTAATACAATTAGGGCTGTTTGTCTTAACAGGGCAGATTTTCCGCTCATATTAGGACCGGTAATCATTATAATTTGTTGCGTTTGATGATCGAGGTAAATGTCGTTGGCAATATACTCTTCGCCAACGGGTAGTTGTTTTTCGATAACAGGGTGTCTGCCCAGTTTGATGTCTAAAATTTCGGTTTCGTTAAGTTGCGGTTTGGTGTAATTGTTTTTTATAGCAGCAAGAGCGAAGGAAATAAAGCAATCTATTTTTGCAATTAAATGTGCGTTTATTTGGATAGGTTGTATATACTCTTGGGCAGATAACACAAGTTCGTTAAAGAGTTTTGTTTCGAGACTTAGTATTTTCTCTTCGGCTCCTAATATTTTACTTTCATATTCCTTAAGTTCTTCGGTAATGTAGCGTTCTGCACTTACCAGCGTTTGCTTTCTAATCCAGTTAGGTGGCACTTTGTTTTTAAAGGTATTTCGTACTTCTATGTAGTATCCGAAAACATTATTAAATGCAACTTTTAGACTGTTAATGCCGGTGTTTTCTATTTCTCTTTGTTGTATTTTTAGTAGCTTCTCTTTGCTGTTGGTAACAAGGTCTCTAAGTTCATCTAGTTCTTGGTTTACTCCGTTTGCTATTACTTTTCCTTTTTGCACCATTGCCGGAGCCTCAGAGTGCAATTCTTTTTCTAACTTAATAAGCAGTTGTGTGCAAGGGTTTAGCTGGTCGGCAATTATTTTTAAGGCGGTATTTTTAGATGCAGAGCATATTTTTCTAATGGGAGAAATAGCTTTGATTGTTTTTTTTAATTGAAGCAGTTCTCTGGGTGTAACTCGCATAGCCGCCACTTTAGAAATAAGTCTTTCTAAATCTCCTATTTGTGCTATAATCTTTGAAAGTTCGTTAATTTCAGAATCGTTTTTTACAAAAAAATCAACTACTTCAAGTCGTTCGTTAATAGGTTGAATTTCTTTAAGCGGCATCACTAACCAGCGTTTTAAAAGTCTGGCCCCCATAGGGGAAAAGGTGTTATCTAGTACCTCTATTAGTGTTTTTGCATTTTCGTTGTAAGAGTGAAGAAGTTCTAAATTACGAATAGTAAATTTATCTAACCAAACGTATTTTTCTTGTTCTATTCGGGCTAAGGTAGAGAGGTGTTTTATTTGGTGGTGTTGGGTGTCGTTAAGGTAGTGCATGGCGGCTCCAGCAGCTATAATGCCACAAGTGTTTTCTTCAATTCCGAAACCTTTTAAAGAGGAGGTGCTAAAATGCTTGTTAAGTATATCAGTGGCATAATCTTTTTGAAAAATCCAATCTTCTAACGCAAATGTGTTGTATTGGTTTCCGGCAAATTCTTCAAATATATTTTTGTCTTTTTTGTTGTATAGAATTTCACTGGGCTTAAAACTTTGTAAAAGTTTATCAATGTAGGCGAGGTTTCCTTCAGCAATTAAAAATTCTCCGGTAGAAATATCTAAGAAAGAAATTCCTGCTTTTTCTCCGGAAAAATATAGGGAGGCCAGAAAATTATTTTTTTTATTTTCCAACACTTGTTCGTTAAATACTACACCGGGAGTTACTAGCTCTGTAACGCCCCTTTTTACAATGGTTTTGGTTAGCTTTGGGTCTTCCAGTTGATCGCATATAGCAACGCGTTGGCCTGCTCTTACTAATTTAGGGAGGTAAATATCTAGGGAGTGGTGAGGAAATCCGGCTAATTCTACTTCGCCTGCCGAACCGTTGTGTCGCTTGGTTAATACAATGCCCAGTATTTGGGCTGTTTTAACGGCATCGGCTCCAAAGGTTTCGTAAAAATCACCAATTCTAAACAGCAGAAGGGCATCGGGATATTTTGCTTTTATCCCCGCATACTGTTTCATTAAGGGTGTTTCGTTGCTTGTGTTTATTTTTTTTACCACGGTTTTCACCTTCCTTGTAGCTTAAAGGCTAAATTAGGAACTTCGCTTAAAAGTTAAGATTTATAAAGGCTTGGAGTTATGAACAAGAAGTTAAAAACAGAAGAGTTGGGCAGACTTAGTAACGAGGAGTATAAGTTTGCCGAAAAGTTTCCGGTTATTGTAGTATTAGACAATGTTAGAAGCCTACACAATGTGGGTTCCGTATTTAGAACTTGCGATGCTTTTTTGGTAGAAAGTATTTATTTATGCGGAATAACCGGAACTCCGCCCAATCGCGAAATACAGAAAACAGCACTGGGAGCCACCGATAGCGTAGCTTGGCAATATTTTTCTACAGCCACCGAGGCCATTCAACATCTTAAAAAGAGTGGGTATAGGGTTTGTATTGTAGAACAAACAGAAAGAAGTGCCCAACTGCAGAAAATAGATTTTTCTAAGTTCAATAAATGTGCATTTGTTTTTGGAAACGAGGTAGAAGGGGTAAGCCAAGATATTATTAATTTATCAGACGAATGTGTGGAAATTCCTCAATTCGGAACCAAACATTCATTTAATATTTCGGTGTGTGCAGGAATTGTTTTATGGGAAATATTTAAAAAGAAATCAATGATTTA
The DNA here is from genome assembly GCA_905339165.1 of Flavobacteriales bacterium. Lineage (GTDB taxonomy): Bacteria > Bacteroidota > Bacteroidia > Flavobacteriales_E > Vicingaceae > BCD5. The sequence goes on from CAJPFH010000045.1 coordinate 79,207, forward strand.
AAAAATCGGTAATTTCTTTTTCCTCTAAATTTCTAAAGGGTAATTTCTTTACAACTACACCATTATTTACTAAAAAAACAGCAGGTAATTCACTGCCACTTAATTGAAAAAATTTTTCGGTTGGCAGGGTATGGTTTGGGAATTTGAAAGATTTGCTGGCATGCCAGTATTCTTCTACATTGGCTCCTTCCGACCAAAATACAAAATGTGCAGGTATTGGTTTTCCGTAGTTTTTTTGTATAATAGACAGTTTATAGCCGGCTAAACGGCAAAAGCGACAACCGGTGCTAAAAAAACAAATAATTTTTTTCCCACCGCCTAGTTCTTTCGAATAATTTTTCCATTCTGTATCCAATAATTCTATTTTCATTTTGTATCCGGTTTCATCACGGTAAGGATTGGGTACATTGTAATCCGGAACTTCTAAAATATACGGCATACAGAGAGAGGTAATTATAAAAAGAACGAGGGCATATTTCTGAAAACCCCAGCGAACTTCAATCCCTTTGTAATATACAAAGGCTAACAACAATAAAATCACCGCATTTTTAAGTAAACTTTCTATGGGCGACATTGAATAGTGAATCCCCATACATCCACAATCGGTATCGTTTCCTTTTGAGAAAAGAAGGAAGAGTAAAAAAACGGAGAAAAACAGGATTAATCCAAAGGAGGCTATGAGGGTCTTTTTATGAAAGAGTTGACTGATTAAAAGTAGACCCAACAAAAATTCAATTCCTATTACAAGTCTAGATAGTATTGGTGCAAAAGTCCAGTTGGCAAATCCCAAATCAACAAAAATAAATTCAAAGGGCTCTATGGGTGCCAGTTTGAGCCAACCCGAGAATATAAAAAATATTCCGAGTAAAGATTTTAATATGATGGAAACAAACTTCATAAAAAAAGCCACACAAAAAGTGTAGCTTTTATAGAACTCATTAAAGAATTATTTTAGTTTACAAATATTGTTTGAATTATCTTCACACCAAACTTTTGCATCTTTTTTGGTCATTTTAGCAGTGGTTTCAGCACAAGTTTTAGTTCCAAGAATATCCACACAACATTCGCAAGTCCAATTCTTTTTACAAGAAGTGAAAGTAGTAGCAGCAAAAGCAGCTACGGCAACAAATAATATTACTTTTTTCATAAGTTTTAGGTTTAAGAGGGTTAAAATAAAAGCCATTTATAAATACAAATGGCTTTTATTAAATGGTTTTTAAATTATTTTAATTTACAATAGCTGTTGTTTTCGCACCAAGCTTTCGCATCTTTTTTAGTTAATTTTGCAGTGGCCGAAGAACAAGTTTTAGTTCCAAGAAAGTCCACACAACATTCGCAAGTCCAGTTCTTTTTACAAGAAGTGAAAGTAGTAGCAGCAAAAGCAGCTAGGGCAACAAATAATATTACTTTTTTCATAGGTTTTAGATTTAAGAGAGTTAAAATAAAAGCCATTTGTATTTACAAATGGCTTTTATTAAATGGTTTTTAAATTATTTTAATTTACAATAGCTGTTGTTTTCGCACCAAGCTTTCGCATCTTTTTTAGTCAATTTTGCAGTGGCCGAAGAACAAGTTTTAGTTCCAAGAATGTCCACACAACATTCGCAAGTCCAATTCTTTTTACAAGAAGTGAAAGTAGTAGCAGCAAAAGCAGCTATGGCAACAAATAACATTACTTTTTTCATAGGTTTAGGTTTTTATTAGGTTTAAATTTAGGTTGCTAAAGTATTATATGTTTTATAATTTACAAATACGTACTATTACTTATTTTCTTTTTTTGCCAAACTTATTTTTATCGTTTTTTCTCCTTCTAAGAATTCAAGTACAAATTTCGTTTTTGAACTTTCTTTAACAGTGGCTTCAAATTCAGAGGTTAATTTACTGTAAAGGTTTGATTTTATTCCAAAAAATTCTTGTGCTCCATAGTTTATAGTGAACTTTATTTTGTCTTTTTTTAGAACCTCATATTCAAATTGAAAAAGAATTCCGGAAACGACCTTATTTTTTAATTGGTCGTCATATTTGTTCAGTACCCCGTTCATATAACCAGCACATTTTTTGTCTTTATCCACTTTTTCGCAGTGATAAAAATTCATTCCTCTTATAGAGGTTATGTCTAAAGAATCCGAATTAGTTACTTCTGTCAATTCTAAGGGTTGGTCGTTTACAGCAATTTCTGTAACCGTCCATTCTCCCACCAATTGTTTTTTAACCGAACTTTTTTTGCAAGCAGGCAAAAAGCCTAAAAGCAACGAGGCAAACATAAGTACTAAAATCTTTTTCATCTTTATCCGTGCTTTAAGATTAAGTAAAATTCATCTACGCCTAAACTTCAGGGGTAGATGAATTTTTTTCAATTTAGTTTACAGCAGCTTGGAATTCTGCATTGTTTTTCAATTTTGCAAATTCCATATCTTTTTTAGCCTTTTCTTTTAATGAGGCATCTTTAGAGGTAGCACTTTTTAAGTTTTCAACTACCATATTATTGTCGCCTTTGCGGGCACCAATTACTGCTTTTAAATAATGCCCCATAGCGGTGCTTTTATCGTTAGAGCCATCTATTGTTTTTAATGCTCCGTCAGGATTTCCGTTAAGTAATTGAGCTAAAGCTGCATTAAAAGTTTGTGAACTTCCAAAACCGCTCACAGCATTTGGGTAATCTCCCCACATAATGTACACTAAGCCCATGTTTTCTCCCACTTCAGGGCCAGCACCAGAGGCTTGTTTGTAGTAATCCATAGCAGCTTTTGCATTACCATTCAGTCTTTCACATACTCCTAAGTTGTTTAGGATAATTCCGTTTTTGGTAATTTTTGAAGCTTTTTCGAATTCAGCTTTGGCGTCATTTACTTTATTATTTAATAGATGCACAAAACCTACGTTGTTTGGTCCTCTCCAGTCATTTGGGTAAACCCTAACAAAAGATTTGTAAATAGTCTCTTTTTTATTTAGGTCGTTTGTCATAGCTGCTGCATACAATAATTCTTCCGCGGTTAAAGTATCCGCCTTACTTAAAGCTAAAGATGCAATTTCTTCATCAGGGCGGCTTAAGCTATCGGCTTTAACCCAAATTTCAGATCTTCTTAGCTTAGGTAAAATTTTATCTGCAACCTCTTTGTAGGTAGCCGCCAAATTTTTAATTTCCAATTCTCTTTTTTCTAAGTCGGCATACATTTCAAGTACACGAAGAATTAATTCTTTATCCTTGATATCAGAGGCGGTCATTAAATTTTTAAATCCATTCCAATCTTCGCCTTTTCCTACTTTATTTTGACCGGCTTCAATTTTGTTGGCTTTTAATTCGGCAGCCCAAAATTTTGTTGCATGCTCCGCACGTTCATTGGCCAAATTATCGTTTTTAGAAAGCTCTCCCTCCGGTGAAGCGTAAGCTTCAGCATACACTTCAGTAATTTTAATACGTTCGTTTTTAGACCAGGTTTTAATTCCTGCTTTTACTTTTTTAATATCGTCCTTTCCTAAATCTCCATTAACAGGGCTAGAGGTATTTACCACGTAGTGTATGTCTGAAAATAAACTAACCGGATGAGTTTTCTTAAACTCATCTTTTCCTAAGATGGCTTTATCTTGCTTTTGTACAAGAAGCGGAGTAATAATGGCACCATCGGCCACTTTTACAGGTTCAAATACTTTTGATTTTGATTTAAAGAAACCTTCTAAGGAAAGGGTAAGCTCTCCGTTGCCCATTCCTGGTTTATATGGAATTTTTGCAACGTGCGAAAAGCTACCACCTTTTTCGTAGTTAATAGTTACGCCATTTCCTTCTACCGATTCACCTTTTAGAGTAATGGGTTCAAATTTTTCTTCCCCTCCATCGTATTTATATACGGGTGTAACTACACCTTTTACTTTTTTATGGAAGTATTTTGTAGGGAAACTTCCTTTTAAGTTCATTACAATGGTGTCGCCATGCATCTCAAGCGGATTTGGGGTAACACTATAGTTCACTTCATTTGCTCTTTTGGCCATTTTTTTAAGAGCATTACAAGCAGTAAGTCCTAAAAAGGCAATAGCTACAACAATTGCTGTACTTAATTTATTAGATTTCATAGTTTAATTGGTTTTTTCTTTCAGACTGCAATAATAAATAATGTTTTGAATATAAAAAAAGTTTTTCTTTTGCTTTGTTCAGGAATTTGCTAAAAAATAGTTTGTTCAGGCGATATATTTTTTAACGAAAAGTGTATCTGGACACTCTGATAGCAGTTGGCTAATCTTCTTTCCCAATAAAGGATGAACATGGTTTGGAACTATTTCATTCAGTGGTATTAGTACAAATTTTCTGTTTTGTAAATGGGGGTGAGGTATCATTAGTTTCTTGTCTTTTATAATAGCGTTATTGTAAAACAAAATATCTAAATCTAAAACCCTTTCCATCCATTTGTTTTCTATATTTCTATTTCTGCCGAATAAAATTTCTATTTCCAATAATTTTTTTAATAAATCAAAAGGAGAAAATATACATTCGGTCTTAATTACGCTATTTAAAAAGGGAGCTTGCTGGGTTTCGCCCCACGCCTCTGTTTCATAAACCGATGAGCTTTGGATTATTTTAATACCTGCTTTTTCAATTTCTTCTTTAGCAAGAGTTATAAAGTCTAACCGATTACCCAAATTGCTGCCTAACTGTATAAAAGCTATATTTTTAATTCCGCTCATCATGATAAATTACCATTAATGTAAATCGCGGTAAACTTAATAAAAGATGAATGTAGTTTTGAACAAATAATTAAAAAACAAAATAAAATGAAGCAATTTTTTAAATATGTGTTAGCTACCATTGTTGGTATTTTACTTAGTTCATTTCTGGTTTTTATCATTTTCATAGGCATTATCGGTTATGCAATCAGTTCGGCCGGAACGTCCGGGAAGACAATAGATATAAAAGAAAATTCGGTACTCCTCATTAAATTAGATGAAATAATTAGCGACCGAACTGGAAATAACCCGTTGGAAAATTTCGATTTTTCTACATTTCAGGCCAATCCGCAATTAGGATTAAATGATATTCTTAAATATTTGGAAATGGCCGAAGACGATAAAAGGATAAAAGGAATAGTTATTGAAACCACCGGAATAGAGGCGGGCATAGCAACCGTTGAAGAAATAAGAAATGCGCTGAAAAAATTTAAAGAGCGATCAGGCAAGTTTATATATGCCTATAGCGAGGTGTACACTCAAAAGTCTTATTATTTGGCAAGTGTAGCAGATTCTATTTTTTTAAACCCTGCCGGCATGATGGAGTTAAGAGGGTTGGCCTACCAGGGAATGTTTTTTAAGGGAGCATTAGAAAAATTAGAAGTAGAGGCTCAAATTATCCGTCATGGCAAATTTAAAAGTGCAGTGGAACCCTTTATGCTCGACAAAATGAGTGTCGAAAACAAAGAACAAACCCGTAAATACATGGGTTCCATTTGGAATCATTTGGTGGCAGGTATATCGGAAACAAGAAACGTAAATGTAGAGCGGATAAACCAGTTAGCCGATAGCGTGCTGGTGCAATCGGCCGAAGATGCAGTGAAATACGAACTGATAGACCAACTTTGCTTCAGAGATCAATATTTAGCCATATTGCGCAAAAAAATGGGTATTGAAAGCGAAAAAGATAAAATAAATTTTATAAGTCTTGCACGGTACACTCATGCTGATTTTCAGGAAACAAAACTTGAAAAAAAACCCGAAATTGCAGTTATCTACGCATCTGGAGATATAATCAGTGGTAAGAGTATTCAGGAAAGCATGGGTTCTGAAACCATTTCGGAAGCTATCAAAAAAGCTAGACTAGATGATAATGTGAAAGCCATTGTATTGCGGGTTAATTCGCCCGGAGGGAGTGCGTTGGCTTCTGATGTAATGTGGAGAGAAGTGGTACTTGCCAAGCAGGCAAAACCTGTAGTAGTATCTATGGGCGATGTAGCCGCATCGGGAGGGTACTATATTTCTTGTGCCGCCAATAAAATTTTTGCAAGTCCCAATACCATTACAGGTTCCATAGGCGTTTTTGGAATGATCCCTAACATGCAGGGGATGTTTAAAAACAAATTTGGAATTACAACCGATACCGTAAATACAAATAAACATGCCGATATTCTTACGGTTTTTCGTCCGCTTACAGCCGAAGAAAAAAACATTATTCAAATGAGCGTAGAAAAAATTTATGATGATTTTATAACTAAAGTGGCCGAAGGAAGAAATTTAACCAAGGAGCAGGTAGACGAAATTGGCCAAGGCAGGGTGTGGAGCGGAGAAGATGCTCTTAGAATAGGATTGGTTGACGAAATAGGAGGCCTAAGCGATGCGATATTGGCTGCCAAAGAATTGGCCGGTTTAGACGTTCACAGAGTAAAGGAATTTCCAGAACTCCCCGATCCGTTTGAAGAATTGATGAAAGGGCTTAGCGGAGAGGGAGAAGAAGTGCTTATCAGAAATTTTTTAGGAGAAGAATATATTTATTACAAGCAACTTAAAAATGTAAAAAAGCAAAGAGGAATTATGGCCAAAATGCCTGAAGAGTTTGAAATTTATTAATGAGTAGAATAGTGTATACCAAAAAGCCTCAACATTAGTTGAGGCTTTTTGGTATAGCAGGGTTTTGTTATATGGCATAATTTCTGTTTCTTTACAGTTCTAAAAAAATAAAAAATGAAAAAAGCAATTTGGTTGTTTCTTTTTGTAGCTGCATTGGCAGTGGTTTCTTGTGCCGGTTCTAACGGACGTAAATGCAACGGAAAAAAGGGAGTAAAAACAAAAATGGGATTAATGTAAAATGAAACGAATCATTTTTTCTTTTTTCTTTTTGTTATTTACCCTGCTCTTTACGAATTGTAAAAACTCCGAAAAAAATAATTCTAAAGGAAAAGAAAATTCGTCCGAAGTACCTTTTTCTGTTTTATCCGAAGGAAATAACGGGGGCTTCGAACAAGATACTCTATTGTTAATAAGAAGTAGCGAAGAAATGCAAGCCGGTTGGAAAAAACTATTCTCAAATTTTGTTGAACAACCCGATATGCCATCGGTTCATTTTGCAAACCAAATGGTGGTTATATTATCCATGGGCGAAAAAAATAACGGAGGGTATTCTATAGAAGTAAGCAAAGTGGTAGAGAAAGAACTTCAACTGGCAGTGTTTGCTAACTATATCTCTCCTGGTCAAAATTGCATAGTAGCCGAAGTCATATCTTATCCTTTTGTAGTGATTTCTATTCCTAAAAAAGATAAGTTGGTGGCCATTAGCAAAAACAATGTAATTGCTGAGTGCAAGTAAATTTTATTCTCCGATTTTAAATGTTTTTTTAGCGGTGGTACTCACAAATTCTTTTAGATAAAAGGGTTCAAAGTAAGCCATGTTTTCAAATTGTTGGGTGGTATATTTTTTTAATCCTTCGTTTATTAAATATTTTGCAGAAGGAAGTAAGGAGTGAATAAATTTGGCATGCTTGTTTTTTAAAATCGGTTCGCACTTTCCTGTCGCATCACCTGCAAAGTAAATTTTCCTGTTTTTCAATTCTTCAGAAAAAGAATTTTCTGTAATTATTTTTGCAGCAATATCCGTTATTCTTTCTCCAAAATGATTGTAAAATGCAGTGTACACCTCCATTCTGCGAGCATCGGTAAGCGGGCAAATTAAATCGTTTTTCGAAATTTTTACTGAGTTTAAAACAGCACAAGCAAGGGTTTGTAGCGAGTCGGCTGCAATAAGCGGAATATTCCATGCAAAGCATAAGCCTTTCGCTGCGGCAACCCCAATTCGTAATCCGGTGTACGAGCCGGGTCCTTTTCCCACTATTATAGCATCTGGCTTTTCAATGGGGTATGAGGTTATTATTTCCTGAATAAAAGAATGAAGCCATTCGGCATGTTGATATCCATTGGCACTTTCTTTAATGGCAACAAGGTTATTGTTTTCGAATAATGCAACCGAGCAATTGGTGGTAGAGGTTTCAATACAAAGAAAAAAAGCCATATTTATTTTATTTCTATTCCGGTTGCAAGAGCCTCTTTTTTTACAATTTCAATTTTATCGTTGTGGTTAATCAATTTGCTTACAATTGAAAAAGGTCCGGTTATTACCTCTTCTCCTTCTTTTAAACCCGAGGTTACCTGAATAAATTTATTGTCCTGTATCCCTGTTTGCACGTAAACTAACTTTGCTTTTCCTTCGGAAGAAATAAAAACACATTCTTTCATTTTATTTTTTTCAAGGGGCACTTCCTTTTGGGTGGTATCCTCTCTTGTAGTTACAGCCTGTATAGGTACTGTAACGGCATTTTTAACCGTTTGGGTGGTTATATCGGCAGTAGCGGACATTCCGGGGCGAAAAGGGGAAGAAATGCTGGTATCGTTCACCAATTCTTTGTACGAAGAAGGCAATATGCGAATGCGAACATCAAAATTCGTTACTTGGTCGGTAGTAATACCTTGAACCGTGGCTGAATTAGCCAAACGAGTAACAATACCCAAAAAGGGTTTTCCCATAAACGCATCAACCTCTATAATTGCGGTATCGTTTAAAGAAATCCGAACAATATCGTTTTCATTTACGTTTACACTTACTTCCATTTTCGATAAATCGGCAATTCGCATAATTTCAGTGCCATCCATCATATTAGTGCCCACTACACGTTCTCCGGTTTTTTTGCTAAGAGAAGATACGGTTCCGTCAATGGGAGCGTAGATGGTTGTTTTGGTTAAATTTTCGTTGGCTTCTTTCAGACTAGCTAATGCACTTTGTACATTATATTCGGCAGCAATTACGGTTTGTTCAGCTGCTTCTACCTCCGCTTTTGCCACTTCGTACGAGGCCTGAATATTATCGAATTCGGCCTGAGAAATGGCTTGTTGTTCATACAACTTTTTGTTTCGGTTATAATTGAGTTCGTTGGTTAAAAATTGAGCATTTGCCTGAGCAAGCCTTGCCTTAGAGTTTGCCAAATTAGCCTTGGTGGTGTTTAATGATGCAGTGGCTCTTTCGCTGGCCGACTGGTAGGTGTCGGGCCTGATGCGTATTAACAACTGCCCTTTTTTTACTTTATCGCCTTCCTGAACCGTAATTTCTATTATTTCACCCGAAACATCGCTGCTTATTTTTACTTCGGTTTCGGGTTGTATTTTCCCATTTGCCGATACAATTTCTGTAATGGAGCGAAGAGCGGCTTTTTCTGCCGTTACCTGATGCAGTCTTCCGCCTTTACTACCCTTAGCAAGTGCAAAAATAAGTACTACCAAAAAAACGATGGCAAGAAGTATATATAATTTCTTTTTTTTCATTCGTGATTTTTCTTGTAGGTTAAATTAAAACTCTATAGGATTACCTGAGTAAAACTCTAATATTTTTATTTTAAAAAGCAAATCGTATTTGGCTTGCACCCATTCCGATTCGGATTTTATTAATTTATTTTTTGCATCGTTAAATTCTATAGCATTTATTACACCTTGTTCAAATCGTGAAGAGGCATAAGTGAAACTTTCTTTAAACGCAAGGAATGATTTGTTGCTTGCTTTGTATTTCTGAAATGCAGCTAAAACATCGGCATGTGCTGTTTGTACATTTTTTTGTAATTGTCTTTTAGTTTGTTCTAAGGTAAGTTCGTTTCCCTGCATGGTTAGTTTTGCTATGCTAATGTTGGTTTTGGTTGTCCAACCGTTAAAAATAGGGATGGTTAACGTAAAACCTATCGAGCGATTGATATTATCTCGTAACTGGTCGTTAAACGATTTAGGCTGTGTTTGAAAGGTGTATTTGGGTTGATACACAAAATCTCCAGAGCCTGTAAAGCCTATTGTATCTGTGCCGGAGAGTGTAATTCCCGTAATTTCTTTCTGAAGTCCTGAATATCCCGAACCATAATTACCGCTTAAGGTAAGGCGAGGGCTCATACTTCCTCTAGAGGCAGCCAATCTCTTTTTAGAAGCATAGTATTTATATTCGGCACTTTTTATTTCGGGCATTTTTTCTAAAGAGGTTTCATAAATTCCTGCTGCGGTTTGAGGAGGCAAGTAGGCTTCCATAGAATGTATTTCCGGTTTTTCCAAGCGAATAGGGCTTGTAGGGTCAATTTCTAAAAGTTGTTTTAAGTTCAAGTAACTTAAATTTACTTGGTTTTCGCTGTTTACCACCTGCAGTTCTTCTAGTGCCAGTTGGGCTTCTATATCGAGTAGTGCCGATTTTGCTAAGCTTCCTGCATGGTATAGTTTTTCAATTCGATTGCGTTGTTGTAATGTAAGTGCAGCCTGACTAGAAAGATTAGCAAATTGTTCTTCGGCAAAAATTACCTGTAAATAAGCCGAAGCTACCGCAATGGAAATATCATTTTTAGTTTTTTGTAAATCGAATTCGGAAGCTGTGTAAGCTAGCTTATTTTGTTGTATGGAATGTACATTTTGCAGACCGTTAAATAATACTAACTGCCCATTTAAGCCTAAGCTGTTAGAGCGAACTTGTTGGCTCGCAAATTGGTTAGTAAACGGGTCGATGGTTTGGCCAAAATTATAGGTATGCGTAGCAAACCCGTTAATGGTGGGGAGTGTGTTGGCATAACTTTGTTCCATGCTCCTCTTGGCCGATTCTTTATTGTATGCCGATTGTTTGATTTGTAAGTTATTTTTCAGAGCTTGCTCCACACACTGTTTTAATGTCCAAGTTTCTTGTGCTTTTATAGCAACAATATGAATCAGTGATAACAGAAGTAAAAACAATGTTTTCATTAAAACAAAGTTATATTTCTTTTTAATACTTTCTTTAGCTTTGTACCAAAGGATAATATTTCGGATAAAAGGTAAACGAGTAGAATTAACGGATGGAAGTGCTAGCAGAAATAACCACCGGGAATGCTCAAATAAAAAAGTGTAGTAACGGAATGGTTACATTAAAGCATTTGGAAGGAATAAATAGTTTAAAGTGGAACGATTTTGTTGAAAACTACGAAGCCATTTTGCAATTACAAAACGGTTGCATTTCTCCACTGCTAGGAAATGTTACAAACATCGAAGAGGTAGAAAATGAGGCCAAAGCCTTTATGACGAAAACATTACCCACTGTGGCGAATGCCTTGGCTTTTGTAAATGAGAAAACGAATACCGTAACCTCTTTTGTAATTAATATGTACTTGTATTTGCATCGGCCACAAATACCTGTAAAAGTTTTTTCATCGGAAGAAAAAGCACTCAAATGGCTCAATGAGTTCTTGTAGAAAAGTGCACTAAGAGTGTTGTTTTATTTATCGGAATTTTTTTATAAATAGTTTATGCAAATTCACTCTTTGTTTCATCTAAGTCAAAAAAAGCATTATGATATCCAGAAAAAAAACCATTGTACTCATTATTCTCTGTTCCATTGTAAGTCTTGGATTTACTTTTTTTATTGCACAGAAAACGTACACCCCTCAAAAAATCCTGCTCATGTACAACCATTCTAAAACATTCCAATCCGATTGGGCAAAGGTAGATTCTTTGGAACAAAAAGGATTAACCCGTTCTGCATTAGAGCAGGTTGAAAAGATATATGCCAAGGCAGTGAAAGAAAACATTCCGGCACAAGTAGCCAAATGCCTCATATATAAAATAAAATTCAACTCGTATATAGAAGAAGATTCTTTTGTAAAGGCAATATACGATGTGCAAAATGAAGCCGATAAATCGGCTTTTCCTTTACGTAATATATTGCAATCGCTATTGGCCGAACTTTACTGGAATTATTACCAGCAAAATATGTGGCAATTGCACGATCGAAGTCAGGTGGCCGATACAAAGCTAGATGACATCAGGACATGGGATGCCAAAACCTTAATTGATGCATCGGTAAAAGCCTATTTAGAATCTCTTAAAAATACGGAGGACTTGCAACGTACACCCGCAGCCATTTTCGATGATATATTGATTGTGCAAAACGAATCGAGAGTGCTTCGCCCTTTTTTATACGATTTTTTAGCATACCGTGCGGTAGATTTTTTTATGAATGAACAAGCACAAATTACTACTCCGATTTATGCTTTTCAGGTAGATAAGTCCGAGTATTTTTTGCCTGCCAAAGAATTTGTTAAAATAACTATCCAATCAGCCGATACGCTTTCTCTTAAGGTTTATGCACTCACCATTTTGCAAAACATTATTGCCTCGCATTTAAACGATAAAGAACCCAATGCACTAATAGATGCCGATTTAAAAAGGTTGCAACTTGTAAGAAATCATGCTGTTTTTTCCGAAAAAGACAGTTTGTATTTACAATCTTTAGAAAACTTAGAAAAACAATTTGTAAACCACGAAGCCTCTGCCGAGGTGGCGTATAGAATAGCACAATATTATTACCAGTTAGGCTCTCAGTATAAACCTTTCGAGGCTGATACCTTTAAGTGGTACACCAAAAAAGCACTCGAAATTTGTAACCAAACCAGTCAAAAGTTTCCGAAATCGTTTGGTGCTAAACAATGTAGTTCGCTTAAAGAAACCATTTTTCAAAAAAGCCTATCTTTTCAGGTTGAATTTGCAAACCCTTCCAATGCCGTTTTAAAAGCTAGCCTTACTTACAAAAACGTAAAAAAGATATGGTGTAAAGTTATAAAAGTAGATTGGGAAGATTATTATAAAAACAACGAAAACCGCTACGGTGAAAAGTTGATACAATATTTCAATTCGTTTAAAACCAAAAATGAGTGGATGGTAGAATTACCCGATGATGGAGATTTTCAACAACACATTACCGAACTTAAAATAGATTCATTGCCTTTTGGTCACTACGTATTGTTGGTCTCTGACAATAATCAGTTTACATTTAAAAACCATGCAGTAGCCTATTCGCCTTTTTGGATAAGCGATTTAGCGTATGTTACCAAACGAATGGATAACGGCAAGTACGAGTTTTTTGTAATGAATCGTACACATGGAAATCCTTTAAAAGATGTAGAAGCCCAATTGTATTACGAAAAATACAATTATACTTCACGTAAATACGAGTGGAAGAAATTAAATACGTATAAAACCGATGAAAAAGGCTCTTTTAAAGTAGAACCCTTCGAAGAGTACAGTACCTTTTATCTAGATTTAAAATACAAAAACGATCGGTTGAACACAAACGACAGCTACTATCAATACAAACCGTACCGTTACAATTACACCGAAACCAAAACCTTTTTTTATACCGATAGAGCCATTTACCGACCCGGACAAACCGTTTATTTTAAAGGCATAGTACTTGAAAATAATACTGATCTGAATTCAAATAAAATAAAAACAAAGCACACTTCACTGGTTACTTTTTACGATGTAAATAATCAAAAAGTAGAAGACGTATCGCTTACCACCAATGAATACGGCACATTTAGCGGTTCGTTTACAGCCCCAAGCAGCGGCCTCAATGGCAATATGTACATTTCCGATGGGTACGGTTCTGCTTATCTTTCGGTAGAAGAATACAAACGCCCCACCTTTGAGGTACTTTTCGAACCGGTAAAAGGGCAATTTAGACTAAATGAAAAAATTAAAGTAAAAGGAAAGGCTGTAACATACGCAGGCTCAAATCTTGATAATTCTGAGGTGCAATTTCGGGTTACCCGAAACACAAGTTTTCCGTACTGGAGTTATTATCGCTGGGGATATTATCCCCCATCACCCGCTACTGAAGTGGTAAATGGCATTGTAGAATCCAACGATAACGGAGAGTTTGAAATAGAATTTACTGCACTACCCGATAAAAGTGTTGGCAAAAAATATTACCCCACCTTTGCCTATACAGTGCTGGCTACGGTTACCGATATCAACGGAGAAACACATGAATCTTCAACTACCATTTCGGTGGGTTATAATGCCATGACACTTTTTTCCGATGTAAAAGATAAAATAGAAAAAGACGTAGCTACTTCTGTTACGGTTCATTCTGTAAATCTAAATGGGCAGCCTGTTCCGGCAAAAGGGAAGTTAACTATTTGGAAGTTGAAAGAACCCGAAAAAGTGTTTAGAAATCGCTTGGCACAGCGCCCCGATAAACACATCTTAACACAAAAAGAATATTATAATTCTTTCCCAACCGATTTGTATGCAGATGAGTTAAACAAATTCAAATGGGAAAAATCTAAACAAGTTTTCGAAACATTATTTAATACAGATACCACAGTTAAAAAGAATAAAATATTTCTAAAAGAAATCCATCAATGGCAAGAGGGAGAATATGTGGCAGAGTTTACCGCTACAGATAGCTTTAACGAAGAAGTAAAAGACATAAAATATTTTTCACTCTACTCTACCGCTTCAAGCCAAAGTATAGCAAACAGTTTATGGTGGATACATGAGCAAAAAACTACCTGCGAACCGGGAGAAAAAGCTCAAATTGTTATTTCATCGGCTGCCGAAAACGTAAACGTATTGGTAGAAACGGAGCATGGTGAAACTACCCAAACCAGCACTTTTATAAAGTTAAATAATAATAAATCGTTGTTGCAATTTCCGGTTGAAGAAAAACACAGAGGAGGCTTTGTTGTCCATATTTCAATGGTAAAACACGGAAGAATTTTTACAAACTCTATTCCTATTCATGTTCCATTTACCAATAAGCAACTCGATTTGGAGTTTTCTACTTTCAGAAATAAACTATATCCGGGGCAAAAAGAAGAATGGAAAATTACTGTAAAAGATAAAAAGGGCGATAAAGTAGCTGCCGAATTATTAGCCGGCATGTACGATGCCTCTTTAGATGCATTTAAGCCTCATTACTGGAATTTTGATATTTACCAACATTATTATGCCAAACATTATTGGCAAAGCAATAAGGCTTTTGGAAACGGTTCTTCACAATTATACCAACACGATTGGAATACCTATGCCGGCCATTACGAGCACTCGTACGATTATATAAATTGGTTTGGTTTTTATATGAATAGATATAATTACAGATATTCCAAATCTTCCATGCCTAGAGGCGGTGTAATGGGTGATGACATGATGAGAGAAGAAGCCGAACAAGCATCACCGGTTGCAAGCAAATCTAAAAAAAGCGAAGATAAAGAGAGTAGTGGAAAAGATGCCAATATCCCTTTAGAAGAAACAAAAACCGAAAGTTCAAGCTTGGCAAAAGAAAAGAACAAGCCCTCGGAACCAGTGAGTGTGCGTACCAACTTAAACGAAACCGCGTTTTTCTTTCCGCATTTAACCACCAACGAAAAAGGCGAAACGCAATTTACCTTTACGGTTCCCGAAGCATTAACACGTTGGAAAGTGATGGCAATGGCCCATACCAAAGAGTTGAAATACGGTTTTGGATTTAATGAAACGGTAACACAAAAAGAACTGATGGTGTTCCCTAATTTACCACGCTTTTTCCGTGAAAGCGATGGAATGGTTCTTTCAGCAAAAATCTCAAACCTTTCGGCAGAAAATATAGAAGGAGAGGCTGAAATGGTTTTTACCAATCCGGAAAACGGAGAAATTATTTCAGATAAATTTTTAAAAGAAAAAGCAAGCAAAAAATTTAAAACCGAAAAAGGAAAAAGTACCGTAGTAAGCTGGGAAATATCCATACCTGAAGGCTACGGAACAGTGGCTTGTAAAGTAGTAGCCAAAGCCGGTAAATTTAGTGATGGCGAAGAACGAATAGTGCCCATATTAACTAACCGCATGTTGGTTACCGAAAGCATGCCACTACCCATAAGAGGAAAACAAACCAAAGATTTTGTGTTTAAAAAACTTTCTGAAGCTGAAAAATCAAGTACCCTAACACATCATAAACTTACCCTAGAGTTTACATCAAATCCTGCATGGTACGCAATACAAGCACTTCCATACATGATGGAGTATCCTTACGAGTGTGCCGAACAAACTTTTAGTAGGTACTATGCAAATTCTATTGGCTCACACATAGTAAATTCCAGTCCGAAAGTAAAAGCAGTTTTTGAAAGTTGGAAAAGCAAATCTCCAGAAGCTTTTCTTTCAAACCTTAGCAAAAACGAAGAATTAAAATCTTTGGTATTGCAGGAAACCCCGTGGGTACTCGAAGCCAACAACGAATCCGAACGTAAAAAAAGAGTAGCTCTGCTTTTCGATTTAAACAAAATGAGCGATGAACTTGGTCGGGCTCTTAAAAAACTGCAAGATTTACAAACCCCTAACGGTGGGTGGACATGGTTTAAAGGAATGCCCGATAATCGCTACATTACCCAGCATATTGTTACGGGTTTTGGCCACCTCGATAAATTAGGTGTAAAAAATTTAAGAGAAGATAATACTACTTTTCAAATGGTGTTAGATGGCGTAAAATATCTGGATAACCGTATCCGCGAAGATTTTGAGCAAACTAAAAAATACAACAAAAATTATTTGAACGAGGACCATTTGGGTTATACACAAATACAGTATTTATACGCCCGCAGTTATTTTTTGGGCGATACCGAAATTTCTTCACGCAACAAAGAAGCAGTAGATTATTATAAAAAACAAGCCGAAAAATACTGGATCAACAAAAGCAGGTATATGCAAGGAATGTTGGCATTGGCTCTGCATCGTTGGAAAAATAAAACCGTTTCGGCCGATATTATAAAATCTCTTAAAGAAAACGCCATGTACCACGAGGAATTAGGCATGTATTGGAAAGAAGTAAGTAACGGATATTATTGGTATCAGGCACCTATTGAAACACAGGCACTGCTGATAGAGGCATTTGATGAGGTAGCGGGAGATAAAGAATCGGTAGAAGCAATGAAAGTATGGCTGCTTAAAAACAAACAAACCAACGATTGGAAAACCACCAAAGCCACCACTGAAGCATGTTATGCATTGTTACTGAAAGGCACCGACTGGCTTGCCCAATCAACCCCTGTTGAAATAACCATTGGCGGATTAAAAATAGACCCCACAAAAATGGAAAATGTAAAAGTAGAAGCCGGAACAGGCTACTTTAAAACATCATGGGCAGGCAGCGAAATAAACCATTCAATGGCTAATGTGAAAGTAACTAAAAAAGATGATGGTGTAGCTTGGGGAGCTTTGTATTGGCAATACTTCGAAGATTTAGACAAAATTACCCCACATGAAACCCCATTAAAGCTAAACAAAAAATTATTTCTGCAACAAAACACCGATGCAGGCCCTGTTATTAAGGACATTGATAAAAATGTGCAGCTAAAACCGGGCGATAAAATAATGGTAAGAGTGGAGTTGCGGGTGGATAGAGATATGGAATATGTACACATGAAAGACATGCGTGCCTCCGGACTAGAACCCATCAATGTGTTATCGGGTTACCGATACAGCCATGGATTGGGCTATTACGAAAGCACCAAAGATGCTTCTACGAATTTCTTTTTCGATTTTTTACCCAAAGGAACTTATGTGTTCGAATATCCGCTTAGAGTAAATATTCCGGGCGATTATTCAAATGGCATTACAAGTATTCAATGTATGTATGCTCCCGAATTTACTTCACACTCCGAAGGTATTCGCATAAAGGTTTTAAAATAAGGGTGGTACAATTAAAAGGAAATTCTATATTTGTAATCAAATTTTTTACAAATGAAAAAGTTATTAATAGCATTGTTGTTTTTGCCTGCATTGTTTGTTGTTCCTTCTTGTGGTGGTGGAGATGAAACACCGGTTGAAGATTCTTCGGCCATGTTGATGCCCAACCATGCTTGGCTAAATCTTTCTAAATATGGAATGGAAGTAAGTATTCAGGTTCCCGATTCTACGGTGGGCTTAATGGAAGTGGTACACACCAATTCCGGTGTGGTAGAAATTACCGTAGGAAAGAATTTTGGAATAGCCGTTTTGTTTGGCGAAGGCAATATTGCCCTCTTAAAAGAAGACCTTACCTCAGATGCAGTTTTTAAAAGCGAAATTTTAATAGATGAGCCGGGGGCTCTGTTGTACAGTCGCTCTATACCCGATACCGAAATAGAAGTGCAACATCATTTCTTCTATACTACCAATATTAATAATGCCATTTACGAAGTAAAAACTCTCGAAATGGAAACATACGGAAAAAAGGCGGTTGAAGATATGCTGAAAGCAGCTAAAACACTTAGAGCAAACGATGTTAAACAGCCGGTTTAGCTAGTAAATAGTAAAAGAATGCTGCGTACCTTCTCGATATGTCCTCATGCTTCGGGCTACTCGAAGTAACAGAGAACGGTAAAAACCTCTGCTTAGATTCCGAAACAGGTTCGGAATGACAAGTTCTCGCATTGCGTCATGCTGAACTTGTTTCAGCATCTTTATAGTTCGCAAAGGCCTTCTTTTGTTTTTACTTTTCATATTTCAACTTTCACATTTCCTTCTTCTTCTCTGCTCAGGGATTGCTTCAGTTGAACCTTGTTTAAACACCCCCCTAACCCCTCTCAAGAGGGGAGTTGCTCAACTTTTAACTTTCTACTTTTATCTGATTAGCGTTAAGAAACCTTTCTCTTTTTTTATTTCTCCTGTTGTTGTGGTGTAGGTTACAAGGTAATAATACGTGCCGGCACTGGCGGGCAGACCTGTGTTGCTACGCCCATCCCAACTAAGGTGTAGCTCGTTTTGGATGCTATCGGCAAAAACTTCTTGCTGCCAGAGCAAGCTGCCCCAGCGGTTATACACAGCGGCACTTAGTTGCTGCACGCCTTTGGCTTTTACCTGCCATGCATCGTTTAGCCCATCGGCATTGGGGGTAAATATGTTGGGTATATGTAGGTAAAATGTATCGTTTGGTACAGGCAGGGTATCCTCGCATAAATACAATTCAATCAAATCAATAAAATAGCCTGCAATACCATCATTATTTATAGAAGGCTTACCATATCGTGTTTGTTCACTAGAAAAAAAATTTCCAATTGCTAAAAACTCCTCGCCTCCACTTGCAATGTACTCGGTTTCAATTTTTATCCAAAGAAGAGTATCGTTTAAAATCTGTGTACTATCACCCAATATTGGTGTGCCATAAATATTATTACATGACCATAACCAAGAACCTGAAGGATGCAGATAATATACAGAATCAGCAAAAATACTGTCTTTTGATAAAATTAAGCCTAATGCATTACTCCCTTGATAATACCATATTGCATCTGCTAGACTTACCCAAAAACTAATGCAATATTTCTTACTTTCATGCAATGGTTCTTTAATTCTCTGTGCTATATACTCCCTAGAACCGTCATAAGTGAACGGATTATTATCCCATCCCAAAAAAATATATGCAACTCCATCCTTTGGCCACTGGTAACCTACATAATTTGTAGGAACCCCCAAACTACCAATTGGAAAACTATGACAAACATTCATATAATCCGGTGTGCCAAAACAGTCAGGATTATACCAGTACTTTACCATTTGTGGAAATACCGCCAAACTACATTCCCCTGTATATTCTTCAAAACTTGGATTATAAACTAAATTAATCTGACTAATCGATATTTTAGCCTCTGCTAACAGGATTAAAAATAAAAAATGAAATTTCATAATTCGATGAAAACAAATTTTTAGTTTTTAATTCATTATCGATATATTATAAATTTGTTACTCCATAATGAATTATTATTTTTAATCTTGATGGTGTATAAACCAGCAGGTAAATCGATAATAGAAATTTGGATATTTTTATTGTTTTCTATTTTTAGCAACATAACAAGTTGACCAAATATATTGTGAATTTCAATTTGTAAATTCGTATTTTTAGTGCTATTATGTACATATAACACATCGTTAGCCGGGTTCGGATAAATCTCAATTCTTTCTTCACTTGCAACATCATTTTTATGCTTATTATCTTGCTGCATAAATCTTCCATTGTTTTCAAAATTATACTCCGTCTCGCAAACATTCAAATAATCTGTAGTATCGTAAGGTGCTACCAACACCCTTGCATCATACACGGCAGTGCCTTCTGTGTATGGGCACTCGGCTGCCATGCCTTGTAATGTACTTAACTGTTGTGGGGTAAGCGAGGTAGTACCCATAAATGCCATATCTAATAAAATGGTATTTACGATTTTTGCCCTATCTTCAGTGTTTAGTAAGGGGCTAACTGTGCTGTTTGTAAAAGCTGCACTTTGCAGTAAATTCAAATTGTTGTTTAGGTCAGGGTGTGTGGCTATGGTTTTTACACTATCTAACAAACCTGTATTTTCGTAGCTGATGGTATCGGTAAAGTTTATAAAAGTGGTATCGCTTTGCAGCAATGCGGTATCTAAGCGTAATTCGCGGTATAAATTATGTCTGCTGTGCCAACGATTTTCCGATCCGGAATACGTAAGTTGGTCTTTGGCTACCTGCAATAATAAATTTTGCGGAGGAGCTATGGCAGGGCACACCGGACCAAATTGGGAACCTGTGGTAGAGATTGCACTAATAGCAACAGAACTATTAAAAACATTATTAAAAGTAGGCACAAAATAATTAGGAGAAGTTCTGTGGTAAATAGTGGTCAAAATTCCATTGGTGTTATTTGATGCAAATGTATGATTCGTAAAATTGGTTATCCATCGGTTATTGCTGGGCTGCCCGGGAGCTCCCTGCTGCCCAATAATACCTCCGTTATTGAGCCAAATACCCGTAGGCAGGTTGGTAAATTTATTGCCTACTACTTTGCTAATCATAGGTCCGTTGCATTGTATGGCATAGCCGAGATTTTTAATGTCGTTGCCACATATATTGTTGGCAGGGCTAAGGCTGGTATAAATACCCCCTGCATTGCTTGCTGTGGTAGGTGGGATACATTGTATGTTGTTTGCCGAAATTTCGGTTTTCAGGCAGTTGCTTGCCTCAATGCCTCTTGCCGACAAAAAACCTATTTTTTTTACTTGTATGTTGTTGTTATCCGCTTTGGCTTCTTCCATTCCTGTTAGCCAAACCCCTCTAGTAACTTCTTTAATGGTATTGGCAAAAATATTGGTGCGGTTGGGGTTAATCAGTCCGCCCATTTCTTCGGCACGTATGCCTATACCCCCAAGGTTAGAGTTGCTTTGTATGGTATTGCTGTATATATTGCTTTTGCATAAAAAGTTACGATAGGAGTATATGGCTGTACCATTATTCTGAAAATTGTTTTTAAATATATTTACATTCGAAACATGTTGCAGGTTATCGAAAAAGTTGTAATAGATGCCTGTGGTGGTAATGGTATTAAAACTGTTATAGCTTATTTTCATATTGGTGGCAGCACGGGCATTTACTCCGTTTTTGCAGTTTGTAAAAATATTTGCCTTGTTGCCTTGTCCGCCAATTTCGGCATAGGGCAGTGGGGTAAACAGCAGTTGGGTGCGTCCGGTAATGTTTATGGCTGCAATAGCCGCTTCCGAAAGGGAGTTTTGTATGTTAGAAAACGAGTTTCCAAATACATGCACAATGCTTTCTACACTGTTTATGCCTATATTCATATTAGTAAAAGTATTGTTTAAACCAATTATAAACCCACCCATGGCATTGGTGTTGTAAACCTTAATTAAGTTAATGCCAATGTTTGTACGCAAACCTGTGTAAGGTTGTTTCAGGGGAGCATTGCCAATAAACTGGTTGTTTTCAATAGTACTTATAATGGGTTGGTTGTAAGGTTCTACCTGTACGCAAATTCTGTTTAGTTTAAAGGTGTTGCTTTGCAATTTCATTTCTCCTCCGTTATCGCTCCAAACGGTATGTTGGGCATCCATAAAAAGGTTTCCGCCTGCAGTAAGTTTACTGTTGGCATTGGGTATAAATATGCGTTCCCACATTTTATCGGAGCAGGCTTGCAGGGTACATTGCCTCAACTCCAGATGGTTTCCGCTGCCAATAATTATTTCGGCATTTTCGCTCAGGTAAATATTTGGTATTTGTTGGAATATAATATGAGGCACATCAATGGTAAATGTGCCGTTTATAGTAAGGTATGCCGAGCTTTGGTCGAATGTAGGCGGAGTGAATGTGCTAAAAAAGCCAGGGTAATTAGCTATAAGCCAGGAAGCAGTTTGGTTTATCAGGTTGATAGTCATGCCGGGTTCGGGGCTTTGTTTTACGCAACATTCGTTTACATAAAAAGTACCTGTGTTGGTACATCCGTTCAGGTCGGTAACCGTAACGGTAATCCAGCCACCGGCATTGTTCCAAATAATATCGGCACACTGCCCGTTGGGGGTGGGGGTAACACTTACCGCGTTGGGGGCAGACCATGAGTAAGTATAATTCGGATTAAAATTACTGATGCACCAGGTAAAAGAGGGGTCGCAACTTGGGTTAGGTCCGGTAATAACAGGTGCAGGGGGAATGGGGTTTACATACACCGTAACACTTGCTGTTCCAATGCAACCATACGCATCGATAACCGTAACGGTATAGGTGGTGGTAACGGTGGGTGAAACAGTAATGCTAGATGTAAATTGTGGAGGTATGGTGTTCCAAGAATAGTTGTAGCTTGGTGTTCCTCCTGTAACGAGTGGAGCTTGTATGGTAACACTATCTCCTTCGCAAATGGTGTAAGGACCTTCTAGTTGTACAACTACTTCTTCTACGGTAACTTTTACATCGTCTGTTAGCGTTATTTGTGAGCCATCGCAATTAGTATATGTAATTTCAGAGGTATATGTAGTGGTGCTTGTAGGACAAACCACTATATTTGCTCCTGTGCCCACAAGAACATTATTGTTATCATACCAGTTTATTGTATAACTGTTTGGTCCTGCCGGAGAAAATCGCCATGCCTCATTGTTGGTAGTCCACGGGCCTGTATTTCTGCCGGTTGCAGCCAAGCCTACTGTGCCGGTTGCATTTTGCATGCCCAACAAGGCGTTTCCATTATTCCAGTTGTTGCATGTGGGTTTGTTTTGCACATATACTTCAACAATATTAGTGGTTTCATAAAGCACTATTTGGGTAGTTGATTTTATATTGTTGCAACTGAAATGACAAACTTGGTCGAAATTGACCATAAATTTTCTGCAAGGGTAGTTATCTACAATAGCATAGCGAATGTTGCCGCATACCGAAGGGTCAATATCATGGTAAACGCCAAAAATAGCATCTAAGGGAAGAACCGGACTTGGTACGGCTGCACCAAAGCTCCATGGACAAAAGGAACCCGCATACGTAGCATCAAAACTAATCAGGCCATTACTGCCTACCACTAATTGATTGTATGCGTTTCCATAAAAACAAAATGGAAAAGATGTATTAATCAATCCCGACCAAACATCGTCAATACCTATAAGCAAAGGTGTTCCCATGTTAAAAGGTATTGGTGGACTAAAAGGAATGGGCATAACGCCATAGCTTGTTGTTTGCTGTGTAGGTAAAAAGTTTGCCGATAAGTTTGCACAATCTCCCAAACAAATAGTTTGGTTATTTCCTGCATCAATAAACGGGCAACCTTGTTGTGCATAAATATGAATGTTAGCACAAACTAATACAACGAATAGTACCGTTTTTAATGTCCCAAAAATGGGGGGGGTAAGTACTTCATAATAAGTGTTTTATAAAGGTGCTGTACAAAGGTAGAGAAAAAAGAACAATTAATCTACAAACACTAAGAAATTTATATAGTTGGGTTGGTCTTGTGTAACAAAAAAGCGGTTTTATTAAAAACCGCTTTTTTATTCGTTCAAACAAAAACAAAATTTATTCTGCCAATACAATAATTTTATTGCTCAACACTTCAACTACTCCACCGTTTATATCGAAGAACAATTCTTTATTTCCGAAACTCTCTACTACTTTTATTTTTCCATTTTTAAGGGTAGAAATAATGGGAGCATGATTATTTAAAATACCGAAAGAACCACTTACTCCCGGAAAAACGGCTGAATTAATTTCACCGCTGTAAATTTTAGCATCAGGGCTTATAATTTCTAAGAACATGGTTTCTTTAATTAATGGGTTTCGCGAAGCATTTTTTCACCGGCTTCAATTACATCTTCTATGGTTCCTTTAAGGTTAAAAGCTGCTTCGGGGTATTTATCTACTTCTCCGTCCATAATCATATTAAAGCCTTTAATGGTATCGTTTATATCCACTAATACTCCCGGAATGCCTGTAAATTGCTCGGCTACATGGAATGGTTGAGATAAGAAACGCTGTACTCTTCTGGCACGGTGTACCACCAGTTTATCTTCTTCCGAAAGTTCGTCCATACCTAAAATAGCAATTATATCCTGCAATTCTTTGTATCGTTGCAAAGTTTCTTTAACACGTTGGGTGCATTTATAGTGTTCTTCACCAACAATGGCAGGAGTTAAAATACGAGAAGTAGAATCTAGCGGATCAACAGCAGGATAAATACCTAACTCGGCAATTTTTCTGGATAATACGGTTGTAGCATCTAAGTGAGCAAATGTGGTAGCCGGAGCAGGGTCGGTAAGGTCATCGGCAGGAACGTAAACGGCCTGAACCGAAGTAATAGAGCCTCTTTTTGTAGAGGTAATTCTTTCTTGCATGGCACCCATTTCTGTGGCAAGGGTAGGTTGGTAACCTACTGCCGAAGGCATACGACCAAGTAGTGCCGATACTTCGGAACCTGCTTGTGTAAAACGGAAAATATTATCGATAAAGAAGAGAATGTCTTTACCTTGTCCTTGTCCATCGCCATCGCGATAGTATTCGGCCAGTGTTAAACCCGACAGGGCTACACGGGCACGTGCACCGGGAGGCTCGTTCATTTGTCCGAAAACGAATGTTGCTTTCGATTCTTTTAGTTCATTGGTGTTTACCTTAGAAAGGTCCCAACCGCCATTTTCCATAGAGTGCATAAACTCTTCGCCATATTTAATAATGCCCGATTCGAGCATCTCTCTAAGTAGGTCATTCCCTTCGCGGGTACGTTCTCCAACACCGGCAAATACGGAAAGTCCGCCATGCCCTTTAGCAATATTGTTAATTAGTTCCTGAATAAGTACTGTTTTACCAACACCGGCACCGCCAAACAAACCAATTTTACCTCCTTTTGAGTAGGGCTCAATAAGGTCTATCACTTTTATTCCGGTATATAATATTTCCGAAGAGGTAGAAAGGTCTTCGAACTTAGGAGCCTCTCGGTGTATGGGCAAGCCTTTGTGGTATTCAATGTTTCCAATGCCGTCAATATCTTGACCAATTACGTTAAATACACGACCTTTAATTTGTTCTCCGGTGGGCATTTGAATGGGCGAACCTTTTGGGGTAACTTCCATGCCTCTGCAGAGTCCGTCTGTAGAGTCCATGGCAATGGCACGAATAGTGTCTTCTCCAACGTGTTGCTGACATTCCAAAACCACCTTTTGGCCGTTTTCTCTTGATACTTCAAGTGCATCTAAGATATTGGGTAATGTAGAGTTTTCAAGATCGAATCGGATGTCAACTACAGGGCCGATAATTTGTGTTATTTTTCCAACTTTTTGAGACATAATTTTATATACTTTAATGTTAACTTTTTACACACAGAATTTCGGCTGCGAAAGTACCTTTTTTTAAATAAAAACATACCTTTTTGTTGATAATTTATTTTACTACTTTTGGCCATTGTAAGCGGTAGTGTAAAACCTTGTTTTGGTCGTGGGTTTTTCTAAAATGGTCGAAAAAGTGAAAGTGTACAGAAATATTTCGGAGGTTGGATTTATTGAAAATGCGGTTGTAACCACAGGCACATTTGATGGAGTTCATTTGGGGCATCAGAAAATTATTCATCGCTTAAATGAGGTAGCAGAGAGTGTTTCCGGGCAAAGTGTGGTGTTTACTTTTTTTCCGCACCCGAGAATGGTACTTTATCCCGATGACTATAGTTTGCAACTGCTAAGTACCTTAGAAGAAAAAATAGGGCTGCTCGAGAAAGCGGGCGTTCAGCATTTAATCATTCACCCTTTCGATAGGGCTTTTTCTAAGCTTAGCTCTATAGAATTTGTAAGAGATGTTTTGGTAAACAAATTAAGAGTAAAGAAACTGGTTATTGGATATAACCATCAGTTTGGCCGAAATAGAGAGGGAACCTATAAACATTTAAAAGAGTTTAGTCCGGTGTATGGTTTCGAGGTAGAAGAAATTCCGGCAAAAGATGTGGATAATGTGAACATAAGTTCTACCAAAATTAGAGAGGCACTGAATAAAGGCGAAGTAAAAGTTGCTTCGGCCTTTTTAGGAAGGCCATATGAATTGAGTGGAGTGGTGGTAGAAGGAAATAAGTTGGGGCGAACCATGGGTTTTCCTACAGCCAATATATTTGTGAATGATAAGCATAAAATGATTCCGGCTGATGGGGTTTATGCTGTTCGTGTTCTTTTAGAAAATGAGCAGTATAAAGGTATGCTGAATATTGGTTTTGGTCCTACGGTCCAATTTTCCGAGAAGAAAATAGAAGTGCATTTATTCAATTTTAGTGGAGATATTTACAACAAAAAAGTGAAAGTGGAGTTTATAGAAAAATTAAGAGATGAAAAGAATTTTGGAAGCGTAGAAAAATTAAAAGAGCAATTAATAAAAGACGCAGAAATTGCACAAAAAATTTAATCAATAAGAAGTGAAATACTTTTTTCTTTTACCCCTACTTTTACTGTTACTTTCAGCATCGATTTTTGGGCAGTTGCTATTGCCGAATCAGTTAGACACGGTAAAAAAGTATACCAGTATACAGGCTGCTCTTAAAGCGGATAGTTTGCAGATATATAAGCTCGATTTTAAAAATAAAAATCTTAGAGAGCTTCCCGGAGAAATAACCAAGTTTAAAAATTTGCAGTATTTAGATATTAGTAAAAACCATTTTAAAAAATTCCCCGAAGTTATTTGTCAGTTAGAAAATCTGCAAGTGCTTTATGTTTCGAGAAATAAATTCGACTCTTTGCCCGATTGCATTTGTAATTTAAAAAATTTATGGAAGCTGGATTTGAATAATACCAATGTGTACGAGCTACCCAAAAACATTGATAAACTAAAGAATTTATACACCTTAGATTTGTGGGGAACCCACATAGCCGATTTTCCCGACAATATCCAGTACTTAAAAGAAACACTTAAATTTATTGATTTAAGAGTGGTTGCTATAAACGAAAAGGAACAAGTGCGACTAAAAAGTTTATTACCCTATACCACCATTTATTTTTCGAAAAGTTGTAACTGTGGTTACTAAAAGCCCGATTTTATTTGTTCTTTTACAGCAGCCATTTCATCTAAAAAATCTACATGTCTTTCTGCTTTATTTCCAATTACAATTACATCAGCTCCTGCATTGTAAATTGTAAAAGCACATTCGGCTGTTCTAATTCCACCTCCAACAAATAAAGGAATTGAAATGGTTTTTTTTACAGCCGAAATCATATCGGCAGGAACCGTATTGTTAGCTCCGCTTCCCGCGTCCATATAAATTAATTTCAAGCCCAAGTATTCTCCTGCCAGTGCGGTTGCACAAGCTACATCTTTTTTGTTTCGGGGTATAGGCAAGGAAGCACTAAGGTAAATGGCAGTGGTAAGTTGCCCGCTTTCAATTAACATATATCCCGTTGGTATGGTTTCTAAATTTATTTTTTGAATATGCGGAGCAGCCGCAACATGTTGCCCGATTAATAATTCGGCATTCCTTCCGGAGATTAGCGAGAGAAATAAAATAGCATCGGCTTCTTCAGCAATTTGCAGGTTATTTCCCGGAAAAATAATAACAGGCTTTTGAGTAAATTCTTTTAGTAAAGAAATGGTTTTAGAAAAATCACCACGGGTTATTAAGCTCCCTCCAACCAAGAAAAAATCAATAAAATGTTGTTTTGCAAAAAGGGTTTCAAGATGTTTGGCTGAGCATTTATCGGGGTCTATTAAAACAGCGAGTTGTTTTTTACCCTGTTTCGTTTTTGTTGAAATAGTATCGAAAATGCTTATTGTCATTATAAAAAAATTATTCTCCAAGAGTGTATGCTACTGCACAATCCTCAAATTTTTGTAAATGTAAGCGTATGTTTTTATTTTCTCCCTCCCCCTTGCTAAATATTACAGAAGCCTCCCTTTTATTTTTATTAAATAACATTTTTTTTATGCCGATATGTTCTTTGAAATTCACATTTCCTTTGGCATACCATTTAAACACACTTTCTTTAATACACCAGGCGAGTGTGAAAGCTTCGTTTTGATTGCCATCCACGTTTTCAAGCAATTTGATTTCTTCGGGACATAAAAACTTGTTTTTTATTTTTTCTGCCTTATGGCTTACCAACTCTGCATCTACTCCGCACGCAATGTTGCTAATTAAAACAACGGAAAAATTGATATTATGCGAAATAGAAATATGCAGAGTTGAATTTAAAATTTCCGGCTTTCCATTTTCTGTATATGTTATTTTGCCATGTAATCCGGGGTGTATCTTTTCGATAAGTAAAGCAGTACAAATTTTTTGAAGTTTTACGGGAGTATATCTGATAAACTCAAATTTGGAAAACAAGGAGCTATTCACACTCGTGTCTAGTTCCGATAAAGACTCGGAAATTTTCCAAATACCAAGAGTAGAAAAAGGGCTTGGTTTACTGATAGAAAAAATAGGCATAATTAAATTCAATAATACTGCTAAATAATGTAATTTTGATTTTCCTAAAAAAATATATTCAACATCATGAACGATAAAAACACTCAAGTGGAAAAATTACCGTACAAAGTTAAAGACATTTCTTTGGCCGAATGGGGCAGAAAAGAAATAAAATTAGCCGAAGCCGAAATGCCGGGTTTAATGGCCATTCGCGAAGAATATGGAAATACAAAACCATTAAAGGGAGCACGCATTGCCGGTTGTTTACACATGACTATTCAAACGGCAGTACTCATAGAAACTCTTACACATCTTGGAGCAGAGGTAAGTTGGTCATCGTGCAATATATTTTCTACACAAGATCAGGCGGCTGCGGCAATTGCTGCCACAGGAGTTCCTGTTTTTGCATGGAAAGGAATGAACGAAGAAGAATTTAATTGGTGCATAGAACAAACCCTTTTTGCATTTAAAGACGGAAAGCCTCTCAATATGATTTTAGATGATGGGGGCGATTTAACCAATATGGTTTTTGACCATTATCCCGAATTGGCAAAAAAGATTAAAGGACTTTCGGAAGAAACTACTACCGGTGTACATAGATTGTACGAAAGAATGAAAAATGGAACCTTGCTAATGCCGGCTATCAATATAAACGATTCGGTTACTAAATCGAAATTTGATAATAAATACGGTTGCAAAGAATCATTGGTAGATGCTATAAGAAGAGCTACCGATATAATGATTGCAGGGAAAGTGGCTATTGTGGCAGGCTATGGAGATGTAGGAAAAGGTTCGGCCGCCTCGCTGAGGGGAGCCGGTGCTAGAGTAATTGTAACCGAAATAGACCCTATTTGTGCACTGCAAGCTGCTATGGACGGTTATGCCGTTAAAAAAATGGATAATGTAATTGACCAAGGAGATATCATTGTAACTACTACCGGAAACAAAGACATTATTGTGGGTCGTCATTTCGAAAAAATGAAAGATAAAGCCATTGTTTGTAACATAGGTCATTTCGATACTGAAATTGATGTAGCCTGGCTAAACAAAAATTATGGGCATACAAAAAATACCATCAAACCACAAGTAGATATGTACACCATTAACGGAAAAGATATTATTCTTTTAGCCGAAGGACGACTGGTAAATTTAGGCTGTGCTATGGGTCATCCTTCTTTTGTAATGAGCAACTCATTTACCAATCAGGTAATGGCACAACTCGAATTATGGAATCATTCGGCAAATTATAAAAACGAAGTATATATGCTACCTAAACACCTCGATGAAAAAGTAGCTCGCTTACACTTAGCAAAAATTGGTGTAGAACTCGATGTGCTTTCCTCTGAACAAGCAGAATATATAGGAGTAAATGTAAACGGCCCCTATAAACCCGAATATTACAGATATTAATCAATAAAAATTTGTGAAATAAAAAAGGTGGGATATCCCACCTTTTTTATTTAATTATATACGTGTAGCCTACTCCCGTCAAAACTGGTTTGGTATTGTTTTAATGGGAATCCTGCAGGGCCATTGTTTACAGAACCATCTATCAATGAAAATATCGATCCGCAGCAAACATCACTTGCCTGAATATTGTTTACATCAACCGAAATCAATGCACAAGAATTGGAGGGGTTATAGGTACAATGCCTGTCGTAGGCCTTAAACTCGGTATTTGAATATCGGTAAATAATAATTCCCCTCGAACCCCCGGTTACATAAGTCCAGCCACCAACAGCATTCAAATCAATAAAATCGGGATCGGAAGTGTAAATGTAAAAGTTCACACTTACGTATGGTATGGCAGATTCTGTATTCTTTTTGCAAGATACTAATACACATAAAACAGCAATCCAAAACCGATGTATAAAAAACAATTCCATTTTTTACGAAATTACGTATTATTGTAAAAATACTTTTTGAGATGCGAAACGGATGTAAAGTAGTTTTTCTTTTTTGTTTACTGATAGTTGGTTTTTCGGCCTATTCGCAGGGAAACGAAAGGCAATTAAAAAACCGCCAAAAGCAATTGGAAAAACAAGAAGAAGCCAAAAAGAAAGCGGGCGAAGAAGCCATGGAGAAAGGCAGAAAGCGACACATGAAAATTCAATCGAAAGAAACCAGAAAAAGAATGAAGGAAACGAAAAAGAAGTCAAAACGATTAAAGCAAAATAAAAAAACCTTTTTTTTATGGAGGTGGTTTGGAAAAAAATGACACAATGCTCTAAAAATCTTGCCTTTAAATTTATATTAAATTAAACAAGGAGTAAATATTTGGAATTGAAAATTATATTTTCATATCTTTACGACCTATATTTTTTGCACAAATAACAAAGTATAACACAAACAGGCTATCTATGTTTAAACGATTTACCATTGCGATCTTAACCTGTGCCTTAATAATTGGTTCGGTTTACGCACAAGTAGGACAAGGAACTCTAAAGGGAACCATTAAAGATAAAGAAACAGGAGAAGGATTACCCTTTGCCAATATTGTAGTTTCGTTAAACGGAAATCAGGTGGCAGGAGCCCAAACCGATTTTGATGGTAAATACACTGTAACTTCAATTCCTCCGGGCACCTATGATGTGTTAATTTCGTATGTAGGATATCAGCAACAAAAACAAACCGGGGTTGTTATCATGTCCGGTAAAATACAGTTTTTAGATGTAAAACTTTTGCAAGGTATAGCTTTGGAAGCATTTGAAGTAATAGAATACGAAGTGCCTCTTATTTCTAAAGACCAAACCCAATCGGGAGGTACGGTTACTCGAGAAGATATTGATAAAATGGCAGGAAGAGATGCCACCTCTTTTGCAGCAACCGTAGGTGGTGTTTACACAAAAGATGACGGAGGTTCTTCAGTTAGTATCCGAGGTGCCAGAGAAGATGGTACAGATGTTTATATCGATGGAATGAAAGTAAGAGGTTCTCAAAATCTTCCAAAGGCTGCTATAGAGCAGGTTTCGGTTATTACAGGTGGTTTGCCTGCCCAATATGGAGATGCAACAGGTGGTATTATTAGTATAACAACTAGAGGAGCATCTAAAGAATTCTTTGGAGGTTTGGAATATACGGGCTCCGGTTTCAGATTAAAAGATAATGTATATGGTTTGGATAAATTCGGCTTTAACCTTTTAGGATTTAATGTTTCAGGCCCTCTTTTGATAAAGAAAGATAGTGCAGGAAACAAGCAAGATGCATTGTTTGGTTTTTTCCTATCGGGAGAGTTAATGTCGGAATTAGATGACAGGCCTTCTGCCATGGGTGGTTGGAGAATTAAAGACAGTTCATTACTTGCCATTGAGGAAACTCCGCTAAGGCCATCTGGCTACACTTCCGGCACATTTCCAAATGCAGAATTTACTCGAATTAACGATTTTGAAAGAGTGAAGTATAGGCAGAATGTGGCCAGAAGAGGTATAAACCTTGCTGCTAAACTAGACGTAACTCTCAACAAGAGCATGAATCTTACTTTCGGAGGCTCGTACGATTACAAAAAAAGAAACGTGTTTGTTTACGATTATTCTTTATTTAATTACAAAAATAATCCAGAACGACATGATAATACTTGGCGTGTTTTCGGACGCTTTACACAACGCTTCTCTAATCCTTCTCAAGACACAGAGGAATCTGCCTCATTAATAAAAAATGCATACTTCTCCGTGCAAGTTGATTATACCAAGCAAACACAACGTACCTTCGATGGAAGACATAAGGATAATTTGGCTCATTATGGATATGTTGGTAAGTTTACTTCGGAATATATTAATAACTACGGAATTGGTTTTATTGATAACCAACCTGCTTTCGTTCACGATAACTTTAGACAAGTTGCATACAACTTTGAATACGATAGCACAATTAACCCTGTACTTTCTAACTATACCAAAAGGTACTATGAATTATATGATGAGGTAGAAGGGAACTATGATAACGCAGTAAATGTGAGACAAGGAGGAGGCTTGCTCAATGGAGATTTACCACGCAATATTTACGATATGTGGAGAGCTCCCGGGTTTTTGTGGAATCAAAATTCTGTTTTCGATAACAGTCAATTTAGAATTAGTGCCATAGGTTCGGCAGAAATTAAAGACCACTCCTTTACTTTTGGCTTTGAATTTGAACAACGAGATGATCGGTTTTACTCCGTTTCTCCGGTTGGTTTATGGGAAAGAGGTCGTAATTTAGTAAACAACCATATTACACAGTTAGATTTATCTAATCCTACCATCTCTTATGATTTTGGAATTCCTACTTATACTTATAACAGATTGTATGATGCGGAATCACAGTCTTTATTCGATAAAAATTTACGCGAGTCATTAGGATTAGCCGTAGATGGAACCGATTTTATTGATTTTGACTCTTATGGTCCGGATGTTTGGAAAATTGACTACTTTAGTGCAGACGAATTATTAAATCAAGGCTTCCGGTCAAGTTATGTGAGCTATTCGGGCTACGACCATACCGGAAAGAAAATTAGTGGAAGACCCTCTTTAGATGATTATTTTACTAAAAAAGATGATAACGGATATTTCACACGCTTAATCCCTTCTTTTAACCCAATTTATTCATCAGTTTATTTGCAAGACAAGTTTGCGTTTGATGATTTGATCTTCAACGTAGGTGTGCGTGTAGACCGATTTGATGCAAATCAACCTGTATTAACAGATTCCTATTCAATGTTCCCTACAGTAAAAGCTGGAGAAGTTGATCATGACAAGCCCTCTAACATAGGTGATGATTTTGTAGTATATGTTAGTGATGTAAATGACCCGAATGCAGATAATATTACCGGTTATCGAGATGGAGATATTTGGTATAATGCCAAAGGCGAACGAATTACTGACCCTAATATTATTGGAAACGCTGAAGGTGTTACCCCATGGTTAGTTGATCCCGAAAAAAGAAACCCACAAACCGATTTAACGTCTCAATCATTCAGAGATTATAAACCACAGGTAAATGCAATGCCTCGTATATCTTTCTCTTTCCCTATTTCAGATGAAGCCTTGTTCTTTGCTCATTATGACATATTAATTCAAAGACCATCTACCGGATTACGTTTTGATCCGAGCGATTATCAATTTATTAAATCGAATACAGGAGATGTAATCAATAACCCTGATTTAAAACCCGAAAAAACTATTGATTATGAATTAGGGTTTCAACAAAAAATAAACAATTTTTCTTCTTTAAAATTATCTGGTTTCTACAGAGAAATGAGAGATATGATTCAAGTAAAAAACGTAATTGGAGCATATCCTGTTTCGTATAAAACTTATGGAAATCTCGACTTTGGAACGGTTAAAGGAACTACTGTTTCCTACGATTTAAGAAGAGTAAAAAATATTTCGATTAGGGCTAGCTATACATTGCAATTTGCAGATGGTACAGGTTCTGATGCTACTACTAGTTTAAATTTGGTTAATTCCGGACAACCTAATTTGCGAACCATCTTTCCGTTGTCTTTCGATCAACGCCATGCATTTACAGGAGTACTTGATTATCGTTTTGCAGGAGGAAAAAATTATAATGGACCTGTAATAGGGGGTAAAGAAATTTTTGCCGATGCAGGAGCTAACTTCTCTTTTAGAATGGGTTCAGGAACCCCTTATACAAAACAGTCGAACATTATTCCTTATGGCTTATATAGCCAAGGAAATACTCAAACCGTAGGCTCTCTCAATGGCTCAAGACTTCCTTGGATTTACACCGTAGATTTGAAAGTAGATAAAAACTTGGACTTGCAGTTAGGTAAAGCAAAAGAAGGTGAAGAGGTAAAAATGGCCGCTCTTAATGTGTACATCCAAGTTCTAAATCTATTAAATACCAAAAATGTACTAAGTGTATATCCAACAACAGGAAATCCAGATGATGACAGTTATCTTAACGACCCAAGATACGAACCATTTATTTCTTCTCAAAACGATGAGCAATCTTTCAGAGACTTATATAGCCTGAAACTTCAAAATCCAGGATATTTCAGCTTACCAAGACGTGTACGATTGGGCGTAGTTCTTAACTTCTAATTTATAAGTGATGATGATTAAATATATGAATATGCTAAATAATTACGGAATAGCCATTAAACCTTTTATTTTGGCGAATGTTTTTTTATGCTCTGTTTCAGTTCTCACTGCTCGCAATGCAGAGAAAGTAAACCGAGTGGGGGTAGTACAAGAAGTAGGTACTGTATCGGCTAATGTAGGAGGTTCTTCCTCGAAGTTAGCAGCGAACTGTAATCCGGCTACTTCGTTTACGTATTTAGAGTTA
>CAJPFH010000046.1 GCA_905339165.1 Flavobacteriales bacterium
TATCTCAAGCCAGATGGGCCCCTTTCCCGCAAGAAGCGCCTCAACTTTCCGCAGTGTCCCGCGGGCGTTCAGTTTTTCCCGCCTGGCTTTCGAGAACTTTTCATACAGCTCCCTTATGCTTTCAGGCGCGAGGTTGTAGACAAGCTCTTTCATGAATTGCTTTTCCCCAGTGAAAAACGCGCGACTGAACTTGTTCTTATGAGTTCAAAAGAAATAAAGGAAGCTAAAGTTTTCATAAAGCTAAAAAAACGCTTTTCTTCGAGATAATATCTCAACAAAACCAAATATGTCCCTCTGAGTTGCTTCAATAAAATTTTCTCATACCTGTCTTTATACAGACGTAAAAAAACCTTATAAAGCTTCAATAGATTTATGTACTTGTACTCGCTATTTTTCATTGACCATATTCCTTCATTATGAATACGGTAGCTTGCCGTATTTTCGGCAAGGTAAAAAGCATCTCCTCTCGACGCAAGCAGAAGATACAGAAAATAATCCAAATTTATGATTTTATAAATTTCTTTCGGAAAGTTTTTGATATTATTTCTATACATTAACGTTAACAGCGGCGGACAGTACCCCGCTATCATGTCTTTTTGAGAAAGATTGCGTTGGAACTCAACAGGCACCCTGTCCTGCCTTATCAGTGTGCCCTCATCATTTATGACAGTACAGTTTGTAAAACAGAGCGGCGCTTCCGGAGTTTCATCTAAAAAATCAGCTTGTGCCTGAAGTTTGTTCTTAGAAGTCCAATAGTCATCTCCCTCGATGAAAGCTATATATTCGCCCCGGCATATTTTTAACGAGCTCAGGAAATTCTCAATCAAGCCAACGTTCTTCTGCGGCAAAAAAGATTTTATTTTGTCAGGATATTTTCGCTGATATTCAAGGACGATTGCTCTTGTGCCATCTGTTGAACAGTCTTCCCCAATTACCAATTCAAAAGCGAAAGACGTCTCCTGCATCAACACGCTTTCAATCGCTTCTCTGACAAATGCTTCATGATTATAAGTAAGCATTAAGACGCTTACCTTCACTTAGACCTCTGGATATTTTTCATAAGGTTGCAAATAATTTCAACTTCATCAACTTTTAGACCGCCATAAAAAGGCATACAAAGGACCTCGCCTACCACCTGATTGGCAATCGGCAGGTTTGAACGTGATGACGAAGGCAGGTTCTTGTAACATGAGTATTCCGAACACAACGGATAAAAATATTTTCGAGTAAAGACATTATATTCCTTGAGCTTGCCATATAGAGAATCGCGCGACATGCCGAACACCTTCTCATTGATCCTGATTACGAAATATTGATAGCTGTCATTCAAGCCCTTATTTGTGTTTACAACCGTTATGCCCTCAACATCTTTTAGACATTCAATATAGGTTTCCTTCAGAAGTTTCCTCTTCTGTTTTTCACCTTCGACCATCTCTAGCACAAGCAAGCCAAGCGCCGACTGTATTTCGTTCATTTTGCCGTTGATTCCGGGCATAACGACTTCGTCTTCATTTTTAATGCCAAAGTTTTTAAGATAATCCACTCTTTGCTTCAGGTTCTTATCCTTGAATACAAGTGCGCCGCCCTCAGCAGTGTGGAATAATTTAGTCGCGTGAAAGCTGAACATCGTTATATCGCCGTAATTCCCGATACCAATGTTGTCAATTTCAGCCCCGAAAGCATGTGCCGCGTCGTACATCACTTTCAAGCCATATCTGTCCGCAATTTCCTGGATTCCTTTAACGTCGCACGGAGTCCCGAAAACGTGCACGCCCAGAATAGCGGTGGTCTGCGGCGTAATCATGGATTCGATTTTGGCAGAATCAATATTCAGAGTTACAGGGTCTATATCGCAGAAAATCGGCTTGATATTGTTCCAGGTAAGCACATGAGGAGTTGCGGGGAATGTAAATGGTGTCGTAATTACCTCGCCTGTTATCCTGAGGCTTTGACAACCGACAACGAGAGCTATTGTCCCATTATTGAATAAAGAGAGCTGCGGAACCTTGAGATATTCCCTGATTTTCCTCTCGAACAATTGGTGTTGAGGGCCATTGTTTGTAAGCCAATTGGAACTCCAAATTTCTTCGAGCTTTTTATTCAGTAAATTCAAATCCGGCAGCAGGGGTCTGGTGACATAAATCGGATCTGAAAATTTTTTCAGGTTTTTCAGCATGGCTATACCTCTTCAGGTTTTTCTTCTTTTAATTCAAGGTCGAGTTTGACAAAGACCTTTTTATCACCCTTGATAAAAAATGCGTTTTTATATTCTCCGTGAGTTAATGCCCTGAGGCGGTTCAGAAAATCTTCAAATCTTCCGACTTCGTCCAAATTCAGCCTGCAAAGATTGTCAAAATCTTTTTTTAAATTCAAGTTCCCTTCCCTTTCAGGAGGGACCGCCTTATAATCGCCACTTATAATTTTTTCAATATTGCCCTTCAGCAGCTCTATTTCAGTCTCTAAAACCCTGTTGTAAGCTGTCAAGGAGGTGTCCCACGGATAAACTTCGACTTCTTTCTGCGCGATTATCGGGCCGTGGTCAATCAACTCGTCAATTTCATGGATTGTCGCGCCCAAGGGTAGGCCATTTAAAATAGAAAAGACTTGCGGGAACCATCCTCTGTTATTGGGATTGAGTCCGGGATGTATATTTATGCATTTGATCTTTCTGACCAACTCAGCCGGAAAAAGTTGTTTGGAATGGGCCGAAATCAAAAGATCATATTCTTCTGAATCCAGTATTTCTTTTTTAATATCAATAGGCTTGAAATCCGTACTCTCGCTAAATTTTTTCTTGAAAGCGCTGTTAGTAATGCTATAGCGATACGAAAAAAAATCTATCATGCCCAGTTCGGCGGTTATTGTTTTGAAGTTTTCGTAAATAAAAAGATTATCAGTTATTACGAGTACTCTAGAATGGCTCAAGTTAAAACCTCTATGAGGGTTTTCCCGCGTTTTTTTACTTCTCCACAACATACAAAACAGTCTGAGGGGTAATGCCATTTTGAAAAAATGACTTTTCTCCAAAGAACGCTTTCCCGTATTGCTTCACCGAAAAGCCTGCATCCTCAATTCTATCTACAAATCCGCTTTTCGAATAAAGCCTCAAGTGATTGAACTGGCCGAAGCGCTTCCATCTATCAGACTCCGTTACGACAGAAGGGTCTTCATCCGTATCTTTAATGCCAAGCACAATGGGAACCATGAGGATTGCGCGCCCGCCCGGTTTCAGGACGCGGTAAAGCTCACTGAGCGCCTTTCTATCATCCGGTACATGCTCAAGGACATGCGAACAAAGCAAAAAATTGAACTGTCCGTCCCTGTAAATTTTCATGTCACTAATATCTACCTTATCGTCA
>CAJPFH010000047.1 GCA_905339165.1 Flavobacteriales bacterium
AAAATTCTAATAGTAGCCTGATACTCAAAATAATCTCTCATAAGTCTTACTTTAGTTAACACTTCACGTTCCACCAAAATTTCTCCAGTTAATGCTGAACCATCTATTACAAAAATATCCAATGGTTCATTAAATTTGGAATTCCGACGAACATGGATATTCCTTGCTGCCACAGACTGTCATATCATATTGTATATTCTCTAAATCTGTGGGAAGATCGGCGAATGATCTCATTCCTTTAACCAGTAACGCCGCAGCCAGTTTCACCCTATCATATACTGGCGGTCTGCCTCTGTTTGATATCTCAATAGGTGAACCTAACTCACTGGCCACCTTTTCTGCCAACTCTATGCTTTTTCTGAAAGTTATCCGGACCTTATCGATTTTACCCCTGAATGGCCTTCTTGTTTTTATTGACCATGGCTGCTTTTTCTCACTCCTTGGCGAGTATCTTTCTTCTCTGACTATTTCTTGTATCAAAGAATCTGTTACTTTTTCAACATAAGAGGATGGGGTTTATAATTATGATTTATTGGATGGGCTCGGCTAAATGTGGGTGTGTGTAGAGTCCTGAAATTATTTCGCCAGGATTTTTCTTCGAATTACAAGTCATCAGAGCCTATGGTGAAGATGACTAACCGAAAGGTCAATTTAGGAATCGATTTTTTTTTATCCAAATAAAAAGATAAAAATGATGAGGCAGATATTGTTTGTTCTCAGGCTCCATTTATTCCAGGCACAATTCCAGTACCTTTTTAAGGTTCTCTTGAAGCTCATCGAGAGTCTCTGCCTGACTATGGGTGCCAGGAATTCCCGGAGCAATAGCCACATACAAGCCAGTTTCCGGGTCTTTTTCGATATACTTTTTCAGCAGCCACGCGCCGTCTCATCAGGGATGCGGCTGGAAGCTGCATGCGGCGCGCCGGGTGAATAGGTGCACCGTTCTTGGTTCATATCAATAATTGACCTTTATGATTGGGAAATTAACAAAATGGGAATAAGTAAGAAAGGGGGCAGAAAACTGAATAGCATTAGAAGTGCATGGGATAACTCAAGAAAAAACCGCAGATGAACGCGGATAAACGCAGATTAACTTCTATGCTTTCCGAAAATCATATTGAAAACTGTTAGTCAGCATAAATTATAATATCAAAACAATAAAATTCCGGCGCGCCCAAAAATCACGCTGCGTATCTGCGTTGCGTGCCCCGAAGCACAAGAAGGAAAGAATAACAAACAGAACATTTGGAGGAAAAAAAAAAAAAGAATGTATGTTCAAAGGGTTAAAATCCCACTGCATGGGTCTGCTCCCGTGCAAAGAGAAAAGGTAGTG
>CAJPFH010000048.1 GCA_905339165.1 Flavobacteriales bacterium
GAGTCAATAATTTCAAAAGCGTTTTTGAATTTCTCCAGGTTCCATTCCTTGATGTTATTTTCCAATTCATATTCCTGCATTATGGATTTACCAAGTCTTCTTCCCAGGACAGAAAGAGATAAAGGAATATCGGGAATGTCCATCAGGCCGTTCAGGAAAGTAATGAACATCAATAATTCCTGATCAACTTTATTGCTGCTCGTTTTCAAATTGCCTATTAATTCATTGATCTTTAAACCAATATCGGGCCTGTGTGTCAGCACGATCATATTTGCTGTTGATTTCACATCGTACAGATGGCCGTTTGATTCCAGCAGTGTCAAAATGATCTTTTTTAATTTATCCACTGCTTCTTTTGTCCTGTAATTATGGAAGATGACCAGTTTATCGTTTTCGATTTCCACCCTGTCAACAATCCTTGAGTTCTCATAAACCTGCTTTAAGAGCCAGAGCAGATCTTTAAGAGGTATTTCCCGGATTGGTCTTTTTGCAAGAAATTCTATCGTCACTTCCTCCCCTGGTATATTATTAGCAAGTATGTCTTCAAAAGAGTTTCTGTGGATTGTGACCATATTGTAATTGCTAAGATGATGACCTTTGATAATCGGGATCCAGAAATCAGGACGGCCCTTTATAGTTCCCAAAATTCCGTTCAATCCTCCGAAAAAAGTGATTAAACTATCTTCTGCCTCTGTTTTATCTGATAGTGATAGCTCAACTTTTATGCACTCGTTGAAATTGACGACTGACCTTACTGACAGTGGTGAGCGAGTGAGTGAATTTTTCACGAGGAACTGTGACACTAATCCCGCAATAAACTTTATTTTACGTGGTGTGCCTCTTATTGTCAAAAGGACCCCGGTTGGAAAATTGTCATTATCGCATTTCAAACAAAGGTTTACTCCCCACTCAAGTCCTGTTAACCTCTGGTTTATATTTTCTTCAAGTTTTCCCATGGAATTTATCAACATCGGGTTGATCAATTTATCAAGAACATCCCCGGGAACCAGCATGTCATCGGTCTCCTGTAACATCCAGTTAAACAAAGAAGTATCTATTGCCGAGGAATTGAAAGCCTGATTGTATTTTCCAGCCTGGCAAATCATATCCCTTAACGCAGCTCCCATATTCCCATTATGTTTATTTATATATGGCTCCATTTTTTTCAGATATTCATCGTCAATGGATATGTGTCTTGAAAAGTTCATGGTCCCTCTTAAAATGTTAATGTTAAATAGATCCTGCATGAGTTTTCACACAGGATCTTATGCCTCTTTCTCCCGCTTCATTTCTATGTTCGGTCATGTAGTTCTCAGGCGCTTGCTACTGATTGCATCATGTACACAAAGATAGATGCCGGTATCAGGAACAATCCTCCTGCAAAGGCAGCAAGGAATGTTTCTGCCGGGAGATAATAAGCTGCTGTCATAAAAGCTGCCGCAGCGATTGCAGCTATTATAGATTTGGTTTTAGTTTGCATATTTCATAACACCTCAATACAATCTATATATTGACATTATTAAATAATCAGTTGATAATAAAATGTTAGGAAAAGAGTGTAAACCGTCATATCCGATTTTTCGTGGAATAATTACACCAATAAATAAAATAATATGTATTATATAATTTAAAGACGCCTGTATTAATGAAATATTGGGATTAACAATGCATGAATTCCAAATATTGGTTTAAGAAATCCATTAATTTTTAAATTTGGCTTATTGAAGCCATTATGAGAACTATAGTTGATTTTCTTATATTAGGATTAGTTGATTTTTTTTCATGATTTCATGAGGTTTAATGGCCATATTGTTCATACCCATGTTCATTAATCACAATTATTATGATAAGCATAAAATTCAGGCTGACGCTATTCGTAATGATAATAATAACTGGGCAGGCAATGGCTGCCGATGTAAAAGTATTTCCTTCAAGTTACCCTGCGAACCAGGGAGAAAATTTTAATTTGAATGTAACAATAGACCCGCAGGGAGCAGCAATTGCAGGTGCGCAGTTAAATATCGATTTTGATCAAACAAAGATCAAAATAAATAATATTACTGAAGGGAACTTATTCAAACAGAAGGGAGCAAGCACTTTCTTTTCAAATGGCATTATAAATAATTCAACAGGTAGTGTGATAAATTTGTTTGGTGTAGTAATTGGCAGGACGAATGTATCAAATCCTGGCACCTTCATCATTATTAATGCTACAGCCATCGGTTCATCAGGTACGTCCAGAATAAATCTTTCAAATGTTAAGATCAGCAATTCTGACGCCCAGCCTGTTCCTCTGGTAGTATATAACGGAAGTATGACCATTAACAGCCCGCCAGTACTTTTGAAGATCGGTGATAAGAAGATTTTTGAAGGCCAGGCACTTACTTTTACTTTATCTGCAACTGATAATGATGCAGGTACTCTTACATATTCAGCTTCAAACCTGCCGACTGGTGCGACTTTTGATCCTGCCACAAAAACTTTCAGTTGGATACCTGATTTCACACGATCCGGTATTTATCAGAATGTACATTTCGAAGTTTCAGATGGAACATTGAGTGATTTTGAGAATATCGCAATAACTGTGAATAAGCGTTCAAATATGATTGTAACACCATCAAGAAAGATCGTAAATCCCGGGCAGACTTTGCGCCTTAACATAGCAATTGACCCGATGGGTAATCCGATCTCAGGCGCACAGATTTCTCTTACATATGACAGA
Organism: Flavobacteriales bacterium; assembly: GCA_905339165.1. GTDB lineage: Bacteria > Bacteroidota > Bacteroidia > Flavobacteriales_E > Vicingaceae > BCD5. The sequence goes on from CAJPFH010000048.1 coordinate 2,723, forward strand.
TCGATCCTTAGAGTGGATAGCGTCACAGAGGGAACTCTCTTCAAACAGAATGGGGCAAACACGATCTTTAACGGCGGTGTAATGGATAATACATCAGGAAAAGTAAACAATATTTATGGGTCCATCCTCGGTCCTTATAATGTTACAACTGTGGGGGCGTTAATTGTTATTGACTTTACAGCAATTGGTTCATCAGGAACATCCATTGTTAATATTTCAGACATAATAATAAGCGACCAGGCCGGATATCCGGTGGCGTTCAATCTGACCAATGGAAGCGTATTAATAAACAGTCCACCAGTGCTTGATACAATTGGAAATAGAACCATTGATGAAGGCCAGGCTCTTACCTTCACTTTATCAGCGGCTGATGCAAATGGAGATGCGCTTACATATTCTGCAAAAAATCTTCCTCCTGGCGCTGTGTTTGTCCCTGCAAACAGGACGTTCTTGTGGACACCAGGCTTCACACAATCGGGCAATTACCCGGATATTCGTTTTGAAGTATCTGATGGCAGTGTGACGGATTTTGAAAATATGATGATAACTGTAAATAACGTCAACAGGCCACCTACATTTACTTCTTTCCCGTACAATGGCTCAACATTTAACGAAACACAGAGTATCCCGATCAGCATTATAGCAAACGATCCTGATAACGACACACTTAGCTACATAATAAGACTGGATGGTAAACTGGTGAGTACAGCGGCAAGTTATCTCTGGATAACCAATTATTCCAGTTCAGGCAGCCACAATATAGAAATATCAGTAAGCGATGGGACCGTATCTGTTACTGGAACAACAATCGTTTACATAAATAATGTATATCCAAGATATGATGTTAATGAAAACGGAGTAGTTGATATTGGAGACCTGACAATAATCGGACAGCATTTCACTGAAAAGGTCAACGCACCATATCCGGGATATGATGTTAACATGGATGGGGTTGTTGATATCTCAGATATTACAATTACTGCCCAGCACTTTGGAGAGAATACATGGGACTGATCGGTCATAAATTTATTTTATTTTTCTTAATTGCCATTACCGAAAGTCCAACTGCTATTGCTGCGACTGTTTATCTGGACCAGCTTCCGTCCGATATTTCTGCTGGCCAGACCTTTGATATTGGAGTAAAAGTTGATCCGCAAAGTATAGCGATCGCAGGTGCACAGCTGGATATCTCATATAATAAATCCGTACTTAAGATAAACAGTATTATGGAAGGAAATCTCTTCAAACAGTATGGGACAACTACAATTTTTAATGGCGGTGTAATTGATAATTCACTTGGCAGGGCAGTAAATATCTATGGTTCGATAATAGGACAAAAAAATGGACAAACTCCTGGAACCTTTATTATTATCAATGCTACTGCTCTTAATTCTATAAATGATCCACAGATACAGATCAACCTTGAAAATGTCCGGGTCGTTGGCCCGGATGGAAATCAAGTTTATCCGACTCCTGCTTTGACACCCAGCCAGCAAGACAAAGAAACAGGTGGTTCCGCTTCTTCCACTTCTTCCACTTCTTCCACTTCTGGTGCAGGGGGAGGTAGTTCGGGTAGTTCGGGTGAAAACCATACAAACATTGAATTCATAGAAAAATATGGCCTTTATATTTACAGGAATGTCACAACTTCCTACAGGTTCAAGGAACAAACAAATCCAATAATTTTTGTAAATATTACAGGCAATACAAATCCAGTTGAAATAACCACTTCTGTAGAAGTATTAAAAAGCACTTCAACCCTTGTAAAATCCAGTGCTCCTGGATCGGTCTATAAGAATGTCAATATATGGGCAGGGAATTTTGGGTATGCGACACCAGATAACATAAAACATGCCGAAGTAATATTCAGGGTTCCTATTGCATGGATGGAAGCCAACAATATCAATCCGGACTCGATTGAAATGATGCGATATGATGATGGGTGGCAGTCTTTGCCCACAAGAAAGATCGGAACGCATAATAGTAATATCCTGTATGAATCCAGTACCATTGGTTTCTCATTTTTTGCAATAAACGGAAAAAAATCAACCGGGGAAATGGATAACTATCCCGAAACCACAATCATTCAACCGGAAGATCATGCCAGTTTAAACAATTATCTATTGGTTGTTGTCTTCGCAGGCATTGTGACAAGTTCAATCCTGATCTATAAAATAAGGATGCCTAGGAAGAAATAATTTCTTGAACCCTCTACGGCTAAAGCCGGGAGATTCCCATACGCTCATATAAGCTCTCTATGGCTCTCATCTAGGGGGATTACAGCATCCATAGCCTCACTTATAATTCGTACAGGATTAACGAGCGAACCACTCTGGCTCTGGATTCCTTTGAAT
>CAJPFH010000049.1 GCA_905339165.1 Flavobacteriales bacterium
GGGAGTTCGCACTTCTAAGTTTCCATCTTGGTTAAAGCGGGCACGCTCGTTGGTGCCATTGGTATTAATGATGATGCTGCTGCCGGGTTGCGGGCTTCCAGTACGGTATTAACTGAATTAGCAGGGTTAAACAAACGAAACTTCTGTGTTGTACTATTAACATTAGGCCCTGTAAACAATTGCCATTGGTTAACCACCGCGTTGTTGCCATCGGTGCGGAACATATCTGCATTGGCTGCGCCTGTTCCAAATTGCAATAGATGCAAACGTGCCTGTGGGACAAAATTATTTGGTAAATTGTTGCCTATACCTATGCGCCCATCTGTATACCCATTGCCCCCGTTATTCATCATCATCCGGTTAAATCCATTGGTTTGATACCAGATTTGGGAGTTTTGATTAGCCACAAATCCAAAAATGTTGTTAGTTCCGGCTATACTAGTTAGTGTATTTCCCCCTCTATACCATGCGGAACCAGATTGAGCATTTACATTATTTGCTGGCGGAGTGCCAGTTGGCTGTGCAATTATTGCCTCATATCCAAACGAAGCAATTGCAAATAGTAAAAGTTGTTTTTTTATAAGTTAATTGTTTTAGGGGTTATTTAAAAAGAGTAATGAATCCGGTTTGGGGGTACAAATTTTCTGTATCAGTAAAAACATAGTAATATGAGCCTGCACTATTGTTGCCTCCGTTCCATTTAAAATTTTGTTCGTTTAAGGTAGCAACTGTTTGCCCCCATCGGTTGTAAATAACACAGTTCCACTGTGCTATATTGGTTTTAATTTCAAAAAAATCATTTATTCCATCTCCATTAGGGCTAAATACATTGGGAATAAAAATTTCGGGAAGTGCTTCTTGTACAGATACATCGTCTATAAAGTAATATTTTTCAACCTGCACTCCCATATCAGGATTCCACCAAGCAGTATCACAGTTTCTATAAACTAATTGTGTGCTATCCTGAAAACATCCTATAATCATAAAATTTTCAGTTCCGTTTGCTTTATATTGCAGCGTTATTTTTTTCCATCCTAAGGTATCGTCAATAAAATTATTTACATCATTTTCGGCATCGGCAGTGTAATTAGTTAACTGGTAGGCATTGTAATCGGTATATTGCTGATTGAAAAACTTCACACCTATTTGGCTTAACTCACAAGGTTGTTCTCCAACAGAAATGTAAAATTCAATAGTGTAAGTTATATTGGATTTAAGGGTGTATTGTAATTTGTTTTGAATATATTCTCTGTAGCTTGGCATAATACCACCACCTCCAACAACAATCCCCGCTATATTATTACCTGTGCGTGGGTATTGGTAACCTATACCGGGAAAATTGGGTGGTGTATTAGGAAACCATGAAACCGGGCAGAGTAAATCGCTGCTGCTGTATATGGGGTTGCTCCATCCTGTGCAACCGCTAAGGGTAAATAAATCTTGTCCTAAATTAGCAACTTGCCCGTAGCAGGTGTCAATATCTTCAAAGCTGCCGTTGGTAACATATTCAATTTCGCTTTGTGCTTTTGCTTGTACAGAATTTAATATACAAATAGCAAAAGAAAGTAATATGGTTATTAAGCGACAATTCATAACCAAATATAATAAACTTTTATAATGTGCAATATGTGCCGTAATATTTATTTGTTAAAATTTGGAGTATTGCCATGTGGCAAAAAAGCCGTATATATCAGAATATGTTTTATCTAAAATAGCCCTGCGTATAAAGGAGCTTAGAATAAATGCGGGCTATACCAGCTACGAAGTTTTTGCGCATGAAAACGAATTAGACCGCAAACAATATTGGCGAGCCGAAAATGGGGTTAATCTTACTTTAAAATCAATTATTCGTATTGTAAATATTCATAAAGTTAGTTTGGAAGATTTTTTTCGGGGGATATGAAATGCGCCACCGCAATAAAGAACTATTAATAAAAGCTGCCAAACGCATTAAAAAATTGCGAGAGCAACATGCTGTTACGCAGGAGGAGTTATATAATGATACCGGAATAAATGTGGGAAGAATAGAGCGGGGTGTAAATGATTTAACTATATGCACCTTAGAGCGAATATGCAAGTATTTTGGTATTACGTTTAGGGAGTTTTTTAACAAAGATTTTTAGTAATTACTTTTCAACTCAGCAAGTTCTTTTTGTAGTGTGGCGAGTTGTTGTTGCAGGGAGGTAATTTGTTCTTGCATTTTTTTTAGTTCTTCAACAGAAATTTGAGTTTTGTTATCGGCAAGAATTAAATGAGAGGAAGTAGATTTTATTACTACACAGCTATCGTTAGCCGGCACAAACAGGCGGAAGCGCTGGGTTTGTGTTGTTGCAGTAGTTCCTGTAAACAACTGCCATTGGTTTACCACACTTTGGTCGCCATTAGTGCGGAACATATCGGCATTGGCTGGGCCTGTACCAAATTGCAATAGATGCAAACGTGCTTGCGGCACAAATGTACCAGGCAAATTATTTCCCATACCTATACGCCCATCTGTATAAGCATTGCCTCCGTTGTTCATCATCATCCGGTTAAAGCCATTGGTTTGATACCAGATTTGGGAGTTTGAACCGGTTTGGAAACCGAAAACATTGAAGGGTGTGAGGGCTGTATTATTTCCTCCTCTGTACCAAGCATTAGCTGCTTGTGTGGGCAAAGTAGTAGGCACAGGATTAGTAACCGATTGTGCTATTGCAGACATATTCGTCAGAATTATGCCTGCAAAAATGAGTTTGATTTTTTTCATAAGATTAAATTTAAGGGTTAATAAAAAATAGTTAAGAAATTATGTTTGGTAACAATTGAATTTTCTTGCGTAGTGGCTTTTAAAATATAATAATAAGTTCCAGCGCTCAGTGGCTTACCATCATTATTTTTGCCATCCCACTTTAGTTGTGTATTGGTTGAGTTAAAAACGACATTTCCCCAGCGGTTGTATACCGTAAAATCTAATTCTTTTAGCTCATATATACTAAAATTTAAAAAATCATTTACTCCATCGCCATTGGGCGAAAAGGTATTGATATTAAAATTTTCAACATCGTTTTCTAATGCGTATAATTTTAAACTGTCAACATAATAGTACGATTGGGCTATATAAAACGTATCGTTAGTAATACTATCAATATAAATATTTTGCGATACGGTAAAATCATTCATATAATCATCGCCAAACCAACCAATGGTTAAATACTCTTCGCCACCTTGTGCGGTAAATTCTCCGCTTACCAATACCCAATTTAGTGTATCGGTGATAAACCCTGTGCTGTTTAAAACAATTGGGGTTAAATTGTAAGGAGCGGTAGTTGTATAATTCTGCATATTGTTTTGAGAAAAATGTGCTCCTATATTTTGATGTGAAATAGATCCCATTTCATCAGCACGAGAGATTCTCATCGAAAATTTATACTTGGTATTTGTACTAAGTTTTTTCACTAGTTTAGATTGTATGTATTCATACCATGTTGAATTATCACCTAAACCAAATCCTAAGTAACCATCGCCATCGTAAGCAAACTGCCAACCTAGCTGATTCAGAGGAACATCTACAATTCCACTAGTATTACAAGAATTAAAATAATCTGATGTAGCAAAAGTTGGCGTTGTCCAACCAATACAATAGTTTATTTGATAATCACCAAGTGCAGATATACCATTAGGACAGGTATCGTACAATTCAAAACTAGGATTAATGATATACTCATTAGTTACATCTTTCCAAGTTTGTGCTTGCAGGTGGAGTGCAAAAACAAAAAATACTATAACAATATAAAACTTCATTTTGTGCTAATATACAAAAAATAATACAGACAAAAACGTGTTTAATTAAAATAGTTTGAAATGACATTTTCGTCATGTGAAACGCCACCGCAATAAAGAACTATTAATAAAAGCTGCCAAACGCATTAAAAAAATGCGAGAGCAACAGGGTATCACACAAGAAGAATTTTATAATGACACAGGGATAAATGTGGGTAGAATTGAGCGAGGTGTAAATGATTTAACGCTTTGTACACTAGAAAGAATTTGCGAGTATTTTGGTATTCCATTTAATGAGTTTTTTAATGAAAAATTTAGATAAAGGGCATGTCCCCAGCTGCCGCAAGCGTCCCGCTGCTCTCGCAAGTTTAGCGTAGCGTAACTCGTGAATTTAAAAATATGTAATTTTTAAAAATGAGCAGGAATTATAAATTTCATAATAAAGAAGGTTTATATTTTGTAAGTTTTGCAGTGGTGTATTGGATAGATGTGTTTGTACGAGAAATGTATTGTGAAAAAATCATAGAAAGTTTAACTTATTGCCAAAAAGAAAAAGGTATGGAAATAGCTGCTTGGTGCATAATGCCAAGCCATATACATTTAATATTTCGAGCAAAAAATAGTAATCCATCAGATTTAATTAGAGATTTTAAAAGACATACTTCAAAAGAAATTCAAAAAACGATAGTAGAAAACATACAAGAAAGTAGGAAAGAATGGATGTTGTGGATGATGGAACGAGCAGGAAAGAAAAATAGTAATGTTAAGAAGCGACAATTTTGGCAACAACACAACAAACCAATTGAATTGTGGAGTAATGAAGTAATTGAACAAAAAATAGACTATATCCACAACAACCCTGTAATAACAGGATTTGTTACAGATGTTTGCGATTGGAAATACAGTAGTGCAAAGACATTTGCAGGAGAAAAAGGAATGTTAGAATTGTTTGAGTTATAAAAGGACTTCTAAATGGAACGAGTTACGCTACGCTAAACTCGCACCAGCAGGGGAATTGTTCGAGAATTCTTAATAAACAATTGATTATAGGTTGAAAGATTGTATTGCGAAACATACCCATTTTGTATGCCATCGGCAATGTCTATAACGGAAACATATAGTTTTGTATCATCAGGAGAAAATTGTAAACCAT
>CAJPFH010000050.1 GCA_905339165.1 Flavobacteriales bacterium
GAAAAAAACAACCGCTAACACGGGTTTTGCGTCAGGCGGGGTGACGTGCAAACTTGGAGCTTTGTGCTTCTATTCAAGTTCAGTGCTGGTTGACAGTTTTGTGCTCCGAAACCCACCCGAACGCAAAGCCCGAAAACGTTAGCGGTCATGCTATGACGACAGTGCGTAACCCGACCGACAGTGCATAAAACAAACATTTTTGACAGATGAACCATCACTTAAATATTTTTCGCTTCTTCAACGAAAGCACAGAAAAGGAGTTTATAGAAAACAACTTGAGCAGAGCATTTTCTCTTTGCTTGACAAACAACAGTTTCTTTCTTAACGAGTATATTCAAGACATCGTAACGCCAGAGGACTATCAATATTTATTCAGTTCAATTAGCAGCGACACCAAGTATTTTATTGACCTTCAAATTGACACTGCAACTATTGAAAAGGAAAGCTACAAAACTGTTTATGCAGTCGCTATGACTTCAGACCGCAGCTTAAACATGGACGACTTTTTTACACAGCCCGAATATTCAGACAAGAAAAATATCACTGACATTCTCATAACAATCAAAGACATTGCGATTCTCATAGAAGTGAAGCGGACAGGCGAAGATTGCAAAGCACAACTTTTCAATCAAGTTCTTCCTTTCATCAAAGAGAAGGATAAGTTTGAAGTGAAAGCCAAAAGATATTCGTGGCAAGAGGTTGTCTTAATATTGGAGAAAGTTAAGCATGTTCAACAGTTGGTTTCTCAAAGCTCTGTTTTCATAAACGACTTTTTGGAACTTAGTGAAATAAAATATCCCGAATGGTTTGAACCAAAATCATTCAATGTAATTCCGTTCACAGCACAAAGTAGAACACCGAACAACACACAACTAATGAAAAGGATGAGGCAAGCACTTGCTGGTGTTTCCCAAATTGCTGGTGACGACTATCAACTATTGCCTTACAATGATAGGTTAGGAATTTCTGTTCCTTTCGGCTGGGCAAGTGAGGTTATTCCAGAGTTTGACAGCTATGATGATGCGATTAAAGATTATGTTGTGTTTTACATCTGGCCAGGCAATACAAAACAACAAGGGTATTATATCTTCAACAAGCCGCTTGACTGGACATCAAAGAGAACTCTTTCAGTTGACGGAACAGAATATGAGTTAGAAATTGTTTACAATGTAAAACTTTGCCACTTCAACAGATATGTGGCAGGCATCAATTTTTACAACAGTGACGTATCCAAACCCCTTCACACAGCAGACAACTTCTACAATCAATCGGGCAAATGGAACAGTGACAGTTGGAAGGATTTTGAGCAGTTATTAGACGAACATTTCAAACCTGAATTTAATTGGCGGGACAAGTGCAAATGGGACGACAATTTCACGAACACAGACAGAAGTTATTTTACAATGTCATTAGGTTTTGAGGTTTGTGTTTACATACCGTTTGCTAACTTCAAGTCCATTGACAAAACAGAAACAGACATCACGAAAGTTTCGGACTTGATAAACAGAATTGTAATCGCATTTAAAGACCTTATCGCTTAATATGGAACGACACATCTTCGGACAGACAGAAGCACGAACCGCTAACAAGGGGTTTGCGATAGCGGGGGTTCCGTGCTTCGCAGACACATTTGTGCAAGGTGGAAGTTCAGTTCTCCGAACAAAGTTTAGTGCTAAAACTCCCCGCCATCGCAAACCCCCGAAACGATAGAACGCAACCCTTACTCCGGAAAAGCAGACCCTCCCACCGGTCGGGTTCTCTTTTCCACCAACGCTTCGTTGCGTTCTATCGGTGGGGCTTGGATGTCCGTATATCCGCAACCCTGCGGGCTTCGTCTATCAATGGCTTGTCGCCATTGAAACGGACCGCCAAGCCCCACCGTTATGCGTCATTTTATAAGACACCGCAAATATGGAGAATAGGCCGAATTTAGACAGAAATATATCACTTGCCGACTTCAATGATTTCTATTGGTTGAAAGAGGAACTTGTAGTCTTTTGTAAACGAGTTGGTATTTCAACATCGGGTGGAAAAATCGAAATAACAGACAGAATTAGACATTATATTCTGACAGGTAAAACTGATAGAATTGAAGCAGCAAAGTCAAAAGGCAAATCAAAATTTGATTGGAGCAAAGAGAAATTAACTCTTAAAACTGAAATTACTGACAGCTATAAAAACGGAGAGAATGTTAGAAGATTTTTTATACAGGAGATTGGTTCTCACTTTGCTTTTAATGTCATATTTATGAAATGGATAAAGGAAAATATTGGTAAGACACTTGGCGATGCAATCATTGAATGGAACAGAATTAACGAATTAAAAAAGGACAAAGATTATGTCAGCGAAATTGACCCTCAATTTGAGTATAATCGATATATGCGAGCATTTTTGGTAGACAATCCTGAACTATCAAGCAAAGACGCAATGAGACATTGGAAATTGAAACGTTCACAGAGAGGAACAAATGAATATGAACGGGCTGATTTAGAAATGAAATAGAAAAACGAACGTACAACAGCATTTTGAGAAAGGAGAGCACAAAAGAATGAGAAAACTTAAGACAATAATTCTATTTTTAGTTTTTACTGTATTTACGGTGGAAACTTTTGCCTGTTCTATTTTTTATTACATAGACAGCAAAACGGGTAAAATCTATTTCGTAAATAATGAAGATTATTGGTATGATGTAAAACCTTACATTCAAATAATTCCGGGTTCAAAAAATGAATTTGGAAGGATTTGGTATGGTTGGAATAATTTTGGACAGGGCGGAGTGAATGAAAAAGGTTTGGTCATAGACGGTGCGGTTACACCTGAACAGAAATTACCAAAAGGTTATAGCGACCCTAAGAAGGTCAATATAACAGACAAAATATTATCGGAATGCGAATCTGTACAACAAGCAATTGATTTGTTGGAGACCAAGAAAATAGCCCTAAAGAATGCACATATCTTCATAGGGGACCGTAACGGAAGGGCTGTATTAGTAGAATGGGTAAAAGGAAATAAGAACATTGTTGAAATTAAAAACAATAGACTGGTGGCAACAAATTTTAATATTTCAGACACAAGCCAAAATGTAATGACTTGTTGGAGATATTCAATAATTCAAAAGGGTTTAGACGAATTAGACGCAAGAGATTCGAAAGATACAATTTACTTAAAAGACGTAGGTAATGTAATTGGAAAGGCAGTTCAGATACCAAGTGCGGACTCATCAGGCAAAGTTGGTGGTACTCTTTACACTACATTTATAGACTTGACAGAAATGAAATTCATTTTAGTTTATAAACTTGACAACTCAAAAATTCAGAAATTGGATATAATAACAGAACTGCATAAAGGAAATAAAAGGAAAATTAAACTTGAATAAAAACGACCGCATAACAGCCGTTTGCCGCAATGGGGGCTGAAGTGGTTAAATCAAGTGCAGTACTTCTATCAACATTTGTGCTTGGTTGACAGTGAAGTGATCCTAAATCCCCCACTGCGGCAAGCGGCAAACCGTTAGTGGCAAGTGTAATGACAGAATTTATCCTATGACTAAACAAAAACCATTTAGCAAACTAAAAAAAGTTATTGACAGTTTATTTGACGAAAAACTAAAAATGGAGTTTTGTTGTAATTCATATCCAATTCGTGGACAATGGGGACATCATAATTCTATTCCGAGATACTATGTTAAAATTGGCAAGGAAATTATTTGGGACTTTCCAAAGGACTTTGATATGAAAGAGTTGCCTTTTTACTATTGGGCAGAAAATAATTACATTAATGAACTTGTTCGTGAGTATATAGACACGCCAATTGAAAAACTATTAAATAAAAAATTCAAAAATGATAAGAACGGCTTTATTATGCAATATTTGTATTCTAATCATCAAGACATCTTTGAAATTGAATATAAGTTAACAGAATTATTTAAAGCAGCCGACAGACGAATAGGGAAAGATAACCTTTTAAAATGGGCAAAAAAGGTTAATAATCCCAAAGTTGATAGAATTTTAGCAATAAGATTTAATAACAAATAACGTAACATCAGATAAAAAAATAGTAGAAGTAGTTAAATTAGAAACTTGAAATTAACACCACTTTATCAATGAGACAGACCTTGACACCTTGCAAGACAAAGCGAATGTAATAGATTCATTTTTCGTATTTGTCCAAAACAAGCAGAAAGCGGAAGCACAGGAATTAATCAAAAGTCCACGCATTTGCAGGCACATTTGCTTTTTTTCCAACGCTTGGACCAACTCAAAAAAAATCAAAAGAGCCTACAAGCCAACCCACCACGACAGACATTGTGAAAGGACAAACGACAACCGAAGAAGAACAACGAAGGCATAACACGGGTTTGGCAAAAGTGGCGGTTCAGTGCTTCGTATGACAGTTTTTGCTAAATTTGAACTTTGGTGCTTCGTATGAAATTTAGTGGTAAAAACGCCACCTTCGCCAAGCCCGAAACCGTTATGCCTAATGCTCAAATAAAGTTGAACTCACCTAAAATATCTACAATAAAAATTGATAATATGAAAATTTAACAATGTTTGTAAGAACTAAAAATTATTTTATTGGCCATCGCCTCATTGCAACAGAGGATGTGTTTGAAAAAGCAAAAATTAATTTGGTATTTAACTTTACCCTATTTATGACTTTGCTTGCTATACCGTTTGTAATTCAATTGTACATAAACGGATTTTGGTATCATTTTTCAATTAATATTTTTGAAATCCTTTCTTTAATTTTCATTTACATTTTATTTAAGACAAATATTTCACTTAAATACATAGGAATTTCGTTTGTTATTATGGACTCCATTATGTCAGCCGGAAGCCTAGTCTTTCAAAATGGATATTTTGAAATACAAGCTGGGCTCTGGAGTATGCTACTGATTATTTATACATTTTTTGTTCTTGGAAAAAAATGGGGCTTATCTATCGTATTGTTTATTACTTTCCTTTATTTGGGTTGTGTCCCATTTGAAAATGGCACATCAATGTTAAATTTTGGAATACCTGAAAATCAAATATTACCCACTGCATCCGCATTTATAGTATTTCCGTTTTTACTTAACATTTACATTATTACAGTTTTTATAAACACCAATATTGCCGCTGAAAACTTGATGCGTAAACAAAAACAAAAATTGGAAACACAGAAAAATGAAATAGTCTCGTCAATTACCTACGCAAGGCGAATACAACAAGCGAAGTTACCGAAGAAAGAAGATGTTTATTCATATTTCCCAAACAGCTTCATTCTTTTCAAACCAAAAGATATTGTTAGTGGAGATTTTTATTTCTTTCAAAAGACTGAAGAATCTATTATTATCGCTTCTGCCGACTGTACAGGCCATGGAGTCCCTGGAGCACTTATAAGTATAATTGGCTCTGAAAAATTAGAAGACGCTGTTTCACAAAAAAGAGACCTTTCTGATATTTTGAAAATGCTTAACAGGGGAATTAAAACGTCCCTCAAACAATCAGACAGCGATGAATCCACGAGAGATGGTATGGACATTGCAATTTGCTCAATAGACAGAGAAAATCGAATTGTAAAATACGCTGGTGCAAACAGACCACTTTGGGTTATTCGCAACGGACAGAACATAGTTGAAGAAACAAAAGCAACTAAAAAGGCAATTGGTGGCCTCACCGAGGACGGCCAGCACTTCGATACACACAAAATAACCTTAGAGCAAGGCGACACATTTTACATTTTCACGGATGGATACGCAGATCAGTTTAACGGACAAAATGGAAAAAAAATAATGACAAAAAAATTAAAAGAAATTTTGCTCGATATTCAACACAAACCAATGCGAGACCAAGAGAAATATTTGGACAATTTTCTTGAAACTTGGAAAGCAGGGGAAGAACAAATTGACGACATCCTAATTATTGGAATTCGACTATGACAGCAACAAATGCAACAGCACAAGGCATAACAGCACATTTGCAATAGGCGGGGCTTCGTGCTCCGTAGACAGTTTAGCGGTAGTCGAAAGTTTTGTACTCCGCATCAACATTGGTGGTAAAAATCACGCCTTCGCAAAGCGGCAAACCGTTACAAGCAACCCTGCCGGACGACACAGCGGACGATGAACTAAAGAGAAACAGAAAAAAATTTTGAAATATATCACACGGACAGTTTGGATTTTATCAGTTGTAAGTTTACTAACCGATACAGCAAGCGAAATGCTGTATCCAATTATGCCCATTTACTTAAAGACAATTGGTTTTTCAATTTTGCTTATCGGAATACTTGAAGGCGTTGCAGAAGCAACGGCTGGACTTAGCAAGGGTTATTTCGGTAAACTCTCCGACACATCAGGGAGACGTGTTCCATTTGTCCAAATTGGTTATGCTTTCAGCACCATTTCAAAGCCGATAATGGCAATTTTTACTTTTCCGCTTTGGGTATTTTTTGCACGGACAATTGACCGTTTTGGCAAAGGGATTCGAACAGGTGCAAGGGACGCAATTCTTTCGGACGAAGCAACACCACAGACAAAAGGAAAAGTTTTTGGCTTCCATCGTTCAATGGACACATTAGGTGCTGTAATTGGACCGTCATTGGCATTGCTCTATTTATATTACTATCCGCAAGACTACAAAACGCTTTTTTTTGTTGCATTCATTCCTGGACTTTTTGCGGTTCTTTCATCATTCTACCTGAAAGACAAAAAAGCAACCGAGCATAATCCAAAAGTAAAAACACTATTTTTTTCGTTTCTAAATTATTGGAAAGTAAGCCCAACAGAATACAGAAAATTAGTAATCGGACTTTTACTATTTACGCTGTTTAACAGTTCTGACATTTTTTTATTGCTTCAAGCAAAGCAATCGGGGCTTGACGATACAATGGTTATCGGAGTTTACATTTTTTACAATCTTATTTATGCTTTGTTTGCTTTCCCAATTGGCGTTCTTGCCGACAATTTTGGACTGAAAACAATTTTTATAATTGGACTTGTATTGTTTGCGATAGTCTATTTTGGTATGGCTTTAAACACAAACCTTTATATCTTCTTCGGACTGTTTTTTCTTTACGGTATTTATGCCTCAGCGACAGAAGGAATTTCAAAAGCGTGGATTTCAAACATCACTGACAAAAAGGACACGGCAACTGCAATCGGGACGTTTTCAGGACTGCAAAGCATTTGCACTATGTTGGCAAGTTCATTGACAGGACTTATTTGGTTTCGGTTTGGTGCGACAACTGCATTTATAACAACAGCGACAGTAACTTTAATTGTAATAACTTACTTCTTGACAATTCCTAAACCGACAAATGACATTATCAAATCATAAAGACAAAAGAAGGGCAGTGTCTATAACAGCACCTTGCCGAAAGTGGGGCTGACTTGGTAAAATGAACATTGGAACTTTAAATAAACATTTGTGCTTGGTTGACAGTTAAGTGCTCCGAAATCTCCACTTAGCCAAACTGCAAAACGTTATAACCAATAGTTAAAAACGGAACACATATCAAAACGGCAGACAGTAGCACATCAAAACTTCGGTGTATAAAATTATTTGTGTATCGGCTGACAACACACCGCAAATTTTAAAAAATAATTTTAGTCTGCCAGCATTGGCACATTTGGGGTTTGCCCCTTCACACAAGCCAACACACAAGCAAACCCCAAAAGAACTCATTACCCATTGCACTAAGTTGATTTACGTCACATTTTAAAGTTTCCCTCAAAAAAGCTTGCATGTATAAATAAAATAGACTTATCTTTGTGTGCGAATGCTCACTTACTTAAAAATATAAACAAGATGAACGGAAAAAATAATATTGCAATAGGCTTCCTGACAATGGGTCTTTTTATGGCTTACGGGTTTCTTTTAATTTATCTTCGCGACTTTGCCCCAGGTAAAGAAGAATGGATAAACTCTTATAGTATAGGCAAACATTTTGAAAGCAGATTAGCTCATGTTCATGGAAACTTATTTGCGTTTTTAAATATTGTTGTTGGTTATTTGTTGTTGCAATTTAGTGATAGACTCAAAAATGTGAAAACTATTTCTTATTTAGCATTGACAGGATTGTTAATGCCAATGGGTATTTTAGCAGAAATTTATTTGGGAGCACCTCCTGTTTTTGTGTTAATTGGTGCAATTGCAATGACAGTTTCAGTAATTTGGTTGGGATTTTCGTTTATTATTTTAAAACTAAACAATGACAAATAAAGATTTTACCGAAAGGCAAATTGAAATAATGGAAGCTGCTACGCTTCGCATTGATAAATTCGGAATACAAGAATTAACGATAAAAAACTTAGCCTCCGACCTGAGCTTATCTGAAGCTGCATTGTATCGCCATTTTAAAAGTAAAAATGAAATTTTGTTGGGGTTAATTACCTTTTTTATGATTGAAATGAAAGAAAGGGTTAGTGGCATATTAACACAAAATGATAAAAAATCGGGAGAAATATTACGACAAATTTTTTCGTCACAGCTCAATAATTTTGTTGCAAATCCGTCCATTTGTAGTGTAATTTTTTCAGAAGGTATTTTTCAATTCAATAAAGAGTTGAGTACAAAACTAAATGCAATGATGGATATGATGCACAATAACATTAGCTCGGTTGTAGCCAAAGGGCAAAGCGAAGGCGTTTTTAGTACTTTACTTAGTGCTGATGCAACCACTACAATAATTATGGGAAGCATGCGAATGGTTGTGTTAAAATGGAAATTATCGGGCAACAAATCTAATTTAATTAAAGATGGTACTTCAGTTTTAAACGGATTGCTAAAAATGATTGAAAAATAATGAAAGTATTATCAGTAAACATTAGCAAACCACAAACCATTACTGTTAATGGTAAAGAAGAACAAACCGGTTATTTTAAAAATCCAGTTAAAAGAATTTATTTAGGTAAAACCGATGTAAAAGATGATAGTGTAACTGACAGAGAGCATCATGGAGGCGAAGATAAAGCATGTTATCTCTATGGATTTAATCATTACGAGTTTTGGAAAAGTAAATACCCACAAACAACTTTCAATTTTGGAATGTTTGGCGAAAACATTACTGTTGAATACATCGATGAATCAACATTAAGAATTGGCGATACATTTGAAATTGGTAAAGCAATAATTCAAATAACACAGCCTCGCCAACCATGCTATAAAATGGGAATTAAATTTAACAATCAAAAAGTGGTGAATGAGTTTAGGTTATCCAATTTTCCAGGTATTTATGTAAGAGTTTTAAAAGAAGGAGAAGTTAAAACTAACGATGAATTAAAACTTATTGAAAGAGACAACACTTCGCCAACGGTTTTAGAAGTGTATCGTTTAATTTATGAATCAAAACCCAATCAGGAAAAATTATATCAACTTGTTGAAAATAAATTTATTGCAGACAGTTTAAAAAAATATATTGTAAAAAAATATTCATTATGAAGGCTATTAAAATAATATCATCAATACTCCTTACTTTTTTTGGAGGTCTATCGGTTTTTATGACACTGTCGATTATTTTAGATTGGTTTGATATTCGCGAAAAAGAAGGCAATTATGTATTGTTTATTGTTTATGCTAATTTGGTTTGTGGAATTATTTATTTGATATCGGCATGGTTAATTTACAAAAAAATTGATTGGGCAAAAACACTTCTTGCTCTTTCAATTGCAATTTTATTAGTAGCTTTTGTTGCACTTCAGGTTTATATTAAAAATGAAGGTATTTATGAAGAAAAAACCGTAAAAGCTATGATTTTTAGAATTGCTTTTACCATTATATTAACTCTTACAGCATTTTATTTATCATATAAAAATCAAAAAAATAATAATTACTAAAAATTTAAAAAAATGAAAAAAACGGCAATTTTAACTGCTTTATCAATTACACTATTTGCTTGCTCATCAACAACTAATGAGGAAGCAGTAAGTGAACAAACTTCTGCAGAAAATATTACCACAAATGAAGAAGAAACGCATCATCACGAACACGAAGAAATTGTTTTAAACAATGGCGAAAAATGGAAAGTAATTGAAAGCATGGCTGTTTATATTAAAAACATGGAAAAAGCGGTAAATGATTTTAATGGTAAAGAAAGTGCCGATTACGTTGCTTTAGCAAAAGTTATTGATGAAAATATAGAATCGCTAACATCAAATTGTACCATGACAGGACAAGCTCATGATGAGCTACATAAATGGTTAGTCCCTTTTATTGAACTATCAGAACAATTTGATGCAGCAACACAACAAACAGAACAAGAAAAAATTTATCAAGAAATAAAAAAAGCATTTATTGAATTTAATACCTATTTCGAATGAAAAATACAACCATAGCGGCAATTTTATTACTTCCAGTTATTTGGAGCATTAGTTCATGCACAAACAATTCGGCACAAGAAATTACCGAAAAAATTGTTGATGAAAAGTTAAACACCGATGATAAAGCATTATCTCTACTAAAAACAAATTGTTTTACTTGCCACAACCCAAATTTGGAAACAGAAAATAGAGTTGCACCGCCTTTATTTAAGATAAGAGAACATTATTTAGATGATAAAACTACAGAGGAAGAGTTTGTAAAAAACATGGTTCATTTTATTAATAATCCTTCCGAAGAAAACTCTATTATGCCTGGAGCCGTAAGAAATTTTGGTATTATGCCCAAAATGAGTTTTAAAGATGATGATTTAAAATTAATGGCTTCCTATTTGTTTAACAATGATGTTTCGACAGATGAATGGTATGCCAAATGGGAAAAATTTGAGAAAGAACAAGCCGACAAACCTCAAGAAATAAACTATGAAGATTTAGGCAGAAACATAGCTAACGAAACCAAAGCTAATTTAGGAAAAAAACTAATGGCCGCTGTAAAAGAAAAAGGTGCTGCTGGAGCAATCGAATTTTGTAACACTCAAGCAATTCCTATTACCGATAGTATGTCGGTAGTTTTAAATGCTAATGTAAAACGGGTTTCCGATAAACCAAGAAACCCAAACAACCAAGCTAATGCCGATGAATTGGCTTATATTGAAGGTTGGAAAAAAGCGAAGCAAAAAGGAGAAAAATTTGAAGCAAAGGTTTTTGAAAGCAACAGCAAAATGATTGGATATTATCCGATTGAAACTAACGACATGTGCATGAAATGCCATGGAACACCAGAAAAACAAATAACATCAGAAACGTTGAGTAAGATTAAAAAACTTTATCCAACCGATAAAGCATTTGGCTACTCCGAAAATGAAATTAGAGGAATTTTTGTTGTTGAAATGAATAAGAAATAGAATTAAGATCCTTAAATTAAAAAAAATCATGAAGTATTATAGTGCAAAAACAATTAAAGCAACCACTATTGAGGCAATACGACCAAAAGTGGAAGAAGAATTAAAAAAAGAAGGCTTTGGTGTACTCACCGAAATTGATATTCAGGCAACCATGAAAAAAAAATTAAATAAAGATTACTTGCCTCATGTAATTTTAGGAGCTTGTAACCCAGTGTATGCCGACAAAGTATTGAGTTTAGAACCAACAATTAGTACAATGTTACCTTGTAATGTTACACTTCGTCAATTACAAAATGGTGATTTAGAAATTGCCATTATCGACCCCTTTGCAGCCATGGGTGCAGTTGGTAATTCAGCATTAGAAGTACATGCTAAAGAAGTAAACGACAAATTAATTAGAGTTTTAGCTAATATTTAATTCGTAAACCACAGATAAATTAGCTACTAAAATCAGTTAATTCAGTGTTATAGGTGCTCTATAACAGTAAAACATAATTCATAAATCTACAAATCATGGATAAACACAGTTATAATGTTTCCCTAAAATGGGAAGAAGGTCGAAAAGGAGTAATGAACTCGCCAGAATTACCAACTAAAATTGAAGTTGCAACACCTCCCGAATTTGATAAAGGCATACCTGGTATTTGGAGTCCTGAACACCTTTTTACTGCATCAGTTTTAAGTTGTTTTATGACAACCTTTTTGGCAATTTCAGAATTTTCTAAACTCGAATTTAAAAGCTTCGATTGCGATGCAGAAGGAGTTTTAGATAAAGTAGATGGTAAATTTTTAATGACCGAAATAAATCTTAAAGTCCTTCTGGTTATTGATGATGAATCGAAAAAAGAACGTGCCATACGTATTTTGGAAAAATCGGAAGCAGCTTGTTTAATTTCTAATTCCATAAAAACTAAAGTAAATTTGATTAGCGATATTCGAATTTAAATGATAAAAATAATCCACCTCAAGAACATGTTTTCAAAAAGTTGTATTCAACTTCTTGATGTGGTTTTTTCAAAAGAAGAAGAGTTTAAAATTCATAAAATTTCATTGGGCGAATTGGTTATAGAATTTGATGAAACTAAAACAACCGAAAAAAAAATAATTACGCTGCTTAAAAAATATGGATTTGAGCCCGTACAAAATTCCAACGATAAAATTGTGGAACTTACCAAACAGGCGGCTGTAGAATTAATTTTTTATAGTTTCAACTCCAATTCATTAATCAGAAACTCCGATTATATTAGCCAAAAACTTCAATTACCCTACGATAAAATTGCTAAAATATTTAAAAAGCAAACCAAAACAACACTCGAAAAATACATCATTGCACTTAAAATTGAAAAAGCTAAGGACATGATCATTAGTGCCGAATTTAATGTGAGTGAAATTGCTTTTATGTTGGGATACAGTAGTGTTCATTACTTAAGCAACCAGTTTAAAAAATCAACAGGAGTTACCATTTCTGGATTCAAACAAAATCCAACAAAATATAGGGTTGCTATTGAAGATTTGTTGATTTAATTATCAATCAAAATTTTATACATTTTAGCTAATATTTTACAACAAACCAACTTAAAATGGAGCGTAAGTTTGTAAAATCAATAATTCCAAAAAATATGAAATAGCCCATGTTCTGAAGCACAAAATTACCATGAAGATAACTTGGCATATTCCATATGACAAAGAAAAAACAATAAATATTTACATATGAAACTAAAAAAAGATTTAGCCATTAGCGATTCAGGGTTCCTATTTAACCCATCATCTGGCGACAGCTTCAGTTTAAATCCAATTGGTGTAGAAATTTTTAAACTGCTACAAAAGGGAGAATCAGACGATGCTATTATTACCCTACTTTTAAACGATTATGCGGTCGACAAAAACACTATTGATAAAGATTTGAATGATTTTAAAATAATGTTGACTAATCATAAACTAATCAATGCTTAGCATGAAATCAGTTAAAGAAAAACCAACTTATACCATTGCTGTAACAGGCTTAAATGCAATTGATAGCCCTGGTCCTGGAGTGCCTGTTATTCGTGCATTACGCGATGCAACAAGTTTTAATGTGCGAATTATCGGATTAAGTTATGAAAGCTTAGAGCCCGGAATATATATGCACGATTTGGTAGATAAAGTATATCAAGTTCCATATCCTGCAGCAGGAACTCAGGTAATGTATGAACGATTTGAATACATCAATAATATTGAAAACATTGATTTTTTATTCCCAAATTTTGATGCCGAACTTTTTAACTTTATTAAGCTAGAAGAACGATTAAAAAAAGAACTAAATATTCACATGCTAATTCCCACCATGGAACAGTTTGAGGCAAGAAATAAGACAAATTTATACGAGTACGGAAAAAAACATGGCATTAAAGTTCCTTTTGCAAAAATGATTTATGCTGCACATGAAATACCTCCTTTGGTTGCCGAATTTGGATTTCCCTTAGTTATAAAAGGAAAATTTTATGATGCAAAAATTGCATACACTGCCGAACAAGCCATGCAACATTTTAATAAAATTAGTGCTCAGTGGGGTTTACCTATAATTATTCAGGAATTTATTCATGGTACAGAAGTAAATGTTTGTGGAGTGAGTGATGGAAAAGGAAAACTAATGGGGGCAGTTCCAATGCGTAAACTATATATTACCGATAAAGGAAAAGCTTGGGCTGGAGTAACCATATCCGATAAAAAACTCATTGATATGACTCAAAAACTAGTTAAAGAAACCAAATGGAATGGACCATTTGAGCTGGAAGTAATGAAAACAGCAGATGATGAATACTACTTAATAGAAATAAATCCTAGGTTTCCAGCATGGTGTTATTTACCAGTTGGTGCTGGTCAAAACCAAGTTGAAAGCACAGTAAACTTAGTGATGAAAAATAATCCGGTATATTTTACAAAATATGAAGTAGGTAAAATGTTTATCCGTTATTCTTACGATTTAATTGTAAACATGAATGAATTTGAACAAATATCAACTTTTGGAGAATTATAAAATAAAAGCCACAAATACAAAAAATAAACTTAGCGACTTAGTGTCATAGTGACAAAATAAAATTAACCTATGAAAACAAAAAAAACATACGAAAGACCCTTGATTAAATCATTAAATTCAGGGTTGATGAACAAATTTGGAAAACGAACCGAGTGGACTCCTTTAACTGAAATTGATGGTGTAAAAGTGGTAGATTTACTCAATGAATATGGTTCGCCACTATTTGTATATTCGGAAAAAAAGATTCGTGAAAACTATCAACATGCTAAACGAGTTTTTGAAACTCGTTATCCAAAAGTACAGTTTGCATGGTCGTATAAAACATGTTATTTAAACGCAGTTTGCGATGTGTATCATCAAGAAGGTTCGTGGGCAGAAGTAGTATCGCGTTTTGAATATGAAAAAGCACTAAAAAATGGAGTGCCTGGCGATAAAATTATTTTTAACGGTCCAGATAAAACTGATGATGATTTGATGCTAGCAATCAAAAATAACTCGCCCATACACATCGACCACCTTGATGAACTTTATCGATTACATGAGTTAGCTTCAGGTTTAACCAAAAAACCAAAAGTGGCTATTCGAGTAAACATGGATACTGGTATTTACCCCATGTGGGATAGGTTTGGATTTAACTACGAAAATGGACAAGCTTGGGATGCAATTAATAAAATTATTACGTTAAACAAATTAGATTTGGTGGGTTTACATACACATATCGGAACTTTTATGTTAACACCTTCAGCTTACGCTGTGGCTGCAAGCAAAATGGCAGATTTAGCTATTAACATAAAAAAGAAATACAAAAAAAGCATTTCTTACATTGATATGGGTGGAGGTTTTGCTTCCAAAAATACACTCAAAGGTTCTTACTATATGGGAAGCGATACCGTTCCTGATATTGAAGAATATGCCGAAGCCATTACATCAACATTGATAAATGCAGGTTTTGATAAAGACGAAATGCCTTATTTGTATCTCGAAACCGGACGAGCATTGGTAGATGATGCAGGTTTTTTAATGGGAACCGTAATTGCCAACAAACGCTTATCTGATGGAAGAAGAGCAACAATTTTAGATTTTGGAGTAAACGTAATGTTTACTTCATTTTGGTACGACCATAAAATTTCACCAGTTGAAGAATTGGGTTATCATACCGAAGACACCACTTTATACGGACCAATGTGTATGAATATTGATGTGGTTCGTGAAAACATTTCGATGCCCCCACTTAGTCCAGGTAATCATGTTGTAGCTCATTTTGTAGGAGCATACAATGTAACTCAATCCATGCAGTTTATTTCGCTTCGTCCGGCAATTGTAATGATTGATTTGCATGGAAAACCACATTTAATAAAAACCAAAGAAACATTAGAAGGAATTCAAAGAGATGAATTGGTTCCACAGCATTTAAAAACATTTAAGTTGTAAAAAAGAATGGTGAAAGTAGCTACTGTAAAATATTACGCACAACTTCTTTTTGAAGGCTTTTTAAATAGCTTTTCTCAAATTTATTTCAGTAATGGAAAGTTGTTGGCAGCTTTGCTAATTTTGGTTACTTTTTTCGATTTAGGTGCAAGTTTTGCAGGATTAATAGCCATACTAACTAACCAAATAACTGCACTTGTTTTTCATTTCGATCATAAAAACATACGAGAAGGAACATACTCCTACAATGCCGCAATGGTTGGAGTTGCCATTGGTATTTTCTATCAGTTCAACCTCTCACTGTTAGTTTTATTAGTTATTGCATCGGTACTTACGTTTTTTATTACCATTTGGTTTTTTAATCAGTTAGCTGCAAAAGGATTGCCTTTTTTAAGCATTCCGTTTTTGTTGGTTACTTGGTTAATAATTATAGGAGGAAAAAACTTTTCAGCACTCGAATTGCAAGAAAAAGCAGAATTAACTTTAGTGGCATTTTATCCACTACTTTTTGAAAACACAACCAACTTTATTGCTACACTTCCGTTTGCTGATGTGTTGTTTTTGTATTTCCGTTCGTTGGGAGCTATACTTTTTCAGTACAACGATTTAGCTGGTGTAATTATCGCTATTGGTATTTTGCTTAATTCACGAATTTCATTTTTACTTTCTATCTATGGTTTTGTGCTAGGTTTTCTGTTCTATCGTTTTATGGAAGCCGATTTTTCTCATCTTATTTATTCATACATCGGTTTTAATTTTATTTTAACTGCAATTGCATTGGGAGGTTTTTTTATCGTTGCTTCTAATAGGTCGTTTTTACTGTTGTTGTTTGTAATTCCGCTTATTGCTTTAATTATTAGTGGAACGCACGGTTTGTTCCAGTTTTTTGGGTTGCCTTTGTATTCCTTACCGTTTAATATTATTGTGCTGATGGTACTTTATGCACTAAATCAGCGAGTTGCGGTCTCGAAACTTCACAAAGTATTTTTTCAGCATTTTTCTCCCGAAAAAAATCATTATAAACATTTCAATAGTGTTGAACGATTTAGTAGCCAAACCTATTTTAATATTTCGCTTCCTGTGATGGGATTTTGGCGTGTTTCGCAAGGAAATAATGGCAATATTACCCATAAAGATGATTACCGTTATGCCCTTGATTTTGATGTGGTAAACACCGAAAATAAAACATTTAAAGGCAATGGGCAAGAGTTGAAAGATTATTACTGTTTTAATTTACCAGTTATTGCTCCAGCATCGGGTTGGGTTGTTACCTTAATTGACGGAATAGAGGATAATGATATAAATGAAGTAAACCTTCAGCAAAATTGGGGAAATACAGTGGTTTTAAAACATGGCGATTTTTTATTTTCAAAACTTAGTCATTTAAAAAACGGAAGCATTTTAGTAAAACAGGGTGAGTACATTCATAAAGGTCAGGTAATTGCTAATTGTGGTAGTTCGGGGCGTTCACCAGAACCACATCTGCATTTTCAAATGCAGTTATCACCTTTTGTTGGTGCTAAAACCTTGTTGCATCCAATTGATTATTATCTCATCAAAACAAACGATTCTTTTCAATTCCATTCGTTTGATGTCCCAAAAGAGCAAGATGTGGTTTGCAATATTATCCCAACGCCATTATTAATTAAAGCATTTCATTTTATTCCCGGACAAGAAATTATTGTAATCACAAACGAAAACAAAACCATAAAATGGGAAGTGTTTGTAAATTCGTTAAACCAAGCCTACCTCTATTGCCATGAAACCAATGCTGTGGCTTATTTTGTAAACAACGGAACTATTTTTTATTTTACTGATTATTATGGAGCAAAAAACACGATGCTGCATCATTTTTACAAAGCTGCTCATAAAGTTTTGTTGGGTTATTATGCTGGTGTTGAATTAAACGACAAACTTTTAATTTCAGATACGTTTAACAAACCACTCAACATGCTACACGATTTTACCGCACCTTTTTTTCATTACCTAACCAGTAAATATCATTTTAGTTTTACTTCAATTGATAACGAACACAGCCCTTCCGAAATACAATTTGCAACTTCGGTTAAAGGAAATTTTATGCAAAAAACAATTGTTTCTTCAACTTATCAAATTAAGATAAATGATAAAAACGAAGTAGAGTTTTCACTAATTAATCATCCTCAATCATTTAAAACTATTTTATGCAAAAGTATTTGATAGTTTTTTTAATGTTGTTGAGTTTATCGGCTGTAGCCCAAAAAACTTCTTACCAAACAGTAGATAGTGTTTCGTATTATTTGTACGAACAAAAAATGTGGGATAATTTGAAAGATTATGGAAAACTTGCCAAAAAAATGGGTTACAATTATCATTATTTAAACCTCAGAACTGGAATTGCTTATTACCAATCAAAACAATACTTTAAAGCAGAAAAATACCTCAATAAAGCTTATAAACAAAATCCATCGAGCAAAGTAGCAGCCGAATATTTGTATGTTGCTGCACTAAAAAATCAAAATATTTTTTTAGCTGGAAAATTACATTCAGCAGTTACCAACGATACGGTTAAATTTACTCAACTTATCAGCAATATTATTTTAGAAAGTGGTATAAAAATTTCGACAGATAAAAGTGTAGCAGGCAATGTAAATTACTACTCGGTTGGTTTGGGGCATTTGCCATCAAAAAAAATAGCGGTATTTCAAAGTTATTTATTTCAAAACCAAAAAAACAACAATTGGGGAGAATACGAACAACATCAGTATTATGTGGGTGCATCTGTTTATTTAGGCAATAATTGGTCGCTCGATTTAGGAACTCATTTGCATCAATATCAATCGGTTGTTAATTTTAAATACGATACCACCGAAACAAGTTCTACTCCACCAAAATTTGCTGGCGATTATAAAGTTGATTCTACTATAATCAAACATTATTTATTAATGGGAGATTATAAGCAGCAAGGAGCCTATTTTTATGCAGGATTTACCAAACGAAAAGGTGGGTTTAAATTTTCTCCGTTTTTTCAACTGAATACCGAATCCAATACTTCATTAATACAAGAAACTAAATGGATAGAAGAAAAGTTGGATAAATTTAAACCTGGGGTTAAAGAACAGCATATTTTTAATAAAGATACCGTAATAAGCGATTTCGATGTTCCATCAAATGTGCTAAACAAATTAATAGGATTTAATGCCGAATTTGTTACACGTGGTGAAAAATTTAAAACTGGTTTAACCTTTTATCAGCCCATTGGCAAAGAAAAAATAAGAGGCTCATTGTCGCCTTACGTAAAACTCGATTTAAAACGCATCAACTTTTATCTTTCATACTTTAAAAAAGCGAATGTTGGTTTTACAGAACATTACGGCTCGGTTTTGGTTAATACTTACGATAACATTCGACACCGAATTAATTTTAAAACAACGTATCATTTTACACCAAAATTAAATTTAGGTTTATTGTATCAATATGAAAATAAAACCGATGCATTGTCACTTTATCGTTATTCATCAAACATGTTATCATTATCATTTCAATTTAAATTTTAAACTCATGAAAAAATCTGTTTCATCAAAAATTGCATTTGTTCTTCTTTTACTTTTAACAGTTAATTCTTTTGCTCAAGATTCCAATAAAGATATTCAGAGTGCTTTTAGCAAAAGTTATGAATATGAATATACTTATAAGTATGATGAAGCCATAAAGGTTTTGCAAACAGTTGCAACCTCCTCGCCTTATGAAGTAAATATTAGATTAGGTTGGCTAAATTATTTGAAAGGTGAGCATACACAATCGGTTGCTTTCTACAAAAAAGCAATAGTATCAAATCCTGCATCGATAGAAGCGAGGATTGGTATTGCAAATCCACTTTCGTATTTGGGTAATTGGGATGAAATTATAGTTCAATACGATGCAATATTAAAAGCAGATTCCAAAAATTATACAGCCAATTATCGTTTGGCATTAATTTATTATAACAGTAAAAAAAGCACAAAAGCAATTACTTACATCAATACCATCAGTGCGTTATATCCTTTCGATTATGATGTAAATTTGTTAGCTTCAAAAATCAATATTGTTTTAGGAAACATCACCCAAGCTAAAAATACACTGAACAAATGCCTGCTTTACAATCCTTCAGCTACAGAGGCACTAGAGCTATACAATAAATTGTAAAATAATTGTTTAAAAATGATGAGGTAAAAATATTTTATCTAACTTTGTAAGTGAATACTAACTTACATTATCATTAAAAAATTCATTTAATAAAAATAGCACTAATAAAAATTCAAAATATCATGTTAGTAAATACTCACATACTAAAAAAACTTCTTCTAATTTTAGTTTTGATTTTAGGTATAGAAATGAATGCCCAAACCTACACGTTGCAGCAGTGTATTGATACCGCTTTGGTAAACAATAAAAAGTTGCAAATTAGCCGCAACAACCAACAAATTAGCGAACAAAAAAGAAAAGAAGTACAAACAAATCTTTTTCCTAGAATTGATGCTAACGGAGAATACAAATATTATATGGATTTGCCTTATCAACTAATGCCTTTATCTACGTTTAATCCTCAAGCACCCGAAGGTCTATTTAAAGAAGCCCAATTTGGTGTTCCTCATAACATTAACGCTAATCTTCAGTTATCTGTGCCGTTGTATAATCCACAGCTATATACCAACATTTCTGCTACCAAAATTGCTATTGAAATGAGCAGTTTGCAATACAAAAAAACCGAAGAAGAAGTATTTTTTGATGTTAGTAATTTGTACTACAATGCTCAAATTATTGAAAACCAATTGGCGTTTATCGATAGCAACACCAACAACAACAGAGTGTTGCTAAATAATATGCAATTATTACACAGTCAGTTGCTTGCTAAACAAACCGATGTTACCAAAATAGAATTGCAGCTGCAACATTTAATTACCCAACAAGAATTGCTTTTGAGCAAACAAGAACAAGTTCTAAATATGTTAAAAATAATGATGGGAATAGATTTGGCAAGCAACATTAATGTGGAACAGCAAGTTGTATTTGAAACGCAATCCGAACAAACAGCTAATAATAACATTGATATTGCTTTGGTTCAACAAAAAACCAGGTTGTTGGATATGGAATTAAAAAGCATAAAAAGAAGCCGATTACCAACACTGGCTTTATTTGGGATGTACGGAACAACAGGCTTTGGCTACAACCAGCAACCGAACGAATTTTTAAATTTTTATCCCATAAGTTTTGGAGGAATAAAATTGCAATATCCACTTTTTCAAGGGTTTTCTACCCTACGAAAAATAAACCAAAAAAAGTTGGAGTTAACCAATGCCAATCTGCAGTTAGAAATGCTCAACGACCAAACCAACATGCAAACAATAAATGCTCGTCAGCAAAAAAATATCACACAAAAATCAGTTGAAAACACAAAAAAACAAACTGAATTGGCTTCAAAAATTTACCAACAAATCTTGTTGCAACAAAAACAAGGAACAGCCAATTTAACCGAAGTTTTAATGGCAGACAATGCCTTAAGAGATGCACAACAACAATACCTTTCATCTATAATTGAATATTTAAAAGCAGATTTAGAATTAAAAAAACTAACAGGAAACTTGTCAACCAAAAATTAAGAATCATCAATGAAGAATATTATGAACTGGAAAAAAATAATTGGAATTGTTGCAGGTATTGCAATCCTTGCACTTGTTGTTTTTAAGCTTAAAACCAACAAAGAAATTACACAAGGCAAAGTTTATCAATACGATAAAGAACAGGCTATAAATGTTCAGGCAGACACGTTACAAATTGAAAATGTGAATACCGAATTTTCTTATTCAGGAACATTTGAACCAAATAAGGAAACGAAAATAAGTGCCGAATTACAAGGGAAAATCAACTCTATTTTAGTTGATGTTGGAAGCGTGGTAAGTAAAGGTCAAACGTTAATTCAGCTAGACAATTCATTGCTGAAATTGCAATTGCAAACTATTGACGTGCAAATTGAAGGTTTGGAAGCCGATGTAAATCGCTATACCATTTTGGCTAAAGCCGATGCCATTCAAGGAGTTCAATTAGAAAAAGCGGAATTAGGTTTAAAATCTGCAAAAGTTCAGAAAGCAACCTTGTTGGAGCAGATAAACAAAACCTCAATTAAAGCTCCTTTTAGCGGAATAGTTACGGCAAAACTAAGTGAAGAAGGAGCTTTTGCTGCACCAGGAGTTCCATTGCTTCAGATAACTGACATTACTACTTTGAAATTTACCATAAATGTTCCCGAAAAAGATTTAAGCCAATTCAAAATCAATCAAAGCTATTCTCTTTCTGCAGATGCTTATTCTGAAATTCTATTGACTGGAAAAAATACTATGATTGGTAGTAAAGCCAATATGGGAAGTAGTTTTCCAGTTCAGTTTATGGTAAATAACACATCCGACTTGAAAATAAAATCAGGGATGTTTGGTAAAGTAATTTTGAAAAGCGACAACCAAGAAAAGGGAATTATCATTCCATCATCAGCTATTCAAGGAACTGAAAGTCAACCGCAAGTTTACTTTATAAAAAATGGTAAAGCTATTTTGCTAAACATCACTATATCAAATAAGATACAAAACAAAGCAGTTGTTTCAAAAGGATTAAATGAAGGCGATGTAATTATTACCAATGGCTTCATCAATCTTTTTGATGGTGCAAATGTAATCGTCAAATAAAATCAGCGAAAAATGAATATTACGGAAATTTCAATCAAACGCCCTTCGCTGATCATAGTGCTTTTCAGCGTATTTACGTTATTAGGATTAATCGGGTATAAAAATTTGAGTTACGAGTTAATGCCCGACTTTAATCAGCCAGTAGTTGTAATAAAAACAGTTTATCCGGGTGCTGAACCAAACGAAGTAGAAACATCCGTTTCACGAAAAATCGAAGATGCTTTATCGAATTTAGAAGGTGTAGATTACTTGGTTACAAAGTCTTTACCTAATGCTTCTATCATCATAGCCAATCTGAAATACGGGACAGATTTGGATAAGTCAATGCAAGACGCTCAACGATACATTGACAACATTCGCAAAGATTTACCACAGGATATTTTAAGTCCTGTAATGAGTAAAGTTTCTCCAAATGATTTGCCGATAATGTCCATCAGTGCAACAAGCGATATGTCAGCCACCGAGTTTTATCAAAAAATGAAAGATGATTATCTGCCACAAATTCAACAAATAAAAGGCGTTGCAGAGATTATCGTTTTAGGAGGAGAAGAAAGAGAAATACAAGTAAAAATAAATCAGGACAAACTGAAATTGTATAAAATTTCAATGGTTCAGGTTGTTGAAGCAATTAATCGTTCTGGCTTAGACTTACCTGCCGGAAAAGTGCAAACCGAAAAAGAAAATAATTCCGTTCGATTGACTGGAAAATTTAGATCATTAGAAGACATTAAAAATGTTCAGGTGGCAATGCCTGTTTTAGGAAGTCCAGTTTATGTAAAAGATGTGGCAGATGTTATCGATGGTATTAAGGAAACAACTTCCATCAGTCGTTACAATGGTAAAAGTGGAATTGGCTTAATGTTGAAAAAACAAGGCGATGCAAACGCTGTTGATGTTTCAAAATTAGTTCGAGAAAAATTCAAATCCATTGAACAACAAAATTCAAATGCAGGTGTGAAATTTATTATTGCAGACGATAGCACAGACAACACGATAGCGGCCGTTAATTCAGTGGTATTTGATTTAATCTTAGCAGTAGTACTAGTTTCACTGGTAATGCTTTTATTCCTGAGAAGTTTTAGAAATTCATTAATCGTATTGGTAGCTATTCCTACTTCATTGGTTACAGCCTTTGCCGTGATGTGGCTCTTAGGTTACACCTTAAACCTAATGACCTTACTTGCGATGTCTTTAATCATTGGTATTTTGGTAGATGATGCTACTGTAGTTTTAGAAAACATTCAAAAGCACTTAGATAAAGGAAAAGATAAACGAAGCGCTGCAATGGATGGCCGAATGGAAATTGGCTTTGCTGCATTATCCATAACCTTAGTTGATGTAGTGGTATTTTTACCCATTCTGTTTTTACAAGTGTTTGTTGCGGATATGCTCAAACAGTTTTCGGTAGTTGTAGTAACTTCAACACTCACCAGTTTATTGGTTGGTTTTACTTTAACACCTTGGATGGCTTCTCGTATCGGTAAAAAAGAAGACTTACAACCTACTAATTTTTTCAATCGCTTTTTGCTATGGTTTGAACACCAATTAGAAAATTTCACCAATTGGTATGGCAGACAATTAGAATGGGTTTTAAACCATAAAATCATTTTCACAGGAATTGTTTTGTTGCTTTTTGTAATGACAGCAGGCATTATGAAACAAGGAATTATTGGAAAAGAACTTATCTCAACAGGCGACCAGGGAAAATTTAGAATGGCATTAGAGTTTGATAAATCCACATCTATACAACAGAACAACTTAATTGCTCAACAAATTGAAACATACATTATTCAACAACCCGAAGTTGCAACAGTGTTCAGCAATATTGGCGGACCAAGCACAGGCATTGGAAGTTTGGGTGTAGGTTCGGCAAATAAAACTGAATTTACTATTCAATTAAAATCCAAAAAGGAACTGCATAATTTGCCTACCGAGACATTTATGAAAAATCTTCGGGAAGAACTGAAATCAAAATTTCCGAGTATCAATTATTCGATGGCAGCATTGGGTTTAATACCTCGTTCAGCACCTATTGAAATTACTTTAAGTGGCAGCAATTTGGATTTAGTGATGAAAACAGGTGATGAATTGAAAACGGTAATTGAAAAAATTCCCGGAGCAGATAATGTTCGCTTATCCGTTGAAGCAGGTAGCCCTGAATACAAAATAATTCCCGACAAAGATAAAATGCAACGGTTAGGATTAACAACCGCTTATGTTGGATTGAACCTAAGAACAGCCTTTACAGGCAATGACGATGCAACGCTTACAGAAAACGGAACAGAATATTCTGTGAGAATCTGGTTAGATGAATTTAGCCGAAAAAACTACAAAGATGTGCAACAACTTTCCATCATCAACCCTTCGGGTTTGTCAATGGAAATTTCTCAGTTTGCAACAGTTGAACAAGATAATTCTCCTTCATTATTGGAGCGAAAAGACCGCCAACCAGCAGTTACTTTAACAGCAGACGCATTAGGCAGACCATCAGGTACAGTGGCAGACGATGTTGTAGCATATCTCAAAGAAAATCCGCTGCCAAACGGAATACAAATGACTTGGGGTAGCGACATCAAAAGACAGAATGATAGTTTTGGAGCATTGGGTTCCGTATTGCTGATTTCGTTTTTGCTGATTTACTTGATTATGGTAGCACTTTATGACAACTTTATTTACCCATTTGTAGTATTGTTTTCTATTCCGGTAGCAGCGATTGGTGCCTTTTTCGCATTGAATTTGTCGTTAAGCAATTTAAGTTTATTCGCCTTATTGGGTTTAATTATGCTAATGGGATTAGTGGTGAAAAACGCTATTCTAATTGTGGACTTTACCAATCAATTAAAGGCCGAAGGCAAACATTTCAAAGAAGCCTTAATCATTGCAGGAAAAGGTCGTATGCGTCCAATCTTAATGACAACACTTTCAATGGTTGTCGGTATGCTTCCCATTGCAATGGCAACAGGAACAGCAGCAGAATGGAAAAACGGTTTGGCTTGGGTAATCATTGGCGGACTTCTTTCCTCATTAATTTTGACCGTATTTTTAGTGCCGATGGTCTATTATTTAGTGGACACAGCGAAGGAGAAATTAAGAAATAAAAATTAAGAATTAAAAATTATGAATTTGATTATGCTTATGCTTTTTAATTTACTTCTAAACCTCAGTAATTATAATTTAGAAAACACATACCAATTAACTGTTCAGGTTAATGATTTAAAAAACAACAAAGGAGTAGTTCAATTTGCATTGTATAACAAAGACGGCTCAATTCCTGACGAGGATTATGAAAATTATTACAAAATTGTAAAGGGTGAAATTGTGAATGGTTCATCAACAATAACTTTTAAAAATATTCCAACAGGAAAATATGCAGTTAACATTTTACACGATGAAAACAAAAATGGAAAAATCGACAAAGGATTTATTTTACCGATTGAAGGTGTTGGGTTCTCAAATTTTCAAACCATTGGTTTTTCAAACCGACCAAACTTTTCTAAAGCAAGTTTTGAGGTAAAAGAAAACAAGTCAATTAATGTAAAGGTGATTTATATGTAAGACAGTTAAGCCATCACACAGGTGTAAGCACATTTGCAATTCGCACAAGCCACCGCACGACCAAAGGCTTGCAAAAGAGCCGCAATATCCCACCCACCACCCTTGTACAGTTTTTCTCCTTGTAAGCATCCCCTCAAACAGTACAGTTCATGCAGTAGCAGAAAGTTTTGTGCTCTGCATAAACATTTGTGGTAAAAATATCCCATCATAAATCAGCAAACTGTTGACTGTAAAGCCAACAGGTAACGAAATGACACAACGTGCGGTAAAACATCTTTCTATTCTGCATAATTTAAAAACAAGACTACTTGACAACTAAACCAAGCAGAAAAAGTAATTTCGTGCAGACTGAAATAAGAGATAAAAAAGAATGAATTTAACAATTGAAAACATACTATTAGTTGGCTCTCTATTACTCTTTGTAAGCATCATTGTAGGTAAGACATCATACAAATTTGGTGTTCCGACCTTATTACTCTTTTTGGCAATCGGAATGTTGGCTGGGTCTGATGGAATTGGCGACATTCATTTTGACAATCCACAAATAGCACAATTTATTGGCATCGTAGCACTCAATTTTATACTATTTTCAGGCGGTCTTGACACCAACTGGACTTCTGTAAAGCCAATTTTAAAGGAAGGACTTGTTTTATCCACGTTAGGAGTTTTGCTGACAGCCATTTCTCTTGGAACATTTGTGTGGTATGTAACCGACTTTACAATTTATGAAAGTATGCTCTTAGGTTCTATTGTTTCATCTACAGACGCAGCTGCAGTATTTTCAATTTTACGTTCAAAAAGTCTTGCGTTAAAGACCAATTTACGTCCGACTTTAGAATTGGAAAGCGGTAGTAACGACCCAATGGCTTATGTTCTGACAATTGCTTTTTTGACATTGGTAATTAATCAAGACCAAAGCATCGCTTCAATCATTCCTCTATTCTTTCAACAAATGATTTTGGGCGGTATTGCAGGTTTTGCCTTTGGTAAACTAAGCAAATTCATCATTAACAAAATCAAACTCGACTTTGAAGGGCTTTACCCTGTCCTTGTTATCGCCTTAATGTTTATTACATTTTCAGCAACCAACTTTGTTGGTGGAAATGGTTTTCTTGCCATATACATTTGTGCTGTTTACTTAGGTAATCAAGACCTGATACACAAGAAAACAATATTTAAAATGTATGACGGTTTGGCTTGGCTAATGCAAATTGTACTCTTTCTAACTTTGGGTTTATTAGTTTTCCCTACTCAAATCGTACCCTACATCGGAATAGGGCTATTGATTTCTCTTTTTTTAATTCTTGTTGCAAGACCAATTGGTGTATTTCTTAGTTTAATTTTTTTCAAAATGAAACTGAGAAGAAGATTTTATATTTCTTGGGTTGGTTTGCGTGGTGCAGTTCCTATTGTATTTGCCACTTATCCGCTTTTAGCAGGAATTGAAAAAGCCAATATGATTTTCAATATTGTGTTTTTTATATCTGTTACATCAGTTCTCATTCAAGGGACGACTTTATCAATCGTTGCAAAATGGCTCAATGTTGCACTACCTGAAAAAGTAAAGCCAATTTCAGAAATAGACAAACTCATATTAGACCTACCAAAATCCTCTTTACAGGAATTTGAAATTTTGTCCGATTTTCATGCAGTAAACAAAAGAATTGTGGATTTGAATTTTCCTAAATCTGCATTTATCGTGATGATAAAAAGAAACGGAGAATACATTCGTCCGGGCGGCTCAACAGTGTTAGAAGCAAAAGACATTTTAATGGTTCTTGCTGATAGCCAAGACGATTTTAATAAAATAAATGAATGCTTATACAAAAGTGTAAACTCCTATTAGAATTGAAATTGTGTAAACATTTTTTAGGGCAAGTAATTAGAATAAAATGAACAAAGGGATTCAGAACCTGAACCCCTTTGTTTATTAAGTGACTCCGCAGGGAGTCGAACCCCGAACCTCCTGATCCGTAGTCAGGTGCTCTATCCAATTAAGCTACGGAGCCAAAAATTGGCTGCAAATATAATAAAATTATTCTCCGGAATTTGCTTCAAAATAACTTAAAGCTACGGGCATAAATTCGGTTAAATCGTTTATACGCTTATCGTGGCTTGGATGCGTACTGATAAACTGAGGTATATTAGACCCTCCTGCTCCTTTCATTCTTTCCCAAAAAGGCACTGCAGACTCTGGATTGTACCCAGCCTTAGCCATAAAACAAAGTCCTAGTTTATCGGCTTCTGTTTCGTGCTGACGGGAATAGGCTAAAATGGTAAGCCCCGCACCTACACCGTATGCCGCTAAAAATAAAAGTTGTGTTTCTTGTGGTTTATCTCGCAAAGCTACCGCTAGAGATACTCCTCCCATCACTGCCAAAAGGCGTTGGCTCATTCTTTCGTTTCCGTGGCGGGCAATGGCATGGGCAATTTCATGGCTCATTACAACTGCCAGGCCATCTTCGTCTGAAGTAACGGGCAACAACCCTGTGTACACACACACTTTACCTCCTGGCATACACCATGCATTTACCACTGGTTGATCTACCACATTAAACTCCCAACGAAAGTTTTTTATTCGCTTTGTTTTGCCTTCAATTTTTAAAAATTTTTCGCAAGCTACGGCTATTCGGTTTCCTACTTTTCGCACCATTTTTACTTCCTCCCTATTGTCAGGCAAACGGGGGTTTTGGTCGAAAAACTGGTTATAATTGGTAAGACTTAAACTCATTAGAGTCATTTCCGGCAACATGTTTAACTGCCTACGATTCGATATAGGTACCTTCGAACAGGAAACTACACTAAGAAAGAGCAATGCAATGATTGATTTAAAAAAAATTCTTTTCATACTTTTTACTATTTAATTTCGAGTGTTAATCCTTTATCAGATAATATGCCAAATAACTTCTTTATATCCGTTAATTTGCCTTGTTTTATTATACATTTTTTGTTAAAATGAGCAATTAATGCACATTGCTCTGCCTGCAATTCATCGTGATGACAGAACTCTATTAACTGTTCTATTACATAATCGAATGTATTTACTTCATCGTTAAACAAAATTAAGGCGGAAGTTAATTCTTCTTTATTTTTTGTTTTTATATGTTCTGTTGTTTGAATATTCATTATTTCTATTTTGAGTCGGTTTCTTTGTCGTTAACGTAT
The DNA here is from genome assembly GCA_905339165.1 of Flavobacteriales bacterium. Classification (GTDB taxonomy): domain Bacteria; phylum Bacteroidota; class Bacteroidia; order Flavobacteriales_E; family Vicingaceae; genus BCD5. The sequence continues at coordinate 29,119 of CAJPFH010000050.1, forward strand.
GTTACTACTTTAGCTCCTTTTATACCCATTTCCTGCATTTCCTTTTTCAATTTTTCTGCGTCTTCAAAATTATCAAAAGAACCAATAAGATATACTGTTTTGTCTCCTTTCTCGTATGATTTTATTCCTCTTCCGGTTAACTGCAAATATACACCGGCCACATCGTTAGGTATATCATCGGCATATTCTCCAATGTTTACCCTATACTCTTTCACTTCGGCTGTGCCTGAAGAAATGTTATTGTTAACAGAATTATTTGATGTATTTGATGTATTTGAAACAGAGGAAGAAGTATTGTTGGCGGAGTTATTTGTATTTAGGGAAGAATTTGTTCTGTTCTGCTCTAACATTCGTCTTGCCTGGTCAACCGTATAGCGTTGTCCATCTATATAAGCTGTTACAAAAGCATCAGTAATTCCTTTGGCTATAATTTGCTGACGTATAGCCATTGCTTCTTCGGGTGTTTTGTATTGTCCGGAAGAATATCGTACCAGGTTATTGGGTAACCTATCGCTGTTTATATTTTCGATGTTATTTAAAATAGCCGGTTTAATAATACCGGAATATACGCCCACCTGAACGGTGTAAAAAAAACCTTTTATAGATTGTACATTGGTAGAAAACCCATCGTTTATATTATTTGCGTTGGGTTGCGGACGGTTGGTATTGGTCGATGCAGAATTATTGGCATTTGCACCGATATTTGTGGCATTTGAGTTTGTTCTGTTATTTTCGGGGGCTTGTGTGTTAGCTGCTAATGTTTGGTTTCTTGTAAGCATAGCCCTCGCCTGATCTATATTTATTCTTTTTCCGTTTAAAAAGGCCACCACAAAAGCATCGGAATAACCTAAACCTCTGATATCGATTTTGGCATTATCGGCCACTGAAAAGTCTTTGAAATACCCTGCCGTGTAGCGTGTTATTCCATTAGGGCCTGGTTCGGTAACTATAGGCGCAAAGCCTTTAAAGTGATCCTGAGGTATAGGGTTTCGGAATGCTCCTACCTGCACCTTAAATACAAGCCCTTCGGGTTCTACCGTGTTTGCCGGAATAGGATTGGTATTGTTATATGCCGCCTGATTAGAATTTGATTTTGCAAAAATATTCGTTTCTAATTTTTGTGGTATTTTTATTTTAGCTATTTCGCTAAGAGTACCCGATACTACTAGGTTTGTATTGGTTGAATTAGTGGCATTGAGTTGTGAAGAGGTTGAGGTATTTTCGTTGGTGGTTTGACTTTGATTGGTAGAAGAATTATTCTCTGTAATGATTGTTTGTACTTCGGCTATTTTTTCCAGTCTGTTTTTAAATGCAACATCGGAAAATGCTGTTTTTTCTACCGCTTCAATTTTATCGGCTTGTTCCGGAGCTAAATCGGCTATGGCAAATTGTGCCTGATTTTCATGAAAAACGATTTGTTTTTCTTTGACTTTGGCATTTTCTGCAATTTTTGTGGATTCTTTTTCTTTTTCTATTACGATATTTTCCTGCTTATCAGCCTCGTTTAGCAACTCTTCTTTTTTGACATCATCGGATTCATCTTCGGCTTTACGTTTTAGCTCATCGGCTTTAAGTTGTGATTCATTTGCTTCGTTCATTAAACGAAGCGATTGGAGATATTCCACTTCGGCCTCCTTGGCTAACCTTCGGGCTTCCTGTTTTTCTTTTGCATACTGCGTATATGAGCTGTTATTGTTAATGGCACGGAGCTCTGAGTCGGATAAACCGGACGCCATCTGCCTTTCGTTATTTGATGCCAGCGCATCAGAATTCTTCTGTTGCAATATTTTGGAAGCTGCAATAAGCGATTCGCTCTCTTTCACTTTTTCTTCAGAACTTTCTTTTAATTCGGCTGCCTCCGAGCGTTTTGCATTAGCCTCGGCACTGGCTTTTTGTGCTTCTAAAACCAACGCTTCCTTTTCTTTCTTTTTACGGGTAGTAGAGGCTTGTGTGGTAAGGGTGGTAGATTTTTGTTCTAGCTCTTCAGCCTCTTTCAGTAAGCGTTCGGCTCGTTTGTTTTCGGCTGTTTCGGGGGTTGTAATCGCATATTTTTCAATATCTGCTTTACTTGTATTTTCAATTATATTTTTCTGTTCTTCATTATTTGCTTGTAAGGTATTTTCTTTATTTAGAGGAACTGTTTGTTCTTCGAATTCTGTTTTAACTTCACTTAAGTTGTTTTGTGTGGAAGAGTTGTTATTTGCGTTTTCGTTTGTATCAACAGATGATGAGGATTGATTGTTTGTATTATTTTGCGATTCTGAGGCATTATTATTTGCCAACTCTGTTTCACTTGCGTTATAATTTGCAATAGCAAAAGCTTGTTGTTGTTTTTGCAATGCTTTTGTTTCATAATCGTAAGCCTTTTGTAACGCTGTTTTCTTTGCGGCAAAGTACATATTGTCGTTTATTTCTTCTCTAATTTTTTGGGCTTCTATAAAATAAAAATCGGCCTCCTCTTTAAGCATATTTGCCAATGTTGCATCATCGGATTTGTTGGCGGCATTAATAAACGAATTACTATTTAATACATTTTTATTACGTTGGTATTCTTCTTGGTTGGCTTTAGCATATTTTTCTGCAATTTGCAATTGAGTGGTTTCCGATTTCTGTTCTAATTCATCGGCCTGAGTAATCAGATTATTTCTTTCTTGCGGATTATCGGTTTGATTACTTTTTTCACGCAATACTTCTGACTGAACCATTAATGAAGAAGCCTCCTGTTTTAGAGTATTGGTTTCTGCTAACCATTGTTTTGCATTTTCATTTTTGTAGGTAAGGGTAGGATTGTATTTGATGGCCGATACCTCCTCAAAATTTGAAGTTTTTCCTTCTGTTTTCTGTTGGTTCTTCTCAACAAATGATTCGTTGTTGGCTTGGACTATGGCATTTTCAGAATTCTCTATTTGTTGTTGGTTTTGCGTGTATTGTTCCTCCAGTTGTATTATTTTTCTTTCAGTTTCATTTTTTTCTTCTTCAGATTTTTCAGTACCCACCAATGATTTTTTCTGCTTCAATTCTTCTTCTATTTTCTGATTCCATTCTTTTAAAACATTTATTTTATTTTTTTCTTTTTCGGTTGCACTTAGGTTTGCGTTGGCCTGAATTTCATTGAGTTTATTGTTGTATTCTTTAGAATAAATTTCTGTTTTATCTGTTTTGGCTGAAGAATTTTCATTCGATGCAATAAGATTGGAGGTGGAGTTTGCATCTTTCTCTTTTTGTTCTTTAAAATCTATTAACTTATTCCGCTTAGAGGTTAATTGGGTTTTATCGTTTAGTGTTTCCGATGCCTCAATCTGCTTTTGTGTAATTTCTATTTCTTGTTGAATGGCATTCGCCCATTTTTTATTGATTTCGGCAATTTTATCGTTACGCAAATTAGAATCGGCTATTTTATCGGCATCGGCCAATTGATTAGAAAAATCGTTATTATAATTTTTAATTTTTCCTTCATCGGTAATAATATCATAATCATTTTTTAAGGCTAGTAAATCAATCTTGTTTGATTTTGTTTCAGTTATTTTTTGCTCAGATTTCTGTTCTGCCGATGAGGTCGTTAAACCTTTTTCTTCTAATCGGGCAATGGTAGTTTCTGTTTCCGTTTTTTGTTGTAGCGTGGGTGGAGATACTATGGTTTTATTGTCCTCTACCTGCTTAGAAACAGTTTCGAATTGTGCTAATTCGGCCTCTAAGTTATTAGACTCTTTTTTTAATGCACTCACTCTTTTTTGCTCATCTTCGTATTGGTATGCAATATCCTCTTTATCTATTTCCAAGGCTTTTAGTTTCGCTTCAATATTTTCTTTGTCTTTCTTTTTAGCTGTTGAAAGTTGCGAGTTTAACTGAGTTATTTCTTTTTCTATTTCGTTTTTACGTTCGGCTAATTCACTCAAATTATTTTCAGCTTTTTCAGTTTCTGCTTTAGATTGTTTTGCCTTTTCTGCCAACGAGTTTTTTTCTATGGTTTTAGAAGTAGGAGTTTGGTTTATTGAAGCAATTAGTTCTTGTTGTTTTTTTAACTTATCAATAGCCGCTATTCTATTGTTGGCCGAAATATCGTACTGTATGGCAGAAGCCAACTGTGATACCGTATTAAACTCTGAGGTAAGCTCTGCAATATCGTTATCTAAGGAAGCGGCTATTTTTTTAGCAGCTAAAACTTCTCTGCTCAGTTTGCGAGCCTCTTCTTTTAAAAGCTGGGCTTCATTTTCTTTCACAGATCTGTCGGTGGCACTGTAGCTGGCTAATGAATTTAGTATTTTATCTGCCTTATCTGAATTTTCTTTGGCTTGTCTGCTTTTTCCGTTAGAAACAGAATACGCATAGTTCGACTCGTTTTGCAGTGTATCAATTTTTTGTTTCAGTTCTTTTTCAATCGTTTTTGCTTTCTCTGCAATATCGTTGTTCGAAAAGTCTTTAAACTCATCCGCTCGAGGAATTTCTTTCGTTTCGGTATTTTTGTTTTTATCTTCTTGCAATTCCTGTACCGATGCAAGCACTTGTGCTTCGGTAGCGTTAATATCGAGTTTGGCTTTTTGTCGAATAATGCTTTCTACCAATAATGGGTCGTTTATATCAAAGGCTTCTGTTTGGTCGAATAAGTTTTTAATAACTAATTTTTCATTGTCGCCTTTACCCACTAATCTTAGCTCTTGTTTAAGAGCTACCACCTCATCTTGCTGCCTAGGTACTTCAACCATTCCGCTGTGAATGGGTGCTGTTTCGGTGGTTTCAATGGCAAACTTATACTTTCCGCCTTTTCCAGGAAGCAAAATAGCGTATTTTCCGGAACTTGTATTGGTAAAATACTCGCCCATATTTTGGTTGTTCGATAAATCGGTAACGGTAACTTTAGCTGTACGCATGGGCGGGTTTCCTTCGTTTATAAATTCGCCTTTTATAATCACAAAATCGGCCGATTTGGGCTGAACCTTTACACGGTAAACGGTAATTTCTCCTTCTTTGCTGGCACGTGAAGAGGCAAAGTAGGCCAGCGTCATGTCTTCATCGGTAACGAAAAAAAAGTCGTCATCGGGAGAAGAGTAGGCAAAGTCTAAATTTTGAGGGGTAGACCAGGTATTGGTATTTTCGTTAAATACGGTTTTAAAAATGTCATATCCTCCCATACTATTGTGCCCTTTGGAAGAGAAGTAGAGAGTTTTTCCATCGGGGTGCATAAACGGAAAATCCTCATCGTAAGGTGTATTTATGGGAGCACCAATACTAACGGGCTTTCCCCATTCTCCATTGGGTAATCGCAGTACTTTATAAATGTCTTTTCCGCTTTTTCCATCTTCTCCGTAGCTGGCAAAAAAAACTTCATTTTTTAAATTTTGAGGTAAGTAGATTACAGAATAATCGTTTAGTTTTTTATCGAATTTAGAACGAAAATCATCGGGCTTGGCCACTATTTTTCCGCCAATACCTTTTAAATCGTAAGTGCGGTAAAACTCGTCTTTGCGTGTTTCTTTTTTCCCTACCACATCAACGTCTTTAATATCGCTTAGTAATTTAATCCCATTCCGGCACATTTCTATTTCTCGTTCTGCATTATAGTCTGCACGATTTTTAGCCGGAACTTTTGCAATAAATTTTGAATAGCTTTCTATCGCATCTTTAAAATAATAATTCAGGTGCAATGCTTTACCCATAAAATAATGAGATAATGGATCTACCTCGGGTTTAGAAATGGCAAAACGTAAAAAACGTAAGGGTTTTTCTTTGTCTTTATCGCCAAAAATAAGGCATGCTCCGTACTTAAAATTGTAGTTGGCCTCTTTAGGATATAAACTGGCTAGTTGGCCAAAAAGTGGCATGGCTTCGGTGTACTTTTTTTCTGCAAATAGTTTTTCGGCTTCTTTTTTTAATTCTATTTCCGAGTTAAACTGAGCAATAGTGATTACGGGTACGCATAAGTACAAGAGAAAAATGAGTGCGTATGTTTTTTTAAGTACCACTTATTTTTTACCTTTTTCGTTTTGCTCCTTTTTGCTATAACTAAAAACTTTTTTTTCCTCGTGTTTTAATAGTCTTTCTATATTTTTTTGGTGTGTAAACAATACCGCTATGGCAATAAAAATAGAAAAAGCAATAAGAGAAGGCACGGTAGATTCTTGAATAAAGATGATGTATATTGGGTAAAATAAAGCACCAATCATACTACCCAAAGAAACATAGCGAAAAACCAGTAATACCATAAGGAATATAGCTAAAGAAATAAGAGCCGCCTCGCTGTTCATGGCCAGCATTGCCCCTAGCAGAGTTGCAATTCCTTTTCCTCCATTAAATTGTGCAAAAACAGGAAATATATGTCCGACAAGGGCTGCCAAACAAAGTAAAAGTTGCATATTTACAAAAGGAACTGTATAGGGCTGCAATGTATCGAAAAATCGAAGCATTTGGACAGCTAAAAAACCTTTTAATACATCAACAATTAACACAAATATTCCGGGCCTCTTACCAAGCACTCGCATAGTATTGGTTGCTCCGGCATTCTTGCTCCCGTGTTCTCTTATATCGATATTGTAAAAGCACTTTCCAACCCACACTGCCGTAGGTATAGAGCCCAACAAATAGGCTAGTAGCAGAAGCAAAAGGTTTTGTATGCTGAATATATCTTGCATCTTTTATTCGTTATCTATTCCTTTTAAAAAATCTGTTTTTTTACGCACCGTAGAAAGCATAAACTGATAGGGTTCCTGCCCTTTGGTTACTTCCATTTTTCGTTTATCGGGTTTAAGTTCCTGAATGTAATTGTTAAAAGGATCGTTTGAAGAAATGGCCTGCATAACTCCTCTAGTATAAGAAAAGAAATACCAATTATTCGGATCAATTTCTAAATAAATATTTACAATATCTCCACTGCGTTTTTTTACTATTTCTATTGTTCCTTCTACGTATTTATTAACTTGTTCTTTTAAAATATTTGCCACACCAATTCGGCTTATTGATTTATAAGAATTTTTTTCTTTAATCCATTTAAATTTTACATCGGTAATTACAATGCTTTTGTTTAGAGCATCGGGAGTTCTTTTTAGGGTACCATTTAGACTTAACTGCGAAATGACTTTATCAGCTTCTTCTTTAGGCATCAGCTCTCTTAAAGCTCTCTCAAAAACAGGCCGTTCGTATTCCACAGGGTCTAACGATGTTTTTTCATTTATTTGAGAAGCCATCTTTTCCATAGCGTTGTTATGAAAGAAGAAATCGATTATCATAACCATATCAAAAACGGCTGTATTATCAAGCTGGCTGTGTACCACATTCCCTGAAGTTTCTATTTTTAATTGTCCTGTTTTTACACCCAAATCCATTTTGCCCTCTCCATATATTTTACAGGTTTCTGTATTTAAGCTAAGATAGTTTCCCGGGTAGGAAATTGAGTTTATTTTTAACTTATTAGATATTTTATATTCCTTTAATTCTTTATCGTAAAACATGTACCCAAATGCCGGCAACACTTTAGCATCGCTATATTTTAGTATTCTATTTGCAAAGGCCGAATAGATACCCACAGAGTCTTTGCTGAGCATCACACTGGTCGTAAGTTTGTTATCATCTTCATCGGTAAGAACGGAATCTATGGGAATAAAAATTTCGTTTGGATTTATTTCCGAATTGAAATAGAACCAGTTTTTGCTTAGCAAATCACAATCATGCTTGATACGGGTAAACCCTCTGAAGGTCATAAACTCGTTGTTTGAATTGATAAAGACTCTTCCATGGTAATCGTACTGCGGACTTAATGAGAAATTAGTTTCTTTTTCAATAGCCCCAGATGCGTAGGTTTGTCCTGTGGTATCTACCCCAATGGTAGCTAAATAGATGGTTTGTTTGCCTCCGGTTTCATCAACATAATCGATGTAACCGTTCCCAGCAAAGCTCCTTTTACCAAATACATCGGCAGTAACATTATACATTTTATGATTTTGCGTTACGTAACTCGCTACCACTCTGGCGTTGTTTAGAGTTTCCATTTTTGCTTTTTCGTAAATGGTTACTTTTCCACTATCGGGGTAAATCATAGCATCGCCTACTTGCATAAAACGTACTTTTTTGGCATAGATAATATGTTTACGCAAATCGTAACGAGCCGATGGAGCAAAGAAAGATAGAGAATCTTGTTTAGGGTGAGTAGATATAAATTGTGAGCCTTCAAGTTTTACACCGGAGGCATCTTCAGCCGATGCTTTAGAGGCGGATAATTCTATATCATCGTTATCCATAAACCATTTAAATTCTTCCATAAAGCAGATGTACTGGTTTTGCGGAAATTCTATAAAAGAACCGCCCCCATTGGAACGAAACTGCCCGTAGCGTTCTTTAAAGGTAATGTACGCCTGAACATTTTTGGTGGCAAAAGTGATGGCATCGGTGCTCACCTCGTCTTTCAATCTAAAATCAGCTGTATCCGATTCAAATTCTACATGTTTGAATTTGTACAAATCGGCTGTCATTTCAGCCTTATCGAAACTAAATAAACCTTTACCGGTTAAACCATTCGGGGCTAAACGCAATTTTCCTGAAAGATTCGATTTATTTTCATACATGGTAATCGGCTTATCTATGCTGAAAGTGTTCATATAGTCGTTTTTGGGGTACCAACGCACACTAACATCATCTCCTCTTACAGGAGGAAATTCCACTCCGGTTTGTTGCTCGGCAATATCAAATGCCTGTGCACGAGTAAACATTGAATCGGGATGAAAAACAAAATCGTTAGAGTACGTGGTGGAAGTGATGTATTCTAACTTTCCATCGCCTCTTAAACCTTTATTACTAAGATTAATATTATTGTAAAATGTTCCTTTTCCTCCGTACATGGCATACCCATCGGGTGGTGTTTTTCTGATAAATCCGAGAGAATAGTCGGGTTGAAGGATTAATGTTTCTTCAAAATCGGGAAATACTCCGGCCGATGCAAACAACCCATTAAATCGTAGTTGCTCGTTGGTCATATTATCTAAGCTATCAATTTTAAAGGGGTACACTTTGAAGTAGAAATTATCTCTCTTGTACACTCCATTTTGTACATTTTTTTTATCGTAAAACACAAAGGATTCTTTGAAACTGTTTAACACAGGGAACTCGGGATAATCTTTTTTGCCTGATTTATTGAAGGGGTTATCAATCAATAAATTTCCTTGTATTTTTTCAATAACGGTTCTTACCGGTGTTAAAATATTGTTTCCGTATTCATCTTTTTTGCCTGTGGTAGCCCACATCTTAAGTGAGTCAACATTGATGAGATCTATTTTAAAGTTGTCGTATTCAAAGGCAAATTCTTTTCCGTAAAAATCGAACTTACCTGCACGAATAATCCCTGCAAAGGTAAAATCTCTGTTTTTCTTTACTACAATTTTATCATTGAGCGGAAAAATATAAACTTGTTGCGAATCACTTAAAAGAATGGATTTAATACCATAAATAGTTAAGTCGAAATTGAGCAGGTTTAGTTTGGCATTTTCGGTAGAAATATCGGAATTGAATTCAATTACATCGTAATCTACCTTAGCAGAGCGAGCCATTACGCTGTTATGTAGTTTATCTTTTACGGTAAACATTTTATTTTTATAATCGTACATTACGTAGCCTTTGTTGGAAAGCAGAATAAGAAATAATTCGGTTTGATTTTCGGATAAACGGAGGTGAGAAGAAAGTTGATCTACCGAAAGGGAATTTGTTTTTAACTTGTTGGCCAAATCTCTTACTTTTACGAGAGGGTGTATATCGTCTAATGCTTGCAATTGTTCGTAGCGTTGTAATTTAAAGTAATTGGAAGATTCAAAATGTGCATCAGATTTTGTGCTGATGTGCCCGAAGCGAATAAAGGGTTCGTCTATTTTCCAAGATAGTTCTTCAAATTCCATATCGAGTTTATGAAATGAATTGAAATAAGGTGAAATGGAAATGCCCTTATTATCTCGAAAAAGTGTTAATTCTTTTTTATCTATTAAATATTTAAAGTCTAATCCGGGGTGGTAAATAGAATCTCCTTCTAAGTAGATTGTTACCGAGGCTAAATCGGAGGCAAACTTTGTGTTTCTTATGCCTAAGGCTTTAGAGGCAATGGTAATGAATTTCTTTTTGTCTCGATAGAAGTATAGGTAGGCATCTTGTTCGCTGCTGCCTCTACCCACAAACTTTGCTCCCTGCATGGAAAAACCGCCTTCATAATCTACATTTTCTGCAATATTTTTAATTTGTATTCTTTTACTGTAGGAATCGAAACGTGGGTAGGTGGCACTTTCTTCAGTTACATTGGCCATTACTTTTTCGGTAAGTTTTCCGATAAGAGGTTTTTTAAAATAATGTGTGTTGAAGAACGTAACGGAATCTACGCTAAAGTCGGAAGATTTCATTCTGATTTTATACTTACCTATTTCTGCATACACTTCATTCGAATTAAGACCAGCTCTTCTCCAATCCACTTTCCCACCCTCGCCTACCCATAAGTTTTCGGTAGGATAAAAAACACCCTTTGTGTTGTAAATAACTGCACTATCGCCTTTGGCAAAGCAAATTAAATTGAGCGAAGGAAATATCATCACCGGAACGGTGTCGAACTCAAAAATGTAGTTGCTGTTACTGGCTGTCCAGGAAACAGCCTCCGATTTATACATTAAATTTTCGCTAAACAAATTATTGCACACCTCAATGTAGTCGGCATACATTTGTTTACTCTTTCGGCTTTTTCCTCCAATCAGTTTTTCAACTATTTCTTGCCATACATCGAAACTTTCCTGATTTTGGTAGGGGCTAAGTACAAAACTCACTACAGTATTTAGGTAATTTACAAAATCAGGAAAAGGTCTCATTTTTTTTTCTAACATCACATTGGAAATATGGTAAACTCCCTTTCTTTGTTTTTCACTAAATTTTCCTCCATACCAACTTTTCTGGAATTCTTTCATAAAATCTTTTGCTTCGTCTTTTCTGGCTTCACTTAAAAAGATTTTCATTTCTTCGAAATATTTAACCGAATCGCTCGAAAATATTTTAATAGAAGATTGTTGTGCCAAAGAATAGAGCGGAAGAAGAAACACAAACAACAGATATTTTTTAATGTTTTTCATTTCTATTCTTTTTTTAGTAATAAACAGGCCCACTCCTCTTGGTACGATGCATTTTGTATGCAAAATCCATATTCTTTTGCTTTTTCGATTAGCATAGGGCTATCGGTTTTAAAAAAACCGCTGATTAAAAGTTGGTCGTTTAATGTTAAACAGTTGGCATACAAATGCATATCCTCAATCAAGATGTTTCGGTTTATATTTGCTAATATCGTATTAAATGTTTTACCAATCAAATAAGCCGCATTTCCCAATTCGACTTGCACTTTCTCAGAATTATTTAACGCCTTATTATCCAAAGAGTTATAGTATGCCCATTCATCATTATCAATAGCCATAATTTGTGCTGCCCCCATTTTCTCGGCCAAAAAAGCCAGTACTCCGGTACCACAACCCATATCGAGCACTTTTTTATTTTTTAAGTTCATTCCTAACATTTGTTCTATCATTAACGCTGTGGTTTGGTGATGCCCTGTTCCGAATGACATTTTTGGCTCTATTATCAACTCAATAGGATAACTTTTTCTTAATTGATGAAAAGGTGCTTTTATAACGCATCTTTCAGCTACCACAATAGGTTCAAAACTTTTCTCCCAAAGTTCGTTCCAGTTTTTATCGGGTATTTCTTCTATAGTATAATTTAGACCTAAAAAATAGGAATTGATATTCAATACTTCTGTTAAATTCTTTTCGTTAAAAAAGCTTTTATTGATGTAAGCATTTAGTGTTTCTTGTGTTTCTTCAAAACTATCAAAATGTTGTTCGGATAGCTCTGCTATTAATATTTCTGAAAGAATTTTATTACTCTTTAATAAAAAAGATACTTTAAGATATGGCATTTTAAAAGGAATTGGCAATGGCTAAAAAGTCGCTTACATTCAACGAAGCCCCGCCAATAAGTCCTCCGTCTATATCCGGTTGTTTAAAAAGTTCCTTCGCATTTGCCGGAGTACAACTTCCGCCATATAAAATGCTTGTTTGATGGGCTACTGATGGGTGAATTTGTGAAAGAAGAGAACGTATAAAACGGTGCATGTCTTGTGCATCTGAGGCGGAGGCGGTTTTTCCTGTGCCTATAGCCCACACAGGTTCGTAGGCTATAATAACTTTAGTAAATTGCTCTAAAGACAAATGAAACAACCCGTTTTTAAGTTGTTCTTCAACCACCTTAAAATGTTGTTGATTTTCTCTTTCGTTCAACATTTCGCCACAACAGAATATAAGGGTGAGACCGGATTGAACTACAGTACTTGCTTTTTTTGCTAAGATAGCATCGGTTTCATTGAAAAATTGTCTTCGTTCCGAATGCCCAATAATTACAGCATTTGCACCAACCGAAGCAATCATTGATGAGGATATTTCTCCTGTAAACGCTCCTTTTGTTTCAAAATGACAGTTTTGTGCCCCTATTATCACTTTGTTATTTACAATACCCACTGCTTCGGTAAGATAAATTGCCGGAGGAAAGACCATTAATTGTACCTCTTTGGGTAAAACCGATTGCTGAATCAGATTAAAAAAATCGCAGGCCTCATCCCTGCTCTTGTTCATTTTCCAATTTCCGGCAACTATTTTTTTTCTCATATAAATCTATCTGATTCTTACACGAGGATCTAAAATGGCATACGATATATCTACTAATACATTAATTACCACAAAGGCGGTTGAGGTAATAAGCACACCACCCATTACAACCGGCAAATCGTATTTTACCAACGCATTGTATAATTCCCATCCAACACCTTTCCAAGAAAAAATAATTTCTACAAATAAAGCTCCGGCTAATAAACTGGCAAACATACCGGATAAAGCGGTAACCACTGGGTTTAATGCGTTTTTTAAGGCATGTTTAAATATTACGGTTCTAAAGCGAAGCCCTTTTGCATTAGCGGTTCTAATATAATCGGAAGATAGCACTTCTAATAAAGAATTTCGCATTAATTGTATCACCACTGCCAATGGCCTAATGCCTAATGCTACTGCAGGAAGTATGAGGTTTTTCAAGTCGAGGTATTCTCCATCTCCATAGTCGTCTATTGTGTATAAACTACCTATTGCATTTAAACCGGTGTATTCCGAAAGCATGTATCCAAAAACCCAAGATATAATAACGCCAATGTAAAAAGAAGGGCCAGACATTCCTAATGATGCCAGAAAGAGCGATAAATGATCTACCCAAGTATTTTTATAAATGGCCGTAATGATACCTCCAATAATACCTAAAAAAGCAGCGAGTATAATGGAGGCAAATGCCAACACTGCTGTTTCGGGAAGAGTTTCTATAATAATCTCCGATACCTTTCTTTTGGATTGGTATGATCGCCTTAGGTAGGGGTACTTAAGCACCATTACTTTTGACTTTGAGATATTGAATAATTTAATATAATCGTACTTGGCCGGGTCTAGATACAAATAATGATTTTCGTTTTGCATTTCGTGTAAAGAAAGAGGCATTAAATCGTTGATATACATAATGTATTGTGCCGAAAGAGGTTTATCTAAGCCTAAATCGCGATTAATGGCATCGATAGAGGCTTGGTCGGCACGTTGGCCCAACATCATACGAGCCGGGTCGCCAGGTAGTACGTTAAACAATAAAAAAACCACGGTAATCACTCCTGCTAATACTAACAGACCGTAAAATGCTCTTCGTAGAAAAAAGATAGTCAATTTAATTTATTTTTAGTTATTGTTTAAATATTTTTCTTTTACCGTTTTATAATCGGGAATATTCGCATCATTCCATTTTGCCAACACTGTTCCTTCTTTTAGAAGTAATAAACCGGGATTGGAACGAATAATGGTTTTCAGCGTAATTTCATCGCAGGTGTAAAAATCGTACATGGCTTGGGTATCATGCCGTAGTTTTTCTACCTCTTCGTAACCAGAAGCCGTGAGAGCTATAAAGGTTTTTCCTTCGGAATTGCAATCATTGGCAAGTTTATTAATTTTTTCAAAAGCGGCTTTATTGGTTTTTGATACATTGTAAACAATGAGCATAAAAACAGGCTCTGTATCAGATAAATAATCTTCGGCATAATCATTTCCATCATCGGCAATTATAGTAAAATCGGTTATTGTTGCTTTATCGCCTTGTTTAATGAGTTTATTATTTGTGCTTACCCATACCCAGGTACTATCGTCCCATGGATAGCTTTGTTGCGTAAATTCTTTTATCTCGCCCGTTTGTGTGTTTTTATAGGTAAGTAATGTTTCGTACACATCGGGCTGAGCTCCTTCGGGTAACTTCATTTGCTGTAGAATGTTTTTACCCACAGCATATGGTCTGAAATCTTTTATTGGCAAATTTTTTAGGCAGTAAGTGGTAAAAATAATACAAACACTACCCAACACGATAGCTGTTAGCCACTCTTTATAAGCATTTATAAGGGGTAACAATTTAATAATCGCATAAATTAGTAAGGAAACAAGGGTAAAATAAGAAGGGAAATCCCAATGAAATAATCCACCGGAAAAAGCAACAATTAAAATGAGCGAAACGGGTAAAATAATCAGATCGTCTTTAAGGGTATTTAGTTTTATTTTTTTGCTTTGTAATAGTAAAACCAATACAAAGAAAAGCAGTGTAATATCTTTGTAAAATGATTCCCATGGAGTTAACGAACGACCTACCGAACCTTTTAAGGCATCGCCAAAACATCCGCAATCGTTTACGCATAATTTGTTAAATGAAATGCCTGCATTCAGGGCCTCTTGTTGTGCATCGTTACAAGAAGCTGTAAACCAAGTAAGCCACGCAAAAAAAAGTGTCATTGCCAATAAAATCCAATGGGTAATTTTTGCTTTTCCGCCAACCAGTACAGCAAGCCCTAATAATACTTCGGCTGAGGAAATGATGATGGCTAAGGGTAATGCCACTTCATGAAAAGAAGCAAAAAAAGCTCCGAGTGAGCGTTCATCGAAATACTCCTCGAGTTTATATGAAAAACCCAATGGGTCGTTCGATTTGATAAGACCTGATACAATAAATAATGAACCGGTGAAAATTCTTGAAATATAGGTTGCAACCGTTATTCCGTTTGGGTGTATTAGAATAATAATGCCCAAAATTAATGCTGCCAATGTAAACATCCAGTAGATGGAAAAAGCATCTACCACACCGGGACTAAGTTTCGCTAAGACAATAAAAACGATACTCAGCATGATGTAGAGTAAACCCAAAATTCCGTGTAACGATTTAATCTGTTTCATGTGTTTTCTTCAGCTAAACGTATTAGTGCAAAAACTGCATAATTAATAATGTCGTAGTAGTTTGAATCAATACCTTCAGAGACTATTGTTTTTCCTTGGTTGTTTTCTATTTGTTTTATTCGCTGCAATTTTACCAATATCATATCGGTTAATGAACTGATTCTCATTTCACGCCATGCTTCGTCATAATCATGGTTTTTATCTTCCATTAAACTTTTAGCCTTTTGTATAAATGTATCGTAGTAAAATTCGGCTTTATTCGCTTCCATACCCGATTCATCGGCATAACCCAATTCTAACTGTACTAAGGCCATTACAGAATAATTTACAATACCCATAAATTCGGGTTTAATACCCTCATCTACTTTTGAAAATCCGCGTTCCTGTATGCTTCGAATCCGTTTAGCTTTTATATAAATTTGATCGGTTAAGGAGCTGCTTCGGAACGTACGCCATGCGGTACCGTAATCTTTTAGTTTTTTAACAAAAATTTCGCGGCACTCTTTTATTGTGTTATTATATTGCTCAGAAGTAGTATTCATTTGTAACTTCACACCAAAAAATAAAGTGCCGAAAGATACATTTTTTTCAGAAAAAATTAGCATTTGCTGCAGGGGATCATTACTGAATTTAGACGAACCCCTGATTATGGGAATATTAAACCTTACGCCCGACTCATTTTATGACGGAGGGTTGCACACCGACAGCTATCTGCTGCAGGTTGAAAAAATGATGACAGAAGGGGCATCTATTATTGATGTGGGAGGGCAATCTACCCGACCGGGGGCCATACAATTAAACCCTGATGAGGAAAAAAAACGCATCTTACCTGCCATTGAAAATATAGTAAAAAGATTTCCGGAATGCATCCTTTCTGTTGACACCTTTTGGTCTGATGTTGCCGAAAGTGCCATTGAATCAGGAGTCGCGATAATCAACGACATTTCAGGAGGAGAATTTGACCACAAAATGCTTGACGTTGTGGCAAAACTAAAAGTGCCTTATATTGTTATGCACACGCAGGGCTCTCCCGAAAATATGCAGTTAAACCCTGTTTATACCGATGTGGTAAAAGAGGTGTGTTTTAGTTTGGCTTCTAAAACAGAAAAAATGAAATTACTCGGAATTAACGATGTGTTAATTGACCCCGGATTTGGATTTGGAAAAAACATTGAACACAATTATACTTTACTTAATTACCTAGAGCATTTCAATCTACTTGAAAAACCTGTTTTAATCGGAGTTTCCAGAAAATCTATGATTAATAAGTTGCTGCACACTCAACCAAAAAATGCACTAAACGGCACAAGTATTATACACACCTTAGCTCTTATAAAAGGAGCAAAAATATTAAGGGTACACGATGTTAAAGAAGCAGTTGAAGCCATAAAAATAGTCGAATACATGCAAAAGAATTAATATTGCTTTATGATTTTATTTTTCGATATTTTCGGTTTTATTCCTTTCAGTTTTATAAAACTTGTAGATATATTGCTTGTAGCCTTGTTGCTATACCAGTTGTATATGCTCATAAAAGGCACTAATGCCATTCGTATTTTTATTGGAATTGCGGCCATTTACCTATTGTGGAAAGTGGTAGATCTGCTGCAAATGGAATTGCTTAGCGAAATTTTAGGAAAATTTATTGGGGTTGGAGTATTGGCATTAATAATTGTATTTCAACAAGAAATTCGCAGGTTTTTAATTATGATTGGCAATACCCGTTTGCTTCGCAGAGGAAAAGGAAAATGGAATATATTTAACTGGAAGATGCAAGTAAGAAATGTAGAAGCCATTTACATAAAATCTATTTTGAAAGCCTGTAAAAACATGATGCAGTCTAAAACCGGAGCTTTAATCATTATTTCCAGAGAAGCCGATATATCTCAATATACCCTAAGCGGACAGCAATTAGATGCTCGTTTAAGTTCTGCTCTGCTGGAGTCTATTTTTTTTAAAAACAGCCCGCTGCACGATGGAGCAGCAATCATAAGTGAAAATAGAATTGTGGCTGCTCGCTGCGTACTTCCTATAACCGAAAAAGAAGACTTACCGGGGCATTTTGGACTAAGGCACAGAGCGGCCATTGGAATTAGCGAAATATCCGATGCAATAAGCATTGTTGTTTCTGAAGAAACAGGTTCACTTTCTTTTGTAAAAGAGGGAGAAGCGTATTACGGTGTAGGAATTGATGAACTGAAAAACTTTTTGGAGAAAGTTTTTGCCCAAAAAACGTAGAATATTTTATTGGCTTATTCGCCCAGCCTTACTCTTTTATAAATTTCTTAAAGAACTCGTTTGTGTTGTTTTTTACTTTCAGCAAATACATTCCTCTTGAAAAAGCAGAAATATCAATAGAGTTGTTATTTTTATTAATCTTTTCAAATAAAATCATTCTGCCGAAAGTATCGTAGATTTCTACAGGTGTTGGCTCTGTTATTATTTCATTGAATACTATATTCAGCACATCTCTTGCAGGATTTGGATAGATAGAAATGTTATCTCTTAAATTAATTTCATCTACTTCGTTGGGTAACACCCCGCAGTATAATGTTTTTGTATAGGAGATTGTAGTAGAGGTAGTATATGTGGTTGTAGATGCTACTATATCTGTAACAGTGTAGGTAGATAAACTACCACTCAATAGATTTAACGAAGTGTTAGAGGCAGAAATGCTAAATGCAAGTGGAGCACACAAGCCATCTCCATTAACATCCATGATACTAAAAAAAGGACCCTCATTATAACCATCCCCTACATTTACTATTTTGTTTCCCCATAACGCATGAGAATTAAACTGAACACCTTTGTAAGGTGTACTGTTTGCCGCCTGTGCCCTATGTTTCCATGCTATACTGGCATTTGTATTTACTTTACAAATAAATAGATTGTATATACCTGTATATGTCATGCCATTCAAAAATACACTTTGTCCATTATCATTTGTACTAAAGGACATACCATAAATATCCTCGTTAGAAGTACTGACCACCTCGGTGTATGTATTTAAGTTTAAAGAATTATTGAAATAGCAAACGCCTATTCGTTTATTATCACTTCCGTTGTAGGCACACATCATAACATAACCATTACTTGTTTTTACTGCTTGGCCATTGACGAATTGTTTTGTAGGATGCTTGTATGTGGTGTATGATTGAATATTTCCGGTGGCATCAATACGAGTAGAAATAATAGAATTTATATTCATATTTGAGCCTAAAATATAATTTTGTCCATCATTCATTATATTCCACATTGTAGTAACTCCTTGTGCTAATGTATGCGGATATGCCTTTACCCACTCTATAGCTCCATTAGCATCACATTTTATAAGTGTATTTGAATAGCTGCAAGCCCCAGTACCCATAAGAAATCCATTATCACCGGGTGCTGCTTTTTGAAATGCATATGCTATAAGCGAACCTGAACCAGTATATTTTTTTTGCCATAATAAACTACCATTGCTTGACAATTTAAAAACTATCTGCTCGCCAGTAGTTGACATTGCTTTTACAAAAAAAGCACCATCATTTGCTTCTACAATTTCAGAATTACCACCAGCACTCATTATATTATTATCCGTTGTTTTAAAATTCCAAACCGGGTTAAAACTTTCGTCCCACTTGGTTATTTGCAAATCTTTTACCCCATCTTTACTATTAGTGCCAATTGTAACAAACCCTGAGGTTGTTTCTAATTTTTTAATATGTGTAAACAAACCATCGTTATTTACTTTAAAATATCCGTTAGATTGGGCATTTAAAAGAACTGATGTGCAAACAACAAGTGTTAAAAATAAAATTTTTCTCATAGTACCAATTATAAAAGTTTAGCACAATGACGACTCTTTGAAACATTAAGTTGCATTACTAAAATCTGGCACTCTTAATCAGAATATATATATATATATATATATCAAAAGTTAAATGCAACTTAATTTTTCAACAATTGCTTTGCATTTTCAATAGCAGCTTTGCTAACTTTTTCTCCGCTCAACATTTTAGCAATCTCTTCTACTCTTTCTTGGTTATTCAGTTTTCGGATTAATGAGCGTGTGCTGCTTTCTGTGGTTTCTTTGTAAACAAAAAGATGCGTATTGCCTTTGGCTGCAATCTGAGCCTGGTGTGTAATGGCAATTACTTGAATATTTTTTGCCATCTCCTTTAAGATATTTCCGGTTTTATCGGCCGTTTCTCCAGAAATACCTGTGTCTATTTCATCGAAAATAATGGTAGGAAGCAAACTACTTTGTGCTATTACCGATTTTATAGCCAACATTACCCTGCTGAGTTCACCACCCGATGCTACTTTTTGAAGTGGAGCCGTATCTACTCCTTTGTTGGCAGAAAAAAAGAAAGTTATTTTATCTAAACCGTTTGGCAAAAACACCGTACTTGCTTCCATATGAATGGTAAATGTTGCATTTACCAAGCCTATCTGTAAAAGAATTTTCGATATCGCATTTTCCAGTTCGTTAATAGCCTGCATACGGCTTTTACTTAAAGCATTGGCGATACTATTTAAGTCGGTGATACACTTATTCAAGGCTGTTTCTTTTTCAAAAATTTCATTCTCTAAGGAAGAAATACCGAGAATATCGTTTTGTAATTTTTCTTTTAGTTGAATCAGTTCTTCTACTGTATTAAAGCGGTGCTTTTGTAAAAGCCCAAACAATAAACTAATGCGTTCGTTAATTTCTTCTAATCGTTGAGGATTAAATTGTACTTTCTCTGAAAGTTTTTCGGTTTCGTAGGCTATGTCCTGTAATTCTACAATAACACTTTTTAAACGTTCGGAAAGTGCCGCAGTTTCTGATAGTTTATTTTCAATGGTAGAGAATATATTTTTTGATTGGGCTAAAACAGAAATAACATTATTTTCTGAATCTTGCAAGATGTGGAGCACAGAAGCTAAAGCTTGTTTAATTTCTTCGGCATGGGTAAGAATTTTTTGTTCTACTTCCAACTCTTCCGTTTCGTTTTCTTTCAGATTAGCTTCATCTAATTCTGTAAACTGGAAACTCAGATAATCTATGTCTAACAATGCTTTTTGATTTCTTTGTTTAAGTTGTTCTAACTCTTCGACTAATTCTTTGTATTGAGCATAGTATTGTTTGTATTGAATAAGAAGCGTATTATTTTTTGCAAAAACATCGAGCGTTTTTAGTTGAAACAAATTTTCAGTAAGTAGTAATGTTTCGTGCTGAGAGTGGATATCTATTAATTTCTCACCCAACTCTTTTAAATCAGAAACACCCACAGGAGTATCGTTCACAAAGGCTCTCGATTTTCCGGTGGGTGCTATTTCCCTTCGTATAATGGAGTTTTTGGAATAATCCCAATCTTTTGTTTCAAAGAACGGAACTAAATCAAAACGGCTTAAATCAAATTCAGCTTCTACAATGCACTTGATTTCTTTGTTTTTAAGCGTATTTGAATCGGCACGCTGCCCCACCACCAAGCCTAATGCTCCCAGTAGAATAGACTTTCCGGCTCCTGTTTCTCCTGTAATGATGGTTAAACCTTTATCCCAAGTAATCTCTAGCGAATCAATTAAAGTGTAGTTGCTTACCAAAAGTTTTTTCAGCATGCTGCATTTTGATTAATTGTTCTGTAAAATTTTTTGGTAACGGTTTATGTTCTGCGGATTAATCTTTCCTAAGAGTTGTAACACTTCCTGTTTTTCATTGGCATCGGTTGAACCTTGAAAAAGATTAATAATTTCATCTGCTTTTGCATTAAATAAAAAACTTAACTGAAAATTTCCGGGACGTTGAATGTGTACTTTTTCCAGTAGCTTTAATGCTTCAAAGGCCTCTTTTCTTCCCTTATCTACATCGGTAGCCATTATATCAAAAGCAAGCCGATGGTATTTGTACATGAATTCACGCAAGGGAGAAAAAATTTGATTGGTGTAGTTTTCTGCTATCCAGTAACGATTATTGATGTTTTCGAATGCTTTCCAACCTTGCTCCGGTGCCGACTGGGCTAAGTTTACTATGGCTAATGCTTTTTGAAAATAAGGTGTACCTCCATTCTGAGAAAAGGTATCGTAATCGGCTCCCAAAATAATATATGCGTAATATCCAAGAACTGCTGTAAGGTTGCTAATAAATACATTGTCGGAAAATTCCAGCGGTTCGTATTCTACATATTTGAACTGAAAATCCTTATCAATATGATTAATAATGGTTGAAGAGTAAGAACTGGCATAAACAGAACGAGAGGATTGTACGCTAATGGTTGCTTTAAATTCATTTTGGCTCACCACTTCTGTAATATTTAAAAGAATATTACACTGTATTCGCTCATCGTTTTTATAAATATCGGTAGTCCATTTGCGATTATTCATAAATTCAAATATTGCCTTTTGTAAAGTTTCAAAAACTCTTTTTTCTACATTGGCAACCTGAGTGGAATTTACTTGTACCACGCAATTTAACTCTTGAGCATACAAACTATTTACACAAATAAGTAGCAAGAAGTATGTTAATTTTTTTCTCATTGTTTTACCAAATTTACTACTGTTTGCCAAATTTCTTTCGCTATTTCTCTTTTGTTTTTTAATTGAGTAGATACTTGCTCTCCGTTTTTTGTTAACATAACCACTTGATTGGTTGCCGTAGAAAACCCTGCTCCCGGGATATTTAACGAATTAAGCACAATCATATCGGCATTTTTTTCGATGCGTTTTTTCTCTGCATTTTCAAGTTCATTTTCGGTTTCTAGGGCAAAACCAACCAAAAGTTGATTGTTTCTTTTTCTTTTTCCCATTTCAAATAAAATATCGGTTGTAGGAACAAGAGTTAAAGATAAAGAGTTGGCTTTTTTCTTTATTTTGGTATTGCTTTTTTCTTTAACGGTATAATCGGCTACTGCCGCAGCCATAATAGTGATGTCGGCTTCTTGATAATGTTCGAAACAGGCCTTTGCCATTTCTTCGGCCGATACTACGCTGATAACCCGAATGTGTTCGGGCTTTTCTAAGTGAGTGGGGCCACAAACAAGTGTTACTTCCGATCCTAAGGCTTTTGCTTCTTTTGCCAATTCTATTCCCATTAATCCCGATGAAAAGTTACCTACAAAACGGACAGGGTCTAACTTTTCGTATGTTGGTCCGGCCGTAACCAACACCTTTTTTCCGCTAAGCACTCCTTTGCTTTTGTAGTTTTTTAAAACTCTTATGATATCTTCGGGTTCAGCCATACGGCCCTCTCCAGCCAGTCCACTTGCCAAATCTCCGTTTGTTGGTTTTATGAATATATTTCCAAACCGATCAAGAGAGCTTATGTTTGCTAAGGTAGAAGGGTGTTTATACATATCCAAATCCATAGCCGGAGCAAAAAATACAGGGCAGCGGGCAGAAAGATAGGTGGTAATAAGCAGATTATCGGCTGCCCCGCAAGCCATTTTAGAAAGAGTAGAAGCGGTAACCGGGGCAATAAGCATCATATCTGCCCATAAACCAAGTTCTACATGGCTATTCCACTCCCCTGTTTCTGAATTGTAAAAATCGGAATATACGGGGTTTTGCGAAAGAGTAGATGCCGTTAAGGGAGTAACAAATTCTTTTGCAGAAGGGGTAAGCAATACCTTTACGTTAGCTCCTTCTTTAACTAAAAGCCTGATTAAAAAAAGTGATTTATAGGCGGCAATACTTCCCGTTATACCCAGCAGGATATTCTTGCCTTTTAGCATTTTAGAAGTGCTTAAAGATTCTCAGCATCAGGATTTCTGTAATACACTTTTCCTTCTACAAACTCGTGCAAAGCAATGGCGGAAGGTTTTGGCATTCTTTCGTAAAACTTAGAAATTTCTATTTGCTCTCTGTTTTCGAATACTTCTTCAAGATTGTCGGTATGCGAAGCAAACTCGTTCAATTTCTGGGTTAATTCCTCTTTAATATCTGAAGAAATCTGATTAGCTCTTTTTGCAATAATTACGGTTGATTCGTAGATGTTATTGGTGTCAGTTATTAAACTGTTCAAATCCATCGTTACCGTGGTTGAATTTGCATTTGATTTTTTGTAGGTTTGAGACATTGCTATATTTTTTTTTGTTCAGTCTTTTGTTTCTCCAAAGTTAGGTTTTTATAAAGAGATTCTGCTTCTTTTATTTTTTTACTGTTTGGAAAAGCGTCCACAAAGTTATAATAAGCCTCGATAGTTTCTTTAATTCGCTCTGTTTTTTTTTCGGGCACACTATTTTTTGTTAAAAAATACCACGATTTAAAGGATAAAAACAAGGCTTCTTCTTTATAAGCAGAAACCGGAAAATCTTTTAAAAAATTTTGAAAGGATACTATCGCAGCCTTGTAGTTTTCGGTTTTATAATACAATTTAGCGTATTCCATATGCTTGGTTTCTATCTTATTTTCAAGTTCATCCAAGAGTTGATTACAAGTATCGATACGTGTACTGTTAGGAAAAGCTGCTGTAAAAACCTGAAATTCTTCTATTGCTTTTACAGTTGATTCTTGATCTAAGCTATATGGAGGAGAAATAATATAATTGCAATAAGCGGCCATATACAAGCATTCCTCGGCATATTTACTCGTTGGGTATGTTTGGTAAAATTTTTTATAATGGTATGCCGCTACATAAAAGTCGTTTAAAAAATAATTGGCATTGCAGTAATAGTAATAAATTAATTCGCCCTTTTCCACTCCCCTGTACAATGGCATCAACTCCTCCAACAGAGGAAAAGCCCGTTGATAATCCTTTTTCTCATAATACTTCACAGCCCCCTCGTATTTGGCGTTATTATCGTTACTTTTCAACAATTTTTGATACTTACTGCAAGCTTGTAGCACAAAAATGGTAAAGAGCAGATGAATATATATACCTCTTTTCACGACACAAAAGTAACATTTAAATGATTAAGATATTCAAACATTAAAGCAAACAACCTACTGTTTAAAAATAGATTTATGGAAAGTAAATATTTAGTATAAATTTGCCGCTATTAAATAGAAAAACTATGGCATTAGATTTATTTGACAAAATAGAAAAGAAACGTGGTCCGCTAGGACAATACGCAAAAATTGCACACGGATATTTTGCCTTTCCTAAATTAGAAGGCGAAATTGGATCTCACATGTATTTTAGAGGAAAAAAAGTGCTTCAATGGAGCTTAAATAACTACTTAGGCTTAGCCAATGAGCCTGAAATACGCAAAGTAGATGCAGAGGCCGCAAAAGAATGGGGATTGGCCTACCCGATGGGGGCCAGAATGATGACCGGAAACACTAATTATCACGAACAATTAGAAGCAGAACTTGCCGAGTTTGAACAAAAGCAAGATGCAATACTTTTTAACTACGGATACATGGGCATTATGTCCACGATTGATGCCTTAGTTGATAGAAAAGACGTCATCGTATATGATGCTGAATCGCACGCATGTATTATTGATGGAGTGAGACTACACCAAGGAAAACGCTTTGTGTATCTACACAACAATATGGAAAGTCTTGAAAAGCAACTAATACACGCAACCAAAGTGGCCGATGAAACAGGGGGGTGCATTTTGGTTATTACCGAAGGGGTGTTTGGAATGAGTGGAAACCAAGGTAATCTTAAAGGAATTGTAGAATTAAAGAAAAAATACACTTTCCGATTGTTGGTTGATGATGCTCATGGATTTGGCATTATGGGGCCAAACGGCAGAGGAACAGGAGAACATCAGGGAGTACAAGATGGAGTGGATATATACTGCGCCACCTTCGCTAAATCTATGGCCCTTATTGGAGGGTTAGTGGCGAGTACTGAAAATATATGCCAGTATTTACGTTACAATGTACGTTCGCAAATATACGCCAAAGCGTTGCCTATGCCTATCGTTATTGGAGCATTGAAAAGATTGGATATGATAAGAACCCGTACGGATTTAAGAGAAAAAACATGGACAATTGTAAATGCATTACAAAAAGGACTAAGAGAACATGGTTTTAACATCGGAAAAACAAACTCTCCTGTAACACCGGTAGTACTAAACGGAGATGTTTCGGAAGGAAAAAACTTAGCCCTAGAATTAAGAGAGGGATATAACATATTCTGCTCTGTGGTAATCTATCCAGTGGTGCCCAAAGGTACTATTATACTAAGACTGATACCCACTGCCATGCACTCGTTGGAAGATGTAAATTATACGGTTAATTCATTTGCAAAAATTAAAGATAAATTGGATAGGGGGGAATTTAAAACAGATGAAGTACTTACTTGGTAAGAATATCGTTTTTTTTGCATCGTTTTGTTTCATCACTTTTTTATTATACTTTTACACCGTATTAAAATCAATTATTCATGAATATTTATGTAGGTAACATTGCGTACTCTATGAGCGAACAAGAGTTGCAAAATGCGTTTGGGGCTTACGGAAACGTAATTTCAGCCAAAATTATTATTGACAAAAGAACAGGGCGTTCTAAAGGGTATGGTTTTGTGGAAATGAGTAAAGACGAAGAAGCCGAAAACGCCATTGCTGCTCTAAACGGTCAGGAAATTAAGGGTCGAGAACTTAGAGTAAATAAAGCTATTCCAAGAGAAGAAGATTAGTTTTTTGTAGTAAAGAGATAATCTTCTCTTTACTATTTTATACTATTCCTTTACTATTTGATTGAATATTTTATACGCAGCAGTATAAGGATCTTCTGCATTATCGGCAATGCGTTTTTCGTATTGATTTATCAGCAGTCTTGTATTTTTGTTTTCAAGAAAAAATTGAAGGATTTTTTTGCTTAAGAAATTCTGAAATACTTGAATGTCCTGCTTTTTTCTATTTTCCTGAAAGTACCCATTAGACCGAGCAAGGGTTGCGTAGTTTTCGATTATTTCCCAAACAGTTTCTATACCTTTATTTTCTATTGAAGAACAAGTTATTACCTGAGGCTTCCAAGTCGAATTTCCTAATGGAAATAAGTGTAAAGCATTCTCTATTTCGCGGACTGTTTTTTCTGAATTTTCGATATTCAATCCATCGGCCTTATTTACTACTATAGCATCAACCATTTCCATAATCCCGCGTTTTATTCCCTGTAATTCATCTCCGGCTCCGGCAATAGCCAATAGCAAAAAAAAGTCAACCATTTCCTTAACCTCTATTTCGCTTTGACCCACGCCAACCGTTTCAATCAGTATTATTTCAAAGCCTGCCGCTTCGCATAAAATAAGAGTTTCGCGAGTGGTTTTGGCCACCCCACCCAACACTCCAGATGATGCCGTTGGCCGGATATAAACATCTTTCATGGTGGACAAATTACTCATTCGAGTTTTATCACCCAAAATGCTTCCTTTTGTGCGTTTACTGCTTGGATCAATGGCTAATACCGCAATTGTATATCCTTTCTCTTTAACTAAATAGGAGCCAAGGGCTTCTATGAATGTGCTCTTTCCTGCACCCGGAACCCCTGTAATGCCTACTCGAATTGTATTTGATTTTACCTTGACGCATTCTGTTAAAATCTCTCTGGCTATGGCTTGATGTTCTTCCTTTTCACTCTCAATGAGGGTTATTGCTTTACTTAATATGCCTATATCTCTGCCGAGTATTCCTTTTATGTAATCTCTACTTGTTAGTTTCATTGCAAATTATTTCTATAATTATCGTTAAATAATAATATTTTTTCGACTAGAGGCAACTTTTTCCCGATATATACGTTTATATGTAGCAAAGTGTTCTTTAAAGAATGTAATTAAAGGGTTGAGGCGTAAAGTAAACAAAAAATATAAAGCCATGCAATTTTCAACCGAGGATTTACTAAACGAAAATGTAATAGCCGCTTTTATTACTACGGTATTATTAGCCGGTGTAGTAGTGTGGATTTTTGCTATAAGCAAAAGAAAATCTGCCGATAGAAAGTGAAGCTATTCATTGTCTGGAATTACTCTTACAAAAGCATCTTTCATATTGTGCTTTTCGGCTATTTTTTTTCTAAAAATTTCGGCATCTTCTAGTTCTTTAAACTTACCAATACAAAACTTGTACAACTCATTTTCTTTAAATGAAAATGCTTTTTCTTTAAGTCCATTTTGTTTTAAATAATTTTTAACCGCAGTTGGATTGTCTTCTCGTTTAGCAACAATCTGAATGGTGTATTTGTCTGCTTTTGTTGTTAGTTTTACATCTTCTGCGGGCTTTTCAGCTATAACGGGCTCTACGTATGGCAAAATATACATTAAAAGAGGAGGTTGTTTTAGATGCACACTACTATCTTCATCGGCAAATGAAAAAATTGATTCAAAACTTTTTTCTCCCATAATGTTTTTGCTGGTGGCAAGAGTTACTTCCACTCTTTGTTCGGTTTCTCCAA
The DNA here is from genome assembly GCA_905339165.1 of Flavobacteriales bacterium. GTDB lineage: Bacteria > Bacteroidota > Bacteroidia > Flavobacteriales_E > Vicingaceae > BCD5. The sequence goes on from CAJPFH010000050.1 coordinate 56,715, forward strand.
AAGAAACCCAAATCCACTTGATGGTGTTTTTACTGTGTATAAATTGGGCAGAGCCCTTTTTATTATTTACCGGCACAAATCCTTCGGGTATATTTATCTGCAAACGGGCAAAACTGATTACTTCATTGCATTTAATAACAGCTCCCAATTTAATTTCATGACCGGCATAAGCAGAATCTGGATTTACAAAATGCACCTCCACGTTATACTGCGAAAATGCGTTAGAGGACAAAAGAAAACAAAAAAAGAAAAAGGGAAGTAAATATTTTTTGGGGAGCATGATTTACAAATTTCCTAAAAATAATTTTACCTAATATTTTGTATAATAATGTATTTCGTTAAATCAACTAGAATGGTCGGCAACAATTAACCAATTTCCATTCATCTTTTTCCACCATAAACTGTAGTATCCTCCTATGGTATCTGTTTCTCTAAAAAGTGTCCAATTTCCAATTACATAAGCATTATTTCCTTCTAACAATTCTGTTTTTAAATTCTTGAATTTAAGCATGCCCATTTTGTTCCGATCTGGATATGACTTCTTGTAATTATTGAGGGTATTTTTCCAACCATATTTTACACCGCTTTTTCCTATAAAGATTAGCGAATCCGATTTCCAATATCCTTCCATAAACCCCTCTATATCTCCGCGATTCCACGCTTCTTCTTGCCGTTGCATTACAGCCTGTATTTTTTCGGAATCGTTGTTTGATATAGGCGAACTACAAGAAATTGAAAACAGCATCATTAGGAAAATTCCTGAATTATAAAAGATCTTTTCTATAACAGCGTTTACGTTTATGTTGTATATTTTCATAGTTTTTCCAATTAGCAATGGCACTGGCATTGGTTTCAAAAATTCCGGTTGTTTCGATGTACTTCATTCCTTTCTGCAACATTGCATTCTGCAATTCAGCCATAAGAATTACGGCCGCTCCTGTTGCTTGGTGTTCTTTTTTTACACCGGTTAACATCTGATCTAGGGTATCGTTATTTTTTCCGCTTCTTGCCTTTAAGATATGCCAAAAACCAAATGGGAATAAGCTTCCTTTTGCTTTTTGCATAGCTTTGGAAAGACTAGGCAATCCAATTACAAAACCTATTACTTCCTCTTTCATTTTCACCAATTTTACAAACTCCGGATTTAAAAGTTTTATATACTTTTCTTTATAAAAATCCATCATGGGTTCTGTAAACTTGGTTACAAAAGGCAAATCGTCAAAAGAATCGTTTAGTATGGAAAAAATAGTTGCAGAATAGGGTAACAACTCCGCTGTAGATTTAAAATGAAGCACACTGATGCCATACCTTTTTGCAATGAGTTGAGCCCCTCGTGATGCTTTACTTACAGCGGCTTCTCCTATGGTTAAACGAAACTCAACCCAGTCTATTTCTTTGGTATATCCCAACTGTTCTATTAATTTATGATAATAAGGCTGATGATAAACAGAAGCAATAGAGGGCAAGTATTCAAATCCTTCTACCAACATTCCTTGCAAATCTAGATTAGAAAAGCCCAAAGGTCCTTGTACTTTGCTCATTCCTTGCTCTTTAAGCCATGCTTCGGCCGTATTAATAAGTAGTTTAAGAACTTCTATATCGTTCATAAATTCAACTCTTGTAATTCGGCCTGTTTTTTCTCCTGTTTTTTGGTTATGCAAGTGATTTACAATGGCTCCTATTCTGCCTACACACTGTCCGTTTTTAAATGCTATCCAAAACCTTGCGTTACAAAATTCAAATGCAGGATTTGTTTCGGGAAATAATGATTTTGCCTCATCACTTTTCATGGCAGGAGCCCAATACTTATTCCCTTTATATATCTTATAAACTACTTCTACAAATTCTTTTGCATCTTGTTTGGTTTTTACTTCTCTAATCTCTACCGACATACATTGGTGTTTTTGTTTACTTTTTTTGTTTTACAAATTAAAGAAAGATTGTATGTTCTATATTTATTTTCCTGTTTTTATTCTATTTTATAAAAATTTAACATTTATTTGTTGTAACATATTTTGTTATTACATACTTTTGTGATATTAAATTTAAAACTAAACACTATGAAAAAAATGATTTTAATGGCTTCTTTAATAATAGCCACAGGTGTGCAGCTTTTTGCACAACAATTTAAGGCCGATACCAAAACCAGTAAAATAGAATGGGTAGGCAAAAAAGTTACCGGCCAGCATAATGGCGAAATAAATCTTAAAAAGGGCGAACTGACTTTAAAAAAAGGAAATATTGTGAAAGGTAACTTTACCATAGATATGTTAAGCATTGTAACATTAGATTTGCAAGGCGAATGGAAAGAGAAACTAGAAGGTCATTTAAAGTCGGCTGATTTTTTTGACGTAGAAAAACATAACACCGCTTCTTTTACAATTACAGGTAGCGAAGCAAAAGCAGACGAAAAAGGAAACACTCACATCATTAAAGGAAACCTTACTATTAAGGGAATAACCAAATCATTAAGTTTTCCGGCAAAAATTACGGTTAAAGATAACAAACTCGTAGCCATAGCCGATATCACTATAAACAGAACAGACTATGACATAAAATATGGTTCCGGCAAATTTTTTGAAGGGTTAGGCGATAAAATGATTTACGATGATTTTGAAATTAAACTAAACTTTGGAGCTGTGGCCACCAAATAAACTAAAATTAAAATAGATTTGTAAAAATCCCTTCCGTTATGGAGGGGATTTTTTGTTTAAAAAATAACAAAAAACCACTCAAAATGCCTGAGAGGCTATTTTCTTAACCGCTTCCGATTTACCCATGGTATAGTAGTGAATACAAGGAACCCCAAATTGAATTAACTCTTTGGACTGAGCTATTGTCCATTCGATACCAATCTGCCTTACCTCTTCTTCTGTTTTACACTTTTCAATTTCTTCTACCAATACTCCGGGTAAATCTACATGAAAAAACTTGGGCATAAAACTTAAATGATGTTTGGTAGTTATAGGTTTTAAACCCGGAATAATAGGCACATGAATATCGTTATTGCGACATAATTTCACGAAGTCGAAAAACTTCTGATTATCGAAGAAAAGTTGGGTAACAATGTACTCCGCTCCTGCTTCAATTTTCTGTTTCAGGTATTTTATATCATTTAAAATATTGGGCGATTCGAAATGTTTTTCAGGATATCCGGCAACGCCTATACAAAAATCGGTTGGGTGTGGGCTCACAATTTCCTCGTCTAGATAAATCCCTTTGTTTAAATCTACAATTTGCTTTACTAGGTCTACCGCATGAGCATGCCCACCCTCTTCGGGAACAAAAGCAACTTCTGTTTTAATGGCATCACCTCGCAAAGCCAATACATTTTTTATTCCCAAAAAGTGTAAATCAATCAGGGCATTTTCAGTTTCTTCTTTATTAAATCCTCCGCAAATAAGATGAGGCACCGTTATTACATCATATTTGCTTTTAATGGCAGCACAAATACCAACTGTTCCAGGTCTTTTCTTTATTGCAATTTTTTCTAAATACCCTTTTTCTCTTTTTTTATATGCAAATTCTTCACGATGATAAGTTACATTAATGAAAGCCGGCTTAAATTCCATCAAAGGGTCTATTCCTTCATAAATATATTCGATACCCTTTCCTTTAAGGGGTGGAAGAATTTCAAAAGAGAAAAGAGTGCTTTTACTCTTGTTGATTCGGTCTATTACACGCATCTAATTTATTAAAAATAAGGGGCAAAAGTAGAGCAATTGCATATATAAAACAACTATAAAAAGTGGGGGTTCTTTTAAATCTTTATTTACCCTAACTTTGTTCTCTTTTTAAGAGTATGGAGAATATTAGAAATTTTTGCATTATTGCACACATAGACCACGGTAAAAGCACGCTAGCAGATAGGCTTTTGCAATTTACCAATACGGTTTCCGTTAGGGAACTTACCGAGCAAACCTTAGATGACATGGATTTAGAACGAGAAAGAGGGATTACCATAAAAAGCCATGCCATACAAATGGATTATGAACTGAACGGAAAAAAATATATTCTGAATTTAATAGATACACCGGGGCATGTCGATTTTTCTTACGAAGTTTCCCGTTCCATTGCTGCGTGCGAAGGAGCCCTGCTTATTGTAGATGCTGCACAAGGCATACAAGCACAAACTATCTCTAATTTGTACCTTGCATTAGAAAACAATTTGGAAATCATTCCGGTTCTCAATAAAATAGATTTGCCCAGTGCCATGCCCGAAGAAGTAAAAGATCAAATAGTAGATTTAGTAGGGTGTAAACACGAAGATATTATTTCTGCCAGTGGTAAAACAGGACTAGGCATTGAAGATATATTAAAAGCTATTATAGATAGAATTCCCCACCCGATTGGAAACGTAAATGCCCCCTTACAAGCTCTTATTTTCGATTCTGTATTTGACTCTTTTCGAGGAATTAAAGCTTACTTTAAAGTAATAAACGGAGAAATAAGAAAAGGAGATAAAGTAAAATTTATGGCTACCGAAAAGGAGTATAATGCCGATGAAATAGGCATTTTAAAACTACAAGACAGCCCCAAAGAGTTCGTTAGCACAGGGAATGTTGGTTATCTTTTTTCAGGAATAAAAAAAGCCTCAGAAGTAAAAGTAGGCGATACCATAACCCATGTAAAAAATCCGGCCGCTGCCCCTATTCAAGGATTTGAAGAAGTAAAACCCATGGTATGGGCGGGTATTTACCCTGTAGATACCGATGAATACGAAGAACTGCGTGCATCAATAGAAAAACTTCAATTAAACGATGCCTCTTTGGTTTTTGAACCTGAATCATCAGCTGCATTAGGCTTTGGTTTCCGCTGCGGCTTTTTAGGGTTGTTGCACATGGAAATTGTACAGGAACGTTTAGAACGCGAATTTAATATGAGCGTAATTACTACAGTTCCCAACGTACTTTATAAAGCCTACTTAACCAAAGGAGATGTTCTAGACGTGCATAATCCTTCCGAACTACCCGGCCCCAATGTGCTTGAGCATGTTGAAGAACCCTACATTAAAGCACAAATCATAACAAAATCGGAATTTATTGGTCCGGTGATGACGTTGTGCATCAACAAACGAGGAATTGTAACCTCCCAACATTTCCTTACCACAGACCGAATTGAATTGGTATTTGAAATGCCACTAGGAGAAATTGTTTTCGATTTTTACGATAAACTCAAAAGTATCTCTAAAGGATACGCATCTTTCGATTACCAACCCATTGGCTACCGCGAATCGGATTTAGTAAAAATGGATATCTTACTAAATGCCGAACAAGTAGATGCCTTATCGGCATTAGTACACAGAAGTCATGCTTTTGAACTGGGAAAAAAAATGTGCGAAAAATTAAAAGAATTAATACCTCGTCAACAGTTTGAAGTTCCCATTCAGGCGGCCATTGGAGCAAAAATAATTGCCCGCGAAACCATACGTGCCCTACGCAAAGATGTTACCGCCAAATGTTATGGTGGAGATATTTCCAGAAAAAGAAAACTGCTAGAAAAACAAAAAGAAGGAAAAAAGAAAATGCGACAAGTAGGACGGGTAGAAATACCGCAACAAGCCTTTCTGGCCGTACTTAAATTAGATTAATCTATCAATAAACTTTTGGTATATGAGCGATAAAATAAAAATACTGGAACAAAAAATAAATGAAGCCAAACTCGGTGGCGGAAAAGATAAAATTGAGGCACAACACAAAAAATCAAAACTTACGGCACAGGAAAGAATTCATTTTTTATTAGACGAAGGTTCGTTTGAAGAGATTGGAATGTTGGTAACACACCGTTCCAAAAACTTTGGATTAGACAAGCAGCAATTTCTAGGCGATGGAGTGGTAACCGGTTATGGCACCATACACGGTCGCTTGGTATATGTATTTGCTCAAGATTTTACCGTTATGGGAGGCTCGCTGGCCGAAGCTCATGCCGAAAAAATTTGCAAAATAATGGACATGGCTATGAAAAACGGAGCTCCGCTTATTGGTCTTAATGATTCGGGAGGGGCACGCATTCAGGAAGGCGTAGTTTCTTTGGGCGGATATGCCGATATTTTTTACAGAAATACATTAGCCAGTGGGGTAATTCCTCAAATTTCAGCTATTATGGGACCCTGTGCCGGTGGAGCCGTATATTCTCCTGCCCTTACCGATTTTATTATGATGGTAGAAAACACTTCGTATATGTTCGTTACCGGCCCTAACGTAGTTAAAACCGTAACACACGAAGAAGTAAATTCTGAAGAACTAGGAGGAGCCTCTACTCACGCCTCCAAATCGGGTGTTACACACTTTACCTATGCCAACGAAATAGCCTGTATAGAAGGAATCAAAAAACTCCTTTCGTATATTCCGCAAAATTGCGAAGAAACTGCATTACCCACAGAGTACAATACCGAAGCAGATGAGCTTAGGCCCATGTTAAATAACATTATACCCGACAATGCCAATCAACCATACGATATACGCGAGGTAATAAACAATGTAGCTGACACCGATTCGTTTTTTGAAGTGCATAAAGACTATGCAGAAAACATTGTGGTAGGTTTTGCCCGCCTGGCAGGAAAAAACATCGGTATTGTAGCCAATCAACCCGCATTTTTAGCAGGAGTACTCGATATCAATTCGTCTAAAAAAGGAGCTCGTTTTGTTCGTTTTTGCGATTGTTTTAATATTCCTCTGTTGGTATTTGAAGATGTTCCCGGCTTTTTACCCGGAACCGACCAGGAGTGGAATGCCATCATAACTAACGGAGCAAAATTACTTTATGCATTTAGCGAAGCTACTGTACCTCGAATTACCGTTATTACACGTAAAGCATACGGAGGAGCTTATGACGTAATGAACTCAAAACACATTGGTGCCGACATGAATTTTGCGTGGCCCACAGCCGAAATTGCTGTAATGGGAGCAAAAGGAGCGGCTGAAATTATATTTAAAAAAGAAATTCAGGAAGCTAAAAACCCTAATGATAAATGGAAAGAAAAAGAACAAGAATACGCCAACCTTTTTGCCAATCCGTACGAAGCCGCTTCCAGAGGGTACGTAGATGAAGTTATTAAACCTGAAAAAACTCGAATAAAACTAATAAGAGCTTTTAAAATGCTAGAAAACAAAGTAGACAAATTACCCAGAAAAAAACACGGAAATATTCCACTTTAAAGCAACCAAATAGAAATAAATTAGTCTTGCTACAAACCCTTATTTTATGAAAAAAATAGTTTTATTAAGTATTGCCACATTTTCACTTTTTGCATTTACCATTAACAATCCATTTAAAGGAATTAAAACAGGAGATAAAGCCCCGTTAACCGAAGTAAAAATGAAAGATATCTCCGGTAAAATGCTTTCATTGAATGATATTAAAAAAGAGAACGGCCTGTGCGTAATTTTTTCGTGCAATACCTGTCCGTTTGTACTCGACTGGGAAGACCGATATGCTTTAGCCTTCAACCAATGCAAAGAAAACAACATAGGGTTTGTATTGGTAAATTCTAACGAAGCCAAACGAACCGGAGAAGACTCATTCGAAAACATGGTAAAACATGCCCAAGAAAAAAATTATTCCTATTTCTATTTGGCTGATGAAAATCACCATTTAGCAGATGCCTTTGGAGCGAAAACCACACCACACGTTTTCCTTTTTAATAAAGAGATGAAACTAGCTTATTCCGGTTCTATTGATGACAACCATAAAGACCCTATAGCCGTTAGAGAACATTTTCTAATCAATGCCATTAAACAAACTGCCCAAGGTTTACCTGCCACTCCCGACCAATCTCCAGCAAAAGGGTGCAGCATTAAAAGAATTTCTACCAACAACTAAAAAATTTATACACCAATAAAAAAGCCGACCTTAATAAAAGTCGGCTTTTTTATTTGCATACTGTAGTAATGTTTCTAAATTTTGGTGCACAAAAAAGAATCAATGAATGTACTTATTTTAGGTTCGGGTGGCAGAGAACATGCTTTTGCTTGGAAAATAGCACAAAGTAAAAGACTTACAAAACTATATGTAGCCCCAGGGAATGCAGGCACAGCCATGATTGCCGAAAATGTTCCTATTTCTGTAAACGAGTTTGAAAAAATAAAAAAGTTCGTACTCGAAAAAAATATTCAAATGGTGTTGGTAGGGCCCGAAGACCCCTTAGTCAATGGTATTTACGATTATTTTCAGAATGATATTTTATTAAAAAATATTGTTCTGATAGGCCCTTCAAAAGTAGGGGCTCAATTAGAAGGCAGTAAAGATTTTGCAAAATCATTTATGCAAAGGCATAATATCCCCACAGCAAAATATAAAAGTTTTACCGCTAATGATTTAACCGAAGCATATTCATTTCTGGAAAATTCTACTCCTCCATACGTGTTAAAAGCAGATGGACTTGCCGCAGGTAAAGGAGTATTAATTCTTGCCCATTTAGATGAAGCGAAAAATGAACTAAAAAATATGCTGCATGGTAAATTCGGAGAGGCCGGAAATACTGTTGTTATAGAGGAATTTCTAGATGGTATAGAACTTTCTGTTTTTGTGCTTACCGATGGAAAAAATTACCTATTGTTACCAGAAGCAAAAGACTATAAAAGAATTGGGGAAGGTGATACCGGCCTAAACACCGGAGGAATGGGTGCTGTTTCTCCCGTATCTTTTGCAGATAAGGCCTTTCTAAAAAAAGTTGAAGAACGAGTAATTATACCCACTATACTAGGTTTACAAAAAGAAAAAATTAGTTACAAGGGCTTTGTTTTCTTTGGATTAATAAATGTAAAAGGAGAGCCTTTTGTTATTGAATACAACTGCCGCATGGGTGACCCCGAAACAGAAGTTGTAATACCCCGCATAAAAAACGATTTGCTGGAGCTGCTTCTTGCATTAGAAAATAACACACTAAACTCTTGCACCATAGAGATAGACGAACGGTACGCTACCACTGTAATTGCCGTTTCTGGCGGTTACCCTGAAGAGTACGAAAAAAACAAAGAAATTACCGGGTTAAGTTCCGTAACCGAAAGTATCGTATTTCATTCGGGGACTACATTGGTAAACCCAAAAGTACAAAGCAACGGAGGAAGAGTATTAGCGGTTACCTCTCTTGGGAAAAGCAAAAACGAAGCACTTGAAAAGTCGTACCACTCGCTCTCGAAAATACACTTCGAAAAAATGTACTTCCGAAAAGATATAGGATTTGATTTATAAAACTATTTTAAACTTCCGCTTTCCTTAGCTTGCTTGTTATAACGAGCCTGTTCGGAAAGCCAAAATGCAAGAGCAACAAAGCCTATAATAATAAAAAGTATATTTGGTAAATTTTCTAGTTTTTGGATATATATAAATAACCATTCGAAAAAGTGACCAATAGAAGAAAAAAACTTATTCAACATATCTTTTAGGTTTTATTGATGGCAAATGTAATTTATATTTTTAAGTTAAAACAGTCGTAAGTAAAGTTTTTTATGTTCCGGTTTTTCAGTTCCAACCAACCCTACATTTTATTTTTCGTGCCATTGCTGGCAGCTGCATTATTACTACCAATTGGATTAGGCCCAACACCTACCGTTTTTTATCAACAAACGGTATTTATATCAGATATTTTTGTTGCCCTTTCTAAATCGAATTGGGTAGTCTACCTAATAAGTTTTTTTATTCTATCGGTAAATAGTGTATTAATTCACCAACTTACTGACAAGCAAAGTATTTTTGTGAAATCAAATCATATTACCTCCGTTATTTATATCCTTTTGATTACTATTTCACCCAAAATATCGGGCTTATTGCAACTACACATCAGCTCATTTTTTATTTTACTGGTTTTAATTAGAATTAGCCATCTATATATGGTTGAAAAACCCTACTCCATACTATTCGATTGTGGATTACTCCTATCATTATCTTCCTTGTTTTATTTACCTTCCGGCTTTTTATTAATTTGGATTTGCATCACTACTCTTATTTTTAAACCTATTACATGGCGAGATTTTTTTATTCCTATTGTAGGTTTTACAACCCCCTACTTATTCTATACTTTTTTTCTTTTCTATTTCGACCAATCTATAGATTCATCCATTCAATTGGTATCATTTTTCAACACCCTTATTGTTCTCTCTACTTCCGATATTATTTCTTTCGGATTTATTTTCGTTTTAATTGCCGCAGCATTGCTTACGTATTTTATGAACGTACAAAGAAAATCGGTAAGAGTAAGAAATCTATATCTCTCCTACCTTTGGTTATTCATTATTATAATACTTTCAATTCTATCCTTTAATGGAAACATAAGAACTACCACCGGATTATTTGCCATACCCTTTAGTATTTTACTTACCGATTTTCTTTTTGTGCTTGAAAAGAAAAAATGGCTGCCCGAACTAATAATGGTTCTGCTTTTCACCATTTTTTTGTTTAATCATATTTCTATCAACAACTGGTTTTCGTTTTAAGAAAGCATGTACTTTTGTGCAGGCTTTAAATTATTTAAAAAATGAAAATTGGCGTAATTACATTTCCGGGCTCTAACTGCGATAAAGATATGATCTATGTTTGGGAGCAACTTCTAGAACAAGAGGTTGTAAATCTTTGGCACAAAAGCAATCATTTACAAAACTGTGGCTTGGTTATTTTACCCGGTGGATTTTCTTATGGCGATTACTTGCGTTCAGGAGCCATTGCCCGCTTTTCGCCCATTATGCAACAAGTAGCAGGTTTTGCTGCCGAAGGAGGTTTTGTGTTAGGTGTTTGCAACGGTTTTCAGATTTTATGTGAAGCCGGATTATTACCCGGAGCCCTTTTACACAACTCTTCCAGAAAATTTATTTGTAAAAATGTTTTTATTAAACCCGAACATACAAATTCTCTTATTACGGCTTCCTTGAATACATCAAAGGCTTACAAGATTCCTATTGCACATGGCGAAGGAAAATTTTACACCGACCAAGAAACGCTTAAAAATTTAAATGAAAAGAAGCAGATACTATTTCGCTACTGCGATGCAAGAGGCGAAATAGGTTCAGAGTCTAATCCCAATGGCTCTTTGCAAAACATTGCCGGCATTTGCAACGAAAAGAAAAATGTTTTTGGAATGATGCCCCACCCTGAACGAGCTGCAGATGTAGAACTCGGCAATACAGACGGAAAAGAAATTTTCCAATCTATTTTAGATGCCGTAGCGGTGTAAAAATTAGTCTTTAAATCCTTTAAACAAACTGCTCACATTCGTATAACGTAAGGATATTTCGTACCCTCCGCTCATTCCGTTGGTTTTGCCCAACTTTGACATCATGGTAGCATCATACGAAACGCCAAGAGCTATATTAAAAAATTCAAACATAAGCTGTGGAATCAACGCATCGCCAATGCGGGCATTTACTCCAAGGTATAAAGAAGATTCGGTAAACACATTGGTAAGTTTTGAATTGCCTTTAAATTTAAACCTAGCCATTGCCCCCACTAAGGTTTGCGAAGCCCTTGCTTGTATAAAATGATGGGCATTAAAAATCAACGCCATTTTTGTATTAGGCAAATCGTAATAAAATGAGCTATGTGCAATAAACTTTCTTTCTAACCTATCTACACCGGAAATTAAAATACTTTGCCTTGGTTTAACTAGGTGAAAACCGGAAATACCAAAAGAAAACTTTGTAATATCATCATCGGTAAAATTGTCTATTTTATTGGCATAATCGTAAATAATACCTGCACCTACATCGGCAAATAAAGGGCGAGATAAATTATCGTACTCATTAGAGGGTTTTGTTAAATCAAATTCCTTACCATTGTACTGGCTTTCCCATTGCAACTTAGTAATATCGGCTGTTACCTGAGCAAAACCAGTGTTAATACCCATTGCCAAACGACTGGTTTCATTTAAAGGAAGAATGGCTGAAGTAGATAAGCTAACATTCGTTATACCGTAATTTGCATCACCGGCCACATCTTTGATAATATGTAAACCCGTTCCCAAATGTGCTTTTTGAATTGGCTTTTTAGGGTCTTTGAAAAAATTCATATCGAAAGAGCCTCCAAAAGTTTTATAGGGACTGCCAAAACTTGTCCATTGATCGCGGTAATTGATTATGCCCCGAAAATTACCTGTAAACAAACCTGCATTGGCAGGATTGGCTAACAAGGGAGCCATGTGCATTTGCGAGTAATGTACATCTTGTGCAGAAGTAAACACGGTATAAATAGAAAATAGTATAGCAATAATCTTTTTCATAATACTGTATTGTACACAAAGCTAATTATTATTGTTTTAATATTTTAATTGTTTTAATGTTAAAATTACCTTGTATTAACCTGCATAAATACATGCCTGCCGACAATGTGCTTATATCTTCTTGTTTAATTATGCAGTTGGGGGTTTGCAGGGTATCAAAATAAAATGATTGATGAAACTGGTATCGTCAAATGTAACTTTGTACTGCCAATTTGCAGCCAAGCAAAAAAACGAGGGCAGCAGAAAAAAGTAGTATTTTCTTGTGAGCTAGAATTTGCACTAAGGTATTCAAAACGAACAGAAAAGAAAAAAAACACCTTGCTCAAATTACATCCTGCATAGCATACATCTGTAGATGCAATTAACTTTCCGCCCAAGTATCGTGGTTTATTACACGATGCTCTATTTCAACATGGTTATATTCCCTTTTTTATTCAACACCTCTCCATTAGTAAAAACAGCTTTCAGAGTGTAGGCAAACACACCGGAATTTTGTAACTTCCCTTTGTATGTACCATCCCATGCCCCTCTTAAATCGGTAGTATGAAAAACTCTTTCGCCCCAACGATTAAAAATGGAAAGTTCTACTTCTTGTACTCCTTTACCACCTAACAGGCGGAATAAATCGTTAAACCCATCACCGTTTGGTGAAAAAGCGGTAGGTATTGCCAATTCACCAGTAAAGAGAGAATCTTCGGGAGTAATGTTTTCAATGGCAATAAAATGTGCGGTAACATTGTCGGTAGTATCACACTTAATTTTTACAATAATAGTGGTATCATTGGGTGCTGGAGTATGGTTATCAAAAGTCCAATGGTCGAAAACATACCCTGAATTGGCTTTTGCCTGAAAAATAATATCGAGATTACCATAATATTTAGCTGTCCATGGATAAACAGGAGCCCAAATACTGTTTACTTTTACTTTACCTGCATTGGCAGGTTGCACATCAACCACAAAATCGTAAGGACCTTTTAAGTTGTAGCAACTTTTCAATCCTTTTGCCAAAGAATCGCAACGGGCAGAAATCCAGTTGCGAAGTGAAGTTACGTTATTTTGCCAACCATTATACGTCCCCCCCCACTTGGTTATCTGCCCCTGCATTTCGGGGTCAATTTGGGTTATCATGCTATCGAGTATGTGCAGCATACTCGTACAACTAAAAGTGGTGTTCGATAAATCAATGAATCGAGAAATGTATTCTTGTTTAAAGGTATCGTTTTGTAAGAGTTTGTTCAGTATAGGAATATGCCCTTGTCCACCCGGGTCGTTCAGGGCTTCGGGCTTACAGGGGTCGGCATTAGGGCCTTTGTTTCCAACACCCGTATAATCTATGTAATGTCCAAAAGTGGCATCCATATCCCATAATACATATCTCCATTTTCTCTTGTCTCCATTAGGATTCAACCCTCTCCACCATGCCGTATTCCAATTTAGCCAGTCGGAGCAAACTACGTAAGAATTCAGCACAATGTAATCTATTAAACTGCCCACATTATAAACTTTACGCAAGGAATCGTAGTTTGGCATTAAGGCCATGTTGGTGGCACCCACCCAATTTTTAAATGTATTCCAATCGGCTGTGGCTTGTGCTCCTCCGTATTCGGCCCAAGTACCACCCCAAGTTTTAAGAAATTGAATGTAATAAGGAGAATCGGGGTGCCTTTCGTATTGGTTATAATAATAATCTAAAAAATCATCATCATCCACTTTTTCGCGTGTTTCGTAAACGCCCCAGTATTGCCCGTTTACATACATAACGCAGGCATCATTGGTACGCTCGTCTACTCGTAATTCTGCAATTTGAGAAATGGCATGCACGTAGGCATCTCTGATATGAGCCCCTTGCCCAGGTGCAAAAGGATAGTTATCGTTGGCGGCAGGTTTAAAAATTAATCGTTGAAAACTTTTACGGTCTTTATTGGGGAAAAGTTTATCGTTTATAGCATAGTTATAACCATACTGGTCGCGTACAACGTAATCGAATCCTCTTTGTTGATAAGCCCAAGAGTCGTTACCATGTTTGTTGTATTGCCCTAGAGCTTCGTCTTTCAGCGTTTTGTTCCGGTCAAAGAATTCAAAATGCCCCTGAGGTTGTAGTCCGCTGTTTCCACCTAAAAGCGTGGCAATTTGGTCTCCACATACAGAAACTACCGGTACGGTATGGTTTGCATTGATGAAATAGGTATTGGTTTCTATAAAACTGGCCGGTACATCGGGGTCTCCGCTAAAAGCTCTTGCTCTTACTACTGTGGTTGCAGAAATAGCAATGGCTCCGGCATATAAGGTAGAACCTGTAGTGGGTGTTGAACCATTGGTAGTGTAATAAATGGTGGTATTAGGTTCTGAAGTGGTTAATGTTAGAGAAACGGAAGATGTGAAAAATCCGGCAGCTTGGCTGAATACGGGACGTTTGGCATATTCTTTTTTAGCACCGGTATTGGCCGCATTGGGTGTTGGGGTGATAAACACACTCCAAGTGTTGGCTCCATCGGTGGTTCTACCTCTACTGTGGTCTTGCTGTGCGGGTTTTACTTTAATGCTATCTACCAGCGTTCCCGATGGATTGGCTAAAATAATCCACTCGCTGCTTTGTGTTTGGGTAAGTTTAAAGTTGGTGTGCGGTTCACTTCCGGGTAAAATAGAATCCCGACCCGATGCCCACACTACTATTCTGCCATTTGCAGGAATACTTATCCCTGCAGGGAATTGCCATTTTTGGAAATCGTTTTTCTTATCGCTCATGTAATAGCCCGCCAAGTTAACAGGAGAAGCTGTTTTATTATATAACTCTATCCAGTCTTCTCTTCGGCCGGATCCATCGGTAGGACCGCTAATGTTGGAGCAGGAGTATTCGTTAATAACAACTTGAGTAAAAGAGAGAGAGGGGATAAAAAGTAAGGATAAATAAATGAACTTGTGATATATCTTCATAAAACAAAGATTTAATAATTGAGTGTAACAAATTTAACTTTAAAACCTCAAGTATGACGAAAAAAACTAAAAATTAGTTGTACTACCTGTAAAAATTCATTTCTATTATATAATTCCTAACTTTCTCAGGTACAAGGTAAGTAATATCTTTTTTTTCTTTAATGGCTTTTCGAATAAAGGTTGAGGAAATATTCATCATTGGCACATCAGGAAATATTTTGACTTTCGGATATTTTTTATTTTCTAATATTTCCTTTTCTGAAATAGCAGATTGAATACGAGGATAAACATAGATTGAAAATTGATTTACTATTTCCTCGTAGTTTTTCCATTTATGCAGTGTTTTTAAATTGTCTTCGCCCATTATTAGTACAAACTCTTTGGCAGGGTATTTTTCTTTTAGATGTAATAAGGTATTAATAGTGAATGAAGGTTGTGTTAGCTTAAATTCAATATCACTTACTTTTAATTTCAGGTTATCTTCTGTAGCTAATTGGGCAAGCTTTAGCCGATGATGGTCTTTGAGCAATGTTTCCTTTTGTTTTAGCGGATTGTGTGGTGTAACGACCAGCCAAACTTTATTTAAATCGGTGTAGTTTGCCATGTAATTGGCTATTACCAAATGCCCCGTGTGTATTGGGTTAAATGTGCCAAAAAAAAGCCCGATTTTCATTCGTTTAAAAATTTCTCAATAATAGCTAAGGTTTCTTTGCATGCCACTTCTAATTCATTATTAATAATAACATGAGTAAATAGAAGAGCGTATGCCAGTTCTTTTTCGGCTTTGGCAATGCGGCTGCTAATTTTTTCAGTGGTTTCTGTGCCTCGTTTTTGCAAGCGTTGTTTCAGTATTTCCAGTGAGGGAGGTTGAATAAACAATGCGATGGCTTTTTCTCCAAAATATTTTTTTAGATTTAACCCGCCTTCTACGTCTACATCAAACACCACATGATGGCCGTTGTTCCAGCATCTTTCAATTTCTTTTTTCAGTGTTCCGTAGAAGGCTCCTTCATATACCTCTTCCCATTCCACAAATTTATTTTCAGAAATATTTTTTTTAAATTCCTCTTCTGAAATAAAATAATAATCTTTTCCGTGTTGCTCGTTTTCCCGCTTTGGGCGGGTTGTAGCTGATACTGAGAATTGTAAATTTTTGTTCTGTTTAAGCAGATAATGAACAATGGTTGTTTTTCCTGCTCCGGAGGGTGCACATATTATAATACATTTAGGCATGCTAAAGAATATTTAACACTTGTTCTTTTATTTTTTCTAACTCGTCCTTCATTTGTACCACTACTTTTTGCATACCTGCATGGTTTGCTTTAGAACCCATGGTGTTTATTTCTCGGCCCATTTCTTGGGCAATAAAACCTAATTTCCGACCATGTTCTTCTTCAGTTGATATAATTTCTAAAAAATAAGTTAAGTGATTTTTTAACCGCACTTTTTCTTCGTTAATATCTATTTTTTCCAGATAGTAAATTAATTCTTGTTCAAACCGGGCTTTATCAAAACTGCTATCGTTTAGTAAATCAGATAAGGATTGTTTAAGACGTTCTAAGATAGCGGATTTTCTTTCCAACTCAAAGGTTTCAATTTCTTTCAGACAATTCTCTATGGCATTTATTCTTTGCTTTAAATCGTTTTCGGTACTCTGCCCTTCTTGTTTTCTAAAAACACATACTTCGTTCACTGCCTTGTCGATAATCTGCTGCAAAAGATTCCATTCTTCATCACAGAGTGTTTCTTCCGAAGTTTTAAAGATGTCGGGCATTTTAAAGGTTTGTGCAAACACATCGGAAGAATCGGCATGGAGTTCTTCGGCTAGTTTTTTCAGCTCGGCATAATGCTGTTTAAATACTTCTTTGTTTATACTTTTTAATTCTTCCGGAGTGTTGCATTCTGTATAAACGGAAAAATCGGTTTTGCCTCTAATTATTTTGGCAGCTACTAGTTGACGAATCGTGTTTTCCTTTTCGCGGTACAAAGAGGGTAATCGCAAACTCAAATCAAGTTGTTTGCTGTTAAGACAACGTATTTCTACTGTAATTTTTTTATTTTGAAATATTTCGGTGGCTTTGCCAAAACCCGTCATTGAATAAACCATGCACAATTATTTTGGCAAACTTACAGTAAAAATAAAAAACGATGTGGCTTATTGTTAAGGAGAGCATACAGAAATGAATACCTTACCTCTAACTACTATTTCTCCGCCAACATTTTTTTAGTGTCTATTACTTTCCCATCTACCACAATGCTGTATTGGTAAATACCTTGGCTAAGGTTGGCGGCATATACTTTTAACTGCCCTTTTCCGCTTTGTTTAATATCAACGGTTTTGATGATACGCCCCTGCATATCGGTAAAAACAAGTTGGGCGTAGTTATTATTTTCCGGAATGTAATAGTTTATGCTGGTGTTTTCGGCAAAAGGATTGGGTACGTTTTATTCTAACACAATGGCATCGCCATGGCTTAATTCTACCTTAATGGTGTTGCCCAATTCATTGTTTTGTGGGTGGTTGTTATTTACTCCGTTGTTTTGATAGTTGTTATTCTGACAGCATTGGTTTAATTGTGTTTCTAATGTTTCCACTTTTTTAGTCAGAGATTTAACAGCTTCCAAAAGCAAAGGGGTTATTTTAGCATAATCCATACTTAAAGGTCCTCCGTTGTCAGAAACCGCTTCGGGTAAAATGGTATCTACATTTTGAGCAATAAAGCCAATTTGCTTACCCGAAGGGAAATGGTAGTTTGGATAGTTCAACGTGTCGAATTCAAAATACACTCCATTGATATTTTTTATTTTTTCGAGCGGATTGCTAATGGTATCTAGCTTGGTTTTAAACGCTTGGTCAGACAGATTAAACCAGCCAACGGGGCTGTTGGCAGCCCCATTTAAGGCAAGCATCCAAGGAATAGCAGCCGGGTCGTTGTAAGGGTAATTAATACTTATTCTACCCCCATTGTGCGGAACAAATAAAGCATAAGGTTGGCAAACCGCCATGTTTGCCGAAGGAGCTTCGAGCCAAGCTGCAATACCAGAACAAGTGGGGTCTGTGGGAAGAATACTTTTTATACCCACCGTAGGATTCGTGGTAGAAGATACGTCATTATTTTCTGCTAAAATGCCAATGGAAGAGGGAGCGTTGGCATTTTGCAACACATGCAATTTAGCAGAAGGTGTAA
>CAJPFH010000051.1 GCA_905339165.1 Flavobacteriales bacterium
TTGGGCAGGTTTTGGCTAATGGCCGAAAGGGAGAATATGCTCATAAGCAAGCATAATAAACTAATTTTTAGATAATTGGGGGGGGGGGAGATGTACCCTTGCTGTTTTTTGTACTTGCATCATATTTTTAGGGTTTGGTACGGCTAAAGGTAAAGAAATTATTTTTACTGCCAAAATTTTTGATGAAAGAATAAATGGAATACCTAACAACCAAACGCACTACGATTTTTCATGTTCGTTTTAAAATTCAAGATTTCAACTTTTCAAAATCTCAAAATCCTTTTCCCTATTTTTGTCCACATGAGTAACCCAAACGAAGATTTATTAAAGACCATTATTGCACATGCCAAAGAATACGGGTATGTGTTTCCATCGAGCGAAGTTTATGATGGATTAAGTGCCGTTTATGATTATGGGCAGTTAGGTAGCGAATTAAAAAATAACATTCGCCAGTATTGGTGGAAAGCCATGGTGCAACTGCACGAAAATATTGTGGGAATTGATGCTGCTATTTTTATGCACCCCACCACATGGAAAGCCTCGGGGCATGTTGATGCATTTAACGACCCCTTAATTGATAATAAAGACAGCAAAAAACGCTACCGTGCCGATGTGTTAGTGGAAGAACACGTAGAAAAAATTCGAGTAAAAATTAACAAAGAAGTAGAAAAAGCATTAAAGCGTTTTGGCGAAAGTTTCGATGAAAAAATGTATCTCGAAACCAACCCGCGTGTGCTGGAATATCAAAAACAGATAGATGAAATTAATGCCCGATTTAAAAAAGATTTAGAAGAAAACAACTTAACCGATTTAAAAACACTGATTGAAGAATTGGGAATTGTTTGCCCTATAAGCGGTTCGCGTAATTGGACCGATGTACGTCAGTTTAACCTGATGTTTAGCACCGAAATGGGCTCGGTCGCTGAAGATTCCAATAAAATCTATTTACGCCCCGAAACAGCACAAGGCATTTTTGTAAATTTTTTAAATGTGTATAAAACCGGACGAATGAAAATTCCTTTCGGTATAGCACAAACCGGAAAAGCCTTTCGCAACGAAATTGTAGCAAGGCAATTTATTTTCCGCATGCGAGAATTTGAGCAAATGGAAATGCAGTTTTTTGTACGTCCGGGTACCGAAATGCAGTGGTACGAAAAATGGAAAAATGCACGCTATCAATGGCATCTTTCACTTGGAATTTCAGATAAAAAATACCGCTTTCACAACCATATTAAATTAGCACATTATGCCAATGCCGCTTGCGATATAGAGTTTGAATTTCCAATGGGATTTAAAGAGTTGGAAGGAATACATTCCCGCACCGATTTCGATTTAAAAAGCCATGAGCAATACAGCGGAAAAAATTTAAAATATTTCGATCCGGAAATTAACGAAAGTTATGTGCCCTATGTAATAGAAACTTCTATTGGCTTAGACCGCATGTTTCTGGCTGTTCTTTCCTCCTCGTACAAAGAAGAAAAACTGGCAGACGGAACCGAGCGTGTAGTACTACAACTGCCACCGTTTTTGGCTCCCGTAAAAGTGGCGATACTTCCCCTAATGAAAAAAGACGACCTGCCCGAAAAAGCCGAAGAAATAATGCAGCAATTAAAATTTGATTTTAATTTACAGTACGATGAAAAAGACTCTATTGGCAAACGCTACCGCAGGCAAGATGCCATTGGAACACCCTTTTGTATTACCATAGACCACCAGACTCTGCAGGATAATACCGTAACCCTGCGTGAACGCGACACTATGCAGCAGGAAAGAATTTCGGTAAAAGAGTTAACAGGAATATTAAATAAAAAAACAAGTTTATCGGAAGCATTAAAAAAGTTATAGCCCTTTTATTGCTTTATTATTTTTTTTGTAAAAATATTTCCTGTATTATCTGAAATACTGAGAAAATAAAGGCCTATTGGCAAGCCCTCTGTTCCAATTTCCAACACATTTTCATTTGTGTATTTTACAAAAATAACTTCTCCTATCGTACTGGTAATTTTTACTTCTGCCTTTTCAGAAAAAATATTTTTTACATTCAACCGTTCGGAAAATGGAGTTGGAAATACTTGAACTTGTGCCAATAAATTGTACTCGCTTACTCCAGTAATAAGAATAGTTTTACACACCGAATCATAGCACCATTGGTCGGAAGTTATGCTAAGGCAAACCTCGTAATTTCCGTTGCCCGGAAAAGTAAATGTTGGGTGCTGCTGCTGCGATGAACCCAAATTGTCAAAATTCCAATTCCAGTAAATTATTCCGGCATTAATGATAGTTAAATCGGTAAAGTTTATGGTATTGCCGATTATGGTGTAAGTAAAATCGGCCACGGGCGAAGGAGCGATGGTTTGCTGGGCCGTAGTAGTATCGGAGCATCCGTAGTTATTGGTGGCAATAAGTGTTACGTTAAACACACTGTTGGTATCGTATAAATGACAAGGGTGTTGTGCCATGCTGCTGTCTCCATCGCCAAAATACCATTTCCAAGAAGTTACATTTGCATTTTGCGATGTACTTTGGTCAGTAAAACAAGTAGTATCGCCCTGGCATTGCAGCGTTGGCAAACTAAAAGCCGCTTGGGTGTTTGGGTAAATTTCTATTTGAATGGAGTACATGTAGCAAACATTGTTAGGGTAACATACGGTAAGAGTAACCGAATATGTACCGGGGAAAATATATGTATGACAAGGATTTTGTTGTGGAGAAACATTCCCATTTCCAAAATTCCAACTCCATGAAATAGGATTGCCAAGTGAAGAATCTTTAAAACAAACTTCACCACAGGAAGTAAATAGCCCATTGTTGGTACCACAATAAGCTATTTTTTTTGCAATAACTCGAACATCGTCAAATGCCAAATTTCCCCCACCCCACTTCAAATACACAAATTTTACCCATTTGCTGGTTGGCAGAAGCAGGAATGTATAGGTTTGGCTCAAGCCATTTCCCGGGCTAATCTGTGGGTCTAAATTGGCTATCTGATTCCAGTTTACACTATCGGCCGATTCAAAAACCTGAAAGAAATTTGTATTGGGTGTGCTAACGCCATTGTTTTTTAACCAAAAACGGAGAGTATCGCCACAGGCAAACTGCGGAGAAACAAGCTCGGAAGAACCGGTAAGTGAAAACCGCATGCTGTTAGGACCACTTGTACCCGATGAAGCAACCGTGTTATAATAATCGTGATTAGAGATATGCCAACCTGCAGGAGCTGTGCCCGGAGTGCCAATATAGTTGGTAAAATCTTCCTGCAACACTGTAATTTGTGCCGTACAAATTTGTACCGTAAGCCATGCCAGCAAAAGAGCAATAAAAGTTTTCATGTATAAAAAATTAGGTAAAGAATTAAAAAAATGACGTAACTTATAAAATTGGGTTGCCCTCCTCAATAAACAAAGCTGATATATTCTTCTTTGATTTTGCAGTGCAGTAATTTCCCTACGCTAATATTTAGTTTTTTTTGATTGTATGTGGTAAGTTGCATCTTTAGTCGAAAGGATGTTTCCGGCACTTTTAACAACACCAAGGTATCGTTTTCTTTAAACAACATTTCTTCTACTTCTGCTACAAAACGGTTGGGGTATTTGTTATGAATATCTTCTTCTTTAATTACTCGTATATTCTCTGGTTTTACACCAATACTAAATGTTGTATTTTCAATGGTTTTTTGAGTAAAAGCAAAGGTGGTTTTTAATTCTTCACAATAAAACTGATTATTTTGGTTGGCAGTAGATAAGGTGAAAAAATTACTTACACCTAGTAAATGAGCAATATTTTTAGGCAGAAGCGACTGATAAATGGTTTGAATATTGGCGCTTAAACGAATGGTTCCTTTATCTACAAAATGCAAACTATCAGCAACTAAAAAAGCACTGTCTTTATGGTGGGTAGTCATTAACACCGTTAGCTTGTATTCTTTTTGCAGCTTTTTCAGCAATAGGCAAAAATCTTCTTGCATAGATTCGTGCAAGGAAGAGGTAGGCTCATCAAGCAGAAGGATAGGCGTATTTACTACCAAAGCTCTTGCCAGTGCCACGCGTTGTTGTTCTCCACCACTAAGATTTATAACACTGCGGCTCAGCAAATGGCTTACATTTAATTTCGAGGCCATGTCGTTTACTTTTTCTTCTATCGTGGCATTGCTAAACTGTTTTTTTAGTTTTAAGCCAAAGGCTATGTTTTCAAAAACATTTTTATTCGGAAAAAGTGCATTATCCTGTGGCAGGTACGAAATATTCCGATTTTCGGAAGGTATTTTATGGATGAGTTTTTCCGATAAATATATTTCGCCCGAAGTTGGCATAATAAGTCCTGCAATGGTTTCGAGCAAAAGAGTTTTTCCGCTTCCGCTGGGGCCAAGCAATACATGGAATTTACCTGCTTCGGCTTTCAGGCAAACATTTTCCAATAAAAATTGGCCGGCACGTATGGTTATGTTTCTCAGTTCAATCATACTGCTTATTTCGCAACAGGTATCGGGTAAAAATAAGTAAGGACATGCTGATGCCGAATAAAATCAAAATAATCATTACGGTTCCTTTTATATCGGCCATAGAGAGTTTCATAAAAATAGCGGTGGGTAGGGTTTCGGTTTTCATAGCCATGCTGCCGGCAACAGTAATGGTAGCACCAAATTCACCTACTGCTTTTGCCCAAGTAAGAATAATTGCCGAGAGCAATCCTTTTTTTGCAAGAGGTAAAGAAATTTTGAAAAAAGCCTGACGTGGGCTTGCTCCCAAGGTACGGGCAATGTTTTCGTACCGAACGGGTATTTCATCGAATACCGCTTTCATTAAACGGGTGCATATACCTAGCACTGTAATAAACTGAGCCAGCACTATTCCGGAAAAAGTATAAACCACATCTAGTACATTATCACGAATTAATAATCCAAGCGGGGTTGAAAAAAAAATGAGCAGGATTGCTCCCAGTGCGGCCGGAGAAACAATCATGGGCAATTCCAAAAAAACATCAACCGTTGATTTTAGTTTGAAAGAATAACGGCTAAGAGCATAAGCCGAAGGGACCGCTAACAGCACGGCCATTATGGTAGCTACGCAGGCTGCTATAACGCTTATCCAAATGGCATGCAGCACACGCTCATCTGTAAATGCTTTGTGTAGTTCCTTGGTATCGAAAAAATAAAAGGTAGAAGCTATCAGCATTGCATAAAGAAACAGAATGCCGGTAGCTGAGGATATAACAACTTTTTTTAAACTCATTTATTTAACCATGAAGCGGGTACCACATATTCTCCACCCACCGGTTTTTTAGCCCCGATGTACTTTTCTGCTTCCGCGGGTATTGCAAAATAACTGTATTTTTTGAATATAGTTTTTCCTTTGGGGCCATTCACATAATCAATAAATTTTTGAGCTGTTTTTTTATCTTTCGTATAAGTGGCAATAGCTATGGGAATATATCCAATACGAATAATCTCCTCTTTTTTAAGCGAAACCGTTTCAATCATTTCAGGATTCCAGTATTGAAATACTTCCCATCCTATCACGGCATCAACAGTTTTTAAAGCAATGGCAGAAGCTGTTTTATCGCAACTTTCGGTATAGTTAGAGAGATTTTTTCGGAATTGTTCTTTTTCTTCCTTACTCAGATTTTTTTCGATAATTTCTACGGCATACGAACCAACACAAACTCCTTCGGGGTTGGCAATGGCCACTTTAATACCTGGTTTACACAAGTCTTTTAGAGTTTTAATGTTTTTGGGATTGTCCTTTTGCACATTGATGGCGTTTACCAAATACACTACTTTTTTTTCTGTTTCGGGGAAAACTAATTTTTCTCTTTTGGCTATTTCCATATAATCGGAAGAACCCGGAAAATAAATATCGCCTTTACCGGCTAATTTCATTTGCGACATGATGTATCCCGAGCCACCAAAAATGGCTTCTACCTTTATGCCTGTTTCTTTTTGAAATTGTGTAACAATTTCTTCTGTAGGGGGCTTAGAGGCTGCTCCCACATATATTAACAAAGATTTACTTTCTTTTTGTGCATAGGTAACGATATGCCAGAATAATGCTGTTAACAGTAATACAGAGGTTGCTTTTTTCATACGAATTTAATTTTAGGTTTATTTATTTTTATTGGAAGAATTGAATAATACAGGGTTAAAAGTAATCATGGTATAACTCCAGATGGGCGTATGGGCAGTATTCCCTCCTTTAATAGTTTCCATGCTTTTGGTGGCAATCATGTAAGAAAAGCCAAAATCCCAGGTGGTGTATTCGTTAAATTTAATTCGAAAAGAAAGGTCGTTTTCAAAGCCCAGATAGGGGTCTATTACTTCTTTGTTTTTATTTAGCACTTTGTTTTGCGTAAGGAACAAATGACCATCGGCACGTAGCGATAACCTATTATTTACATCGTAAATTAAAAAAAGATAGGGATTGTTTAATCCTCCGTTTTTAGTGTTTGATGGGAACGCAGTAAAATAGTCCATGTTACCCATAAATTTCCACGCTACGCCATAGAGTGGAATAAACGATTTATATATATTAGATGCTTGCGTAGCATCATCACCGGTCATATATTCAGCACCCAGTCGGGTAGTTAGTTTATTTATTTTTATTTGTAATTCGGGTTGTATGTAGTATGCGGCTATTTCTTTTCCATCGGGGCTTGTTCCATATTGATAATATCCTGCCACCGTTACATACAGTGCTTTTTTGGTAAATTCTACACGGCCTCCGCTGGTAGCCCTTAGGTAGAGCACTTTTTTATTGGTTTTATTTTCAAAGGCATCTGTTGCGGTAATGGTAGTTAGTGCAAAGGCATCACTGAATTTGTATTTCAGGTTGTGTACCCCAAGTATTTTATAGTTGTTGTTTGCAGTTGGAGAAAAATCGGTTCCGAAAATATTTTCTTTTTCCTGACTAAAAGCGCCCACTAAATCAGTAGTTAATTTTGTATTGGCATAAATAAATTGTATGCCTTCATGTGCCCGGCTTGCTTGTGCCCAGTTGGCAGCAGAAAACAGTCGGTCATTATCTATGGCTAATCTTTGACGACCAATACGAAGTGAGAGGTTTTTAGCTAGAACAGGTTCTGCATATGC
Organism: Flavobacteriales bacterium; assembly: GCA_905339165.1. Taxonomy (GTDB): domain Bacteria; phylum Bacteroidota; class Bacteroidia; order Flavobacteriales_E; family Vicingaceae; genus BCD5. The sequence goes on from CAJPFH010000051.1 coordinate 7,082, forward strand.
CTCAAACATACCAATAGTTCCATTGACTGAAAACTGCCCGGTTTGACCGTATAATCTGATGTCTTGAATTGAGGTATGTAAAATTAATTTATCGGTTTTATAAGTGATGTTAAAACGGGTGCGTTGATTTACAAAATAGGCTGGTTCAGAGCTATCGGCACGCAATTGTCTGTATCCATAGCGAAATTCCGCTCTTGGCCTCAGTTCAGCTGTTACGATGAATGATTTATTTTGTGCAGGCTGAGTTCCAGTTGGCGAAACAGCTTTTTTGGAAGTATCGGACATTTGCCGATAGCTGTATTCTTTTAAAGATGAAGACTCTGGTACATTTGCATAGGTTTGCGATAATACCATTTGATATGGCAAGCAAACAAAGAGGAGAAAAGTTTTTTTAACTGTAAGTTTTGCTTTCATGTTTTTCGAAATGTTTTTTTATGAATAGCGGTTAGCATTAGATTTTATCATTTTTTTCTTGTAATTAGATTTTATAAACGTAGCAAGAATTGTTAAGCAGATGCTTCGAAAGTTCAAATTTTTTGTTTTCGTCAAGCAAATTAAAGTCGCGACTCATCAGTCCAAAGCCTTCATCGTAGCCTATTAAGGCGGTAGCGGCAAAGTTGATGGTTTCTAATGCTAATTCTCTTAAATGTATGCATCCTTCGCTTCCTCCTATTCGTTCGGAAACTTTTCTTGTAATGCCACGTTCAATTTTAAGACCAATCAATGTTTGTGCTTTAATGGCAACCATTGGACAAGCAGCGTGCGGGTGATTTCCAAACTCGCTTTTGGTATGTACTATTTCTTTTGTGTTTGGGTTTATATGAATATTTAAACGAATTAAGTGGTATGGGTCGAGGAAGGTGGCTTCCAGCATTAGGTTTCCATTCACTAACTCAAAGGCTTCAATACCTATATCTCTCTTAGATACCAGTCGTTTTACGGGTATTCGTTCTCCGGCAGGAATGTAGTTGTTTTCGGGGTTCTCTTTTTCCTTCATCGGGTTAAAATTTTAGTTCCTTTGATTCGGTTGCAACAAATTTTTTAACCTTTTGTTCTAATGCATAAAACGTTTTAATTGCTTTTTCACCGGTATTAGTAAGTATAGCCCCGCCTCCGTTTTTCCCTCCCAATATTTTTTCTACCAAGGGTTGTTCGGCTCGTTGATTCATATCTTCTACTAGCTGCCAGGCTTGCCGGTAGCTCATTTTTATTTCTTTGGCAGCTCTGGTAATCGAACCGGTTTGCTGTATTTTTTCTAATAACACTACACGGCCAATACCTAAAAACGGGCCTTCTTTTTCGTCTATCCAAATGCGGGTGCGTATGGTGTAGTTTTTTTTCATCAGTATGTTTTATTTAGCATACCGCAAAGAAAAAGAAATTTGCTTGCTGAATAAAATGATTTGTGTCATGTTTTGCCTTGTCTTTTTCAATTCAGTTTTTATAAATATCAAAAAATATACTACTAAATGCGTATTTGCAATAGGCACTTGGGTATATACTTTTGTTGTTTAAAGTAACTAAGTAAACAGATTATGAAAAAAAATAATATTCTTACACTATTATTCGTTTCTTTATTATTTATTGGAATGTCGACAAAGTCACAGGTAATTACATATACCAACTTTTCAAAATGTTTAACTGATACAATAACTGCAAATATTGCTAATAATGCAACATTCAATAATTCATTAAAAACGATAACCGGAGCAGGAGTTGTTTGGGATGCTTCTGCACTTATGATTTCTTCTGGCACACCAACTTTGAATCTTGTTTACATTAATCCAAATTCAACCCCAAATGGAGGTTTATTTTCGAATAGTAATTATGCATTTGGAGATCCATCACAAACCAATGTTGTTGGATATGAGTATTACCAAATTAATTCTGATAGTTTAGTTTCTTGGGGGTATTATGCTCCAAGCACTGCGCACGAAATATTTCAAAACCCAGACAAAAGATTAATCTTTCCGTTTAATTTAAACCAAACGTACACTGATACGTATTACAAAACAAATTATAGTAACTGGAATACGTTCAGTAGTTATCAATATGGAGTAAGAACAGTAACATATAGCGGATATGGAACTCTTATATTACCACAAGGAAGTATTGAAGATGTGGCTCTGATATCAGAAATTAGAACTAATAATTTAGGTCCTGATTCGTACACGTACACATGGTATAATGTAAATAATGGTAAAATGCTTCTTTTACGTGAAGAAAATAACGGTGATATTAAAACTGTATGGTGTTCTAGTTCAATATTAGAAATAATAGAGGCTAGAAAGTTTGCTGAAATAAATATTTATCCCAATCCGATAAATACCGATGCTTATTTTATTGTTCCCGAGGCTCTTATAAAAGAGAATCAAGCAACTACTCTTAAAATATTCTCCATTTTGGGAGAAGAAATTAAATCGATTCCAATATATAATTCAGAAACATTATTAGAAAAAGAAAGCCTGAAACCAGGATGCTATCTATACCTTTTATATAATAGTAAGAAACTTCTGTGCAGCGGCAAGTTAAGTGTTATTTAATTGCCCAAAATAATTTATTTTTCTTTTAGTAATTATCCCTTTTATGGTAGATAGTAAAAAAAACATACCTTTGAGTAAAAATAAAAGGTATGAAAAAGCACACAAACAATGTTATTAAAGGAATTATATATTTTTTATTTTCTGCGATTCCTAATATAAAATGGTGGTATGACATTATACAAGAAAAGACAAGACAAATGGAAATAAACTGGATTGAGATTTTTACGTCAATAGGCACTTCTGTATTATTAATAACCATATATAGTCTATACCTAGGGCTAAAAAAACAACTACATATTTTGGAGAAAATGAAAGAAAAAGATTATCCTGAAATAGCTAAAGCAATTAATACGAATGCGGAAACCCTTCAAAAAATAAAAGAACATTATGTATTAAAAGTCGAGTTGCCTAAAGATATTCGAGATAAAGAATACATGAATCAATTTAGAGAAGCATTAGTTAATACGATACAAAATGTAGATATTAAAGAGATGAAAGAACTATTGCCCGATATGCCCATATTTTATATTGAGGTTAACAAAAAGGAAGATGACAATAATAGAATTGCATAAAAAGTTCCCATCCCAAAAAGATGCCCTACGTCATTTAGAAAATGTGCGTTGGCCGGAAGGTAAAGTAATTTGTCCTTTTTGCCAGTCAAACAGAATTACAAAAATGAAAAGTGAGTTAAGATACCATTGTAATAAAGAAAACAGGACATTCTCCGTAAGGGCTAAAACTATTTTTGAAGATTCCAGGCTCGATATTCGTTCATGGTTTTTTGCAGTAGCATTAATGTTAAACGCAAAAAAAGGGATTTCCGCTAACCAATTAAAAAGAGATTTAGGAATTACATATAAAACAGCATGGTATTGTTTAATGCGTATCCGATGTGCTTTAGCAGACCAAGTAAACTTTTTACAAGGGATAGTTCAGATAGATGAAGCCTTTTTAGGAGGAAAACCACAAAAAGATAATTTCGGTACCACCATACAAAAATCAAAACGGGGTAGAGGAACCTTAAAAAATAAAATTTTAGTTATGGTAGAGCAAAAAAAAGGAGGTAAATCTATTGCTAAATTAATGCCAAATTTAACATCCGAAACACTGTTAACGGCACTTAAAAAGTATATAAAAAAGGATTTATCTATTCTTGTTACAGATAAATACAAGGGGTATTCAAAGTTAGATGATTACTTTAACCATATAACAATTAACCATTCAAAACAATTTTCTAAAGGTAAAATTTCTATTAACAAGGCCGAAAATTTTATAGGGTTACTAAAAAGAGGACTTGTCGGCCAATATCATAAACTATCAGCAAAATATTTGCCATTCTATTTATCCGAATTTACCTTTAGATACAATAATTCATTAGACAAAAACTCCTTTTCTAAGGCAATAGAATTGTCAGTAAATAAAGGAAAATGTATGTTGAGATATAAATGTAATACGAATAATCATGTAGAAATATGCCAACTTTAAATAAACTACCATAAAAGGGATAATTACTAAAATTTATAATAATATTGGAGATGCATATGAAAGAATCGGACTATACAAGCCTGCTATAAATTTTAATCAAAAAGCGCTTGAGGTATATATAAATAGTAAAGATACCAATGGTATTATTTCTTCATACATTAACATGGCAACTTCATATATTTTACAAGACGAATTTAAAAAAGCAAAAGATTTATTCGAATTATGTGAAAAATACTTAACCAATAGCACAAGCAATTATTTAGTCGCAAAATTTTATGCCAATTATGCCTCTCTTCAATTAAAAATGGAACAATACGAAGATGCATTAAAAAATATTGAAATGTCCATTAATTTGAACAATCAAAATTCAAATTTGGTCAACTATATCAATTATGCATATATTTTAGAGAATTTACATAAATATAAAGAATCATACCATTCTTATAAAGATGCTATTACTATAGCAAAGAAACTTGGGAATAAACAATGGGAAAAGCAGGCTTATCTTGGTTTAGCTACAACTGCCTCTAAAATGAAAATGTTTGAAACTGCATTTGACAACATGATGAATTACCATAATTTAAAGGATTCTATACTTAGTAAAGAGATTGAACAAAAATATGCGGTCTCAACTGCAAACTATACAAATAGAATTACATATCTCGAAAATCAAAATTTATTAAATAAAAATAAATTGTTAGCAAAAGAAAATCTAATGGTCAAAAATAAGCTGATAATAACAATACTTGTTTTGTTAAATATCCTTGTGGGTGGCGGATTTTTCACAGTTCATATTGTGAATAAAATTAAAAAGAAAAACCAACTTATGTTACAAAATAAATATGAGAAAGAGAGAAACCAACTTTCAAAAGACTTGCATGACGAATTAGGATCTGACTTAACAAGAATTACTTTATATGCTGAAATCATTAAAAACAATACAGACTCAGAAATTGCCGTCAAAATAGTTAATACTAGTAAAAAAATTAATGAAAATGTACGAGATTTAATTTGGTTCATCAACCCTGAAAATAACCAAACTAAAGATTTATTTATACAACTGCGAGAATTTATTTATGATGCAACATCTGATTTTAATATAGAATGCAGCATTAAAACATCGTGTATAACGAATAACAAACACACCCCAAAGCAATCAATAAATATAAGTCGTATCATTAAAGAAGTAATAAACAATATACTTAAACATGCTCATGCCCAAAAGATAGATGTTTCCTTAGTATCTGATAAACATTTAGAGATTCAAATTTTTGATAATGGAAATGGATTTAATACCAATGCTTCATATCAAGGGAATGGATTACGGAATATACAATTTAGAGCAAATCAAATTGGTGCAAAAATATCTTTTCAATCTGAATTTAATAAGGGGACTCTATTTACTTTCTCTTTGTAGCAAAAAATACTTCTTTTGTAGTATATCCAAGTCTATATGTTAACGTAATTTTGGCTCATGATTATTAAGGTTGCCATATTGGAAGACGATTATGATGCAAATAATACGATGGAAAGCATTTTAAACTCTAATGACAAGTCTATCTGCATTGGCAAATACTATTGTGCAGAAGATGCCATTGAAGGGCTTAAAAATATCTCTCCTAATGTCTTTTTAGTAGATATACATCTCCCAGGAAAAAGCGGAATTGAATTTATTGAAATAGCAAAAGATAAATATCCCTCCGTTGAATTTTTGGTGATTTCAGCTATAGAAGAAGATGAGAGTCTTTTTAAAGCTTTACAAGCAGGGGCCAGTGGCTATCTTGTTAAAACAATTCAGAACGATAAATTATTTAACGCGATTCTCGATGTTGTTAACGGAGGCTCACCAATGTCCAACAGAATTGCCAGAAAAGTTATTAATTCTTTTAGGCAATGTGGTAGTAATAAGGCTTTCCAACAATTAACTTGTCGCGAACAAGAAATACTAAAATATCTTGCAGACGGTTTTAGATACAAAGAAATTGCTAGCCGAATATTTCTAAGCACAGAAACTGTTAGAACTCATATACGAAATATCTATCAAAAGCTTCAGGTAAACTCAAGAACTGAGGCAATAAACAAGGTGTTCAAAAATAGACCATAATAGGCCTCTTTAATTAACTCTTTCTAAAATACCATTTTTACATTCACTTCTCCTACACTAAAAATATTTCGCAAAAGAAATTACTACTAAAATAGTATTGTTTCTCCTTATTTGTCATTATACTTTCGCACAAATAAAATCTACTTCCATTACAGTCATGAAAAATAAATTTATTGCTACAGTAATCACTTACATAACCATTCATGCGAGTTTGTTCTGTCAGCCTTCGTTTCAAAAAAAATTCGAATCAACATTTCCTGTAAATACAAAATGGCGAGTTCATAACAACAAATTGACAATAGCTATTGCCGGAGATTTGCAAGAACTTGCTGGTATTGACTTAATAACGGGTAAACTATTGTGGAGTTTTTCTTTTAAAGACAAGTTAGGAATAAAGAAGGTAAATGATTGGAACCTAAATAAAGACAACAATGTTGTAACTATTAAATATGATTCTGACATAAAAGGAAAAGAAATAACTAAATGGATTAATGCTCATGATGGGAACATATTAGATGAAAATGCCTATGCAGAGATTAAAACGAACAAAAAAAAAAATAATACCCCATTAGCAGAAGAAAACAGTAAAAAAGAATATAAAACAACTAAAAAGAAAGGAAAAATAAAGAAAACCTCTTTGAAACATAATGGCAATCTTATCCAGATTTCATTCGATAAAAAATTACTAACCGGTGCAATTAAGGCAAAAAACACCAAAGCTACCATCACCTGTTCAGGCAAATCAAACTGGACTAAAGAGATAGATGTACAAGTAATAAGACCTTTATGCAGTATTAGTTTTTCTTCGTCTATGTTTGGCGAAGACTTTTTGGAAATCACAGCCTACAAAGACAAGTTGTTTGTGTTATACGAAGGAATAACCGTAATGGACATAAATTCTGGAGATGTCGTTTGGTCTGCAGGTTTTAGTAATTCCTATTTCGATTTTGGAATCTTTAAATCTGTACAAGAACTCGGTAGAGCTGCATGGCCACTACCACATGAAGATTTCGTTTATGTAGTTGATTTAAACGACTATGAAAGATGTATTAAAAAACTTGATATTAATACCGGAGCTCTTATTTGGAGAAGCGAAAAATTTAGTAAGGGTGCTGTAATCCCTGAATTATTAATAGAAAAAAATATATTGTTAGTTAAGTGTGGGGGGAAAATTGAAAAACAATCATATATTCCCGGTGTGGAAGGAAGACCAGATGTTTGTAAAAAAGAGTTTAAATACAGTGGTGATTTTGGATTAAAAGCGTTAGATATTAATACAGGAAAAACTGTTTGGCAAACTTTTAACAATAAGGAGTTAGAAGATAAGTTTAGTTCACAAATCACAAACATGCTCGTTTACGATAGTAAAGTATATATAGGTAGCGACAAAAATATTTTCTGTTTTGAGAGTTCAAACGGCAAAGTACTATTTAAAATAAAAGCGTCCGATTGGAAAATCGGCAAACCTTATGAAATTTGGGATTATGATGAACAATTAATTATACAATCTGAAAAAGGATTAAGTTCGATTAATCTTCTAAATGGCAGTCAAAATTGGGTTACAAAAACCAAACTATGTTTGAGTTCTTTTTTTGTTGGAGATGCTTTCTTCGTTATTAATGGCAAAAGCGAAGAGGAACAAAACGCTTTTATTCGGTTAGATATTAATTCGGGGAAAATACTGGGTAATATTACAAAAACAACATATCCTTACTTTACCGAAGATGGAGAAGAGTTTATAAAATATGATGGTCAAAAAGTTCTACGATATAAAACACAATGAGAGTAAGGTTTTGGATATACATTCTCTTATTTACACTTTCTTTTAAAAATAGCGGAGCTCAAGAGTATATTTATGTCAGTGCATCTGGATTAGCAAAACTTACAAGAGTAGAATTTGGATATTCTCAATGGAGTTTGACTCCTAAAGACAGTACTATACGTTTAGCACACGGATTAACATTACAGGAGCAGATAAAAACCATTAGTGGGTTTTACGACCAAAAGATGGAAAAAGCATTGGCAATACACGATGCTCTTTATTTTAAACTAAATTTTGGCAAAATGGTTTCTGCTCCTCATTATTCACATAGCTTTTATGGTGAAACCGAAAAGAAATTTAGTACCCTAACTGAATTTGGCTATTTTTTATGTGCAGGATATAAAACAAAAAAATGGAGTATAATGCTAGGCCCTGATATAAAATTTACAAGAACTAGTGTGGGAGGAATCTCTTTTCCAGGTCTTGATCCTCTATTTTACAGAACTATTTCGTTTATGATAAGAGGGGAGTTTGTTATAAATAAAAACAATCTGAGTAATCGATCTGCTTTAGTGTTTTGGACTAATTTAAAAAGACTCTCCGATTCATCAACTATTTCTAATTACTCAGGTCTTATAGAAATACCTTTTTCTAAAAATGGAAGATATAAATTTATGGCTCAATATACTTTAATGGGAGGCAAATCGAATGATAACTTTAGAAGCCTTAAACCAATCTTTAGTAAAATGACAGAAATTAGAGTAGGCATTAAAGTTGGTTTTCCTCCATAAATATAAATAATTGTGGTATTCTATTCTTTACTCCTCTCTCTGCATTTCGCCCTTAAGGCCGGCCTGTTCTTCAGATAACTTTTCTATTACCTTATTGTATATTTCTTCCATTAAGGCAGGATTTGAGTTGTAGTAATCGAAATTTTTTTTGAATTTTTCTTTATTAATATTGTGTTTTTTGAATACCTGAGAAAAAAGAGAATCGGCAAAAACAGAAGTACTATCAACCCTATTAACCTGAAGTTTTACAATGGCTTCGGCCAATTGCATATCACTCATCAAGGCCACCATTTCCTCTTCATTTAAAATTTCATCGAGTATTCTTTCTTCTTTTATATTACAAGAAGAGAGAATGCAAAAAAGTAAAAGAGCAGAAATGATATTCTCTATTTTCATCTTTTAAATAAAAGTTTTTTCCCTTTTTGGCTTTCGTTAAAATAGCCATTTTCATAAGCCAAATGCCCATTTACAAAGGTATGCGTTATTTTCGAGTGAAAGGTATTTCCCTCAAAAGGCGACCATGCACATTTGTATAAAATATTTGATTTATTAACTTGCCATGGGTCTTGTAAATTAACTAAAATCAAATCGGCAAAATACCCTTCGCGTACATAACCACGTTTTTCAATTTTAAAAATTTCGCTGGGGGTATGTGCTGTTTTTTCAGCAATTTTTTCGAGTGTCAATTTTTTTTGATGATACAATTCGAGTAATGCTACCAAAGCATGTTGCACTAAAGGGCCTCCGGAAGGAGCCTTTAAATAAGATTGTTCTTTTTCTTCTTTCGTATGCGGGGCATGGTCAGTAGCAATTACATCTATTGTTCCATTTACTACTGCGTTTAAAATAGCCTCTCTATCGTTTTTTGTTTTAATGGCAGGATTCCATTTTATAAAATTTCCTTTTTTTTCATAGTCTTCATCGCTAAACCAAAGATGATGAATACATGCTTCGGCTGTAATATTTTTTTGCGAAGAAGGAATATCATTCCGGAAAAGTGAAAGTTCTTTTTCGGTTGAAATATGTAGAATATGCAAACGGGAATTATATTTAGTTGCCAACTCTACCGCAAAAGCAGATGATTTGTAACAAGCCTCAGCCGAACGAATTAGAGGGTGAGCACTTAGCGGAATGGCATCGCCATAGTGCGTTTTAAATTGTTGAAGGTTTTCGTGAATGGTATGTTCATCTTCGCAGTGTGTAGCAATAAGTAACTTACATTCGGAAAATAACGCTTCGAGTACTTGCTTTTTATCAACCAACATATTTCCGGTAGATGAGCCCATAAAAACTTTTACTCCACATACGTTGGCAGGATTCGTTTTTAGTACCTCTTTTATGTTATCGTTTGAAACACCCATGTAAAAAGAAAAATTGGCCAAGGATGTTTCTGCTGCTCGTTGGTACTTTTGTTCTAACAGTTCTTGCGTAAGAGTATTGGGAACGGTGTTTGGCATCTCCATAAACGAGGTTATACCACCGGCTACAGCGGCCTTGGCTTCGGTGTAAATATCGGCTTTGTGAGTAAGGCCGGGTTCGCGGAAGTGTACCTGATCATCAATTAATCCGGGAAGCAAGTATTGACTTGTGGCATCAATAATTTTTGTTGAAGAGGAAACCGGTATCTCCTTTTCGGATATGGTTTTAATATACTCTCCTTCTACGTATACATTGGCACGAAAGATTTTATTTTCGTTTACAATGCTTGCATTTTTTATTAAAAAACTCATTTTGATTTTATTTTTTTAAACCGCATTTGCAGTACGCCCCAAAAAGCCTCTTTAAAAATACCTTTGCTCATTTTAGATACGCCTTCGGTTCGGTCGGTAAAGGCAATGGGCACTTCTATTATTCTAAATCCAAGTTTACTGGCGGTGTATTTCATTTCTATTTGAAAAGCATACCCTACAAAATGGATAGTATTAAAATCAATTTTTTCCAATACCTCTCTTTTATAACATTTAAAACCTGCCGTGGTATCTTTAATATTTATCCAAAGAACACAGCGAACATAAACGGAAGCAAAGTACGACATAAGTATTCTTCCCATCGGCCAGTTTATAACGCTTCCGCCCTTTACGTAGCGAGAACCAACGGCCACATCGGCTCCTTTAAGACAGGCTTCTTTTAATCGAATGAGGTCGTTGGGATTGTGTGAAAAATCACAATCCATCTCAAAAATAAATTTGTATGTGCCTTGTAAAGCCCATTTAAAACCGTGTATATAGGCGGTTCCTAATCCTAATTTTCCTTTTCTTTCTTCTAAAAAAAGTTTTCCTGAAAATTCTTGCATTAATAATTTAACAATATCAGCCGTACCATCGGGAGAGCCATCGTCTATTATCAATAAATGAAAAGGAGAAGGCAGTGCAAATACAGTGCGCACCATGCGTTCTATATTTTCTTTTTCGTTATAGGTAGGTATAATTACGAGCGAATCGGCCATCGCTTTCAAAATTAGGGAAAGATAAGCATACCCGCTTACGGGTGTTGAAAATTAAGATTTGTTAACGAAACAAGCTACTGGTTTAGCCCTCTGTCTATTGCCTCGGCAAGAACGCTATAGCCTTCTACTCCTATAGAAAGACGAACCAAGGAGTTGGTAATTCCCCGCTGAATACGATCTTCTTCGGGTACCACCGCATGCGTCATACTGGCCGGATGTTCTATATAACTAATTACCGAACCCAAACTAACCGCCAATTCCATAGGGGTGTCGTTTCGTGCAAAGAAGTTCATTAAACTTACTCCTGCATCAAAGCCTCCTTTTACTTCAAAGGAAATTACCGCCCCTCCGTTTCGCATTTGTTTTTTGCATAACTCGTATTGTGTATGGCTTTTTAAGCCGGGATAAAAAACGCGTTCAATGTTGGGATGTGCTTCCAAAAACTCCGCAATACGTTGTGCGGTTTGGCATTGGTGTTTCATGCGAACACCCATTTCCTGAAGAGTTAGGCTGTTTAACCAACTATCGAAAGGTGATGGGGTGGGGCCTAAATCTTTATACACCGGATATACTTCTTTGCTGAAAAACTCGTAGGGGCCAATAGCGGCACCGGCAATGGAAGCGGAATGCCCATTTACATATTTTGTTAATGAATGTACAACTACATCGGCTCCCAAACGAAAAGGTTGCTGAAGAAAAGGCGAACAAAAGGTATTATCTACAATGAGCATTATTTCTTCGGGTTCGGTGTATTTTGAAATGGCTTCGATATCGCAAAGTTGCAAGGTGGGATTATCGGGCGACTCGATTAAAACCGCTACCACATTAGAATATGTATCAATGGCCCGTTTTATATTTTCGGCCTTTGTGGCATCTACAAAAATAATTTCTATTCCAAAACGCTTTTGTAAAAAACGCATAAACGAATCGGTACACCCATATACATTTCCTACAACAATAGCATCACCCGGGCGAACAAATCCTAAAATAACGGTGGTAATAGCCGCCATTCCCGATGCAAATACCAAGGAAGCCATGGTTGGTGTTTGCTCGTCTTTTTTTAGTGCATTCTCTATAATGTGTTGACATTCCAATTGGAATAAAACTTTTTCGAGATGCTCTGTATTGGGGTTCCCCAAGCGAGTATAAATACGAGCAAAAGGTTTTTCTCCACTGGGCGAATTACCGATAAAACGGGCGGCACCATCGGCTACATCTTTAAACTTAAAAGTAGATTTTTGATGTATATTCGGCAAACCCGTGCCTGCACAAATGGCGTTGAATTGATCTTCGTTTAGTTGTTTTTCTTCAGCGTGTGCATACGCTTTTTTGCGTGTCATCCATGCTGCCCACCAGTTAAATCTGCCTTTCATAATTATTTTATTTTACTCGCAAAGGTACGTACTATTCTGTTGTGCTAAAAATGATTTTGATAATGAGTAAATGGAAAAACGAAAAGAAAGAGTTTCTATTTGAACATCACACACTTTTTCTAGGCTATTCAAAAATTACTTTTTGGCTATATGCACCTATTTGAATATGGTACATCCCTTTGAAATAATCGATTACTTTAATGCTTAAAGCAACTATTTAGGTTTCTATTTTTTATATTTCCTTTTCAGTATTAGCGAGCTAATGTATTTGAAGGTTCCTGTTAGAAAAAGCAGGCAAGCAAACAGAAACAAATAAAAATCCATATTCTTAGGCAAAGCATGTAGAAAAAACATAGGAAATAGCAGTAATACCAATGCCAAGAGTAAACCAAAAGAGAGTAAGGAAAGGGCAAAGCGGTTTCGTTTCACTAATTTTCTCTTTATTTTTTCCTTTTCCTCATCACTAGGTTCAGGTTTAATTGTTTTTTCTTTTTTTAAAAAGGTATCGTAAAATAAACAACCTATTACAACTGCAAGTGTAGTTGTATAACCTAAAAGGAGCAGTATAAAAGCATCAAGAGAATCTATCTCGATTAAAAAATATGTTGTCATAGCAATATTAGCCAAAGCGAGAAAAGCCCCAAGCACAATGCCCGGTATTGCTAAGCCATTGTTTTTGTATAAACTTGGGTGTTCTCTCTTTTTTTTAAATGCAACGAAACCCAATAAAATAGATGCTAAAGGGGCTATAAAAGCAGAAACCGCAAACAAGCCTAAAAAGATACCGTTGACTTTTATGATTTCTAAAAGATAAACGATAGATGCTCCAACAGGAGTCCAGAGTAAACTCAGGATTGAATAAAGTGCATACGGGTTAGTTTTCTTTTTTTCGGGTTCGGGTTGCTCTTCTTCCTGCTTTTTTGTTGTGTTTGTTTTAGTAATTTTTGGTTTGTAACTACTTTGTGGTAATGTTACAGAATAGTGTGGTTTGTTTTTTCCTAAAACGGTAGTTGATAAATCGGATTGCAACGAAACTAATCCTTCTGCTTCATTTGAGTTTATTTCTGTTTTTAATTCTTCATCTGGCAGGGCTGGTATTTCTGCACCCGGTTTTACCGGTAATGCAGCATGAGGTTTTATTTGCTTGAAATCGGAATACCATCCCTTATTGTATTTACGCTTGCTTAAAAAACCACCCGAAACAACATTATTAGATGTTTTGCAGGAAAAAAATAAACCTGCACAAATAAATAAACATAGTATATACAGGATTATTTTATACATAAAAGCTAGTATTGAATGACCACTTTGGCTGTTTTTAACTCAGCCCCTTCCACCAAACGCAACATATACACACCGGGCAACAGTGAACGGACATCCATTTCGCATTGCACCATTTTACCTGCTTCTCCTGTTTTTTGCCATCGTTGCAAAATATGGCCGGTTACATCCATCAGCTCTATATATACCTCTTCATTTGAGAGGGCTGTATAATTTACCTGAAATTGACCATTTGCCGGATTAGGAGAAATGCTGAAAAGGTTTTCTGTTTTTGGTATTTGGCTTATTGTTTCATTTTCATCATCCTCTTCTTCATCGCTAAATTCTCCGTAGCGTTCGTAATTACTGCCATTGTTATTACAGGTAAGCGGGTCTATATAGGCATGGAATGTTACTCCTGTTTTAGCATGGAAGCCGGGTTTTAAAGTTATACCCTCACCTGCCTTGTAGGTAACATTTGCCTGTGCATTGCCCTGCATGTTTATGGTTACGATAATTGTGTTGCCCTGTATATTTTTGGTTTGGTAGGTGCCACTCATGTTTTTATTTTCTATAACAGCCGTAGATTGCAAGCTGCGAAAAGAATGGATAACCTGAGGAATACCATAAAAAGCAGGCCATTGGTTGTTTTCCGCACCCACCGCTACAAGATAACTAGGAGGCAAAGGAAAAGGCAACATATAAGGCACATTACCGGAAACTACTGCATCTTCCGCCAATATGGGGTAATAGTTATTTACATAATTGGGCTTATAAATGCAATACAAATTAAATAGGAGCATATATTCCAAGGCATTGTATTTACCTTCAAAACCTACATCTCCATGGTCATTATCGTGTTTGATGGAATGATATTTATGCGATGTTGCCCAACCATTGGATTTATTATTGGCATCCAAATGCCAATGCCCGGAACAAGGCATGTCATCCAAATCGGCAAGTATTTTATTGTTGCTTGTTTTGCATTTCATATTATGTAGCACGGCATGTAATAAGGGGTAATATGCTTCCCAATCGTAGAACATACTATGTTTCCAAATATGTACTTGTGTACAGTTCATGCCAAAAGGTATTCCTGAACAAGCATTACTTGGCAATTGGTTCCATGAATCCCCAACGGCAGCAAGGTTCAAATATATCCATGTGCTACCAGAATTTAATGGGTGTGGTGCAATTGCAATATATGTCCAATCAGGAATTGATGCCAAAGCAATACTATTCGTATAATATGTATTATTCGAATTGTCAATAAAATGTGCAGCCTTTGCAAAGCCATAGGCATATGGTCCAGCAATGCTACCCCATTTTGCCGGAATTTGGTTTCCGTCCGGATCGCGTAAATACCATCCCCAGCCTTTCATATAATCTATAAAGCGGTTAGAAATATTTTTGGCTTCTTGGTGCAGGTTTAAACCATTATATCCAACCCCATTTGGTACAAACTTTTTTATTAAAGCCATTGCTACCAACATACTGCTTATATGATCCTGACTCATCATGCCTCCTTCTTTGTCTTTATCTGGCTTATCAGGATACCCATTCATACCAATACTTGTAGCTATTTGAACTTTATTTGCAGAATCTAAATCTCCAAAATTTGATATAATAGGGCTAAACCATTCTAAATTTTTGTTTAAAGAATTATAATTATCCTGCACAAAAGTTTTAGGTGTGCTGTTTCTCGAACAGCGTCCATCTAATATATTTGTATAAGACCATGGGTATTCCCCTTCGCAATTATCCATTCTTATAATAGCTTTTAAGGCATAGTATAA
Source organism: Flavobacteriales bacterium (assembly GCA_905339165.1). Lineage (GTDB taxonomy): Bacteria > Bacteroidota > Bacteroidia > Flavobacteriales_E > Vicingaceae > BCD5. Next base: position 22,642 of record CAJPFH010000051.1, read on the forward strand.
TTCTTCTACCGTTTTTGCCGTACTTTGATTATTGCTACTCAATAGTTGGTATTCCGTTGCCAGCACCCCTATGTAATGTGCAAGATAATTGGGAGCATCGCCAAAATCAAGTGCTGTGCTGTAATAATTGGGACCACCATTTTTTGTATCATCAAAATATTTTTCTCTTATACCTGCCGGAATACTTTTGCCGGGACCTTCGCCAACAACCATAAAATAGTTTTTTAATCGCCAACGCAAGTACCAGTATTTTTTAAGGTTAAATTCGGGCGTTTGTGATTGCATGAATACTGGCAATAATACGCTGCATATAAGAGCAGTATATTATATTTTTTCGAAGTATATTTCATATAATTTATTTTTCTCATTATACCCTAAATGCATCTCTTTTTTTGTGAGTTTTAGAATTGCCCAATGAGGAAGTATTCCTCCAAATTCATTTAATGGACCATATGTATATTTTTTAAGCATGGTGGGCTTTAGTAATTCAAAATAAATAGTGTTAAATTTTGTTCCTTCAAAAACAAATCTCATGGTGTTTATCTTATATTCATTATCAATTGTTCTAACTTCCAGCCTTCCTTGTGTCCAGTATTTATATTTAGTATACTCACTACATATATAAGTAGAGTAAAAAGGTACGGTATCCATATAAAGAAGGTGGGTATAATCTTCGCTATCTATTAAAATTTTTTTTATATGCCACTCACCTATTATGCGTTTACGCATGCGTACAAAGTGCATGGTAAAGGGGTCTTCTTCGTAGCGTTTGGTACAGGCTGTAGGCCACAGGCTTGCCAGTACTAAGAAAAGAAAAAGGAGTTTTTTAAATTTGGGTTTATGCATAGATAATATATTTTTTTGCCGTTATGGCGTGCGTTTGAGGAGCAGAAAATAAGAGTTTGCTTCGGTCGTACATCCCTCGCAATGATGGTAAATAAAAGGATTTCATATTTCTGCTTTCATATCTCAAGTTTCATATTTTTATTTTTTCAGTTCTTCTATTTCTTTTTGCAGTTGTAATATGTAAAGTGTTAGCTCTTCTATTTTTTCCAACAGTTTGGTTTGCAATTCGCCTACTCCAATTCCTTTTTCTTCTACTTGTTTTGCACTGGGCATATTAGGTAGGTGCTTGTGCTTAGCAATATAATGGCTCAGTTCGTTTAAAGGCATCAACTTGTATTCATTAGAAAAAACGTAATCGGGAAAAATGGGGTACTGCACCCGCACTTCTTCTGCCATAATTTTTCCTTGCACAGTTAATCTATATCCATAAGCAATTTGCGTTGTTCCAATACATACCAAATTATTGATAAATGCACTGTTGCCCACATGCAAATTGGCTTTTACCGGCCCGTTGGCTATGTGTACATCTTTACCGCTGGTGTAGTTGATATGCAAAGCTCCTTCGCTAAAATTATCGATGTGTGCATTCTGGTAATCTTGCCCTATTCGTATGTATGCGTTTGGA
>CAJPFH010000052.1 GCA_905339165.1 Flavobacteriales bacterium
AGTTCATCAAAGTTCAAGATCAATTCACCGGAAGATGTCTATAGGCGACTTTATCCGACGATGCGGGAATCAAAGAAGGAACATTTTGTGGAGCTGTGCCTGGATACCAAGAACCAGATTATCAGGGAAGATACCATATCCGTTGGGTCGCTCAATGCAAACATAGTCCATCCAAGAGAAGTTTTCCGCACCGCCCTGATTGAGTCGGCAGCTCACATTATCGTGGCGCATAATCACCCATCCGGCGACCCCACGCCGAGCAGGGAAGATGTAGATATCACAAAGAAGCTAGTTGAGACGGGGAAAATAATGGGCATCGATGTGCTTGATCATGTGATAATCGGTGATGGCAGGCACTTCAGCATGAAGGAGGCTGGACATATATGAGCATCACACTAGAAACAGATAAACCTGAAGCAAAGGAATTGATCCGAGATTGGATAAAGACAGGGCGGGGTAATCCCTGGATCAAATATGCATGCGACCCACCGTTTAACGAGATCTCGTTCTCTGAGTGTTCGAGCATAGATGAACTGGAGGGGAAGATAGGGCACGGGAACTGGTGTCTGGGCGCTGCATTCTTTTACAAGAACCTGTGTTTCATAAATCAAGTAGATGGCGGCGATGAATGGCTGACGATAAAGGACGATTATGCGTTCGAGTCGTTCACTTTCTCTAGAATAATAAACCACGGGCAATTCAAAGGATATATCGAAAGACTGCTTGCTGCGACGAGAGAACAGTGCTTGAAGCTGGAGTATTGAATCCGCTGGAAATATATCATGTGAAGCTAACTCAGATCTGGGAACTGAAGAAGATTATCAGGTAAAAAAAGCTATGGTATTGCCAAAACTATAATAGCTAGTCAACTTTATAAATAAGAAAGAGGTGAAACAAATGGAAGCTAAATTAAGGTTTCCCGATGAAGTTATTGATGTCCTGGAAAAGCCTATAGAGAAATCCCTGGTGGAACTGATAGCTATTGGACTTTATAGAGACGGAAAGATCACGCTGCGTCAGGCTGCTGACCTGATCGGGGTTTCTATCGAAAAGATGCCTCAAATACTTCAAAAGCACAATACCTATGTGAGCTATGGAACAGAAGAACTGAAAGAGGACATTGCATATGCAACCAGCAGTGAGTGATTCAGACGTAATCATTCACCTGGCGAAATTGAATGAGTTGCGGCTCATAAAGGAATTGTATGGATGCTCTAACATACCTGAATATGTGAGGTCCGAAATAGTGCATTATCAATACAATGAAACAGGTCTGATAGAAGAAGCAATTGAACAGAAAATCTTAAAAGTTCACAAGACCCGCGATAAAAGAGCCAGAGAAATTGCGAAACGATATGGCATCCATATCGGGGAGGGGCATGTCAAGGAATTAGCTGAGAGGCTGAAAGCTGAAATTTTCCTCTCAAACGAGAAGAAAGTGCGTAATGCAGCTAAGACCGAGGGGTTTATAGTTGTTGGTACGATAGGAGTTATTCTTCGCAGCGTAACACAGAATCTCTTAATTGCAAAAGAAGCGATAAGATTGCTTGAGGAGCTAAAAGGGGAGGAATTCAGAATTCATCCGGATATTATAAATAAAGCCATAGATTCATGTAACAGGTTATGATACTTAATGATATGTGTGCATATGAGTAAAGTCAGCAACGGTCTCAAGAGCCTTCAAATGGAGGCTCAGCTAGATGCACTGCCTTGATGTTTTCTCTCTTTTTTTCGCCTGCATTGCTTCAGCAAGCAGACACCAATCCAGACAGGCTAGCGATTTAAATAAGCACATCAAGATGATTTATTATGGATACTGCAATAAAAATAACCTTTATATCTTCGAGCAAGGAAATCACGGACGCCTCAACATCCTTGAGCTCTGTGGATTATCATATTCTTCTGTCAAAGATTTCACTGTTTCTGAAAGTTCTTTGAGTTTTCCAGTAAAGAAATGGTCTGCATCTTCGATTTTCACAAGCTTCTTTGGTTCAGGCAGCGCGGCGCAAAGCTCTTCTACTTTTTCTACAGATATGAGCCGATCCACCGTGCCGTGGACAAAGAGTCTTGGCTTCAGACAATCCCTAAGAAAATCCATGTTCACGAAATTGACAGGTGTGCCTATTCCGATCATCAGTTTCACGCGCGGATCTTCGCATCCCGCCTTCATGCCCATCCACGCACCGAAGGAATGCCCGGCTATAATGAGCTTTTCTCCCTTTTCTGCCATATAGCCCATTGCCGCCCTTACGTCTTCAAGCTCTCCAATGCCATTGTCGTATTTTCCGCTGCTCTTTCCCACTCCCCTGAAGTTAAAGCGC
>CAJPFH010000053.1 GCA_905339165.1 Flavobacteriales bacterium
GCCGTTAACAGTTCCGGCTTTTGCGCGCATGAGTTCGGCAATATCGGGATTTTTCTTTTGCGGCATGATCGAGGATGTTGATGAATAACTGTCATCAAGTTCAATAAATCCGAATTCTGATGAACTCCAGAGTATCAGTTCTTCTGCCATTCTACCCAGATTTGTCATCATGTTGGAAAAACAGCTTATGCTTTCGATCATAAAATCGCGTGTGCTGACTGCATCCATGGAATTTTCGATTGCCGAATCAAAACCGAGAAGTTCAGTTGTCCTTTTCCTGTTTATCGGGAAACCTGTGGAAGCAAATGCAGCAGCTCCAAGTGGATTCTGGTTGGTATGCCTGAAAGCTTCTCTTATCCGTTCAATATCACGCAGGAACGCGTTTGCATGAGCAAGAAGATTGTGAGAAAGTGTGGTAGGCTGGGCATGCTGGGTGTGAGTGTATCCGGGCATTAAGGTTTCGTGATGCTTTCCTGCTGTCTTTATAAGCGTTCCAATAATGTCCAGTGCTTCCTCCATAAGACATAATAATTCCATCCGCAGCGTAAGGCGTATGCAGGTCGCAACTTCGTCATTGCGCGACCTTCCTGAATGCATCCTGCCGCCTGTATCTTCACCCACCATTTCAATGAGGCGTGCTTCAAGAGCAATATGTACGTCCTCATAGGATGTATCAAGGGCTGATATACCCTCTTTTTGTATTTTTTCAAGACCCGAAAGAATTGCACAGCATTCGTTCTCTTTTATTATATCCTGTTCCTTCAGCATGACAACATGTGCTTTATCAACCTGGATATCAGCATCGAAAATACGTTTGTCAGCTTCCATTGATGAAGTGAAGCGCATGATATCTTTGTCAGGTGCTACCTGAAGCCGCCCTCGTCTTAATATATTCATAAATTGTCTTTAATTCATGTCAATGGTTATAAATATAGGGGCTTTTGATCAATTAACCCCTAATGTTTTTTGGGTATGAAAGTATCTGCTAGAATAAATCTTCTAGAATCTCTTGCTTTGCTTTCACAATAGTCCGGTCCTTCTTTTCAATATCCTCAATAAGCGTTTTCAGTTCTTCACGCTTCAGGATATTTCTTAATTTCATAGCTCTCAGGATTTCTTCAAGATCAAGAAACTCTATTCGATTCTCCCTGCAATAATTCTTGACATATCGATCATTTGTAAGCAAAATTCCTTTCCTTGATATGCAAAGGGAAATCAATTGGCATTCGCCCTCATGCATATTTTTTTCATTTTCAAGCAAATTTCTGAAACTATTGAACTCGTTTTCCGAAAGAAGGATAATTTCAATATTCACAAAAATGTCATCAACAAAAGAGTATCCTGCACGCTTTGCCCGCATAAGCTCTTCATAAACCGAAGGGGAAATTTTCAATTCTTCAAACAATTCCTTTAACCGCTTCAGCGCATTAACTTTTGCGAATGCACTCAAAATATCCGTATCAGCAAAAATTATCAGACTATCCCCAGCTTTTTTAATTTTTTATCCATTTCTTTTGCAGTCTTGCCTTCTGTCTCTCTGACAATTCCTCTTCCAGCTAAAACATCTTTGAATTCAATTGTTGTCAATCCAGCAAGTTCTGATGCCCTTCCGATCGATACATTTCCTTTCAAATAAAGTTCAATAGCAAGAGATATCTTCAAGTCAGTTTTTGTATTCAAGAGAGCCCTGAAAGCATCCTTTATCAATTCAGATTTTGAAGGATAATATCCTTTTTCTACAAGAATATCAAACTCTTCATTTATGTTTATTGCTTCCATATTTTCACCTAAACATATGTGATTAGTTTAGTTATATTTTAACTTTTATACTATATGTAATGAACCAATATTTAAATGTTAAAAACAGCTGTTTTTGAGAATTTCTGCAAAAAATGGATAGTGTCCCACAAATCGTGACCTTTATACAAGTTGTTCCTATATTAGTCTCATGATCAGAAAACTTATAAATATATTTATTTTTTATGCTAATCTGATCAGCTTGACATCCGCCAAATTAACTACTTGCTAAATGAAAAGTATGTTTAATTATTTGTTACTATTATTTCAATAAATAGAATCCATATCTTCTCGTTTTTTCGTCTCCATAGCGTTTACTTGTTAATTGATAATATCCCTCACTCATATTAGATGTATTAATAAAAACAATATATTTTCCATAATCCCATGAATTTCCTAACATTCGATCTCCAAATATTGTTTTTTCCGTTTGTTCTGGTTCCAATTTTAGAGCATCTATTTGAGTTAAATTATTCTCGGAATTACTTTTTGATAAATTAATTAATAAATAATTATTTGGTCCAGTTACATGAAATAAAACAGGAATTTGTGTATCATTTTTATTATAAACATTGTTCATACTCACTTTGATATCCCCATGAAATCCTTGAAATAAAGAAGCTGATAAAAAAAATTGAAATATAAAGGTCCAAGAAAATATAAATACAATAATTAGCAACGCTATGAATATATTATTTGGAATGGAAATAGATTGCTCATCAATCTTACCACCGACTAAAGTTATAAAAATAAAATATAAAAAAATGATCAAAGATAGCTGGATTATATCAATTTCTTGAAAGAAAAAAACATATACAAATAAAAAAGGACCTCCAAAAAAAACCATTGCATATAATGCAGATGCCATTTCTTTTAAGTTATTATTTAGTGTGATTTCATAACATACTTCTATGAAGATCGAGAGAATGAGAAAAGTCGTTAGAAAAAGTAAAATAGTAATGAATTCAGAAATTATATTATACCAATAATAATTAATTGCTGTATTTTGAATAAAATTATATACTATGGTAAATGTAGTTCCAAAAGCTGCAAGCAACGTCAATGGAAATTTAAAATTGGAATAATATTTTTCTACCATAGTCCCAGTTCTCTATGCAATAAAATTAATTTAACAAATCCAAACGAAATTCGCAAATCTAATGATTTACCATTTACTTATTTGATTATATACATTCTTATGCAGTATGGAATGAACATAATAATGGACTGCACCCTTGGATGTCGCTGGACATTAAGACTATACAATAACAAATGCCAATTAAAGCATGCAAGTCAAATTGATTTTTTTGAAGGATTTGGAGAAAATCTTTAAAAAATAAGTTTAATGAGGCTTATCACATTGAAAAATCAATATGACTTATTAAATTTTAATGTAACAAAAAAAATCTATACGCACTCCAGAGAAAGATTGAAAACAATATAGAAGCTATATATTCACTTACTGAATAATTCAGTAGGTGAATAGAATGAAGTTTATCAATCGAACTGAGGAAGTCAGATATCTGAAGGAAGCCGCTAAATTATCAAAAAACAAGCTTTTTACCGTTTCCATTACTGGCCTTCGAAGAGTGGGAAAAACAAGGCTCATTCTGGAATTATTATCTAAGGATGACCTGTACTTTTTTGTAAACAAAGACAAGGAAAGCACAAGTCTCCTGCAGGAATATGCCGATATTCTAAAAACAAGAAAAATCCTTACTGAGCTTGAAGTATTGACTGACTGGGATGCATTTTTCAGGATATTATTGGAACACGGATGACACGGATCGGACAGATTTGCACGGATCTGTGCGAATCCGTGTCACCCGCGCAATCCGTGTTCTATGTCCTGATTATTCTTTTAACCGATGACGTATGAATCTTTTTCAGATTTTCAGATATAAAGACCTCCATTGACATCAATAACCTGCCCTGTTATGTAATCCCCTTCTTGCGATGCCAGGAATGCAACAGTCCCTGCGACTTCGGATGCTTTCCCAAGTCTTCCCAGCGGGATCTTTGCTACGACCTTTTCCATTGCCTCGGCAGACATGCCTTTCACCATATCCGTTTCAATGAACCCTGGCGCTATTGCGTTCACAGTGACACCTTTTCCTGCAAATTCCCTGGCAAGCGCTTTTGTTAGACCTATCATCCCGGCTTTGGATGCAGCGTAATTTGTCTGCCCGAAGTTACCCATCCTGCCTATGACAGATGAAATATTCAATATCCTGCCATACTTTCTCTCAAGCATTCCGTCTATGAATGCCTTGGTACAGTAAAAAGTA
>CAJPFH010000054.1 GCA_905339165.1 Flavobacteriales bacterium
TTTACAGCCACTAACAGCAGTTACCCACAAGCAGGGTTTTGTTTTTTCATCTTGACAAAATTTGTTACATTTGGTGTGCAGTTATACTTTGGTAGTTCTCGTTCGACATACCCTGCCTGTGGGTAGCTGCAAAACGTTAGCCACAATTATAAACAGAGACTATGAATACAATTGACCTAATAAAAATAATCCTTGGTTCATCCTTAGTGACAACAGCTTTTATGACTTTGATTTCATTAATAGCTAAAACATGGATTGTTGAACGAATTAAACTTGCTTTGCAAAAGGAGCATACTCAGTTTAATACTGACCTTCAATGGGAGGTGAAAGTAAGAGAAAGGGCAGAAAGAGTAGCAGAATATATTTCGTTGGCAAGGAGCCTACGTGAGAATTCAACAGAAGAAGAGTATAGAAAGGCTAACAGACTTTCGTGGGAATTAGCAATGTGGCTACCGGCAGACATATATAGTCAAATGGTTCTAGCAATTGCTAATCCCAATCAAGCAAACAATGAGTTGACAGTAGTAATTGCCGTGAGAAAATTATTACTAAAAGAAAAAGCTGGAAACTTGACAGAAAACCAAATTGCCCACCATGCTCCTGGAATTGGAAAAAAATAACTGTGGCTAACACGGGTTTTGCGTCAGGCGGGGTGACGTGCAAACTTGAAGCTTTGTGCTTCGTATCAAGTTCAGTGTAGGTTGACAGTTTTGTGCTCCGAAACCCGCCAGAACGCAAAGCCCGAAACCGTTAGCGGTAATTATAGCAGACGACATTGTAAACTTTAAAACTATACAAGATGAAAAAAGCAATCTTAACAACGGTAATTCTGACTTGCTTTATGAATTTTTCATTCGGACAAGTTGGGCAGTTACCTCAGCCCGTGGACTTGGGCATTCAAAACATTACACAACAGACAAGTAGCTGGTGTTGGGCAGCGACAGCTCAACAGGTTATTTACTGGTTGAAAGGAAACGCACCTCCGCAATGCCAACTCGTGGCAAATGCTTTTAATGCAAATGTTCAATATTGCTGCACCTACCCCCAAGCTTGCAATTCGCCCGGTTATATGCAGCAAATTCAAGGACTAATCTTGGCTTATGGAGGACATTATTCTTCTATTTCTCCTCCTGCGAATGAAATGGCTGTCTATCAGACATTGTCCCAAGGCAAAGCAATTGTTCTTTTCTTACAAACAACACCCTATGTGGGACACTTTGTTGTTTTGCGGGGAATGGCTTGGGTTCCGACACAATTTGGGTATCAATCGGTGCTTTACATCAATGACCCAATGTCTTATTTTACTCAACCAGTTTCTTTTAATCAATTATTGACAATTTGGAGGGCAGCTATTGTAGTATATTAATCGTGACAAACGAACAGAGAATAACTACCGCTAACAGCGGTTTGGCGTAATGGCGGGTTCAGTGCTTCGTATCAACATTTGTGGTGAAAATCCGCCACTACGCCAAGCCGCAAACCGTTATCAGCAACCCTAACCAACGACCGTGCAACCATCAACCGACAGACAAAACCCGACAGACAGTGCAATTTTCGGCAAAGCCGTTTGGCTATCCCTTCGCAAAATAAAAAGAGCTGCAAAGCCTCCCACAAGCCGACCCTCTTTTGCAGCACATTTTATTTTGCCCAACCGCACCAGTGCCACCCGACAGTTTTGTGCTAAACCGACAAATTTTTTACTTACATTTGCCCCGTGAAAAAAGTTTTGACACTCATATTCAGTTTCTACTTGTTGGCTCTGGCAGTTATGCCGTGCAGCGACAAGGACGACTGTAAATATCAGGGTGCCGACCAATCTACTTTCGCCACTACCGACCACTCAGACCACAACAGCGACACCGAGAATTGCTCACCTTTTTGTATGTGTGCTTGCTGCGGACAGACTTTCAGCAGTTCGTTTACTTATTACAGTTTAGCACTTCACGTTCCAGTTTCAGTAGAAAAATTTCCTATTTACAACGCCTCATTTGTTTCAGAGGTGTATTTGTCTATTTGGCAACCGCCAAAAATCAGTTAATGAATTTATGATGTTCCGCTTTCAGCGGAACAAAACAAAACTACTTACGGTGCTAACGCACCGCAAGTAATCGTGTATTCATTCATTAAACTGATTAAAATAATGTTAGACAAAATAATTGCATTCAGCATAAAAAATAAATTCATCATTGCATTGATGACACTTGCACTCATTGTTTGGGGAGTGTGGAGTGCAACAAAACTGCCTATTGACGCAGTTCCCGACATCACCAACAACCAAGTGCAAATCATTACGGTTTGCCCCACTCTTGCAGGACAAGAGGTTGAACAGTTGGTAACTTACCCAATAGAACAAAGCATTGCCAACCTTCCCGACTTGGAGGAATTGCGGAGCATTTCCCGTTTCGGACTTTCGGTAATTACCGTTGTGTTTGACGACAAAGTGGACATCTACTTTGCCCGACAACTCATAAACGAAAGGCTAAAAGAAGCCGAAAGTAAAATACCAAAAGGTGTTGGCACACCTGAATTAGCACCCGTTAGCACAGGATTGGGAGAAGTGTATCAATACATTATTCACCCAAAAAAGGGAAGCGAAAGCAAATACACAGCTATGGACTTACGGACAATGCAAGACTGGATTGTAGCCCGTCAATTATACGGCACAACTGGAATTGCGGAAGTAAACAGTTTTGGCGGACAACTCAAACAGTATGAAGTAGCCGTAAATCCTGACCGTTTAATTGCAATGGGAATTACCATTCCAGAAATTTTTACCGCCTTAGAAAAAAATAATGAAAATACAGGCGGGGCATACATTGACAAAAAACCAAACGCCTATTTCATTCGTGGAGTTGGTTTGATTGGTTCGTTTGACGACATCAAAAACATTGTTGTAAAAACAAATCCTAACGGCATTCCAATTCTGATAAAAGATGTTGCCGAAGTGCAATTTGGTAGTGCAGTTCGTTACGGTGCTATGACTTATAACGGGGAAGTAGATGCCGTTGGTGGAGTTGTTATGATGCTAAAAGGTGCGAACAGTGCCGATGTGGTTAGCAGAATTAAAGATAAAATGGCAACCATTCAAAAATCATTGCCCAAAGATGTAGTAATAGAACCATACTTAGACAGAACAGATTTAGTAAACAGAGCCATCAGCACAGTAGAAAAAAACTTAATTGAAGGAGCATTAATAGTAATCTTCGTTTTGGTTTTATTTCTTGGAAACCTTCGTGCAGGGCTTATTGTAGCTTCTGCCATTCCATTATCAATGCTTTTTGCATTGGGTTTAATGAATGTATTTGGCGTAAGTGCAAACCTTATGAGTTTGGGAGCAATTGACTTTGGTTTAATTGTGGACGGGTCTGTAATTATTGTAGAAGCCACCTTGCATCATTTAGGAATGCGAAAAGCAATCGGCAGACTTTCACAGAAAGAAATGGACGAGGAAGTTTTTCAGTCCGCTTCAAAAATTCGTAGCAGTGCAGCGTTTGGAGAAATTATTATCCTCATTGTATATATTCCTATTCTTACTCTTATTGGCATTGAAGGCAAAATGTTTGGCCCAATGGCTCAAACCGTTGGCTTCGCCATTTTCGGAGCATTGATTTTATCGCTTACCTACATTCCAATGATGTGTGCAGCGTTTTTACCAAAAACTATTTCGCACAAACAAACATTGAGTGATAGAATGATGAATTTTTTCCAACGCGTTTATGCACCACTATTAGAAAAAGCAATCCGTTTCAAAAAAGTAATTGTAGTTGCAACCGTTGCGGTGTTTGTAGTTTCAGTTTTTCTATTTTCAAGAAGGGGCGGTGAGTTTATCCCAACCTTGCAGGAAGGCGATTTTGCTTTTCATTGCATTTTGCCACAAGGCACATCACTTTCTCAAAGTTTGGAAACTTCTATGCAAGCATCCCGACTAATCAAAGAATTTGATGAGGTAAAAATGGTAGTTGGAAAAACAGGTGCAGCCGAAGTCCCTACCGACCCAATGCCACCCGAAGCAACAGATATGATGATAATTCTGAAACCACAAAGCGATTGGAAACGTGATGTTTCTTATGATGAACTGGCAGAAGAATTTGAAGAAAAACTCAACACAATTCCTGGGGTCTTCTTTGAAAAAAATCAACCTATTCAAATGCGATTTAATGAACTAATGACTGGAATTAGACAAGATGTTGCAGTAAAAATATTTGGTGAAAATATGGACACACTTTTAAGTTATGCCAATAAGGTAAATTCAGTAGTGCAAAGTGTTGATGGAGCAACCGAACCAAGTGTTGAACGAGTGGCTGGACTACCACAAATCGTAATAAAATACAACCGTTCGCAAATTGCCAATTATGGTTTAAACATTGAGGATATAAACCACATTGTAAGCACAGCTTTTGCAGGTGGAGGTGCAGGAGTTGTTTATGAAAACGAACGCAAATTTGAATTAGTGGTTCGCTTGGACAGCACACACCGAAACAACATTGAAGATGTAAGCCATTTGTATATTCCAACTACAAACGGAACTCAAATTCCATTATCGCAAGTAGCCGAAATAAAAATGGAATTGGGTCCTGCACAAATAAGCCGTGAAGACGGTAAACGCAGAATTGTTGTAGGTTTCAATATTTCGGGTAGAGATGTAGCCAGTGTAGTTACTGATATTCAAAAGGAATTGAACGAAAAAGTAAAATTGCCTGAAGGCTATTATTACACTTATGGTGGAACATTTGAAAATCTGCAAGCAGCGAGCAAACGCCTAATGATTGCTTTACCAGTAGCTTTAGCACTCATTTTTATGTTGCTTTATTTCACATTTGGTTCAGTAAAACAAGCAACCCTAATTTATACAGCAATTCCAATGAGTGCCATAGGTGGCGTTTTCGCCTTGCTCATTCGTGATATGCCTTTTAGCATTTCGGCTGGTATTGGTTTTATAGCATTGTTTGGAGTAGCCGTTTTAAATGGTATTGTGTTGATTGGAACTTTTAACCAATTGGAAAAAGACGGAATGACTGACATTATCCAACGCATAAAAGAAGGAACTAAAATCCGTTTGCGACCCGTATTAATGACTGCAACCGTTGCATCTTTAGGATTTTTACCAATGGCACTTTCGCACAGTGCAGGAGCAGAAGTGCAAAAGCCATTAGCAACCGTTGTAATTGGCGGTTTGCTTACTGCAACTTTCCTTACACTTTTTGTATTGCCCTTATTGTATGTGATGTTTTCAAAAATCAGAAAACCAAAACGCAAAGTATCAGCAACTGCTATTATAGTTTTTGCATTGTTTTCATTCAATGTGGCAAATGCTCAAACGCCAACAACCAAAACCATTTCGGTTGATGATGCAATAAGCACAGCATTGAAAAACAATTTAGAAATTCAATCGCAACAATTCAATGTGCAATCATCTATCACTTTGAAAAAATCGGTGTTTGAATTGCCAAAAACGAATGTCAATTTTCAGTTTGGGCAATACAACAGCATCAATCAGGACAAGGCGTTTCAAGTTTCACAAAGTATTCCGTTCCCGACTTATTTTACTGCAAAATCAGATTTGTATAAAGCCGAGTTGCAAAGCAGTGAATTGCAAAAGCAAGCCACAGCCAGCGAAATAAAAGCACAAGTTCAATATTGGTTTTATCAGTTGCAGTATTTACAAACCACAAAAAAGCAATTGCAATCTTTAGATAGTTTGTATAATGATTTTGTAAGTGCAGCAGCTTTGCGATACAAAACAGGCGAAACAAATTTGTTGGAGAAAACCACAGCCGAAACCAAGCGGGGACAACTTTCACAATTGCTCAAACAAAACGAAACAGATTTTGCAACGGCTTACAATTCCCTTAAAACGCTAATGAATACAAGCGAAGATTTTACAATTACAGTAAATGATAATTGGCAACCGCTTGTGTTAATCAGTTCGTTTGACACGACACTACTTGCGAATAATCCATCGCTTAAAGTATTGTATCAGCAAGCGATAATTGCCGAACAAAACAAAAAGTTAGAAACAGCATCTACCTTGCCCGATTTTAATGTGGGTTATTTCAACCAGTCGTTAATTGGAGTGCAAAGTATTAATGGAGCAGATGTAAATTTTGACGGTAGCAAACGTTTTCAAGGTTTTAATGTAGGTATCATTATTCCAATTACTTTTTTTAGCAACGCTTCAAAAATAAAATCGCTTGACTATAAACAGCAAGCATTGCAAAAAGAAGCTGACAACGGAAAACTAATTTTACAAAACCAGTTGCAAAATGCTTTTCAGCAATACAACCAAAATTTGTCGCAATACAATTATTACAAATCAACCGCTTTGCCCAATGCTGACATAATTATCAGCACTGCCAAAGTTGGTTTCAAAAGTGGAGACATTGGTTACATTGAATACTTACAAGCCTTGCAAACCGCTACCGATGTGCAGTTAAGTTATCTGCAATCGGTTAATCAAATCAACCAATCCATTATCAATATCAATTTCTTAACTAACAAATAAAATTCACAACGATGAAAAATATAATCTTTATAGCAGCCATTGCAACATCAATAGTATTTGCATCCTGCAACAGCAAAAAAACAGAAACGCACGGAGAGGAAACCGAGCTTCACGATGAACACGAAAACTCCAACACGGCTATGCTTACAGCCGAGCAAATGAAATCTATAAAAATAGAGTTGGGTAGTATTGAAAAAAAGCAACTCACCGCCTCACTCAAAGCCAATGGTATTTTAAAAGTGCCAAATCAAAACCGTGCTAATGCCACAGCATCATTGGGCGGAGTTATCAAATCTATTCTGGTGCAAACGGGAAATACTGTAAGCAAAGGACAAGTAATTGCAACCATTTCAAACAATTCTTTTATCACAATGCAGGAAGAATTTTTAAGCGTTTCTTCAAAAGCAGAGTTGGCACAATTAGAATTTACCCGTCAAAAAGAATTGCAACAAGGCAACGCAGGTGCGTTGAAAAACTTACAGTCAGCCGATGCAGAACTTAAAACCTTGAAAGCCCGAAAAGCAAGTTTGCAAAAACAATTAGAGTTAATCGGTATCAACACCGCTTCACTCACAAGCGAAAATATTCAATCCGTTGTAAATATTACAAGCCCCATAAACGGCACTATCAGTAATGTAATGGTAAACATTGGTAGCTATGTAGATGCCAACAATCCCATTGCCGAAATAGTGGACAACAGCCAACTGCATTTGGATTTGTATGTGTATGAAAAGGATTTGCAAAAACTAAAAGTTGGGCAAACCATACATTTCACCCTTACCAATAATCCCGGGAAAGAATATGATGCAGATGTTTACGCCATTAGCAACACTTTTGAGCAAAACACCAAAGCCGTTGCAGTTCACGCAATGGTAAAAGGCAACAAACAAGGCTTAATTGACGGAATGAGTATTACAGCATTGGTAAGTTTGGAAAATGCAACCGTTGATGCAGTGCCAACCAACGCAATTGTAAACCACGAAGGGCAGGATTATATTTTTATTGTAACCGATGCTCACAAGGAAGAAGAACACCATAGCGAAACTGAAACAGCCGAACACAAACACGATGAACACGGACACGAGCATAGTGAAAAAGAAGAACCTGAACACAAAGAAGAAGGAACAACTTTTGAAAAAATACCCGTTCGCAAAGGCACTACGGACGTAGGTTACAGTGAAATTACTTTGCTGAAAGAAATTCCTGCTAACTGTAAAGTAGTGGTGAACGGAGCATTTTTTATATTGGCTAAAATGAACAACAAAGGAGAGGCTCACGCACATTAATTAAAAACATTCATAAAATGAAACTACCAATCAACGACAAAAAATTTCTCTTTCTTCTTTTGGCAATCACAATAGTGGTTGCCTTAGAAATTTTATCCATCATCGGCATACATATACCTATGCCTTATGCACCTTTCGTTTTCGCCATTTTTATTTTAGGCATTGGCTACAATGTTTTATGGAACGGATTAAAAGCAATCTTCAAACTCCAATTCAGCAACATCAATCTTTTAATGCTTATAGCAGTTGTAGGTGCATTCTACTTAAAGGAATTTCCCGAAGCAGCAGTTTTGGTAGTGTTATATGTATTAGGCGAACGCTTAGAAGATATTGGCATAGAAAATTCAAAATCGGCATTAGATGAATTGGTAAGCAAAGCACCCAAGACAGCATTTGTAAAATCAGAAAATACAAATGTGGTTATTGATAAAATTGCAGTAGGCACAATCATTCAAGTGAAAGCAGGAGAAATGATACCGCTTGATGGCAAAATTATTTCAGGCGAAACATTGGTTGATGAAGCAGCCATCACAGGCGAACCAATTGCTAAAGACAAACGCACAGGCGATAATTTGTTTGCAGGAACACTCAACAAAAATGGTTTTATAGAAATGGAAACAACAAAACTTTCCATTGATACCACTTTCTCAAAAATCATTCGCCTAACATTTGAAGCAACAGCAAACAAAAGTGAAACACAAAAATTCATTCAGCAATTCGCTAAGTATTACACGCCTGTAATGCTTGCACTTTCCATTTTACTGTTTGTTGTTCCAGTTTTCGTTTTGAATTTAGATTTTAACCATTGGTTGCAGCAAGCCATTACACTTTTAGTAATTGCTTGTCCGTGTGCATTGGTTATATCTACACCAGTTGCCATTTACGCAGCCATTGGAAACGCATCTGCAAAAGGAGCATTGGTAAAAGGTGGGAAATATATTGAAGCCCTTGCATCAATCAAAGCAATTGCATTAGATAAAACACGAACCATCACTTTCGGAAATCCAATCGTGTCAGATATTTTTCCATTGAACGGAACAAGCCGTGAAGAACTATTGGCTTGCACCGCAGGAGCAGAAATTTTCAGCGAACACCCATTGGCACAAGCCATAGTTGATGCAAGCAAAAAAGAAGGATTTGAACCACACAAAACCGAAGGTTTCAAAAGCATTATGGGCAAAGGGGCAACAGCAAAATGTTTAGTTTGTGAGGATGAAACAATTTATGTAGGCAAATTAGATTTTATTCAAGAAACGCAAACCATAGACAACGAAGCCGTAAAAATTGTAGAGCAACTTTCATCACAAGGCAAAACAAGTGTAGTAGTTAGTTTCGGAAACGGGGTTGCAGGGATTATAG
This sequence comes from Flavobacteriales bacterium, assembly GCA_905339165.1. Classification (GTDB taxonomy): domain Bacteria; phylum Bacteroidota; class Bacteroidia; order Flavobacteriales_E; family Vicingaceae; genus BCD5. Next base: position 9,148 of record CAJPFH010000054.1, read on the forward strand.
GATTGATGGACGAAATAAAACCTGACAGTGCAGCAGCGTTAAAAGAAATTGAAGCAATGAATATAGAACCTGTAATGCTCACAGGCGACAGCGAAAAGGCAGCAAACTATGTAGCACAACAAGTAGGCATCAAAAAAATATTCGGCAATATGCTACCCGAAAACAAAGCCGAAAAAATCAAAGAACTTTTACAGCAATATAAATTTGTAGCAATGGTAGGTGATGGCATCAATGATGCACCAGCCCTTGCACAAAGCACCGTAGGTATTGCAATGGGAGCAGCAGGAAGCGACACCGCAATAGAAACCGCCAACATTGCGTTGATGAATGATAAACTTTCACTCATTCCGTTTTTAATTCGGTTAAGTCAAAAAACTTTACGCAGAATAAAATTCAACACCATCGGAGCCATAGCAGTAAAATTGATTTTCATAACCCTTGCATTCATTGGTTACAGCAATTTGGTTTTCGCCATTGCAGCAGACGTAGGAGTAACGCTTATAGTAATTTTGACAAGTTTGAATTTGATGAAGTTTGAAAATAAAATTGTAAGCGGACAGTGAAACCTGCAATCATAACGACAGTGCATACAAAGCCCACGCATTTGCACTCACATTTGCTTTTGCCACCACGCACAGGCAAACGCAGCAAAAGCAAAAGAGAGTGCAAGCAACCGCACCCGTTTACCGCAGACCAGACCGTAAACAACGTGGACAATTCAGTGTATATTCAACAACGACAACACTTCGGACAGACAGAAGGGCAGCTGATAACAGCGGTTTGGCAAAAGTGGCGGTTCAGTACTTCGTATGACAGTTTTTCGTAAATTTGAAGTGTGTGCTTCGTATGAAAGTTCAGTGGTTAAATCGCCACCTTCGCCAAGCCGCAAACCGTTAGGCGATAGCTTAAACGAACGTTCTGCACAAAACAAACTGAGTACAAATTTTGGACGACTTGACCAAAATTCACTAACTTGGCGAACTAAAATATTTAGCAACAGGAAAAGCGTAAAATGGCAAAAAACAACAAGTTAGTAGCACCATTTCTAAAATGGGTTGGAGGCAAAAGACAGCTTATGCCTTCAATTGTTGAGCATTTGCCTGAAAATATTAAGGACTACAAATATATTGAGCCATTCATTGGTGGCGGAGCGGTATTATTTAATTTGCAACCTAAGAACGCAATTATTAATGACTTCAACGAAGAGTTAATCAATGTGTATCAGGTCATTAAAAACAATCTTGACGAACTAATTACTGACCTTAAAAAACATAAAAACGAAGCTGAATATTTCTATTGGATAAGAAGTTTGGACAGAAATGTCGAGTTTAAAAAACTTTCTGCTGTTCAAAGAGCGTCAAGAGTAATTTACTTAAATAAAACCTGTTTTAATGGACTTTACAGAGTGAATAATGCAGGTGAATTTAATTCGCCTTTTGGACGCTACAAAAACCCAAATATTGTAAATGAACCAACATTAAAAGCTGTAAATAAATTTTTGAATAGTAATAATGTAGACATTAAAAGCGGGGATTATTCTGAAATTTTAAAACAAGCAGACAAAAAATGTTTTGTTTATTTAGATCCGCCATATCATCCAATTTCTGAAAGCTCAAACTTTACAGGTTATGTTCAAGGCGGTTGGAATATATATGACCAAATTGACCTAAAAACCGCTTGTGACGAACTACATAAAAAAGGAGTAAAATTTTTACTTTCAAATTCATCAGCAGATTTCATCAAAGACTTATACAAAGATTATAAAATAACAATAGTAAAAGCCAATAGAGCAATTAACTCAAACGGTGCGGACCGTGGAGAAGTTGATGAAGTTTTAATAAGAAACTATGAGTAAATCAAAAAATGACATTGCTTGGGAAAAGATATTTGAAAAGCACAAAATCCTTGACAGGATTTTGAAAGACGGTCATATTGAGATTACCGCAACAAAAATTAATGAGTTTCGTGAAGCAAGATTAATGACAAAATTTGATCATAAATCTCAACTTCCAAAACTTTTTGCAGATAACAAACTTTCAATATTACCAACCTCAAGAGGTGGTTACGTTATTGGAGAATTTGAAACTTTTTGCGACTTCAATACAGATGATATTGAGGTTTCACCCATTGAATTTCCTACATTTTTAGAGAGCCTTGATTATCGTGATATAACAAGTGAAGCGACCGCTATTAACTGTGCTTTCGTTTCAAAAATTCTTCACGATTTCACAAATGAGGAAAATCTATTACCAACCGTTAGCGGACGAATGAGTTCATCATCATTTAATTTTGGTATCAACTCACCTAAAGGGTTATTTAATGTTAGCGTTGGAAATTCACAAGTAGAAATTGACGGAGGTTATGAGGGCGACACCTCATTAAATCTTATTGAAGCTAAAAACTATATTTCGGACGACTTTCTTGTTAGACAGCTTTATTATCCGTTTAAACTTTGGAGTGGTAAAATTCAAAAACAAGTTCGTCCAATTTTCTTGACTTATTCAAATGGAGTTTTTCATTTAAGAGAATATGCGTTTTCAAATGTCAACCATTACAATTCTCTTGTTCTTGTCAGACATAGAAAATATGTTGTTCAGGAAGGCAGTTTCAACCTTGAAGCCTTATCGCAAATTATTGACACAACAAAAACTGTAAAAGAACCTGAAATTCCTTTTCCACAAGCAGACAGTTTTGAAAGAGTAATCAACCTTTGTGAACTTTTGAAGCAAAAAGAATTTATTTCAAAAGAGGATATTACTCAAAACTATGACTTTGACGGAAGGCAGACAGACTATTATTCTAATGGAGGGAAATATTTAGGATTAATTGATACTGGACGAGATCCACTAACAGGACAGACAGGCTGTTTCTTAACAACAAAAGGAAAGCAAGTTTTTAATTTAAACCTTATTGACAGACAAAAGGAATTTGTACGGCTAATCGTTTCTCACAAAGCGTTTAAAGAAACATTAAAACTTTATCTTGACAACGGAGAAATGCCCAATAAAGAAACTATCGTAGAAATAATGAAACGTTCCAAATTGTATAATGTTGGTTCTGACACGACATATTTCAGAAGAGCATCAACAATTATAGGTTGGACAAATTGGATTATAAACCAGACTGAAGAATAAAAGCCATCGCCTAACAAGGGTTTTGCGATAGTGGGGCGAAACTACAAAATTCAACAGTTGTTCTTCGGGTCAACTTTTGTGCAAAATTAAAGTTTTGTGCTTCGATTACCCCACCATCGCAAAGCCCCAAACCGTTCTCGGAAATCCCTCCGAAGCACAAGCCCAACGCAACGGGCTTTCCGAGAACGGCTGCGAATTTGTGAAGTCCTCGTACAGCCCTGCGGGACTGTCCGAGAACAACAAATTTGAGAAATTCAAATTTGAACTTCACAAATTCGCAGCCGTTATGCCCAACCGTAGGACGACCATTCTTCGTAGACAATGACACAGGTAATTTGACACCGACTGCAAATAAATAACGAGTGGACTTTTGCACAGAGACAGTTCATTGCAATCTTGACACAGACCGACCTTGCCGACACGCAAGCCGACCCAAATGTTTTAAAAAATTTTGCCCACGCTCATTTAAAAAATAATTTTATCGCAATCACACATTTGGCACATTGCCTTTTGCCGCTACCACACAAGCCACCCCAAATGGCAAAAGTCAAAGAGCCAAGTTTTCCCACCGCTTGATTGTTGATAACTTTTGTTCGGACATAATTTGTCCTAATTAAATTAGTCCTTACATTTGTTCCAAAATAAATTCGATATGGCTAAACGAAAAATCTCAACTTTTGGCGAATATATACGCCAACTTCGTGAAAACGCAGGACTACCATTAAGAAAAGTTGCGGCTCAATTAGACATTGACCCTTCCATATTGGGAAAAATTGAGCGAAATGATAGACAACCTTCAAAGGAACAGATTAAAAAGCTTGCAGTAATCTTCGACCAAGACGAGAATTATTTATTATCAGAATATTTGAGTGACCAAATTGCATACAAAGTGTTGGAAGAAGAAAGCAACTTCGACATATTGAAAGTAGCGGAGAAAAAAGTTGCTTACTTAAAAACAAAAAAGAATGGCTGAAGCATTAACAATAGAAAAAACAGTTAAGACGGTTGACAAAAGAAACGACCTGAATGATTTAACATCAACCGAATGGGTTCAGGAAACGAAAAGTTTCTTCTATCAAAAAGGGCTTGGTGCAGGTAGTCCCGAAGCTAAGTATGAGAAAATGCACCCGGCACCTTTCTCATTTACCGACATAACTAAACTCATTAAGTTTTTTACTAAGAAAGACGGAAAAGTATTAGACCCGTTTTCTGGTGTTGGCTCAACTATCAAAGCTTGTGTAGAGCTTGAAAGAGAAGGATTCGGGGTTGAATTATCTTCCAGTTGGTGTAAGATTACACAACAAAGACTTTTGGTTGAATCAAAGGTGAAATTAGATAAAGAACATCTAATTTGTGGAGACAGTAGAGACCTGAAAAAGTTTTTTCCAAAAAATCACTTTGACTTTATTGTTACTTCTCCGCCATATTGGAACATCCTTGAAAAGAAAGACCACAAAGCAAACAAAAGAGTTGTTAATGGTCACGAGACTAAATACAGCGAAGATGAAAATGACTTAGGAAATATTGATGATTACGAAAAATTCTTGACTGAACTTTCAAAAATATTCTTGAGTTGTTATGACCTTTTAAAAGCAGGAAAGTATATGTGTATAATTGTTAGCGACTTTAGACATAAATCCGAATTTTATTCTTTTCATTCAGACCTTATGTATAAATTGACTGACAAAAAACTAAAGAAACGATTCCATTTAAAAGGAATAAAAGTTTTAATTCAAAACGCAAAAAAACTATTTCCTTACGGCTATCCATTTTCTTACGTTGAGAATATCCATCATCAATATGTTTTAATCCTTCAAAAACCAAAAGATGAAAGAACTAAATAAAATTTACCTTCAAGACTGCATAACATTTATGCGAGAATTAGAATCCGAATCGGTGGACTTGATTATTGCTGACCCACCCTATAATCTTAAAAAAGATTTCGGGAATAAAAGCGACAATTGGGACAATGTTCAAGATTGGCTTAACTGGAGCAAAGAGTGGATTGATGAAAGCGTTCGAGTATTAAAACCAAGCGGGAATTTATTTATTTACGGTATTCATCACTACCTGTGTTATATCCAATGTCATCTTTATGAAAAGGATATGCGGTATAGAAGGCAAATTATTTGGCATTATGAAAATGGTTTTTCAGGATATAAAACATTAAATGCTTTTTACGAACCACTTCTTTGGTTTAGCAAGACTGATGATTTTACTTTTCACGAAATCAGAGAACCTTATAAAAGTCAAGATAGAATTAAAAATAAAATCATAAAAAACGGAAAGGTCTGGACACCAAACCCTGACGGACGATTGGCTGGTGACGTATGGAGTTTCCCAACACTTGCGGGCAAGCGATTTGAAAATGAAAAAGTTGACCATCCAACACAAAAACCCCTTGCCCTTTGCGATAGAATCGTAAAACATTTCAGCAATCCTAATGACATTGTTTATATACCTTTTGGAGGGAGTGGCTCGGAATGCGTGAGTAGTAAAACGAATGGCAGAAATTTTTTAGCTACAGAAATAAATACTGAATACATTGACATAGCAAACCAACGCTTATTTTCAACAATACATTATGATAAGATTGCCTAACCCAAAATCGGATATACAGGAGTATATCAAAATTATTTCTGTAATAAATGCTTATGTTGAGCAACAGAAATCAACTACTTTTTCTTTTGATGATATTTCAAAAAGTTTAACTCAAATCGGAAACATTTCGTCTCAAAAAGCTTTTGGTTCAAAGGCAATGGTAGCCAGTTTCAGAGAAGATAAAAGTTTAGATTCCGTTTTCAATCAGTCAAAAGCATTATCCGAAGTATTAAGATTATTAGGGCTTATCGTATCAGATGAAAATCAGCATACCTTCAAAATAACAAAGTTTGGAAAATTTGTAGCATCTTATTTGGCAACTCCAAGAGACGATTTTAAAAACGAAATCCTGAATCTACTCTGTCATTCATTTCTCAATATAAACTACAAGCATCCGCAGATTATTGCCAATGATTCATTGACGGTTAAACCCTTTTTAGCGACATTGAGAATATTGCCACTGATTGAAAATTTCATTACCAAAAACGAGTTCAATTATTTCATTTTATCGCTTGAAGATGATTCAGACGGAACTCTTAAACAAACCGCAACAGAGATTCTGACATCAAGAGTTACAAAGGATAATTTTCAGAATTACAAAAAGAGAATTTTAAAATCCAGTAATATTGCCGAGAACACAGCGAGCAATTACACAAGAATACCAATTGCTTTTTTCAAATCTTTTGATTTACTCCAAAAAACAAGTTTGAAAGATGTCCCTGAATTAAGCGAATATTTAACTGAAACGAATAGATTTATTGACGGAAACAAACCATCAAAAAATACGGAAATATATGTAATAGCCGAACACGGAAAAACCGTATTGGCAAATTTCAAAGCATCAATCAATGTTAAGTTCAAAGAAATTGAAGCAGAAGAAAAAGATACAAGAATTTACAAAGCTTTAAAGGCAATAACCGATTATTACGACTTAACCGAAACAGCATCAAAATACTTTTCTTCTGTTTTCAAAAAGCTAAAAAAGGAATCCAAATGCTTTTTCTCTTTTCCCTATCAAATTTTAAATGGTAACGAGATTCAGGAATTTGAAACACATCTTGAAAAATTGAATCAACAATGCGATTTATTGCTTCTCAATCCATACAGTAGTAAAGATGAAACCATTGAATTTTATCTTTGGAAAAGCAAAAAGGTAAAAATATCAGCGAGTTTAAATTCATTTCCCACTACAGGACAAACCAAAGGAAAGTTTGGATGTGTGAATTGCCGACCTGCAAGATGTTATGAATATTCAGAAACTGAATTGCTATGTAACGATACTACGCTACAAGAAATACCCGACAAGAATCCCGCTCAAGTATGCCCCGTAAGTGCAATAAGTTTTAATAGCAAGTTGTTTCCTGTATTAGATTATGACAAATGTGTGGATTGTGGTATTTGCGTTTCAAGATGCCCATACGGAGTAATAAATTATCAAAACGATATACTTGTTATTAATCAGGAGTTATCCAGGAAAAATTTAACTGTAAAAAAAGCATCTGAATCAGAGGCAATTGAAATTTACAAGAAATATGAAATTGCTCTTGACTATGTTTTGGATAACCCCTTAATGATTAAAACGCTTGGGAAATTTTTCACGAAAGTTCAGAAGCTCAAAAAGGACGAGTTTTATCCGCTTGTCCGCAATTTATTCAGAAGTTTAGGACTAAAAGCTAAAGTTGGTAAAAGTGGCGATACTCAATGGAGATATGATGCAATTGTTGTTGAACCTTTGGTAATTCCTGCAGAAATAAAATCTCCCACAGAAGATACAGTCATTAATCCAAACTCAATCCGACAAGCAATTGAAAATTCTATCACAATTGAAGCCAGTCACAGATTAGTTAAGAAAGGAATGAGTGCAGTTGTTGCCTTGATGTATTCAAATAAAAGAAGTGCAGCAGAAGATATGTTGAAAGATGCAAACGACTTGCACAATATGCGAATCCTTTTAATTTCAGCAGTTGTCTTGGCATACTTGAACTTCAAAAATCTTCAAAATAAGTTTACAATCAAGGATATTGAATTCCTGTTCAAGAATACAATCGGTTCTTTTGATGATTACGCTATAAAAGAATTTTGGATTAACTATTTGGCAAGGCGTGAAGAATTAGAAGCATTGGACGGCAGAGCGGAATATTTTGACCTTAAAGACAGCTTGCAAAATCAAAATTTCAAGTTTCAGGATAAATTGAAAAAAGAGGTGGACGTTTTTGATGATGTTTTTGAGATGATAAAAGCGAAAAAATGATTTTTAAATTATAACTAAAATGCAAACAGATAAATATTTTGAACTGAATGTCAATAAAAGAAAGCAAACTTTTTTGTTTCAGCATTCCTATTCTTATATCTCAATAAAGAAAATCGTTATTTCTTCTTTATTTGGGAATAAACCTGACGAGTGGTTTTCTAAATTGATGCAGTCAAATCCATATTTAAAAATAAAATGCACAAAAAGTAGTGGCGAAACTCTTGAATATCCAGTTGTAATTTCAAGTTTAGTTTCTCCGTTCCACGCACAACCAGTATTTGAATTTCAAAATAATTTTGTAGTTCCAGAACAAAATATGCTCAATAAATCATCTTTTTTCCTTCACTATAATAATGCGTCTATTGAACTTTGTTTTAACGGTAAAGAAGATACAGAATTTAAAATTACCTTGTTTTATCAATTAACACCCGGGGCAAATGTGGAACAAGAAGATTTATAGAATTATTAGAAATTGGATTGGGCAATTTGGGAAAATACTTTTTATTCCAATAACTTTATTTTTCATTTTCTTATCTGTAGTTTGTCTTTATCTCGCATTTCGTGATTATTGTTCCGATTCTGATTTTACTGTTTTTCTGAATAACATAAACAAGTATGGAAATATCTTTACTATCACGATTGCTCTTGTTACTGTTTTTCTAATTCTTAATCAAATAGCTTTAGCGTTAGAAGCAAACAAACTAACGCCTAAAACTAAATGGATAGAGAATTTTGATTCACATTTAAAAGAATTAAAGGAAGACAAAACATCTCAACAAATCAGTGCAATGATTCATAAGTATTTTCAAAGAAATGCCGAAGATATTTTTGATTTTCTGTATGGTTTAGAGCTTACAATGCGTGTTAATAATGAAAAAGAACTGGCTGACTTTTTCAATGTTTTTCTAAAAGATAAGGTCAGGGAATTTGAGTTGGATTCAAATGGTTATCATCAGAATAATAAATCTTATAAATCACTTGACACGTCATATTCCATCACTGACATACAAAAAATTCTTCCTTACTTACTAAAACCAACAAGAAGTTACCAGACGCTTGAAAGTGATTTTGCAAAATTATATAAGAACGAAGTAACGAAAATGATTCAAGAAAATGAACTTAAGAAATAGCCCTGACACACTTGCAAGCACATTTGCAGCTTTTTTCAGCGGTATAAATGTTTATTATGGCTGCAAAAGAGCTTTCAAGTTTCCGACCCAAGAAAAATTATTTTTTAAATTTCCTTCCCTTCAAAATTTTTTAAAACGCCACCGCACAACCCACGACAGGAAAGCAATACAGTTTGACAATGTGTGCAAAAACATTCGGTGGACACTGACACGAAAGACAGAACGGCTGGGGCATAACACGGGTTTGGCAAAAGTGGCGGTGCAGTGCTTCGTAGGACAGTTTTGTGGGTATATTAACTTTAGTTCTTCGTATGAAAGTTAGTGCTGAAAATCGCCACCTTCGCCAAGCCCGAAACCGTTAGCTGCAACCATAAACAGACGACAGAACAAATGAAATAAACAGGAAAAATAAATATCACCCTCGGACGATTGGTTGAGTCGCCTACCTTCAAAGACATTTAAGATAAAGTAGGAAAAGTTGGTTCGATTCCAACAGGGTGACAAATAAAAAAAGAATGTTAGAACTTAATTGGTCAGGACACTTAAATCACTTCAAGAGCTTAATCGGACAAACTAACCATTATCTGATTACAATTCTCGTTGGACTTGAAGGTGTAAGGACGGGCAAAGTAACCAAAGACGAAACCTTTAATGTGACTTGGAACCCAAAGTCAGTTGAAGAATCAGCAGTTCGTAGCAGACGTTTTGCAAGAAATTCAGCTCTTTCTTGGGCAATAGATTCGCTTGACGCTTATTTGGGTTATTTAAGAAAAAAACCTTTTGAGTTTTCTGACCACCAACTAATCAAGGTGTTTTCAGAACGTTCAATTTATAAATCCCTTAAAGAAGTAACCCGATTTTGCAATTATCAGACAGACTTACCACTCTCAATAATTCATTTGGGAATACAGTGGAGAAACAATTTGGTTCATTTTCACGCAGACAATGAACTTGAACCCGAATACAGAAAATTTCTTTTAGAGTATGACCAGACAAAAGTTGCAGAGAGATTTAGGGGATTAGATGGGAACTTAATGGTAAATAATTTTGACGAGAGAAATTCACCAACACTCAAAGAAGTTGCAGCAATTATACAGTGTATTCATTTTGTTGTTTTAGAGCTTGACAAGGTTTTAATTCAAAATGTGAACTTAGAAGATTATATAAAACAACTAATTGCCGACAACGACCTTGAATACAAAAACATAATGGCAGCCAGTCCAGACAAACGACTTAAAAAATTTCAGCAATTCTTAATTACTAAAGGATTTAAGGAAACAAACGGAGCGACTTCAACCAACATATTGACAGACGAAAAAATAGAAAAACTAATGAATGGCAGCAGCTAACAGGCGTTTGGCAAAAAAGCGGGTTCAGTGCTTAATTGAAGCTCTGTGCTTCGAATCAAGTTTAGTGCTGAAAGAAAGTTTAGTGCTTCGAAATCCGCTTCTTCGCCAAGCGCCAAAACGTTAGGCACAATTATAAAACAGACGAATTACAATGGCAAAAAAACAACAACCAATAGTTGTCGACCAAACACCGACAGAATTAACTACTCCTAAAGAAGAATTCAATAGAATATTGGACGAAAGAATTGCAATTGGTGACGAAATATTTAATAGACAAATAACCACTCAAGAGGCTTTTAAAACCAATCGTGAGGACTTCTCCAATTGGAATGACTACAATTCAGAATATTTAAAGCATGCTTTCAATAAGGAGTACAATGAATACAAAAAAAGATATGATGATGCTGGCTCATTTTCCTTCGGCTTCATAGGTGGTCGAACATCTCCTGCGCAAGAACTTAAAGAGTTTAAAGACAAAGTCAACTACAAATTAGATAATCTAAAAAAGCTCAGAGCGAAGACAGATTTACTTAAGTCGACAGTCGAAGAAAAATATGCAGTAGCAGAAAAATCAATGCCATTGGACAAATCACAAGTATTTATTGTTCACGGACATGACGATGAAGCAAAAACCAAAACAGCACGCTTTATTGAAAAATTAGGTTTAAAACCGATTATACTTCATGAACAAGCAAGTGGAAGTAAAACTGTAATTGAAAAAATTGAAGCATATTCTAATGTAGGCTTTGGAATTGTGCTTTACACACCATGCGACATCGGTGCAAAAAATGAAGAAAAACCTAATTTGAAAAATCGAGCAAGACAAAATGTTGTTTTTGAACACGGTTTTTTAATTGGCAAAATAGGAAGAGAAAATGTTTGCGCATTAGTTAAAGACGAAATTGAAACACCAAATGATATATCTGGGGTTGTTTATGTAAAAATGGATAATGAGGATGCTTGGCATCTCAAAATTGCCCGAGAGCTTAGAAATTCAGGTTATGAGATTGATATGAATAAAGTAATTTAAAAAAATTGGAAAAGTTTGACTGGACATATATCGCTGCGCTTTTAAGTGTTGCTTTTGGTTGGTTCTTAAATGAGCTTGGTCAGTGGTTTAGAACACGTAAAGAAGATAGGAAAATAAAAAAGCAAGTTTTATTCTATCTTTTGGAAACACATTTCACATTCAACAAACTTGACACAAGCGAAATAACAAATCTTCTTTCACAAAAGGTTTTAGAACGAATCCCTAAAAACGAACAGACTGATGAAGCAAAGCAATTTATTAATCAACTCTATGCTGGAATAATTGGAGGTTTTGTTGAAGATAATGTTGCTGAATCACTTGAAGAAACGGAAGAACATTATACAAAATCAATTAACGAACTTTCAAAACTTGACCCAATTACAGCCTACCGATTGAATGGTAAGAATAAAATATTTCAAGTATTTGACTTACTGCATGACTATTATGATGAAGTCAAAGAAACTTTTCCAAACGAACCAGGACTAAATGAACAAATTGAATTGACCGTTGAAACAATTAAACCGGAAATAATTAAAGATGCAATTTCCGATTTGGAGGACGAAATAAGGGGTATTGCTTTTTCTATTAATCTTTGGACTTGGTATCGTGCAAGAAAGACCGTAAACAACACAAAGACAAAGATACGCAAGGACGATGAAAAGAAAATAGACGAATTGTTGAACATGGTAATGCCCAAAATGACATAATAACTGTGCCTAACACGGGTTTTGCGTTAGTGGGCGGACAGTGCGAATAGAAGCTTTTGAGCAATTAATAAACGTTAGTGCTGGTAGACAGTTTACGGTTTCAATAGCCCACCAACGCAAAGCCCGAAACCGTTATGGGTAATGGTAGAACAACGCCACAACAAACATAGTAGGACAATGAAACATATCTTAATCTTAACACTTCTGATAATTACCAACTTTACTTTCGGACAGTCAAATTCGGAAAAAGACACCTTGACAACTAATCCAAATTACGACAAAGCATTAGCCGATAAATTAGGGGGAGACGATTACGGAATGAAAAGTTACTTTTTGGTCATTCTGAAAACAGGAAAAAGCACAACTACTAACAAAGAGTTTATCAGCAAAAGTTTCAGGGGACATCTTGACAACATAAACCTCTTAGTAGAAGAAGGAAAATTAATCGTAGCGGGACCTTTAGGGAAAAATGCGAACAATTACAGAGGTATTTTCATATTGAGTAACATAAAATCATTAGAAGATGCAGTAAAATTGTTGCAAACTGACCCAGCCATAAAGAACGAATTGTTGGATTACGAAATTTTTACTTGGTACGGTTCGGCTGCATTACCAGAATACTTGCCTTTTTCCGACAAAATATGGAAATCCAAACCTTAAAAAAAATGGACAAAGTAACACAAACAATGGTTGAAAACCTGCTCAAGAACACAGGTAAAACTTTGGAACAATGGATTGAGATTGTGAAGAAACAGAACTTTGTAAAACACGGAGAAATTGTAAAATTCTTAAAAGAAAAACACGAATTTACACACGGATTTGCCAACCTTGTTGCCCATAAAACCAAAGAAACAGACGCAGGTTCGGCAGAAAATACGGATGACTTAATAACTAAACAGTATGTAGGAAAAGAACATTTCAAACCGATTTACGACAAACTAATCTCAGAAATTCAGGGCTTCGGGAATGACATCGAAATCGCACCCAAAAACGCTTATGTGAGTTTAAGACGGAAAAAGCAATTTGCAACATTAAACCCTGCAACAAAGACCCGTTTTGAAATTGGTATTAATCTAAAAGGACAAGAACCGAAAGGAAAATTAGAACCAGAAAAACCAAACGCAATGTGTTCTCATAAAATTAATCTTACTGACCTTAAAGACATAGACAACGAAGTAATTGAATGGATAAAAACTGCCTACAACAATGCAGGATAAAAGAACCACTACCCATAACATGGTATTGCCAAAATGGCGGCAGAAGTGCTACTATGAAACATTTGTGCTAAATTCAACGGTAGTAATTCTATTGAACTTTAGTGCTAATAATCCGCCACTTCGGCAATACCCAAAGCGTTATGCGGCAGCTTAAAAGACAACAACCAACGACATTGACAGTAAGAAAATGAAATCAGATAATAAACTTGCAGGACTTGGACTTTTGACAGCAATTTCGGCATCACTATGCTGCATTACACCTGTTTTGGCTCTGTTGGCTGGAACAAGTGGACTTGCTTCTACTTTCTCTTGGCTTGACCCATTCAGACCATATTTAATTGGCTTGACAGTTTTGGTTCTTGCGTTTGCTTGGTATCAAAAACTGAAACCTCAAAAACAAATTGACTGCTGCGACACAACTGAAAAAACACCCTTTATTCAGACAAAAAAGTTTTTGGGTTTCGTAACAGTTTTTGCAGGACTGATGCTTGCGTTTCCAAGTTATGTCCACATATTCTTTCCAAAGACAGAAAGTCAAACAATCATAACCGACCAATCAAACATTAAAACAGCAGAATTTACAATTAACGGAATGACTTGTGCAGGTTGTGAAGAAAACGTAAATCACGAAGTAAATAAACTGACAGGAATAATTAAGACGAATGTTTCTTACGACAACGGCAACGCAATCATAGAATTTGATAGAACTCAAACCGACATTCAAGAGATAGAAAAAGCCATAACTAAAACAGGCTATTCCGTAACCGACAAAAAAGAAATAAAATGAACATAATCCTGCAATCAACTATCACTTGCCCTGAATGTGGACATAAGAAAGAAGAAACTATGCCGACAGACGCTTGCCAATATTTTTACGAGTGCGAAAGCTGCAAAAAGGTATTAAAGCCAAAACAGGGCGACTGTTGTGTATTTTGTAGCTATGGAACAGTGAAATGTCCATCCATTCAAGCCGGGACAAATTGCTGTTAAAGACAATGATAAAACTGACTGAAATCGAAAGCCGACCGCATAACATCGGTTTTGCAATATGGCGGGTGAAGTGCTACTATGAAACATTTGTGCAAGATTCAACATCAGTAATTCTATTGAACTTTTGTGCTAAAATGCCGCCACATCGCAAAGCCGAGAACCGTTATGCGGCATGCTAAATGAGTGAATTCATATGACAACAATAGAGAAAAAAATAAAAGACAAATACGAACATGCCGACAATCTAATCGACTTAATCAGAGAATTTCAATTGGAGAACGTTATAAATCAAGCCATACATCAAATTGAATTGAAACTGACAGGTGGAAAAATAACAGACTTACCTAAATTATCTGGGATAATCCTCAACGACATCAATTCATATGTTTCCAAAATAACTGACACAGAAAAAAAGAAGCAGATTGAATACCTTTTAGGAGACATCTTTCAGGACTATTTGACCGAGATACTTCAAAGTAAAAACTCCGAAAGTGTCCTAACCGAAATACAGGCAAACATACAGGCCGCCTGTGAGTATAGAGGATATGACTATGAAAAACTTTCATCATTCTTGAATATCGAAAAGAAACAAATTTTATTACCAAAACAAAATCAAAGAAGTATTTACTATGACTGGAATGGCGAATTGCAGGAGTTGGATGAACTTGCGCGAGATATATGTGACATGAGATTGATACTTTCAGTTAAAGAGTTTAAAAAATTATTTAAACCCGTATCAGGCCATTTATCAGTAAAATGTTACCGAGAAAACATCGATAAATTATTAATTCTGTTTCAGGTCTTAAAAGAATCATGTTTAATAACGCCCAAGGGGAAAGGTAATAGCGGACATTTTGCACCATTTGTTCAATATTCTGTGGACAAGGACGGAAATTTTTTGATCGAAAAGTCCGCAAATAAAGAGCATGAAAAACTAAAAAGAAATGCATCTAGATACGACAAATTACACAAGAAAATGGAGTCTGTTGTTAAAGCAAACGCTGGTAAGTCTATGCGACAACGGAAGGACAACGGTGATTGTCCACCAGTTAAGGGTAAGTAACCTTTCTAAATTTGATGCATAAACTTAAATTTATTAAAATGACACTTACACAATTTATTCAGGTTAACAACCTGCAACAAGCAGACGCAATCGTCTTGAGAAAAAAATTATTAGGCATGGTAGACCATTTTGCAATATTTTTGGGCTATCGGGGAAATCATCCTGTATTTGTTGCAAATTACAGGGACGGTGTTAAGGAAGTCTCTGTTTCAGAAATGAGACAACTTTTGCAAACACTTGAACCAACACAAATCGACCGGTTTCCTGGACCAGAGCATCAAAGAAAGTCAGCCGTTAGAAGAGCAATTTCCAGAATTGGAGAAAGGGCTTATAGCTACATTTTCAATAATTGTGAACATTTTAAAACGTGGGTACACTACGGAGAGAATCGCAGTAAACAAGTTGATACCGCAGGAAATGTTGCACTTGGAATTGGTGCAGGAACAGCAATTGCCGCCATTGCGACAAAGAACCCCAAAGTAGGAGCTGTAGCATTAGGGCTTTTGTTGCTCGGAGCTATTTTAAAAGATGCCGCAGACGAATGAAAGCACGACCGCATAACAGCACCTACCCAAAAGTGGCGGTTCAGTGGTTCAATCAAGCTTTGTGCTTCTATCAAAGT
This sequence comes from Flavobacteriales bacterium, assembly GCA_905339165.1. Classification (GTDB taxonomy): domain Bacteria; phylum Bacteroidota; class Bacteroidia; order Flavobacteriales_E; family Vicingaceae; genus BCD5. The sequence continues at coordinate 25,242 of CAJPFH010000054.1, forward strand.
TTCTGCTTGGTTGACAGTTAAGTGCTTCGAAATCGCCACCTTCGGGTAGCTGCAAACCGTTACCAGCAAGCGTAGAGAACGACACGACAACAAGAAAACGAACGACAAAAACAGAAAAAGTAAACCATTTTGACAGGTGACCAAGGACATAGAAACGATACAACAAACGGACAGCGAGTAAGCCGACACTCATTGCCGACCCTTCTGTATTTTTTATTTTCCCCTCCGCATATTTTTTTTAATTCAAATTTATGCCGACCCGCAAACGGCACATTGGCTTTTGCCCCAATCGCACAAGCCAACCCTTCAGGCAAAAGCCAAAGAGCCGTTTTTGCCAACGCACCGACAGAGCATTCAGAAAACAAAGGTGATTTTTTTCTTATTTTGACAAACTCAAACTTTCAGAGCGATGGCATATACTTTCAATTAATTCAAGACTATGGATTTTAAACCGAGCATAAGCGAAAAATTCTTAGACCTCTTTTACAAAGAGATTGAATGTGATGTGCCTGATACTAATTCAAAACTCAACTTGCATATTCTTAAAATTGAGAATAACCAGTTTTGTTATGAGGAGCTAATTGAGCATTTGGGTGAAAGCATGATACCATTTGCTTTATCAAGAAAACAAATAAAAGAATTTGAAAAGGATAAACGTTGGCATGGTTTAGTAAAGGAGGCTTCGAGAAAGTTTAGAGATTATAATGTTAATGATGGTGAAGCGGGCGAATTACTGCTATTTTGTTTTCTTGAAGCACATCTAAAAGCACCTAAAATTCTCACAAAACTAGAAATCAAACTTTCGTCAAACGACTATGCAAAAGGTTCGGACGGTATTCATTTGCTTGAATTGGCTCCTAAAAACTATCAACTGATTTTCGGAGAATCGAAACTATATCAAGAACTAACAACTTCCCTATCGAAAGCATTTGAATCAATTCATGATTTTAGAACAAGGAAAAAGAATAACATCCATGATGAGATTGGTTTAATCAACTCTCAACTATGCAAGGAGGCATTTGATGAAGATTTATATCAGTTTCTAAAATCAGTAATTATACCCAAGGCAAGTGATACTGACCCAATTGTAAAGAACAATGCCTTTGCCATTTTCGCAGGTTTTGAGATTGACCCAACGGATGATGAAAAGCGTTTGACCAACGATAAGTTTCTGGCATTGATAAAATCACAAATTAAGGAAGAGGTTGAACGCAAAATGAACCATATCAAAAAGAAGATTGAAGAATACGAGCTATACAGCTATACTTTTTACGTTTATGTTTTCCCGTTCATGAAACTGGATGAAACAAGAAAAGAAATCATCAAGAAAATAACACGAACAGAAGAATGATAGAACGTTTGGCCAATGATGTGTTGCAAGATGAATACTTTATTAAACTCAATAATAAAGCGGCTAAACTATTGGCTAATAATTTGTTTTCAGAAAATGGCAGAAGTATAAAACTGACCGAAAAGGAATTGAATGACACACTTCGCTTTGCTGACATACTTTCAAATTCAAAAAATCCGAAAGCACGAAACAAAGCCTACCAACTCATCACCCTGCTCAACGAAGATTATAAGACTAACCCTTATTATCAGACCTTCTCTCACTCTGTATTAGCAAAACTGGGAAACTTTCCGGGCATTGAATTTTTAAAGAATGAAAACAACAGTTCTGAATTGCCTTTTGAAAGAGAACTTGAAAAGAAAGTCAAAGAGTTTATTCAAGCAGTTCCCGATACGGAGGATTTAATTTTCACCGATTCACAATTTGAACTTTACAAAAAGATAAGCGGCTCAAAGCATTTTAGCTTTTCAGGCCCGACTTCAATGGGTAAATCGTTTATCATTAAATCCTTTATCAGAAAAGTAGTTGGCAACAAACCGCCTGAGAATATTGTCATAATGGTTCCGACCAGGGCTTTGATTAATCAGTTTTCCTTAGACCTGAACAAAGAACTCAAAGATGTTTTGGAGCATTATAATTACACGGTAATTACCAACTCCAATGTTTCTGAATTGCCATCAACAGAGCAGCATTACATTTTTGTGTTAACTCCTGAAAGACTTTTGAGTTATTTGTCACAAAAGAAAAATCCAAACATTGCTTATCTTTTCATAGATGAAGCCCATAAACTGGCAGCTGAAAAAGACAGTCGGGCAGTAACTGCGTATTCAGCTATTTCAAAGGCACTAAGAAGAAATCCAAACCTGAATTTATATTTCTCTTCTCCGAATGTTTCAAATCCTGAAGTATTTCTGAAACTTTTCAAAAAAGATGAGAAGCAATTTTTCAGAACCATAGAAACACCCGTTTCGCAGAATCTGTTTTTTGTTGATTTGGTTGAGAAAAAAGTGACCCACTATCTTGACAATGGTAATTATGAATTTGAACCGAAAATTGTAACGAAAGCAGAGACAATTTTTGATTTACTTTCAGTAATTGGTGACGAAGAGAGCAATATTGTGTATTGCAGTTCAAGATTTGATGCTGTAGATAAAGCTGCGAAACTGTTTGAGCAAAATCAGAATAAGCAGGTTGAAGTATCTAGAAATGTAAAAAGAGTTATCCGCCAAATCAAAGGCTACATTCATAAGGATTATTATTTAGGTGAGTTTCTAAATAGAGGAATTGGGTATCACTTTGGAAATTTGCCCCAAATCATTCGAAATAAAGTTGAAGGGCTCTTTAAGGAAAGAGAAATCAATTATGTTTTTTGCACATCAACTCTATTAGAAGGCGTGAACTTGCCAGCAAAAAATGTTTTTATCCTGAATAACAAAAACGGTAGAAATACATTTCAGCCAATTGACTTTTGGAATCTTGCAGGACGAGCAGGACGACTTAAACATGAACTTTCAGGTAATATCATTTGCCTAAAAGAAACCGATAAGGACTGGAAGAAACACGAAGCTCTTTTAGAAGGTAATGCAGAAATAAACCTAAATCCATCTGTAGAAAACTACATTGACAAAAAGTTAAAGAAGATTGAGCAAATACTGAATGAAAAGCCCGATATAAAAGGGGAAACAGAAACAATGAAGGAGATATTGGAATACATTGCCAATATCATCAGTATTGACACACTTGAAATTGAACGAGCAAATTACAATAGTGAGATTATAAAAAAGCTAATTGCCGACAATAAGGAAGCAATAATTGAATTGGCAAAAAAGAAAAACGGGAAGATTGACGTTCCTTCAAGCGTTTTAAATACAAACAATTCAATCAAACTAAAAATCCAGAATGAAATTTTCATTGCTTTAAAAAAGCAATCCAAAAGCCCAACAGCTATTAAGTTGCCAAATCGTGTAACTTATGAGATTTGCCAAGAGTGGCTTCATAAATTCTATACAATGTTCCATTGGGAAACAGAGGAAAAGAAGTTTAAATCTCAAAACCAACTTGACTATTATGCTGTTCTGATGAATCAATGGATAAATGGAGTTCCATTAAGCCAAATCATTAATGAATCTATTGCTTACTACAATCGTAAAGGCAGCACACTAATGGTTGGTTACAAAAACGGTAAACCATCCTATGAGGTGTTCGACAATAGCAAACATCACATCAATGTCCTGATTGGAAATATCATTGATGATATTGAAAGTGTTCTTAGATTCCTGTTTGAAAAATATTTCAATAACTATTACGCCATGCTTGTTGAAATATTAGGTGAGGACAATGCAGGTGTAAACTGGGCGACATTTTTAGAATATGGAACACAAAACACAATTGTGATTGCTTTACAGAATTACGGTCTATCAAGACACTCCGCAGACTACATTTTTAAGAGGTTTAAAGATTGCCTAAAAATCGAAGGAGATAAACTTATTGAAATCAACATTAAGAAGCTAAAAAGCAGACTTAGTAAGGAAGAAATAGAGTATGATGAAATCAGTTCAATATTATTTTAAATGAAGGACTTTAAACTTATAGCAATAAGACCACTCACTGGATGTGATAAAAAATTTACGAAAATATTAAGTGAAGGAGTGACGTATGTATTTTACAATGAATATGATTTTTCTAAATACACTGACCAAGCGAGAATTATCAAGCAAAAAGAAAATACAACTCCAGATTTATTTTCTGTAAAAAACAATTTTAAGAAGGAAGTAAATATTAATATTTCAGCTATAGTTGGTGAAAATGGCTCTGGCAAGAGTAGCATAGTTGAGTTGTTTTATGTGTCTTGCTATAACATATCTGTAATAAATGAAGTGCTATATGATGAAGACGAAGAAAGACTTTTAAATTCAAAGGACATTGTGCCTGATATTAATGTTGAGATTTTCTATAAGATTGATGCAGAAGTTTTTCTATTAAAACTAAACAAATCGGAAATAAAGATTTTCAATTTACAGAAAGACGCTTTTGTTGAATTAAGGAATCATACATTTAGCTTAAGTAATTTTTTTTATACAATTTCTATTAATTATTCTCTACACTCTCTTAACTCTTTGGTTCTTGGAGATTGGGTTAAAAGGATTTTTCACAAAAATGATGGATATCAAACTCCAATTGTCTTAAATCCTTACAGAAATAAAGGCAATATTGAAATAAATAACGAAGAGTATTTGGTGAAGTCTAGGCTTATTTCAAATGTTCTTGGCAAAACAGATGGTAAATTAAAGCCAGAGGATACTTTAAGAAATATTCTTGACAAGAAAATAGCTCACAAACTTAAAGTGGAGCTTAATAAAGAGAAATTCAAATACGACAAAAATAATAAACCAATTTTTGAAATTACCGAAGAAATTGGAGATGTTATTTTGCCTCTTGTATACAAACACTTTTTGAAGAACAAAAGCTTTGTGCCACAAGACACTTTACTTAACCGTTATGCGAAAGAATATATTCTTTATAAGTTAAAGAGCATTGCTTCCAAATATCAACCATACAAAAGACTGTTTAGATATTTCTACGAAGATGCGAGTAACGCTGACGCATTCCTATTAATGCTAGCAGAAGAAAATAGTCATGTTACCTTTAAACTTATTCAGGCAATAAATTTCCTTTCAAATGAATTATATTTTAATAGAAAAGAATCGTTTGAATTGACTGTGGCTTATTTGTCAAATCAACTTGATAAGGAAAGTAAGACAAAAGGCAAGGAACTAATTGATATTTTACCCCCAGCATTTTTTAAAGTTGATATTGAGTTTAAAGATTCGGATACATTTAGCTTACTTAGTTCAGGGGAAAAGCAAAGAGTTTACAGTATTGCTACTTTGATTTACCACTTGAACAATTTAAGTTCAACAAATGCAAAAATTATAAATCATAAATACAGGCGTGTAAACGTCATTTTTGACGAACTCGAACTTTATTTTCATCCTGAACTGCAAAGGAACTTAATAAATGATATTATCGAAAGCATTAAGAAAATCCATCTAAAAGAAGTGGATGCGATAAATATTCTTTTAATAACACATTCACCGTTTATTTTATCGGACATTCCTGATTCAAACATATTATTTTTAACTGAAAAGGGATTGCCGGAAGAGAACAGAATAAATATAAAAACATTTGGAGGCAATATTCATGAGTTATTAGCTCACAGTTTCTTTTTAAATAATGGTTTTATTGGTGAATTTGCAAAAAACAGAATACAAACCATTATCGACAATCTTAAACCTGATGAAAAAAAATCTAATAAGGCTGTAAACAGAGATTTAATTTGGAAAGAGATTCAAATTGTCGGAGAGCCTTTCCTGAAAGAGAAACTTGAAGAAATGTATTATTCGAAATTTGACAAGACTAAAAGAATAAATGAACTGAGAGCAGAATTAAACCGATTGGAAAATGATTAGACTGCAAAAAAATAATACAGAAGCACATACCCACATGGTTATTGCAGAAAAATTAATTCGTAAACGTATTAATTCTTTACTTGCCAAAGGTTCTATTGGTAGAACGACAGTAATTCATTTAACACGAGCAACGACTGCTTATTTAACAGACTTGTTGAATGGGCATAATCTTCGTGATTTAATTCTTACCAGTCCTGAAAATATGCCAAGCTTAATAGCTGGTATTTCAGCCGTATTTCCAGACTTCGTTATACCTAATTCGGATGAGAATTTAATTCTTCGTAATGTATTCATTTCACATGGTTACGAGCATAAGGACTTTGATAAATTAGATTTCATTAAAAGAATAAATATTGATACTTGCCCGTATTGTAATAGGAGCTATATTTATTATTTATCAAAAGATGGAAAAATCAAACCTCAAATAGACCATTTTTATCCAACTAATATTTATCCATTCCTTGCGTTAACATTTTACAATTTGATTCCTTCTTGTCAGACATGCAATGGATTTGGAGCAAAGGAAGGTAATAACCCGTTGTTAGTGAACTTAGTAAATCCGTACTTAATTGAAAATCATAATTTCAAATTCACTTACAAGATAAATCACATTAACTTTTTGAACCCTCTGCTTGATAAAAATAGCGTAGAAGTAAAATTGAAGCATCATCTTACAGGGCATACGGATGTATTTAAACTTGACAAATTGTATCAGCAGCACTCTGACCATGTGCTTGAATTAATAATAAAGAGCAAAATCGCATATTCAAACAAATACAGAACATACTTACATTCATATAAAGGACTAAAATTCAATGATGCTGAAATTGACAGAATGATTTTAGGAAATTATTCAAAAGAGGATGAAATTCATAAAAGACCCTTAGCAAAATTGTATCAAGACATTGGAGTAGAATTAGGATTAATTAAAAGATGAGAAGAAACATAAGCCATCGCAAATGTGCTTCCACCTTTCCCACGCTGACAAAATTGAATTAAAAAAAATTTCCTTCCCTTCTGAAAATAAAAAATACGCAACCGCACAGACCAACACTACAAAGAAACTCAAAAAGGACAATGGTTTACAGACACGGTGGACAAGAACGCCAGCTGGTAACAGCACCTACCCAAAAGTGGCGGTTCAGTGGTTAAATCAAGTGAAGTGCTTCTATCAAAGTTTGTGCTTGGTTGACAGTGAAGTGCTTCGAAATCGCCACCTTCGGGTAGCTGCCAACCGTTAGTGGCAATAAATGACGAAGACGGTATCGTAAAATTTGAAAAGTCTAACGGCAGACTGTTTTCTTGCCCCTTTCCTTTTAATTTAAAAAAAATGACACGTTTGTCGCGGTCGACATTTTTAAATCGGCCTCTCGC
>CAJPFH010000055.1 GCA_905339165.1 Flavobacteriales bacterium
CCTCCAACAAATAGAGCTATACGATATTTTCGGCAAATGCCTACAGCCCGTTATAAACCAAAACGGCAATGCCCTGAGCCTGAATTTAACCGGGTATGCCAAGGGAATGTACTTTATTAAAATAGGAACATACAGCCAAAAGATTGCGGTAGAGTAAATTTTTTTTGTGCATAAAAATAAGTAGCCATTGGTGATTAGTCATTATAAAATAGTCATCAGTCATTCCTTTCATTTTTACTTAAATCAGTTGCTATTCTCAAAAATATTTCCTTACCTTTACTTCCATAAAAATTTACACCATGCACACACAGCACAAAAACAAGAAGGGTAAATTACCCCCCCCAATTATCTAAAAATTAGTTTATTATGCTTGCTTATGAGCATATTTTCCCTTTCGGCCTTTAGCCAAAACCTGCCCAATACCCTGCCCGATACGGGTTTTGTAGGTGTAGGCACCAACAATCCCACCTGCAATTTTCAAGTAATAGGCCAAAGCCAAATAAGCGGAAACCTTACCGTAGATAGCAGCCTTACCATTTCCGATTCGGCTCATGTAAATAATAACTTGCGAGTAAATGGACATTTGTTTGTGGGCAAAAACGCATATATAAGCGATAGTTTATTTGCGAACAGTTTTAGCGTATCGGAATTGCATATCAGCGATTCATTAAAAGTGGGAAGCAACTCCATTTGGATAGGAGGACTTGGCCCTGGTGGCAGTTGGGGTTCAAATAATCATATATACGATAATGAAACCTTTTTGGAGTTACAAAGTCAACCCGACCAGTTTCTTTATGTACACAGCCCAACACCCAACCTGATAACCAATCTCAATTCAGGTAGGTTGGGCATAGGCACTGATAATCCACAAACCAAACTACATATAAAAGGGGTACAATGCAACAACTGTGGAGGCCTTCCACCGGCAGAAACAACTTTTATTAGCATAGAAGATGAAATAGTAAACAGTCAGGGCAATGTGGTTTCTAATACCACTTGGCGTCTTGCTGCCACAGCTTCACAAGACCGCTTTTTTATTAATAAACCCGGTATGCAAACAAATGTATTTACCATAACAGCCGATGAAAAAATAGGCATGGGTACACATACCCCCGGCATCAATTACGAATCGCCTGCCAATTTAAAATTAGATGTAAATGGCGATGCACGATTTTACAGAAATGATAATCCCAACGATTACCTCAGAGTAGGGTACAACAGTGCCAATGCCATACTAGATAATTTCGGACAAGGAAGTTTAATGATAAATTATTATAGTGGTAAAGAGGTTTATATCGGAACAGGAAATACCAAAGCCGATGTACACATGGGAAAAAATTTATATGTATGCGGAGCGGTAAAGTCGAAGGAATGGATAGTAGAAGTAGGCTGGTGCGATTATGTTTTTGATGATAGTTACAAACGCATGAGTATTCCCGAAAAAGCAGAGTACTTTAAAATGCACAAGCACCTGCCTAAAATTGCATCGGGCGAGGAGATAGAAAAAAATGGATTGAAAGTAGCCGAAACGATGCAAGGTTTTGTGTATAATTTAGAAACTATTTCGCTAGACCAAGTTGAATTATATAAGATGATTCAGGAACTGAAAAAAGAAAATGAGGAATTGAAGAAAATAGTGCAAGAGATTCAATTAAAAAAATAACATCATGCAAAAGAAAGTTCATACTACTATCTTATTGTTTTTATTGTGTTGTTTTATGCTTGTATGTACAATTACGATAGTTGCTCAATCAAAAGAAAATAAAGAAAAGAGTAGTTTCACTATTGGAATTAGTTTTTCTCCTGAATTCGCTACTACTCGTGCATTTGATTATTCATTATCATCCACAGATTACAACTATTCTCCATTAATATATTTTGGAAAAGGAATTTCATTCTTGAATAATATTAAGACAGATATTATTCTTTTAGAAACGGAGATATTATTTATTAATAGAGGGTTCAAAGAAACTATAAAAGCAACCCATCTAGCAGAACAAAAACAAATAGTAGATAATAATTACCACATAACAATTCCTGTTTCAATACTGTTTAATAAAAAATGGTTCTATAGTGGGGCAGGCATAAACATTGGTTATCGTGTTGCTAGAAAACAGGTGTTTAATGACGGTAAAACTATTTGGAACAATGCATATTATGATAATCCATTTATAAACTGGCATAAAGAAAAAATAATTTATGGGATTCAATTTAAAACAGGAGCAACTTATCCTATAAATAAAAGTTTTGGCTTACGATGTGAGTTGTACGTGAATACAACTATAATAAGGTCGGCATATTTAAACTATGGTATAAAACTTATTTTTTTTAGTAAAATGACACAAATAAAAAAACATGAATAATAAATCTATTATAGTAAACTACCTTAGTTCATTCTTAATGCTTTATGTTGTCCTGTCTTTCAATATAAGAGCACAGAACTTTGGTGCTGCAGCCATTTGTAATATTAATGCTGTATGTGAGCCGGATTGGTGTGATCAAAGACGGGGTGTAGGTTTAATATATAAATTAAGTAATGGTATTTATGTCAGAAGCGGTACTGGATCCTTAGTTAACAACACAAGAAGAGATAAACGACCTTATTTTTTAACAGCAAATCATATTATCGATATAAATATGGATAATTCAATTTCTTCAAGTGAGCAAGAAATAATAGATAGTTTAATGATCGTTTTTAACTATCAAAGTAACGAATGTGATCCAAAAACACCCCTACAAGAACCAGATACTATTTTTTTTATAATAGGTGCTACATTAATAGCACATCATAGTGATGGAGATTTTGCTTTGCTAGAATTAAATGGACGCATACCAGCAAATTACAATACATATTTCAACGGCTTTAGAAATTCTAATGAGAAACCAGATAATATAACCATGATTCATCACCCTAAATCTGACATAAAAAAAATTTCTTTTTCGGATAAAAAGCCGAAGAAGACTACTGCATATCTTTGGGAGGTAAAAAAATGGACAACGGGAACAGCTGAAACAGGATCTTCTGGCGCACCTTGGTTCAACCAAGAAAAAGTAATTGTGGGGCAACAAAGCAGAAACAGAAATGATGATAAAGAGTGTACTAAAAAATTAGAATCTTTTGGAGGAAGATTTGATGTTCAATGGGATAACATACAATTAGCAAACAGACAACTTAAGTTTTGGCTTAATCCTAGTAGTGTATCAAACTCGCAAATAACATACATTTCTGGTGATGAGCCTTGTAAAATTAATTACACTTTTCAAAACGCCAACGATTTACACACCAGTGCCAATGTTTCTCATTTCGGGCCGGTGTTTCCGGGCGATAGAACGTACAATGGTGTTTACGAATGCACTAACGATATTACTATTGGAAATAATGTAACCATACAATCAGGTACAAGTGTAATACTAAATGCAGGCAATAGAATTGTAGCTCTGCCGGGCTCAAAATCGGAGTTAGGCAGTACTTTTCATGCTTACATAAAGGGCTGTTTACGTGGTTGCGATAATGGTGTTGGAAGATATAGTGATGGCAACTATGAAAATTATGAGTACGAATTCGGAAGCGAAAATAAAGAAAAGGAAAAAGAAGATTATGATAATACACAATATAGTACACGAATCTATCCCAACCCTAGCAACGGCCTCTTTACCATAGAAAGCCAAGAACTTATAAACCTCCAACAAATAGAGCTATACGATATTTTCGGCAAATGCCTACAGCCCGTTATAAACCAAAACGGCAATGCCCTGAGCCTGAATTTAACCGGGTATGCCAAGGGA
>CAJPFH010000056.1 GCA_905339165.1 Flavobacteriales bacterium
ATCGCTCATTGCAAAACAAGTTTCCCAACCATTTGACATACCAGTGGTGTCTGCAACGGCTGTTCCAGAACTAAAGTCTAAGCCTGCACCATAGCCAAAATACCAGTGCATAGTGCGTTTAATATCGGGGTTTTGGGCAAACCCACTAACCGCCATTGTAGACAGCATTAATATGGTGAGGGATATTTTGGTTAGTTGTTTCAACAAAAAAAAATTAAAAAAACTTAAACTAAGGTAAACAAAAATAAAAGACTAAACAATATTATTTAGGAAACGGTAGCAAAATGGATTAAAAAAAATGCCCCCCTCTCAAGAAGGGAAAACAAAGGGTTAGCTTTGTAACTTTGTAGGGTAATGTTCATGGTGTGCAAATTAATAATAATTTTTTAGAGGAGCAAATTTTTTCTTGTTTGTTATGGCGAGCAAAGCCATCTTTTTAATACGTGGTAAAAAGGAGTAGATTACTTCGGCATTGCATACCTCGTAATGAGGGAAAAAACGGTCACTTCGAGTAGCGAGGAACGAGTGCATCGAGAAAAATAGTTTTTATCTCAATCCCTTTATCAGTTCTTGATACGGCTTTATTTTGTTGGCACTTCATTAAACCTACTCGAACGGACAAGGAGCAAAAACTGTCACTTCGAGTGGCGAGGAACGAGTGTATCGAGAAGAACAGTTTTTGTCTCAATTCCTTTACCTGTTCTCGATACGCTCCGCTACTCGAACGGACAAAAAAAACGAAACACTCTACTACGGTAAAAAGGTAGAACAAGAATAGTTGGGTAGATTCTGTTGTTGAGTATTCAACTCTTAGGTATTAGTTTTGCAAACTTCAACAGATTTTAAGTAATAGCAAGTAATGGCATCTTTTCCGCAATACCGAAAGTACAAAAACAATAAAAGTTATTTTAAAATATTATCGGAGCAGGAGTTTTATGAAATTCAGTTGCAGAGGAATCAAAAAAACATTTACCATGTAAAAGTTAAAATTTTACCGGATAGAAATTATTTACAGGATATGCTTCACAATTATACAGAATACTGGGATAAATGCGATAAAAATGAAATTGAATTCATTGAAACGCATTTAAAAACAAATAGTTAAAAGCAGAAAACAACAAAAAAATAAAATCATTTTAATTCATTCAATAAAAATAGTACATTTGCCGTCCCAAAAAAAGTAAAAATGGCAAAGAGAGGTAACAGAATACAGGTTATTTTAGAATGTACCGAACACAAAGACAGTGGAAAACCAGGTACAAGCCGGTATATTACAACCAAAAACCGCAAAAACACTCCCGACAGGTTGGAACTAAAAAAGTATAATCCAATCCTTAAGAAAGTAACCGTTCACAGAGAAATTAAATAAAATAAAAAATGGCAAAGAAAGTAGTAGCAACCTTAAAAAAGGGCGATGGAAAAAGTGTTACCAAAGTAATTAAAATGGTACGCTCGCCTAAAACAGGAGCCTATACCTTTAAAGAGGAGATAGTGCCCAACGAATTGGTAAAAGAATTTTTAGCAAAAAAATAATCCGTGCTTACGGAATGTATTAAAGCTTCTCGTATTGGAGAGGCTTTTTTTATTTAATAAAGAATGTCGTTTTTTAGTTTTTTCAGCAAATCTAACAAAGAGAGTTTAGAGAAAGGGCTTCATAAAACCAAAGAAGGTTTAATGAGTAAATTAGCCCGTGCCATTGCAGGCAAAAGTGCCATAGATGATGAGGTGTTGGATCGTTTAGAAGAAAGCCTTATTTCGGCCGATGTAAGCGTAGAAACTACCCTGAAAATTATTGATAAAATACAAAAAAGGGTTGCCAAAGAAAAGTATGTTAATGCATCCGAATTGCACACTGTTTTAAAAGACGAAATAATCTCTCTGCTATCGGAAAACAAAAGTGTAAGCGGTAGTTTATTACAAGATAACTTTCCAAAACCATATGTTATAATGGTAGTAGGAGTAAATGGTGTAGGTAAAACCACAACCATCGGAAAATTGGCCTACCAATTTAAAAATCAAAATCAAAAAGTGCTTTTAGGTGCCGCAGATACTTTCAGAGCAGCCGCAGTAGATCAGTTGAAAATATGGTCGGAAAGGGTGGGAGTCCCTATCGTATCTCAGGGCATGGGAGCCGATCCCGCATCGGTAGCATACGATACGCTTAACTCGGCAAAAGCACAGGGAGCCGATGTGGTAATAATAGACACTGCCGGAAGGTTGCACAATAAAGTAAACCTAATGAACGAACTTACCAAAATCAAAAACGTAATGAAAAAGGTGTATTCCGATGCACCTCATGAAGTGCTTTTGGTATTAGATGCATCTACAGGACAAAATGCCTTGGAGCAGGCCAAGCACTTTACTGCAGCCACCGAGGTAAATGCCTTAGCACTTACTAAATTAGACGGAACTGCCAAAGGTGGAATAGTGCTGAGTATTGCCGAGCAGTTTAAAGTTCCTGTAAAATACATTGGCGTAGGAGAAAAAATGGAAGATTTACAACTGTTTAATAGCGATGAGTTTGTTGATAGTTTATTCAAAAAATAACCCCAATTTCTAAAATTGTTTAACTTTCCGCATTATTTTTGGAAAAACAAATACCGATTATACTATGAAAAAAAAAGTATTCCTTCTGTTCTTAACGGCACTATCTAGCTCTGTATTCGCCACTCTATCTACACCACAACTTTCCTTGCCTGCCGATGGTGCCACTGTAATTATGCCTAATGCCTTTTTAAAATGGGAACCGGTTACCAATGCAACATATTACAGAATACAAGTAGATACCAATGCGAATTTTACTAATCCGAAAAGTTTTATTTCTATTCCCACCGGGTTTTATTGTGCTAACTTATTATTTGGAACAGATTATTATTGGAGAATTAAAGCCAAAAGTCCTAGCGATTCTTCCGTTTGGTCTAACGCGTTTTTATTCACTACATTTTATAACGAGTTTACGCTGAACACCCCTAAAATGGTAAATGCAAAAGCTACTTTTACAGTTAGTGCCAATGCCGATATAACTAGTGATGTGCTCACTATTAACGGAGTAAATCTAACCGAAGGGCTGCATTTTATAGCAGGAGGTTCTGCAAATGCCACAGCCACAAATATTGCCAATGCCATTAATATTCATGTAAGTTTAATAGGGGTGGTAGCAGCAACCACTTCTAACAACAAAGTAGATGTTTGGGCGGTGGCAAACGGCACTTTTGGAAATGGTATTCCGGTTTCTTTTACCGCAGGAGGAGCTGCAGGAGGTTCTTGGAATGGAGCCTCTTTAACAAACGGTAGTTTTGGAATAGATGCCGTTAAAGGGAATCTAACATGGAACGCTATTACCGGTGTAAATTCATATCAATACGAAATAGATATTACCCCATTATTCAACTCTCCAAACAACAAAAAAGGAATAGTGCCCTTCGGAACCAACTTGGCCGAAGTTGATCAGTTGTTTTTTGATACCTATTATTATTGGAGATTAAGAGCCATTCACTCACAAGATACCAGCGGATGGTCGGCCTACTTAACTTTTAAAACTCCTGCAGAAATAGTACATCTTTCACCGGCTCCTTCCTTTACCGGAGCAATGGCTAATCAACAAATGAAATGGAATTTAATGACCGGTGTGCAGGAATATGACGTGCAATACGATACCACATCTAATTTTAATTCTACCGAGCTAAAAACAATCTACAATGTTTTTAGTCCGCTTAATTATGCAAATGCCATTAAACTGCATTTTAATCAAAAATATTACTGGAGAGTAAGAGGTGTTCATGATTTTGATGTTTCCGGATGGTCCACCTCGTGGAATTATACCACCATTAATCAAATTCCATTGTACCAACCGGCTAATACTTCTTCAACTTCTTCGCCTATTCCAACTTTTGTTTGGAAAAATGTAACCGGCATAACAAAATATGAATTGCAATTAGATGTAAACAGCAACTTTACAAACCCCACCACTTATGTGGTAAATCAAAACGGATCTGATTCTGCTTATACATTGCAAAATGCATTGGTTATGAATCAAATTTATTTTTGGAGGGTAAGAGCCATGCACTCAAACGATACCTCCTCATGGTCTGCTCCGTTTTCTTTTACTGCCTCAAATACTTCGGTTGCTGAAGCCATTTCAAAAGCTTCTATCAATGTTTTTCCTAACCCAGCCAAAGAGGTTGTAAATATTAGTGTGTCAAATATGTCCTCCTCTTCTGTAAATGTAATTTTAATTGATATGCTTGGAAAAACAGTATTTGAAAGCATTTACTCCATTAATGCCTCTACTCAAAACATCAGTATAGATTTAAACAAAGTGAATCAAGGCATCTATTTTATTCACGTAATATCCGGAAACGAAAAACTTACAAAACGAATCGTGGTAAACAAATAATTTTTTGTTGTTTTAAACAAAACAAACTGCCGCCAAGTGCGGCAGTTTGTTTTTAATGCGAATACTTAATGCGAACAAAATCTATAAATAAAAAGAAGGTAAATATTATTACACTAGGGTGCTCTAAAAACGTCTTCGATTCAGAAGTGTTAATGGGACAATTGCATGCCAATCAGTTTGAAGTAAGCCATGAAAAAGAAAACACAAATGCCGGTATTGTAATTATAAACACCTGCGGTTTCATAGATTCTGCCAAACAAGAATCGGTAAATACGATTTTGCAATTTGCCCAAGCCAGAAAAAAAGGCCAAATTGAAAAACTAATAGTTTCCGGTTGTTTATCCGAACGATACAAGACCGAATTAGAAAAAGAAATTCCGGAAGTAGATGCCTATTTCGGAACCAAAGAATTACCTCATTTGTTAAAAATACTAAATGCCGATTATAAACATGAATTAGTAGGCGAAAGGATACTTACTACACCTAAACATTACGCCTATTTTAAAATTGCTGAGGGTTGCGACAGGCCTTGCTCTTTTTGTGCTATTCCGCTGATGCGAGGAAAACACGTTTCATTTCCCATGCAGGAATTAATTACAAACGCCCAAAAACTTGCTGATAATGGAGTAAAGGAGTTAATATTAATTGCACAGGATTTAACCTACTACGGACTCGATTTATACAAAGAACGAAAACTTTCTGAATTACTAAATCGGCTCTCCGATGTAAGTGGTATAGAATGGATACGTTTGCATTATGCCTATCCGAGCGGTTTTCCATTAGATGTAATAGAGGTAATGAAACAAAAAAGCAACATCTGTAAATACCTGGATATTCCTCTGCAACATGCCTCGAATAAAATGCTGGAAGCTATGCGAAGAGGTACTACAAAAGAAAAAACTACCGCCCTGATAAATGATATAAGAAATAAAATTCCAGAAATTGCGATACGAACTACGCTTATAACGGGGTATCCGGGCGAAACAGAAAAAGATTTCGAAGAGTTAAAAGATTTTGTATTAAAAATGCGATTCGACCGCTTAGGAGTTTTTCGCTATTCGCACGAGGAAAATACTTATGCTTATGCTTTTAAAGATGATATACCCGAATCATTGAAAATAGCACGGGCAAACGAAATTATGCAATTACAGCAAGAAATATCCTTATCGCATAACCAAGAAAAAATAGGAAAAAAAATGAAAGTGTTTTTCGATAAAAAGGAAGGAAACCATTTTGTAGGTCGAACAGAGTACGACTCGCCCGATGTGGATAATGAAGTGCTTCTAGAAGCCCAAGAAGCCTACGTAAGAATAGGTGATTTTGCTGAAGTGGAAATAACCGGAGCCAGTGAGTTTGATCTTTTTGCCAAATTGATTTAACCAATGCAAATAGCAGAAATACCATACATACAAACATCCTTTTTACCTAAGTTGGTAAAAGATTATTTAGAAAATAAATTGCCAATTGAGTGGGGTAGCACCTATCCCGATTGGAAAGATTTTGAGAAAAAAATTGAACAAAGAAAATCATTTACACATCGTGAGCTTTTAGTACAAATGATAAATAAACAATATCACTCATTTGTCTTGCATAAAAAAGTAAAACACAACATCAAATCTCTTCAGGAAAATACCACATTTACGATTACCACAGGGCATCAGTTGTGCCTGTTTTTGGGTCCACTTTATGTAGTTTATAAAATATTGCATTGTATTAAATTAGCAAACGAGCTAAATAAAAAGTATAAGTCTTATCATTTTGTACCTGTATTTTGGATGGCTTCGGAAGACCACGATACACAAGAAATAAACCATGTTTTTGTGAAGGGTGAGATGATAAAATGGAATGTAAGCGAATCTATACCTGCCGGAAAACTTTCTACAGAAGGAATAGAAGTGGCTATAGAACAACTTCGTAAATCGCTTGGATTGCAACAACATTCAGAAACAATCATATCACTTTTTAAAGAAGCGTATTCGAATTATAAAAATTTAGCACAAGCAACTCGTTACCTAATAAACGAACTTTTAGGTTCGTACGGAATAGTGGTTATAGATGGAGATGAAATAGAATTCAAAAAAATACTTAAACCTATTTTTAAAAAAGAAATAAACGAACAATGCATAGAAAAGAATGTGCAAAAGGCCATTCAACACATGCTTCCACATTCTTATAAAATTCAGGCCAATCCACGCAACTGTAATATTTTTTGGCTTCATGAAAATCAAAGAATTCGCATAGAAAAAGTAGAAGATAAATTTTATCTTTCCGGCACAAACCAAGCATTCACTAAAGAAGAAATACTGAATAGAATAGACGAAACTCCGGAGAAATTCAGTCCCAATGTGTTGATGAGGCCTTTGTATCAGGAAACGGTGTTGCCCAATTTAGTAAATGTAGGAGGAGCTGCAGAAACGGCATATTGGTTAGAACTTACTGAGGTTTTTAAAGAACTGAATATTCCCTTTCCTCTGTTATTTTTAAGAGCATCCGTTATTCTAACAGACGAAAAAATTATGCAAAAAATAAAAAAAACAGAACTAAAAGTGGAAGATTTTTTTTCGGAAGAAAGCGGGCCGGAAAGAAGATATCTACAAAAAAATAATTTAGTGTTTAAAACAGAGAACCCATTGTTAACAGCCTTTTTAGAAGAGTTACAGCAAAATATTGTACATATCGATGCATCGTTAGAAACAAGTGCAAAAGCAACGGCCCAAAAAATAAAAAACGAGTTGGAACAATTGGAAAAGAAAGTACAGCGTGCTATAAAACTTAAAAACGAAGTACAACTCGAGCAGATCAAAAAATGCAAAGAGAAATTTTTCCCACAAAATAAAATGCAGGAACGTACCGTAAATTTTTCTGAGTATTTTGTAAACACCCCTCATTTTATAGATTGCATTTACGAAGCGATAGATGTTAGCGGGAAAAATATTGCAGTACTTAAATGTTTATAAATTGCTAAGTTTTATTTATTATCCTTGTTATCTTTGCCCATGCAGGAAATGGTACTTATTTTAGATTTTGGTTCTCAATACACTCAGTTAATAGCACGCAGAATAAGAGAACTGAATGTATATTGTGAAATTCACCCCTACAACAAACTTCCCGAAAATCTTTTATCGGTTAAAGGCGTGGTGCTTTCGGGTAGTCCTTTTTCAGTAAGAGATGCAAACGCCCCCCACCCCGATTTATCAAACTTTAAGGGCAAAGTACCTGTGCTAGGAGTTTGTTACGGAGCACAATATTTATCGCACTTTTTTGGCGGAGAAGTAGCCCCCTCTGATACTAGAGAATATGGCAGAGCAAATTTAAAGTTTATAAATACAGAAAATTCTTTATTAAAAGGCCTAAAAGAAAACACGCAAGTATGGATGTCTCATGCCGATACCATTAAAAAACTTCCTCAAAATGCACACATCATTGCCAGTACAACCGATGTAGAAATTGCAGGTTATGCAATCAATAACGAAGAAACATACTGCATTCAGTTTCACCCTGAAGTGTACCATACTACAGAGGGTGCCACATTGCTCAAAAATTTTGTAGTACATATTTGTGGCTGCACTCAAAACTGGACTCCCGATTCCTTCATTGAAACCACTATTGCCGAATTGAAAAAGAAGCTAGGAAATGACAAAGTGGTATTAGGCCTATCTGGAGGAGTAGATTCTACTGTGGCAGCGGTACTTTTACACAAGGCCATCGGAAAAAATTTGCACTGCATATTTGTGGATAACGGACTGCTTCGGAAAAACGAATTCGAAAATGTATTAGACCAATACAAACACTTAGGACTTAACGTAAAAGGAGTAGATGCAAAAGATAATTTCTACTCCGCCCTCAATAAACTGTCAGATCCGGAACAAAAACGAAAAGCTATAGGAAAAGTTTTTATAGAAGTATTCGATGGTGAAGCACACCGAATAGCCGATGTAAAGTGGTTGGCACAAGGAACTATCTATCCCGATGTAATAGAATCGGTTTCTGTAAATGGCCCTTCGGCAACCATTAAATCGCATCACAATGTGGGTGGATTACCTGAGTATATGAAGCTAAAAATTATTGAACCCCTGCGTTTGCTTTTTAAAGATGAAGTAAGAAGAGTTGGAAACGCATTGGGGCTTCAATCGGAATTATTAGGCCGACATCCTTTTCCAGGACCTGGGCTTGCCATTCGCATATTGGGCGAGATTACTCCCGAAAAGGTACGCATTTTGCAAGAAGTAGATTATTTATTTATAGAAAGACTGAAAAAAGCAAATTTATATAATGATGTTTGGCAGGCAGGTGCCATACTTTTACCTGTAAAATCGGTAGGTGTAATGGGTGATGAACGAACCTACGAAAACGTAGTAGCATTACGGGCTGTTTCTTCTACCGATGGAATGACAGCCGACTGGTGCCATTTGCCCTATGAGTTTTTGGCTCACACATCTAACGAAATAATTAATAAAGTAAAGGGGGTAAACCGAGTGGTGTACGATATTAGTTCTAAACCCCCGGCAACAATAGAATGGGAATAATGAAAAAACTAAAAATAGTTGTACTGCTGTTTTTCTTTGCAGGAATTTCGGGTTTTGCTCAAATTGAATCGGGCACTGAAACGGTTACCGTAAACGGAAAAAAGTATTATTTATATACCGTAGAAAAAGGAAACACCTTATATTCTATTTCTAAGCAATTTAATACACCACTCGAAATTATTATACTCGAAAACCCTCACATAAAAGATAAACCCATTAACAAAGGCGATGTACTTAAAATTCCAGTAAAGTATACAGAAGAGAGTACACACCATAAAAACGGAGAGTTTATCTACCACAAGGTAAAACAAGGCGAAACAATTTACGCCATTGCCAGAGAATATAATGTTAGTGCGAACGATATCTTAGCCAATAATCCGGATGCAGGCGATGAATTAAAACCGGAACAAATGCTAAAAATTCCTGTTTCAAAAATAAAAAAACAACACAGCGAAGTGTTGCCGATACCCGTAAACAAAAAAACACATTTGGTAAATAAAGGCGAAACATTGTATTCTCTTTCTAAATTATACAATATGCCTGCCGATTCCATATTAAAGGCAAATAACGGGTTGCCCAATGGGTTAAAAGAGGGAGAAACCATCATCATTCCGGAATTAGTAGTTAAAAATTCCACCGTACAACTAAGTACTGCTACCATAAAAAACCCAATTACGGCTACCGGACTAAAAAATACCTATCATATAGCTTTGATTTTACCTTTTTTTGTTTACCAAAACACCGAATTAGAGCAGGCTCAAAGTGGAAAACCCATTGATGAACAATATGTATTTCCCCGATCAAAAATTGCATTCGAATTTTATCAGGGAGTGTTACTTGCACTAGATTCGTTAGAAAAAAGACTTGGGAAGGATAAGTTTAAATTATTTGTATTTGATTCAGGAAGAGATACAAATAATATTTCAGATATTCTGGTAAAGCCCGAAATGAAAACAATGGATTTAATCATTGGTCCACTTTATTATTCAGCCTTTGTTAAAACAGCCGAATTTGCAAAAGAATATCAGATCCCCATCGTTTCACCCGTTGCCATTAATAATAAAGTGCTGCTCGGAAATCCCTATGTTATAAAAACACAACCTTCTAAAACCATACAGATTACCCGTTTTGCAGAATATGTAGCCGACTCTTTTCGCCTAGATAACGTAATCATTATTCAACCGGCCGACCAGGAATCGGCTTCTACGGCTACTTTATTTCATACGGCTTACAAAAATTATTTAACTCAAAAACGCGATACGACAACCTCCTCATTTCCAAAAATTATTGCATGGGGTTCCGGAAGCATAGGTACATTAAATACTTCTCTCTCTAAAGAAAAAAGAAACTTTATTTTTATTCCCACTTCCAGTCAAATTTTTGCAACAGAACTTATTAATTCATTAAGCGGCTTACACGAATCTTATCGAGTTTCTATAGGAGGCCTTGAAAATTGGCTTAAATACGAAAATATAGATATTGCCTATTTCAATAGGTTTAATTTACACGTAGTAAAAGGAGGGTATGTAGATAATGAAGATTCTAATACCGCAGCCTTAAGAAAAGAATATGTAGATAAGTATGGTACGCATCCGGGCAGCTACGCCATGTCGGGTTTTGAAACTACTTTTTACTTTTTAGAAAAATTGAATGAATTTGGAAAAGGATTTATGGATCAATTAAGAAGCCTCCATACAGCAAACCACCCCTACACAAACTTTAAATTTCTGAAAACAGGCCCCGAGAGCGGTTTTGAAAACACCTCTTCTACCATTGTTTACTTTAGAGATTATATGTTAATAAAAGAGTATAGGTAAGAAGCAACCTTATCATTTTTTTTCGTTACATCTATGGTTGTCCGAAAATGTAAGTATATGAAAAGAAAAATATATTCTTCTATTAAATGTTTTGTAACACTCCTTTCATTAATAATAGTAAATAGCACTTGTCTAAAAGCGTCTCATTTACCCGGAGGAGATATAGAATATCAATGCGTAGGCCCCAATCAATATATTCTTAAAGCTACTTTTTTTGTGAAATGTCCGTCTTCTTTAGGGACAACAATAAATATAAATCGTACAAATACCTGTGGATTAACTAATACCGCTATTCCATTAACCTGCTATGTGTGCAAACAAGAGGTATCACAGTTATGCCCACAAGATTTACCCAACAGCAAGTGTAATGGAGGAACGCTGCCTGGTGTATATATGTATAAGTACCAATCGCAGGTGGTTACTATCCCTCCATGCGATTCTTGGACTTTTTCGTACAGTTTATGTTGCAGAAATACAACGGTAAATGTAACAGGGACTCCTACCTTTTATGTAGAAACAAAAATGTACAGCCAAACAGAACCATGTAATACCACACCCAGTTGGACAGCCCAACCCATACCTTACTATTGTGTAAACCAACCTGTAACTCACAATTGGGGAATAGTAGAACCTGATGGGCATACGATGATATTTCAACTAGTTCCAGGAAAATCAGCAGCTGGAACAAATATCCCATATAACGGAGGATACTCTGGTGCGGCTCCTATACCAGGGATAACCATTAATCCCTCTACCGGGCAAATTAACTTTACGGCTACTATTGTTGGAGATTATGTAATTGCAGTAAAGGTAACCGAATATAATAACCTAAATCAAATTGTTTCGGAACAAACCCATGATGTACAGTTTACCATAATAAATTGTGCCAATTCATTGCCATTACCTCCGCAGAACGGAATAACAAATGTTACAGGAGGGGGAGTGTTAACCCCACCCAATAAAATAACTCTTTGTGAAGGAAGTGCCACCTGCTTTGATATTGTTTTTAGCGATCCGAACCAAAATCAGGTGCTTACGCTTACATCTCAGGTAACAAACATTCTTGTGGGTTCTACTTTTACTGTAAATGGAACAAACCCAGCCACGGCAACCATTTGTTGGCAAGCACCTCCCGGTTCTCAGGGTACATACACCTTTAGTGTGCAGGCAAAAGATGGAGCTTGCCCAATTGAAGGAATAACAAGTTTTGGAGTGGAACTTATAGTAATACCTGGAATTATTGTAAACCTTGGGCCAGATCAAAACCTAAATTGTGGACAAACATTTACTATTAATCCTGCCATTTCGGGAGGTTCCGGTAATTACAACTATTTATGGAGTAATGGTTCTACTAATCCTGCCATTACAGTTGGGCCGGGTACATACTGGTTGGAGGTTACAGACCAAAATGGCACCACTTGTATAGGGGTTGATACAATAGTTATAAATGGTAATCCTGGTATTATAGCCGATTTTAATTTTACAAATGTATGCGATGGTTTTCCTATGACCTTAACAGATGCATCCAATAATTTATCGGGTACCATTACCAATTGGGATTGGGATATTTACAACAACAACAGCATAGACTACATTACTCAAAATGCGAACCACATTTTTCCGGGCCCCGGCACTTATGATGTTCAACTAATAGTAACTAATTCCGCAGGCTGTGTAGATTCTATAATAAAACAAGTAACAGTGTATCCAAACCCGGTCGCAAACTATAGTGCAGTAGGAGCTTGTGACGGCTTTCCGGTTACGCTTACCGACTTATCTTCCGGAGGAGTAAATAACTGGCAATGGGACGTAGATAATAATGGCGTTGTTGATTATACTAGCCAGAATACAACGCATATTTATCCTAACTCAGGAACATTTATAATAAAACTAGTGGTAGGAAATGCAAATGGGTGCAAAGATTCTGTAACACAAACTGTAAATGTAACCGCATTACCTATGGTAAATTTTTCGGCACCTTCAGTGTGTATCGGAAGTATTACTCCTTTTCAAGATGTAACCACTCCCAACCCAACCTCATGGTTTTGGAACTTTGGCGATGGAAATAATTCAACTTTACAAAATCCTACTCACACGTATTCTAATCCGGGAGTCTATAATGTAACATTATCTTCTAGTGCCAACGGTTGTATAGATAGTATTACGAAACAGGTAGTAGTGAATCCGAAGCCGATTCCTTCTTTTACGTATAATCTAGCTTGTCCAACTCAACAAACCGTTTTTAATAATACTTCAACCATTTTAAGCGGAACTATTTCATCTTGGGCGTGGAGTTTTCCCGGAGCAACACCGCCAGGTTCAACTGCACAAAACCCAACAACAACCTATTCTTCCGGGGGGAATTATGTGGTTACATTAACCGCCACCTCCGATTCGGGTTGTGTAGATAGTGTTAGCCAGCAAATAGTTATTCCTTATACGCCCTTAGCTAATTTTTCTGCTACTACGGTTTGTGTGGGAGGACAAACATGTTTTACCGATTTATCGAATGTACAAAACGGAAATATTACGGGTTGGCAATGGGTATTTGGAGATGGAAGTCCGGTTGACAATGCTCAGAATCCCTGTCATACATACGCAAATGCCGGAGTATACAATGTAACTCTTGTGGTTACAAGCAACGATGGATGTGCATCCTCTCATCAGTTACAGGTAACGGTTCATAGCTTGCCCATTGCTGCATTTAGTACCAACGATGTATGTAATAATATAGCTGCGATATTTAACGACCAGTCGCAAAATGTTGCTTCGTATAATTGGAATTTTGGTGATGGAAATACATCAACCTCACAAAATCCATCTCATTTTTATGTAAATCCTGGAACATATTCGGTAAAATTAGTGGTTACATCTGCAGGTGGCTGCTTAGATTCTATAACAAAGCAAATTACAATTTACCCTATGCCAATTGCCAATTTTAATGTAATCAATGCCTGCGATGGCAATGCAATTATATTTACAGATGCATCTACCGGAAATATTACAAACTGGAACTGGAATTTTGGAGATGGAGTAGGAAGTTCCACTAGTCAAAATGATTCTTATTTATACGCTTCTTCCGGAGTGTATAATGTAAAACTATTAATAGTTAGTTCCGATGGCTGTATCGATTCGATAGTTAAGCAGGCAACTGTTTATGCATTACCTATTGTTGATTTTTCGCCTATCGATGTGTGTCTTGGAACTCCTAGTGTTTTTACTGATTTAAGTCAGGCACCAGGTAGTACTATTTCACAATGGTATTGGAATTTTGGCGATAATACATCTAGTAGTTCATCAAGCCCAACGCATACTTACAATCAAGAGGGTACGTATAATGTTACCCTTACCGTTACTACCAATAACGGATGTGTGGGAACAGCTACCAAAATAATAACGGTACATCCAAATCCAATCGTTGATTTTGCAATATCAGACTCAGCTAATTGTTCTCCGCTTTGCGTAAACTTTTTTGATTTATCAACCATTTCCGGAAATGGCTCAATTTCACAGTGGGAGTGGAGCTTTGGAACAGGAAATGCCTCTTCTTTGCAAAATCCATCAAATTGTTTTACCGCAACCGGCTTAAGTCCTGTTCAATACTCCATTTCATTAACTACAACATCGAATTATGGGTGTAAAAGTTCTTTAACAAAAAATAATTTACTTACTGTTTATCCTATGCCAAAAGCCGATTTTGAGGCAAATCCATGGGAGTCTGATGTGTTTTCTTCCAAAATTAGGTTTACTGATTTATCCTATGGAGCAAATACGTGGAATTGGAGTTTTGGCGATGGTGCTACATCAAACATTCAGCATCCTACGCACATTTTCTCAGATTCTGGTACATATACTGTTACATTAAATATTATCTCGAAATACGGATGTGTTGATGCCATAACAAAAACAATACGTATAAATCCAGATTTTGCTGTGTTTATACCCAATGCTTTCACTCCTGATGCTGATGGAATAAATGATACATTTGGCGCAAAAGGTTACGGGATTAACGAATACAGCATGTTAATTTTTGACCGTTGGGGAGAGCTAATATTTGAATCGTATAGGTATGGTAACAACTGGGATGGAAAACAAAAAGGCAAAGAAGTCGAGGTGGGTGTGTATGTATACAAAATCATTTTAAAAGATATTAACATGAAATCACACCAGTTTATAGGTAACGTTAATGTAATTAGATAGTTAGTCAAATAACTTTTCAACAAAAAAAACAATAGCATTTTTTTTTAATGTGTCATTGGCAACGCTTGAGTATGATTTCCGTCATATTGCTAACTTTAACGCATAAAGCCAATCGTCTATGAAATTAAAAAAGTTTTCACTCTATCTTTTTTTACCTGTTGTTCTATTCTTTTCGAATGTTGCTGATACAAGAGCCTGCCACGCTATTGCACTGGTAAATTTTAATCAACAAAATCCAATTCCCGGAGCTATTCAAGTAACAGCAGCCTCTGATATGCCAACGTGTGGCTGTGCATTGTATTGGTTAGATGTTGAGGTGCGTTGTATGAATGACCCCTGGAATGCGGGGCCTTTTAACCCAGGTTTTTGGGGACCACTAAATACATACCCATACTTTCAGTCCGGGCAAATGAATAAACCAAATTGTGTGGTTCAAAACTATCCATGGGTAACTATATCTTATAACGGATTATGCCCAGGTATTCAGTACAAATACAGAATGAGAGAAAATCATAACGGACAAGTTGGACCTTGGACTCCCGACCAATATTTTACAGTACCCGGTGTGGCAGCTCCGTTAGTAGGACAAGTAGTGGCCAATACAACAAATATATGTCAAGGAAACTGTGCAAACCTCACAGCAAGTGTTACCGGAGGTTGTAATTTAGCAACCACTTATACTTGGAATAATGGATTAGGAACCGGACCCAATAAAACGGTTTGTCCTGCTGTTACTACCACCTATACCGTAACCATTACCGAAGCATGCAGTAATACACAAACAACGGCTTCAATTACAATAAATGTTGTTCCTCCCGCTGTTGCAGGAACGGCCACCGTTACCCCGAATCCGGTTTGTTTTGGAACACCGGTAACACTAACCCTTACAGGTTCTGCAGGAAATGTACAGTGGCAACAATCTACCAATGGCGGAGGAACTTGGACAAACATTCCGGGGGCTACCACTACGGTGTATAATACAGCCGGACTAACTGTAAACACATGTTTTCGTGCGGCTGTAACAGGTTGTAATGGTACGGTATATTCCAATATGGTGTGCGTAACGGTAAATCCAATACCTACTGTGAATGTAAACAATGTAACCATTTGTGCAGGGCAAACAGCTACACTTACAGCCACTCCCTCTGCACCGGGAGGTACATATTTATGGTCTCCGGGAGGGTTTACCACGCAAACTATAAATGTTAGCCCTGGTTCCACCACAACTTATACGGTTACTTACACGTTAAATGGCTGTACAGGTACAGGTACAGGTACGGTTACTGTAAACCCACAACCTACGGTAAACGTAAATAGTGTAACCATTTGTGCAGGTCAAACGGCTACCCTTACTGCTACACCGAGTGTGGGAGGAGGAACTTATTCATGGGCACCCGGAGGTTTTACCACGCAAACCATTAATGTGAGTCCAGGTTCCACTACAACCTATACGGTTACATATACTTTGAACGGTTGCGTGGCAACCGGAACCGGAACTGTAACTGTAAACCCACAACCCACCATCAATGTAAACAATGTAACCATTTGTGCAGGGCAAAATGCCACTTTAACCGGTACTCCGAGTATTGGAGGGGGAACTTATTTGTGGACGCCCGGCAATCAAACCTCACAGAGTATTACAGTTTCTCCCGGATCTACAACTACATATACGGTAACCTATACGCTGAATGGCTGTGTAGCAACTGGAACCGGTACGGTAACAGTAAACCCGCAACCTACGGTAAATGTAAATAGTACCAGTATATGTAACGGACAAAATGCTGTCTTAACGGCAACACCTAGCGTTGGAGGGGGAACATATTCTTGGTCGCCCGGTGGTTTTACCACCCAGTCAATTACGGTTTCTCCAGGATCTACTACCACTTATACGGTAACCTATACTCTGAATGGTTGTGTAGCAACCGGAACAGGTACGGTAACGGTTACAACTAATCCAACAGTAACAGTAAATAACGATTCTATTTGTGCCGGGCAAACAGCCACATTAACAGCTACTCCGTCAGCCCCCGGAGGTACTTATTCTTGGGTTCCAGGCGGATTTACCACACAAACGATAAATGTTTCTCCCGGAGTTACTACTACTTATACAGTAACTTATGATATTACAGGGTGCATAGGAACGGGTTCCGGAACAGTTACTGTTTTTCCTCAACCTGTGGCCTCATTTACCGCAGCGAATGTTTGTTTTGGAACAGTTGTTTCGTTTAATAATACAACCACAATAGGAGGAGGCGGAGTAATTGCTTCTTGGAACTGGAATTTTGGGGATGGAAATACTTCCACACAGCAATCGCCTTCACACAATTATGCAGCACCCGGCACATACACGGTTACGTTAACAGCCACTTCTACAGATGGATGCGTTGATGTATTTACCACAACAGTTACTGTACATCCTGAGCCGATTGCAAATTTTACATATATTGCTGCATGCGATGGTTTCCCAATTATATTCAATGACCAATCGAGTGTATCTTCCGGAAGTATTACTCAATGGCAATGGAATTTTGGAGATGGTTCTCCCTTAGATAATAATCAAAACACCTCACATACATATCCTTCATCAGGTACATATAATGTTACCTTAACTGTTACAACGAATAATGGTTGTACACATTCTGTTACTATTCAAGTAACTGTTTTGCAAAAACCTGTTCCTGCTTTTACAGCAAACAATGTATGTTTTGGCAACAGTATGTCATTTCAAGACCAAACAACTCCAAATGCAAGTTCATGGTTTTGGAATTTTGGAGATGGAAATACATCTTCCGCTCAAAATCCTTCTTATACTTATGCTGCACCAGGAACCTATGTGGTTAAATTTATAGCTTCTTTGGGTTCCTGTTTGGATAGTATTACACAAACAGTAACAGTTCATCCACTACCACAGCCATCTTTTACGTATGCGGCAGGTTGTCCTTCTCAGGCAACTCAGTTTAACAATACTTCTACTATTTTAAGTGGTACAATAACCGGTTGGAACTGGAGTTTTCCTAATGGTACTCCCAGTTCATCAACAGCACAAAACCCTTCAACTACCTATCCTAGCGGAGGAACGTATAATGTAACATTAGTTGCCACTTCTAATAATGGATGTGTGGATAGTATTACACAAACAGTGGTGATTCCCTATACGCCTATTGCCAATTTTTCCGCAATTACTGTTTGTGTAGGTACGGCTACATGTTTCTCAGATTTATCTAACGTGCAGAATGGTAATATCACAACATGGCAGTGGGTATTTGGCGATGGAAGTCCGGTAAATAATCAGCAAAATCCATGTCATACGTATGCAAATGCCGGTACATATACGGTAACGCTCATAGTAACAAGTAATGATGGTTGTGCCGCTTCAGCAACAATAAATATTACGGTTAATCCTAACCCTATTGCTAGTTTTACAGTAAGTAATATTTGCAGAGATAATTTTGCGGCATTCAACAATACATCTACAGGTGCAACAACCTATTCTTGGGCATTTGGCAATGGGGCTACCTCCACCAGTCAAAATCCGGTATATCAATATCCTGTCTCCGGTACGTATAATGTTACGCTGATAGCTAATAGTGGTGCTGGATGTGCCGATACAATTACTTTACCGATTACGGTGTATCCTGAACCGGTGGCTAATTTCAATTTTGTAAATGTCTGCGATGGAAACCCTTTAAACTTTACCGATGCCTCCACTATAGGTGGAGGGGGCTCTATTACTCAATGGAATTGGAATTTTGGAAATGGAAATACGTCAACTCAACAAAATCCTTCGGAAACATATAGTACAGATGGTAGTTATTTGGTAACATTAATTGTAACCACAGCAGACGGTTGTACTGATACCATTTCGAAACAAGTTACGGTGTATCCGTTGCCTGTGGTAGATTTTACTCCAACCGATGTGTGTTTGGGAACTCCCACACAGTTTACTAATTTATCCACCGTTTCAAGCGGTAGCAATGTAGGGTTTAGTTGGCAGTTTGGAAACGGAGGAAGCAGTTCGCAACAAAACCCTATGTACAATTACAACCAGCCAGGTACGTACAATGTAACACTTACTGTTACGACAAATAATGGTTGTACCGGAATCGTAACTAAGCAAGTTACTGTTCACCCAAATCCAACAGTAAATTTTGCAATAAGCGACACAGCCAGTTGCTCTCCCGTTTGTGTTAATTTCTACGATTTAAGCACGATAACGGGAAATAGTTCCATCGTTTCATGGAGTTGGAATTTCTCGAATGGAACATCAACCGTACAGAATCCAAGCAACTGTTTTACTGCCGGAGCAATTAATCCGGTGAGTTATACTGTAAAACTGATTGTTACTACAAATTTTGGCTGTGTAGACTCGGTTACTAAAACAAACTTAATAACTGCTTATCCAAACCCTGTTGCTAATTTTGAAGCGGATCCATGGGAAAGCGATATTTATAGACCCAAAGTTAATTTTACGGATATTTCTGCCGGTGCCAGCAAATGGTTTTGGAATTTTGGTGATGGACAAACTTCTGTAATTAAGAATCCTTCAAATACCTATCAGGATTCAGGTACCTATACGGTTACGATGTATATAGAAAATCAATGGGGATGTGCAGATACGATTTCTAAAACGATTCGTATAAATCCCGATTTTTCTATCTTTATTCCTAATGCGTTTACACCAGATGGTGACGGAATAAATGATTCGTTTGGAGCGATAGGTTATGGTATTACAGAATACAATATGTATATATTTGACAGATGGGGTGAGTTGATTTTTGAGAGCCATAAATACGGAGAGAATTGGAATGGAACCACTTCCGGAAAAGAGTCTCAAATAGGAGTTTA
Organism: Flavobacteriales bacterium; assembly: GCA_905339165.1. Taxonomy (GTDB): domain Bacteria; phylum Bacteroidota; class Bacteroidia; order Flavobacteriales_E; family Vicingaceae; genus BCD5. The sequence goes on from CAJPFH010000056.1 coordinate 19,785, forward strand.
TCCTTATCGGATAGATATAAAAGACATAAATTTAAAGCCTCATAGTTTTATAGGACATATAAATTTGGTTAAATAGGTTTAGTGTAATTGGTTGAAAAATAAAAAGCCCCGTGCCATTTGGCACGGGGCTTTTTATTTTTCATAAATATATTATTCTCTTAGGTCAACAATTTCTGCTTTTGGGTATTTTGTTTTATTGAAGGTAAATTTTGAGTCTTCTACTGTAAAGTCGGGTTCAAAAGTTTTTACCTGATATGTAAAGATAGTTCCGTCCTTTCCTGAAATTTTAATTTTATTAATTTGCTTGGCTGCAGCATCGATAGTAAGGGTTATGGTATGGTATGATTTTTCCTTTGGTTTTACCGGATATAAATTAATGATGTGCATGGTTTTTCCTTCTGTTTTTTCTTCATTTTCATATTTGTATTTAAATCCTTTTTCGTACATGGTAAAAATGTTGTTTGGACTAATAGTTTCATCGCTTTCTGCATCAGATGGAATGGCATTAATTTGCATTTCGTTCGCTTCTTTGATGTATGTGTAAATTGCTTTTCCATCGGAAAACACTTCTTGCCCTGCTAAAACTAAATGAAATTTATTCCCTTTAGAAATAAGAGTTCCGGTTTGTTTTTCATTTATTTTTTCGGTTTTATTTTCCATGGTGTAAGTAAAATCGGTTTTAAACGATTTATATGCTTTGGTTTTGGAAGAAACAGCATCTAAAATTTCTTTTGCTTTTGCATCTTGAGAAAAAGAGGGTAAAGATAAAAGCAGAGAAGCTCCGGCAATAATAAATTTGTTTTTCATAAAATAGGGGTTATGATTTGTATCCGTTGTCTTTCAAATATTGTTCCAAACTCATTTCATCGGTTATTTTAACCTGTCTTGCTTTGCTGCCTTCAAAAGGGCCTATAATGCCGGCTGCTTCTAATTGGTCTATCAATCGGCCGGCTCGGTTATAACCTAGTTTGAGTTTGCGTTGTAACAGTGATGCTGAACCTTGCTGATGTTGAACAATGATTTTGGCTGCTTCAACAAATAGGGTATCAATATCTTCCGAAGAAAAGTCGGTAGCGGCAGAGTTTCCCGATTCATCTACAAACTCGGGCAATAAAAAGGCATCGGAATAGCCTCGTTGCGAACCAATGAATTCGGTAAGTTTTTCAACTTCGGGGGTATCTATAAAGGCACATTGAACGCGGGTTAAATCGTTTCCGGTAGAAATAAGCATATCGCCCCTGCCAATAAGTTGTTCGGCTCCTCCTGAATCTAGAATAGTTCTTGAATCTATTTGAGATGAAACTCTGAATGCGAGGCGAGCCGGAAAGTTTGCTTTTATTACACCTGTAATGATATTGGTAGATGGGCGTTGGGTAGCAATAATTAAATGAATCCCTATCGCTCTGGCCAATTGGGCTAAACGAGCAATGGGAGTTTCCACTTCTTTTCCGGCTGTCATAATTAAATCGGCAAATTCATCGACAATCACCACAATGTAGGGCAAAAAACGATGTCCGTTGTTAGGGTTTAATTTTCGTTGTATAAATCGTTCGTTGTACTCTTTTATGTTTCTAACACCTGCCTCTTTTAGTAATCCATAGCGGGTATCCATTTCTATGCATAAAGAATTTAAGGTATATAGGGCTTTCTTAGTGTCGGTAATAATAGCTTCTTCGGCATCGGGGAGTTTGGCTAAAAAATGCCGAACAATTTTAGAGTAGGGGGTTAGTTCTACTTTTTTAGGATCTATTAAAACAAGTTTTAACTGCGAGGGGTGTTTTTTGTAAAGAAGAGAAGCAAGAATGGCATTTATTCCAACCGATTTTCCTTGTCCGGTGGCTCCGGCCATAAGTAAATGAGGCATCTTGGAAAGATCGGTTACAAAAGTTTCGTTCGAAATAGTTTTTCCTAATGCAATAGGGAGGTCCATCTTTGCATGCTGAAATTTTTCTGATGCTAATGCTGCTCGCATAGAAACTATATCGGGGTTTTGGTTGGGCACCTCAATACCTATGGTGCCTTTTCCGGGTATAGGTGCAATAATTCGAATACCGAGTGCTGCAAGACTAAGTGCAATATCATTTTCGAGGTTTTTTATCTTAGAAATACGCACTCCGGGGGCGGGAACTATTTCGTATAATGTAACGGTGGGGCCAATAGTGGCCTTTATGTGATCAATTTTAATGCTGTAATTTTCTAGCGTTCGAAGTATTTTTTCTTTGTTATTTTCGAGTTCTTCTTTATTAATGCTAAGTTGGTTATTGCCGTGATTTTCTAATAAATCGAGTGAGGGAAATTGGTAAGACGAAAGCTCTAAAGTGGGGTCGAATTCTCCAAATTCTTTAATGGCACTTTGTATTTCTTCATCGCTTAATATTTCTTCTTTATTTTCTGTACTTTCTACAGAGAAACCAATACCATCATTTGATTCGAAAACGATTTCTTTTTTTTCGGGTTCAAGGATTTCTTCATCAATCGTTTCTTCTTCCTCTTCTTTTGTTGGGGTTTCTGTAATCGTTTCTTCTTTTAGAGTGTTAACAATCAATTCAGGGTCTTTTATATTTTCCTCTTCTTCTTCTTTATCCTTTTTCTTAAGGAAGTTAAAGTTTATGTTAAAAACGACCACTAGGAAAACGAGTAATATAAATAGAAGTAATAGACCGGCTCCTAATTTTCCGATGATGCTATTTAACCAAATGTTTATATAAAAACCGAAGGAACCTGCTAAAATAATATAGTGAGGAATTATATAAGCGAGTAAAACCGGAACAGTTAATAAGATGAGTATGGAATATCTGATAATTTTTAAGGCAGATGAGGGGGTTGAATTTAACAAAAAATGTATACCCAGCATAGAGAATATGGCTATAAAAGAAAAGGAAGCAAGGCCAAAGGTTTTATAAATAAACAGATGTCCTGTTAGTGCACCTATTTTTCCGAGCCAGTTTTCTACTATTAATTCATTGTTAAAGAGTAATTCTGCTGCCGGATAAAAAAGTTTATCTTGATCGCTTTTCCATGTAAAAAGGTAAGAGGTAAATGATGCAAATAAGTAGAGAGAGATGAGTAAGAAGGATAAGCCTAGAATGCGTTGAAATTTTTCGTTTTGTAAAAACCGAAACGTATTTTTTAGAGAAAAGGGAGCAACTTTTTTTGCTTCTTTTTGGGAAGAAGTTTTTGGTTTGTATTCTTTTTTAAATTGGTTTTTGCTCATTTTGAATTTTCAAAAGTACGAATATGCACCATGTATATGGGTGGTGGCAAAGAAAAAAGGGACGCGAAGCCCCTTCTTTTTATAAACAGCAAATTGTTATTTTATCTTCCACCACCGTACATTTTCATAAGTTCTTCTTGTGTTACCTCTTTGTAATCTGCCGGTGCCTCAAATTCTGCCGAGGATAGTTTTTCTTTTTTTATTTCATTCACAGTAACGGTCATTCGCATAGTTTCCTGAGCAATTTCGTACTCCATAGGGAAGCCTTTTAATGTTTCGTATTCTTTAGGTTTGTTTGGTAGATAGTCGGAAGTTAATTCTTCGGTATAAAAAAGCGTAAGCACTTCTCCAGAGGTTTTGCTGTGGACTTCGGCTTTTTTACAGGTATATCCTGCTATTTGTTTGGTTTCGTTAAGGTAAACAATAGAATAATCATTTGCATCTTCTTTTGTTTCATTGTTTTCAATAGGCGAAAGCATTTTGTATTTACTTCCCATGATATCCATTAATGTAATCACTTGCTTACTTTTTTTATTGGTAATTACAACGGTACTTCCTGCCATTCCCATATTTTGTTCCATTCTAGAATTTTCTCCTTTTATTTTAATAATAAAATCTTTGGGCATCATGGATGCGTAAGCTGCAAAGGTTTCGTCCATTTCGGTATAATCAATTCTAAATTTTATAGTGCCTTCAAAATCTGATTTTTTTTGAGAGAGGACAATTGTGCTAAATAGTATTAGCAGAGTAAAAAGTGTAGTTTTAAGTAGACGCATTATGGTTCGGTTTTATTGGTTAAAGCTTTCAAAAATTTCTTCCATTTCTTTATCCATTCTATCAATGGAAACATGTTGGTATCCTTCGGGTTGTTTCAGGGAATTATCCTCTACACTGCCGAAAGAAACATTTTTAGCGGTTATACGCATACATAAACCGTATTTTTCTAGTTGATACTCCATTAATACGCCTTTAATCTCTGAATATTGTGTAGCCCAATTAGGTTCGTCAATATCTATTTCATCGGTATAAAAAATATCAAAAACTTCTCCCGAATTTTCTACTGTAACGGTTGCTTTTTTACATAAGTAACCTGCAATTTCTTTTGTTTCAGACGAAGGGGTTACAATGTAAGTGGGCATTATTTGATTCATTTCATTTACTCCCTCTTCGTTTAATGTAAGAATGTATTTTTTGTTAATGAGTTTTACAAAGTGAGTAAATTTTTTGTCGTTGCAATCTATAATAAAGCAAGTACGAAACATACCCATACCTGCCGAAAGTTCTGTAATAAAAGTGTTGTTTTTAAATCGTTGTTCCATCGATTTTGGTAGAAAATCGAGCATAAAATGAGAGGGATCCATTTTGGGATAGGTAACTTCGAACTCAATGACGCCTTCACTATTACTTGAAAATTTTTTTCCACAGCCACCAATCAACGCAATAAGAAGAGAGAAGAATGAGAAATATAAAATCGACCAACGAAACATTTACTTATATCGGTTCTTTATTTAAAGCGATAAAATTAACTAATTATACAATACAACGAACAAAAGCTAATTTGCAGATAATCAACATTGTGTTGAGGGTTAATAGCTTATGAGTAATTACTAAACCTAGGAATAGCCTAAGATTTTAAGCATAGATTTAAAACTTTGTTCCTTGGCAAAGAGTTTTGTAGAAAATTCTCCGTTTTCGTCTATATCAATAACCACATGTTTAGGGCTTGGAATAAGGCAGTGTTTTATTCCGCCAAATCCGCTCAAGGACTCCTGATAGGCTCCGGTATTAAAAAAGGCGATGTAAAGGGGCTCTGAATCTTTTTCATCGTTTTGCGGTAAAAAGACCTGATTTACGTGTGCTTCTGAATTGTAGTAATCTAAGCTATCACAAGTTAAACCTCCAATATTAACGCGTTTAAAGGGTTTATCCCATTTATTTATAGCAAGCAAAATATAGCGTTGATTAATAGCCCATGAATCGGGTAAAGTGGTAATAAAAGAGTTATCAATCATGTACCATGCCTCTATATCATTTTGTATTTTTTCGTCTATAATGGAGTAAATATTTATGCCACTTTCACCTACTGTAAAGGTTCCGAATTCGGTAAATATATTAGGTTCTTCTATGTTATTGCGATTGCAGAATTCTTTTATTTGGCCAATAATCTCTTCAATCATGTACTCATAATCGTAACCAAAACCTAAGGAGTTTTTAATGGGTAAGCCTCCTCCAATATTTAAAGAATCTAAATCGGGGCAAATCTTTTTAAGTTCCATGTATACGTTTAAACATTTTAGTAGTTCGCTCCAGTAGTAGGCATTGTCTTTAATGCCGGTATTTATAAAAAAGTGCAACATTTTTAATTTAAATTTTTTGCTGTTTTTTATTTTTTCCAGGTAGAAGTTATTGATATCTCTATACCTGATTCCCAGTCTCGATGTGTAAAACTGAAAAGAAGGTTCTTCTTCTGAGGCAATTCTAATTCCCACATTACAAACTCCCCTTTTAACGTGTTTTTCGTAGTAGTCTATTTCTTTTTTATTGTCCAAAACAGGAATGGCATTAAACCCCTCATTAAGTAATTCAGTTATTTGTTGTAAGTACATGGGGCGTTTATATCCGTTGCAAATAACATAGTGTTCTTTGGTTAACTTTTTTTCTTTATACAAAGCCTTTAGTAACGGAATATCGTAGGCCGATGAGGTTTCTATATGTGCATCGTTTCTTAATACTTCTTCTAATACAAAAGAAAAGTGCGAGCTTTTTGTACAATAACAATAAGTGTATGTACCTTTGTAGTCAACTTTTGCCATGGCTACATTGAACATTCTTTTTGCCCGGCTAATTTGCATTCCTATTTTAGGAAGGTAGCTTAGTTTAAGCGGAGTGCCATATTGTTCAATAATATCCATAAGCGGAATTCCGTAGTAAAAGAGTTCGTTCTCTTTCACTTCAAAGCCTTCTTGTGGAAAGTCGAAGGTTTGTTCTATAAGGTCCTGATAACTGTTTTTCATTTTTATGTATTAAAGTAAGTGAATTACATTAGAGGCAAAAGTATAATTTAACTTAGTTAGATTTGTAAATATATTATTAAGAAAGTGAAAAAAATATGAATCCAATTCGACTCATTGAAGTAAAATCCGAAATAGGAGCAGGAACAAGAGGTGCCAGTCTTGGAATTGATGCTATCAAAATTGCGGCACTCGATTTTGGAAGCACATTTTTTAAAAAGTATAAATCTATTAAAATACCTACCGAAAATAAACTTCTTTTAGAGCCGGTAGCTCAGGTATATGCCAAACGGATTAAGGGTATTTTTTCTATGTTAGATAAGGTAAGCAAAGAAATTAAAAAGACCGTAGAAGCAAAAGGATTTCCTATTGTATTAGCTGGCGACCATAGTACGGCTGCCGGAACCATATCGGGTTTAAAAATGGCGTACCCTAAAAAGAAACTTGGTATTATTTGGATTGACGCACATGCCGATTTACACTCGCCCTATACCACCCCTTCGGGTAATATGCACGGTATGCCTTTAGCCATGGTGTTGGCCGAAGATAATTTAGATTTAAAAGTAAATAACCCCGATAAAACAACCATAGAATACTGGGAAAAAATAAAACAACTTGGCGATATTACACCCAAAGTATATTACGATGATATAGTATTTATAGCTCTACGAGATACAGAAAGCCAGGAAGATTACCTGATTAAGAAAAATAAAATGAAAATCTTTGCAATGCCAGAAATTCGAAGAAAAGGGGTGGAGCGAATTGCCATTGAAGCTTTAAATTATTTAGACGATTGCGATTTAATATACGTTTCTTTCGATGTAGATAGCATGGATTCTTCTATCTCAAAAGGTACCGGAACTCCGGTGCCAAACGGAATTACCGAACGCGAAGCCGGAAATTTGTGTTTCCACTTAATGCGCAATAAAAAAGTGTGTTGCTTTGAAGTAGTTGAAGTAAACCCTACCTTAGATAAAGAAAACCAAATGGCCGAAAATGCTTTCGAAATTCTTTCGAAAACCGTAAATCAGTTAAACCAACGTTTCCAAATTAAAGATGAAGATTGAAGTTGAACTAGCCAAATTAGTGGCACAAGCTATAAATAATTTATTTAACTACCCAATAGAAGAAGGCTTAGTAACTTTTCAAAAAACACGCCTAGAATTTGAAGGAGATACAACGTTGGTCGTTTTTCCTTTTACCAAAGTAAGCAAAAAATCACCCGAAGAAACGGCCAAAGAAATAGGTGAATTTTTACTAAAAAACTCAACTTCTGTTCAAAAATACAATGTGGTAAAAGGATTTTTAAATTTAATGTATACCGATGCGGTTTGGATTGATTTTTTTATTTCACACTATAACCATCATCAATTTGGCATTAACTCTATACCAACAGGTAAAACCATTATGTTAGAATATTCTTCGCCAAATACCAACAAACCATTGCATTTGGGGCATATTCGTAATAATTTGTTAGGTGTATCGGTTTCTCGTTTATTAGAAGCCAACGGGCATAAAGTTGTAAAAGCCAATTTAATTAACGACCGCGGTATACACATCTGTAAATCAATGTTGGCTTGGCAACAATGGGGAAATGGAGAAACCCCCGAATTGTCTGGAATGAAAGGTGATAAATTAGTGGGTAAATACTACGTTGAGTTCGATAAGAAATACAAAACAGAAGTAACCGAATTAATGGCTAAAGGCCTTACTAAAGAAGAAGCCGAAAAAAAATCGCTCTTAATGCAGCAAGCTCAAGAAATGCTTCGCAAGTGGGAAGTTGGCGATAAAGAAGTTCGGAAAACGTGGGAAATGATGAATGAATGGGTGTATCAAGGGTTTAACGTAACTTACAACCTGCTGGGGGTTTCTTTTGATAAAATATACTACGAATCAAACACGTACCTCTTGGGCAAAGAGGTGGTAGAGTACGGGTTACAGAAAGGCGTTTTATTTAAAAAAGAAGACGGCTCCGTATGGTGCGACCTTACAGCCGATGGGCTCGACCAAAAATTATTATTGAGATCGGATGGAACTTCTGTTTACATGACACAAGATTTAGGAACAGCCATAAAACGCTTCGAGGAATACCCTCTGTTAAACCAGTTAATTTACACCGTAGGAAATGAGCAAGATTATCATTTTAGGGTGTTGTTTTTAATTCTTCAAAAACTAGGCTATCAATGGGCAAAAGAATGTTATCACCTTTCGTACGGAATGGTAGAATTGCCCGAGGGCAAAATGAAATCACGCGAGGGAACAGTGGTAGATGCCGATGATTTAATACAGGAAATGATTGAAACCGCAAGGCAAACTTCCGAAGAGTTAGGAAAACTTGATGAATGTACGGAAGAAGAAAAAAATAAGTTGTATTATACCATTGGCTTAGGAGCTTTGAAATATTTTATACTAAAAGTTGACCCTAAAAAGAAAATGCTTTTTAATCCTAAAGAATCTATAGATTTTAACGGCAATACAGGTCCTTTTATACAATACACGTATGCTCGCATTTGCTCTATTTTACGCAGAGCCGGAGAGCCTGCTTATAACCATCTATTATTGAATATAGCTAACTTTACAACAGAAGAAAAAGATTTAATTAAATGTCTTTCATTATTTCCGGAGGTAGTTAAAAAAGCAGCCGAAGAATACAATCCCGGAGAAGTGGCTAACTATATTTATGACTTGGCCAAAACATACAACCATTTTTATCAAACAGTTCCCATTCTTCGCGAAAGCGATGAAATGCTAAAATCCATTCGCGTAGAAATTAGTCGTTTTACGGCATCGGTAATAAAAAACGGGATGTATTTATTGGGCATAGAAGTGCCGGAAAGAATGTAAATTTATTTAGCTGAAAAAATATTTCAGGGAGCTACATGTTGCATAAGCACTCCGCAAATCCATGCCCCATAAGTGCCTAATGCATATCCTAGCACAGCCAGTAAAACCCCCACAGGGGCTAAGCTAGAGTGAAATGCCGAAGCCACAATGGGAGCCGATGCAGCTCCTCCAACATTCGCCTGGCTTCCTACGGCTACAAAGAAAAAAGGAGCTTTTATTATTTTGCCTACTACTAACATTATACCCACATGTATCAGCATCCAGCAAATACCTATAAGAAAAAAAGTGGGAGTATCTAAGATGGAAACAATATTCATTTTCATGCCAATAGTTGCTACTAAAATATATAAAAACAAACTGCCCATTTTTGAAGCACCTACCCCTTCGAGTTCTCTGGCTTTAGTAAAAGAGAGAAGTAGCCCTCCGGTGGTGGCAATTACCACAATCCAAAAGAACCCCGAGTTTAAACTAAGATGATTTAGCTGCGGATAATGAGTGTTGAAAAACGGAGCTAAAATATCGGCTCCAAAGTGCGATATCCCTGTAACCAAAAGCCCTACAGCAACTATCAGAACCAAATCGGTGGTAGAGGGAATGCGTGTAATACTATCTCGATATTTTTCTATGCGAGTTTTCAACTCTTCAATGGCACAGGAATCGGCTTTAAGCCATGTATCAATTTTTTGAGAAACCCCTGCACCATAAAGCAGAAAAGCCATCCAAATATTGGCTACAATTACATCAACTGTAATCATAGCACTAAAAAGCGAATCGCTTGCTCCAAAAACTTCTTTCATGGCGGTTTGATTAGCTCCTCCTCCAATCCAGCTTCCGGCAATGGTAGTTAACCCTCTCCATATAGCCTCTGGCCCCTCTCCTCCTACTACATCGGGAGCTATCCAAGAGAATAACAAAACGGTAAGTGGCCCACCTGCCACTATACCCAAGGTGCCTGCCAAAAACATTACGAGTGCTTTGGGGCCTAGTTTCAAAATACCTTTAAAATCTATGCTTAGTGTTAGTAAAACTAAGCTGGCAGGCAGCAAATAACGCGAAGCCACAAAATACAATTGAGAAGTTTCCGGATTAATAATTCCAAATGTGTTGAGCAATGAGGGTAAAAAGTAACAAAGCAACAACGAAGGAATATACTTGTAGAATGTGAAAAAGAAACCGGTTTTTAATGAGGAAGTATAAAAAACAAAAGCCAATATACCTATCAGAATTCCTAGTATTACAGCATCGTTGGTAATGAAGGGGTCCATTTTTTCTTTTTTGTAAAAGAAAGAAAAACTTGCCACTAATTAGGGCATATAATCATAAAAATTTTTTTAGAAAATTGAATATGAGTATATTTCGCCAATAATTATGAAGAAAAATATTTTATTCTTTTTCTTGATTCTTTTATGTTCGTACTCTCTTGTATATGCACAACATGTACGTTTCCGGAGAATATCTACAGATGAAGGATTGATGAATAGTATGGTAAATGCCATAACGCAGGATAGTGCGGGGTTTATGTGGTTTGCTTGTTCTAACGGATTATGCCGGTACGATGGAAAAAATTTTGTGTACTTTCAGCACAATCCCTCCGATACATCTACTATAGATGACGGGCTTGTACGAACTCTTTATTACGATACAGATGGGTATTTGTGGGCCGGAGGATTTGGCTGCGGCCTGGTTAAAATAAATAGCAGCACCCATAAGTTGCAAAAACTAAGCAGGCTCAATGCCGATTCCTCTGTTTTTTTACCTAGCAATTCGGTAACTTCAATAATGCCGTTTGGAAACTCCCTGTATATTTCTACGCTTGATGCCGGAATATGGGAATACAATAAAAAGAATAAGAAATTTTCAAAACTGTTTGATTCCAATCAACCGTCATTTGTGCCTTACAGAAATATTTTTATAACCCCCGATGGCATAATGTGGATTGCAACCAGCACAGAAGGCGTATGGATGTACAATTTAAAAAACAAAGAACTTAAAAAGTACAACGAATCAAATACAAGCGGAGAGCATATTGTTTACAATAAGGTGCGAAGTGTTTTTGTAGATGCAGAAGGCTGGGTATGGTTAAGTTTTTGGGAAAAAGGAAATGGGGTACTGATGAAAGGAGAAGAACAATTTGTTACGAATGTAGAGTATCATCCTTTTTTCGGAGAATTACTTACAACAGGACTGGTATCGCAGTTTTTGCAAGATAGAGAAGGAAACATTTGGCTTTGTACTGCCGAAGAAGGAGCTGTACGCTTTAATAAGAAAAAGCAAAAAACAAAAAGTTATACCAATAGTTTAAGCAATTTAGAATCGATTGGTAACAACACAGTTCTATGTGCATACAGCGATAATACAGGTGCTTTATGGTTTGGAACATGGAAAGGAGGAGCACAAGTAGTAAATCCCAAATTATCGCGTTTTGGCTTGTATATAGCAGAAGATGCAAATTCCCATGCCCTTCATAATTCAACCGTAACTTGTTTTACACAATTAAAATCCGGAAACATTTTGTTGGGAACGGGAGATGGAGTTTCGGAATTGAATCCATCTAAAAATATTTTTTCTCGTTTCGATTTCGATTCGATAAACAATATATACCATTTGCAAAATGCACACATATACTCTATTGCCGAAGATAAAAACGAAAATATTTGGGTGTCTGTGTTTGGCTCAGGACTTTATGTTTTCAGTAAAAAAAGAGAATTAATAAAACGGTATGTAGATGGAGAGAAAGGAGGATTATCCTCTCAAATCATTCAAAAAATACTCATTACAAAATCAAATAAAATATATGCTGCGGCCAGTTCTAGAGGGTTGAATATTTATGACACTCTAACGAATAATTTTCATTTTTTAATTCATTCGGAAGAAGATTCTTTATCGCTTAGCAGTGACGAAATTCTTTGTTTATTGGAAGCAAAAAACGAAAATATTTGGGTGGGAACAAAAGGTGGAGGGCTAAATCTTTTTAATCCGAAAACCATCAGTTTTAAACGATTTCTTAGCGATAAAAAGAATCCAAAAAGTTTGCCAAGCAATCAAATAAACACGCTGTGTTACGATAAACTGGGAGGCTTATGGGTTGGAACCGATGTAGGCATTTGCCGCTATTCCGAATCAGATCATTCGTTTACAAACTATTCGCACTACGATGAATTAATTCAGTCGGAAATATATTCTATTAATGAAGATGAAAAGGGCGACTTATGGATTATTACTTCAAATGGGTTGGTATGTTTTAATCCGCTCAACGGAAAAATAAAACAATACAATAAAAATAATGGCATTCAAGGTGGCGAGTTTATCCATAATGCCAGTCTTACCTTAAAAGATAAAAGAATTTGTACGGGCGGTCTTTCGGGGTTTAATATTTTTCACCCAACAGAAATCATCGATATTCCTAATAATGCAAATATCGTATTTACAGGTTTCTCTGTATTAAACAAACCATTTAATACTGAAAATGAGGCCGCCTTTATAAACCAATTAACCCTTAGTTACAAAGACTACTTCTTCTCTGTAAACTTTTCGCATCTGGATTTTTCGAATCCCTCGCAAAACACCTATGCATACAAACTAGAAGGTTTTAATACCGACTGGGTTTATATAGGCACTACCCAATCGGTTACCTTTACTAATTTAAATCCGGGTAGCTATGTATTAAAAATAAAGGCAGCCAACAGCATGGGCGAGTGGAGCACAAGGCAAGCCCTCTTAAAAATAACAATTGTTCCTCCTTTTTGGAAAACCTGGTGGTTTTACACACTATGCACCTTAGCTGCGGTTTTATTGCTTTTCCTGTTTGTAAGGTATCGAGAAAAGAAATTAAAAAACGAGAAATTAAAACTAGAACAAAAAGTAGAAGAAAGAACCAAAGAATTACAACACGAAAAACTAAAAGTTGAAGAAGCCAATAAGGATATTAAAGACAGTATAACCTACGCCAAAAGAATACAAGATGCCATATTGCCATCGGCCGAATTTATGGAAACCCACCTGCCGGAACATTTTGTATTATATAAACCTAAAGATATTATTAGTGGAGATTTTTATTGGATGGATAAATTAGGAAATGCCTTGTTTTTTGCTGCAGCCGATTGCACCGGACATGGAGTGCCCGGAGCCATGGTAAGCGTAGTATGCAGCAATGCCCTCAATAAAACAGTGGTAGAACTTGGAGTCAGTGAACCGGGATGCATTTTAGATATGGTGCGAAAAATGGTAGTACAAACTTTCGAAAAGAGTGATAAAAATGTAAAGGACGGAATGGATATTTCTCTCTGTAAACTCGAAATTTCAAAAGAACATTCTGCCACACTGCAATGGGCGGGAGCCAATAACCCTCTTTGGATTATACGTAATGCCAATTATAATGAAGTGTATGAAATTAAACCCGATAAACAGCCTATAGGAAAAATAGAAAATCCAACGCCTTTTACTACACATACCATAGAGCTAATAAAAGGGGATACCTTGTTTATATTTACCGATGGCTTTGCCGACCAGTTTGGCGGTGAAAAAGGTAAAAAGTTCATGTATAAACCCTTAAAAAAAATGTTATTATCCATTCAGAATAATAACATGAATGAACAGAAACGAATGCTGGAAAAAGAATTTGAAAAATGGAAAGGAAACCTAGAGCAGGTAGATGATGTATGTGTGATAGGGGTAAGAGTGTAAGGGTTATTTAAATAAAAAAAGCAGTAGATTTTCTATACAACAAACTTTAGTTTGACTAATTCATTAAAAAATATGAAAGCTAAAATAGTAGTCCTTATATTCTTTTTTATTGGTAAATACGCACATTCAGGAAATATCGATTCTTTAAAAACCATTTTACACAATTCAAAGAACGATACAACAAAAGCAAATTTATTAATAAGCATATCAGAGGAGTACTGGACTATAAACTTCGATTCTTCTCTAAAGTATTCTACCGAGGCCAGTGTATTATCTTCTATGTTATCTTTTAATAAAGGTAAGGCGAATGCATTATCCTCACAAAGTAGTGCCTATTATTATCAGGGAAATTTAGATAGTGCCATAAGTATTGGAACTAGAGCCTTATCAATAAAAATCAAACTAGGAAATAAGAAATTAATAGGCAAATCATATAATAATATAGCTATGTTTTATGACGAGACAGGTAATTACGACTCTGCTATTACTTTATACAATAAGGCTTTATCTGTTTTTGAAGAAATTAAAGATAAAGAAGGGACGGCCTCTACCTACGGAAACATGGGCGTAATGTATCGTTATATAGGTAATTATGTTATTGCCATTGATTATTTTTTGAAAACTTTACGCATATTAGAAAACATAGGAAATAAAAAGGGTGTAGCAACAACCTGTACCAACTTAGGGGTTTTATATGCCAATCAAAAAGAGTATAAAGAATCGCTAAAATATTTTAAAAATACCTTGCAGTTATATGAAGAGTTGAAAGATATAGACGGTATCAGAAAAGCTCATCAAAATCTAGGGAGCTTATTTTATTTTACCCAGAATTTAGACACGGCCTTATATCATTTTAAAATAGCAGAAAAAATGCTTTTAGAAACTACGCAAGCTTTTAACTTAGTTTCGCTTTATGATAATATGGGTAGTGTTTATAAATTGAAAAAACAAAATAAAATAGCTCTCTCATTTTATTTAAAGGCAATGAATATAGCCGACAGTTTGGGAAACGAATATAGTAAGGCTTCTTTGTATTGTAATCTTGGCCTCTTACACATCGAAATGAAAAAATATAACGATGCCATTAATTACTGTTTAAAGGAATATGACCTTGCTGTTAAAATGCAAAATATCAGTAACATTAGTTCGGCTTGCAACTGTTTGTATACCGCTTACGAAAAGAAAGGTAATCTTCCACTGGCATTTAAATTTTATAAAGAACATATTCTCTATAGAGACAGTATTTTAAATGAAAATAACACAAAAGAAATAACACAAAAACAGATGGAATATTCTTACGAAACACAGCTAATTGCTGATAGTATTAAAAGGGAGGCAATATTTAAAATGAATGAATATACACATAAACAAGATATTAAGAATCAGAAAATATACTCTTATGCCGCTCTAGTAGGATTGCTGATAATGGCTGTTTTTGTGTTTGTTCTGTACAGGGGAAATATTCAGAAAAGAAAAAACAATATTCAACTTGAAGAAAAAAATAAAATTATTAGTTATCAAAAGTTGGTAGTAGAAGAAAAACACAAAGAAATTACCGACAGTATTAATTATGCCGAGCGAATACAACGCAGCTTTTTGGCCACCACCGAAATGTTAGATAAGTATTTAGGCGTTACTTCGAGCAGCCATAGGCATGAGGGCGTATCGAGAA
>CAJPFH010000057.1 GCA_905339165.1 Flavobacteriales bacterium
TTATTGCATCGATATTTATTAGCGTCCATGGCTAAATATATTAAAGGAATAAATTCTAAAGGATAGGAATTACAGTTAAAATAAGCATGAGCCCTGAATTAGAAAATAACAACGAACTAAAACGAACCCGGACGAACTCCGGCTGAGTTCGTTTCAGTTCGTACCAGTTCGTTGTTTTTATTAAAGAAATATGTTCGACCTCCAAACCCCCAAACAACCATCCGAAGACGCAATCATAGTCAGCAACGTCTCCAAGCACTTCCGCATCCCCCACGAGAAGAAAACAAGGCTGTTCGAACACATCACCGGCGCACTCAAAGGTACAACCTCAACCTACGAAGAATTCTGGGCAGTAAAAGATGTTTCCTTAACCGTAAAAAAAGGCGAGACCTTAGGCATCATTGGCGAGAACGGAAGCGGAAAGAGCACCCTTCTGAAGATCATCGCAGGCGTATTAACTCCAGATTCAGGTAGCGTAAAAGTGAACGGCAAAATTGCTCCCTTCCTGGAACTTGGCGTTGGCTTCAACCCGGAACTAACAGCAGAGGACAATGTGCGGCTTTACGGCGCGATCATGGGGATTTCGAAAAAGGAGATGGAGGCTAAATTCGAGGAGATATTCGAGTTCGCGGAGCTTCCCAAGTTCAGGAACATGAAGCTCAAGAACTTCTCAAGCGGGATGTAGGCCCGTTATGCATTATAGTTAACAGATAAATTTGATACGAATAGATATATAATACCGAAATAGTAAAATATGGTGAATAAAATGACAGAAGTTTTTGAATGTATATATGAAGGTGGTGTATTTAAACCACTTGGAAAAGTGATTGAAGTAAAAGAAGGGGAGAGAGTCAAAGTAAGAATAGAAAAAAAGATCGATTGTGAACCTATTAAATTTAAAAAGCGTATCACAATCGATAAAATTATGAAAATAAGGAATGAACTATGGACATCTTCTTAGATACTTCTTTTATCATTAGTCTTTTATTAGAAACTGAAAAGACTGAAGGTACTAGAAAGTTTTTTAATGAAACATCAGCTTCTTTTATAACAAGTGTTTCTGTGTATGAAGAAACATTTTTTGTTGGAATAAAAATGATAGCTGAGGATAGGTTGAACATTGTAAGCTCATATTCTCTTAGAGATTATATAAAAAAAAGTGGATATGATTTTGCAGATATATTTTTTAATTATATGCATGAAGTATTCAAATCAGTACAAATCGTTCATGATACAAATGATCTAAAACTTATTGAAGATGTTGCTAAAACTTGCCGCCTTATGCCAAATGATGCTGTAATTGCAGCAACATGCAAATTCTATAATATAAATAAGCTGGCTACATTTGACGATGATTTTAAAAGAGCGGATTATCTTGAAATAGTGAAGGTATAGTAATCACAGAGAACGCAGAACATTTATTCCGATTTTCTCTGTGAACTTTCTGCTCTCTGAGGTTTTTTAGATAAAATATATAATAAATAATGCCGAATAAATCTCCGGCACTTCACGGAAATCCCAAACAACCACCACATATAAGTAAATATAAAAACCAAAGCATCATGAAAATAAAAGATAAGCTTTATGAATTATGTTATCGAATAATGATAGGTCATTCTGAAAAATACCAAACCGCAGATGAGCGTACTATTAACACTTTCGGTCAATCTCAGGGATATTGCGCTGGGGTTGCGACCCCAGACCCCGGTGAGGCGCCGCCAATGGCGGAGTTTAACATGATATGAACGGTTAAAGAATAAACACCAATCC
>CAJPFH010000058.1 GCA_905339165.1 Flavobacteriales bacterium
GGAAGAAAGCATGGATATTGAAGAAAGGAAATTGATATAAATTATACTTTATATACTATGAGAAAAATTAATAAGTGTATAATATGGATGGATCGATAAACCAATTTCCTGAACAGGCAGCAAGAGATAATATTGATAAACTGACAGCCTATGATAAAACTGTGGACAGGAATTTCCAGAAATGGGTGTTTGAAAAGCAAGCCGGAGCATTAAAGTTCAATGAAGAGCAAATGAACTGGCTCAGGATGATGAAAGAACATATTGCCACAAGCTTTCATATTGAGGTTGAGAATCTTGACTACACACCTTTTGACGCACACGGAGGACGTGGTATGATGTTTGCGCTTTTTGGGAATGGAATGAATGCGATGATTAGTGAAATGAATGAGGCGCTGGCGGTATGAAAAAGAAAATTGACCAGATTATCATGAAGCTTCGGGAAAATAAGCCAGTTCTTGAAGAGAAATATAAAGTCAAAACGCTCGGAGTTTTTGGCTCATACGTCAGAGGAGAACAAAAAAAATCCAGTGATCTTGATATTCTTGTGGAGTTTCAGCAACCAGTAGGTCTTTTTGAATTTATGGAACTGGAGGATTTCCTGGAAACAAAAATGGGAGTTAAAATTGATCTTGTGTCTAAGAAAGCATTAAAACCAAGAATCGGCAAGCATATTCTTGAAGAGGTAATTAACGTATGAAGAAACGGGAATATGGAGATTTTGTCCAAGACATACTTGATACTATAAATGATGTCAGAAATTTCATTGAAGGAATGGATTTTGAGGATTTTATAAAAGATAAAAAGACTATTTATAGTGTCGTTCGCGCCATCGAAATAATCGGGGAAGCTACCAAGAATGTGCCCGAAGAAATAAGAAAGAAATATCCAGATGTTCCATGGAAAAAGATGGCTGGAATGAGAGACAGGCTGGCTCATGAATATTTCGGGGTTGATTTAGAAATTTTATGGGGAACAGCAACGGAAGATGTGCCTCAATTGAAAGTTCCAGTTTCAAAGGTTTTGGAAGATATGGATAAAGGTGAAAATACTTTACCATGAAGAAAATTGACCACATTATAACTAAACTAAAAGAAAATAAGCCAATTCTTGAGGTCATGGAAAAACTTGGATTTATTGAAAGGACAGGGGTTGGAAGAGCGATAAAATACCAGATATTAGAGAGGCGATAACTTGCACGCAAATTGCATGCAAATTGCACGCAAAAATTACTATCTGGCATGATGTTAGGGGAAATAGAGATACTGAACCACGGATAAAAGTAGACTAACGCAGATTTGTTAATTTTGACATCCAGCGCTTCTCTGGGTTTTATCAAAGAAATAGTCTATCAAATTATTGAAAATGTAGAAGCAGGACTTGAAAGTTTCAGGGAAATGGGAGTGTAATCTTTTTTGCTGAAACTTCATATACGGAAAACTGTATAGGAGTTAGCAAAAATGGCACAACTATTTACAAAACAACAAGCAAGGACATGGCTCAGGGAGAATAATCTGAAAACGGGGAAAAGTATAGAAGA
>CAJPFH010000059.1 GCA_905339165.1 Flavobacteriales bacterium
TCAAAACCGTTGATATTAAACAAAGCGGAAAAGGGCAGTTAAAAGTATATGCCGCCAACCTTAGCCAAGGTATTTACCAATACAGCATTGTGGTAGATGGGAAAGTAATAGACACTAAAAAAATGTTGGTGGAGAAATAGAGTTTTTTTAACTCAACCACTTTTTATAATACCCCTTTTGCATTAGAATAAGCGAGATAATTCCCAAAATAATCATGGGTACGCTTAATAATTGAGTATTACTCAATCCTTCAATATTTATAAGGCCCGGCTCTCTTTCCTTAAAAAATTCCAGTAACAAACGAATGGAAAAAATAAAAATAAAAAAGATGGTAAGATACAAACCGGGCATATTGTTTTTTACTCGCTTATACGTGTACAACAAATACGCAAACACGCCCCAACACATCAATGCTTCATAAATTTGAACAGGATGGCGAGGTAAATCATCTACGCTGTAAAAAATAAAAGCCCAAGGAACATGGGTTGGAATGCCATATAACTCGGAATTACACAAATTGCCAATACGCACAAGTCCTAGGCCAATTAAAGAAATAATAGCAAGCCTGTCTAACAACCAAACCAATTTAAATTCTTTATTGAATTTAGTAAAAAGCCATGCCCCAATTATTACTCCGGGTACCCCACCATGACTGGCTAATCCGCCTTTCCAAATCATACCCATTTCGGAAGGGTTTTCTATAAAATAATCGAGGTTATAAAAAACGATATCGGCTAGCCTTGCTCCCACAATACCGCCAATGCCGGTATAAAAAAGCATATTGGTAATTTTATCTTTGTTAAATCCTTCTTGCTTAAATATGTACAATGCTACATAATAACCGGCAACAAACCCTGCCGACCACATCAGGCCATACCAGTTAAAACCCCCATCACCAATGGGAATGGCTACGGGGTCAATATCCCAAACAATATATAATGGCAAAAGATTCATTTAAACAAATATGCACTTTTTTGCCGAATAAAAAAACTGACATAAAAACAACACAGTAAAACCTACAAGTTAGTAAACTTTATTTTAAGTAATGAAAATAAACACACCCCTTAATCCCCTCTTGAAAGGGGATTAATGCCCTATTTTTTGCAGAATTAGTAGCCTACTAAATACAATTTTGCTTGTATTAGCTCCATTTGCTCGTTAAACAGGGTTTCGCTAGCATTTCGTTTTTCACCTTTTTCTTTGCTAACGATTAAAGCATTATGACTAAAATAAAAACGTCCGCAGTAGTTTTGTTCTTTAGAAGAATAATCTATTTCTCCGTTTTCGTTTATCAGATGCGTTTCTTCTATATCCTCTATTAGAACAAGTTTTCCGTTTTGATAGTAATAATTTGTTTGCCAAATACCGTAAGGCAATTGAAGACTCCTTGCCACTTTTACAACTTCTTTTTTGTAGCTATAGGATGTAGCTATACCTGCTGCAGTAGAAAATTCTATAAACAAACTTTCTTCTTCTTTAAGCGGTAAGGCATTTATCTCTGCCGCAATGGAATCGGTGCTTGCTATTATTTCAGCCTTTTGGGATTTTGCATGTTGAAAAAAAATGCAAACAAATAGAGTAAGTAAAATTTTGGATATCATAACAACTGTTGTAGCAAGTTACATGCCATCGTCAAATAAGAGTAAATATCTGCCCGTTGTGCATTTAGAAGAGTTTTTAATAAAAAAGCTGTCGGTTCGAGTTTTTCTGAAAGAAAAATATCGAGAACACGCTTTTTTTATTGAAAATTTGTATTCTCGATACATTCCGCAATGCTGCAGAACACTCGAATTGACAAATTTTCTTACAAATGCACAACGGGTTAAATATCTATTTATATCGAAACAAAAATATCTCTACTTTTGAAAACCAAATCTTATAGAAATGTCTTATAAAAACATTACTCTGCAAAGCGAGAATAATATTACACTTATTACCATTAACCGTCCCGATAAACTAAATGCTCTGAATATTGAAACCATTGATGAGCTGCATCGTGCATTTTTAGAAGCAGAAAACGATCAACCTTGTAAAGTAATTATTCTTACCGGTTCGGGTAATAAAGCCTTTGTAGCCGGTGCCGATATATCGGAGTTTTATACATTTACAGTAGAGCAAGGCAAACAACTGAGTGCCGATGGGCATGCTAAACTTTTTAATTTAATTGAAAATTTATCTAAACCGGTTATTGCAGCCATCAACGGTTTTGCATTGGGAGGAGGATTAGAGTTGGCCATGAGTTGCCACATACGTGTAGCTTCCGACAATGCCAAAATGGGATTGCCCGAAGTTTCGCTGGGCGTAATACCCGGCTACGGGGGTACTCAACGCCTTCCTCAACTGGTAGGCAAGGGCAAAGCCATGGAAATGATTTTTACCGCACAAATGATTACCGCACAAGATGCTCTAAATTGCAAATTGGTAAACTACGTAACCTCTACCGAAGAATTATTAAACCAATGCAAAGAAATAGCCACACAAATATGTAAAAATTCACCTACAGCTATTAGTGCAGCCATACGTTCTATTAATGCGGGTTTTATAGGCAATAATGGTTTCAAGACAGAAATAGATGAATTTGGAAAATGCTTTGGCACTACCGACTTCAAAGAAGGAACCACCGCCTTTTCAGAAAAAAGAAAACCACAATTCACAGGTTGTTAATTGCTTGGTGAATAAGTGATTTCAACGGATTCATTCTCCGCCTATATATTTTCTACAACTTTACAGCGTTGTAAAACAGAATGAACCCACTAAAAAAACTTGCCGGACAAACAGCCGTTTACGGACTAAGCAGCATTGTTGGCAGGCTGCTTAATTATTTATTGGTTCCCATTTACACATACCGCTTTGCTACAGGCGATTATGGGGTAGTAACCGAAATGTATTCTTATGTTGCCATACTTATTGTGTTGTGCACCTACGGCATGGAAACAGCCTACTTCCGTTTTACCAAAAGCGAAAATCCGGAAAAAGTTTACAGCACAGCACTTATTTCTTTGCTTGTTTCTTCGCTTGTATTTATTGTGTTTGTTTATTGTTTCAGCAACGAAATAGGAAACCTGCTACGCGGAAAATCTTCTGCCAATATTCCCTACAAAACGTATATCGTTTGGTTTGCATTCATTATTGCTGCCGATGCTTTTACCTCCATACCTTTTGCTTATTTGAGAGAGAAAGGAAAAGCGATGCGTTTTGCTTTATTAAAATTGGTGGGCATCGGAACAAATATCGGACTTAATTTATTTTTTATTGTTTGGTGTATGGATGTTTACAAGCAAGGCGAAACAAATATTTTTTTTGCATACATCAATAAAATCTACTCTCCCGAAATAGGTATTGGCTATGTTTTTATTGCCAATCTTGTTGCTTCGTTAATTACAATTATTTTATTGCTGCCGGAATTATTTTCGGCACACTTTTTCTTCGATAAAAAAATATGGAAAAAAATGATTCTTTATGCACTCCCCCTTTTAATAATGGGTCTTTCCGGAAATATAAACGAAACGCTAGACCGTATTTTATTGAAATATCTCTTACCAGGCAATATCAACGAAAACCTTCAGCAATTAGGTATTTATGGAGCCTGTTATAAACTATCTATCCTTATGACCATTTTTATACAAGCCTTTCGTTATGCTGCCGAACCATTCTTTTTTAGTCATCACAAAGAAAAAAATGCCCCCGAGACCTATGCCAGGGTAATGCTTTATTTTATTATTGTGTGCAGCCTTATTTTTTTGGGCGTAATGCTCAATATTTCGTGGATACAATACTTTCTGGGAGGTGCATTTCGTGAAGGATTACATGTTGTTCCTCTTTTATTAATAGCCAATTTAATGCTTGGTGTATTTTTTAATCTTTCTATTTGGTATAAACTAACAGACAAAACACATTATGGTGCATGGTTATCTATAATAGGGGCTGTGCTTACCATTGTGTTAAATATTTGGTGGATTCCTATTTGGGGATATACCGGTTCGGCCTGGGCCACCTTAATTTGCTACAGCGTAATGTGTATTTTATCTTATTTTATAGGGCAAAAATACTATCCCATTCAATATCCGGTGCTCAAAATACTATTCTATCTGGCACTAGCAGTCGTTCTTTATTTTGCCTCATCATTTATTTCTATTGACGATAACGTGGTTTCGGTGCTAATAAATAATCTGCTTATTTTATTGTATCTTGCTCTTATCTGGAAAATAGAAAGACCTAAAAAAATGGTAATTTAGTCGGCTAAAAGAGAAAAAAAACTTTTACTTCATGAAAATAAAAATTGTAAATAAATCACAACACGAGTTGCCTCAGTATGCCACCCCATTATCTGCCGGATTAGACTTACGAGCCAATTTAGATGAGCCTATTACATTATTGCCTTTACACAGAACTCTTGTTAAAACAGGTCTTTTTATAGAGTTACCAGCCGGTTACGAAGCACAAGTTCGTCCTCGTAGTGGTTTGGCACTAAAAAAAGGAATTACTGTTTTAAACAGCCCGGGCACTATTGATGCTGACTACCGTGGAGAAATTGGAGTAATATTGGTAAACCTATCACAAGAAACATTTGTAATAGAAAACGGAGAGCGAATAGCTCAACTTGTATTGGCGAAACATGAGCAAGCCCAATGGGAAGAAACAAAAGAATTGCAAGAAACAAACCGAGGAACAGGAGGATTTGGAAGCACCGGGCTTAAATAATTTTTAAATTACATACATGAAGATTATTATACCAATGGCCGGAATGGGTAAGCGAATGCGGCCACACACACTTACAACCCCCAAACCCCTTTTACCAATTGCCGGAAAACCCATAGTACAAAGATTGGCCGAAGATATTACTGCGGTTTGCGAAGAAAAAGTAGAAGAAATAGCTTTTATCGTAGGGCGTTTTGGAGAAGAAACCGAAAAAAATCTGCTTGCTATCGCCTCCAGTCTCGGAGCAAAAGGTAAAATCTTTTATCAGGACGAAGCTTTGGGTACTGCTCATGCCATTCTCTGTGCAAAAGAAAGTTTAAACGGAAAAGTAATTATTGCGTTTGCCGATACCCTTTTTAGAGCTGATTTTAAACTGAACGAAAACGAAGATGGTATTGTGTGGGTTCAGCAAATTGAAGACCCTAGTGCGTTTGGTGTTGTTAAACTCGATGCCGAAGGTAAGATTACTGATTTTATTGAAAAACCCAAACAATTTATTTCCAACCTTGCTATCATAGGCATTTATTATTTCCGCGATGGAAACAATTTAAAAAACGAACTGCAATATCTACTCGATAACAATATTAAAGAAAAAGGTGAATACCAACTTACTAACGCCCTCGAAAACATGAAAAATAAAGGTATTCGCTTTGCTGCCGGCAAGGTGGCCGAATGGCTCGATTGCGGAAACAAAGATGTAACTGTTTATACCAACCAACGCGTTTTGGAGTTTATTAAACAAAAAGAAAACCTCATAAATCCAAAAGCCATTATACAAAACAGTAAAATAATAGAACCTTGCTTTATTGGAGAAAATGCCGAAATAAAGAATTCTACCATTGGCCCCCACGTATCGATAGGCAAGGGAACCATTATTACAAACAGCACCATTACAAACAGTATCATTAGCGAAAACACACGTATTACCAATGCTACCCTAACTAACTCTATGCTCGGTAATTTTGTAGAATTTGTTGGCTTTAACGGTACAGAAAAACAAGTAAGCATTGGCGATTATACTACTATAAAATAAATGCATTGATAAAATCGCTTTTAAAATATTTTCTAATTACCTCTCTTTTTTTTGTTTCCTGCAAAACATCTAAGCACCCCGGAAATAAAAATGAAGCCGATCGTGATTTTTCAGAAAAAGATCAGGTTAAGTTCGAACATTACTTTTTTAATGCATCAAAAGAAAAAATACTTGGTAATTATGAGCTGGCACTTAACCTATTTCTGCAATGCGCCAAAATAAACCCAAAAGAACCTACTCCGCTTTACGAAATAGCTCTTATTTACGAACAAAACGGTGATGCAACTTCTGCCTTTCCCTTTGCAGAAAAAGCCTCCCAATTAGATCCGGATAATTACTGGTTTCAACTTTTATACGGCCAAGTTTTGTATAAAAATAATCAAGTAGCCAAATCCATCAAAGTATTTGAAAAATTGTTAGATAAAAATCCAAAAGAACTGGAATTGGCCTTCAATTTAGCGGGTATTTATACTTACGAAAACAAACTTCGGGAAGCAATAAGCCTTTATGATCGTATTGAAACGCAATTGGGAATTTCTGAGGATATTTCTTATCAAAAACAACAACTCTACCTTAAACTCAACGATGTGGAAGGTGCCGCAAGCGAAATAAAAAAATTAATTCTCGCTTTTCCTTCCGAAACAAAATACTATGGAGTATTGGGCGATATTTATTTTACCAACGGACAAGAAGAAAACGCACTGGAAATATATCAGAAAGTATTAAAAATAGACCCTGAAGCACCGTTTGTACACCTCTCGCTTGCCGATTACTACCGTAAAAAAGGCCAAAAAGCCTTATCGTACGAACATTTGATACTCGCCTTTAAAAATCCCGAATTAGACATTGATACCAAAATGAAAATTTTGCTTTCATACTATTCCCTCAGCAGTAACAACGATGAATTAAAAAAACAAGCCTTTGAGCTTTGTGGTATCCTCACCGAGGTTCACCCCAGCGATGCCAAATCATATTCTATTTACGGAGACTTTTTATACCGAGACGGGCAACTGAAAGAATCAAGAGAAGCCTTTAAAAAATCGGTTTCATTAGATCAAAGCAGATTCCCTGTATGGAATCAGATTTTAGTAATAGATATTGAACTTTCTGATTTTACCTCTTTAGTAGAAGACGGAATGCAAACCATAGAGCTTTTTCCAAATCAACCTACCGCCTATTTTTTTTACGGATACGGATTGGTACAGAAAAAAGATTATACGAAAGCCTTAGAATACCTAAACATTGGGAAAGATTTAGTTTTTAACAACGATGAGCTGCTTACCCAATTCTATTCTACTTTGGGCGAAGCGTATTACCGTCTTAATCGCTTCTCGGAATCAGATAATGCATTTGAAAACGCCTTACGCAAAAACCCAAACGATGCCACAATACTAAACAACTACAGCTATTATCTTTCGGAGCGAGGCGAAAAACTGGAAAAGGCCGCAGAAATGTCGGCTAAAAGCAATAATTTACAAAGCGGACAACCCTCTTTTTTAGATACCTATGGCTGGATTTTATATAAACAAGCAAAGTATGCCGAAGCCAAAGAATGGCTTAAAAAAGCCATAGACAGCGGAGGCAACAGCAACAGCACTATTTTAGAACATTATGGCGATGCATTGTATAAGCTTGACGAAAAAGAAAATGCCCTGATGTATTGGAAAAAAGCAGAAGAAAATGGTGGAAAATCCGAATTTTTAAAAAAGAAAATTGCCGATAAAAAGCTATATGAATAACAACATCAGATTAACATATTTTATCGGGTTTTTACTTTTTCTTTTCTTATTTTCTACATGTAAACCTAAAAAAGAACTTTCAAAAAAAGAGTTGAAAGAGTTAATTGACGAAGTATACACCACAGAACAAATACTCGCCAAACTAAAAGAAAACGAATTTAAATTCGATGGGTTAAGCATTAAAGCTACCGTTGAATATAATGCCAATGGAAAAAAAAATTCGTTTAAATCTACTCTTCGAATAAAAAACGATAGCGCCATTTGGGTATCGGTTACCCCTCTGATGGGCATAGAGGTAGCCAGAGCCTTAATTACACCCGATACTGTTTTAGTAATAGACCGAATACACTCTACGTATTTTGCTGGAAATTTTTCTTACATCAATAAAGTTTTTAATGTTGATTTAGATTTTAAAATGCTGCAATCCCTAATAATAGGCAACAGCATTGAATTCGAAGAAAATGAAAAAATATTTTCTCAAATAGATAAACACATGTTTTTTTTAGGAACCACTAAAAAAAGGAGAGTAAAAAAAGCTATTAAAAAAGATAAAGAAAGCAAACTTAAAGACGACAACCAGTCGATATGGCTCGACCCGGAATCGTTTAAAATAAAAGAACTTTTTATAACCGACCACCGTTCCGAACAATCTTTACGAGCCGTTTACTCAGAACATCAGAAATTAGAAGAACAGTTCTTTCCGGTAAAAATGCGTTTTTTTATCTCTTCGAACCAAAATGCATACCTTGGTGTTGAGTTTTCTAAAATAACAGAAGAAAGTGATTTAAATATGCCTTTTTCAATACCAGAAAAATATGAGCCTGTTGAAATTAAATAGCTTTCTGCTCCTCTTTGTATTTATTTCTTTTTGGGCTTCAGCTCAAACAAAAGCAGAACTAGAAAAAAAGAAAAAACAACTGCTTAACGATATTTCCTATACCAATAAATTATTAAAAGAAAACGAAGAAAAAACTAAAAACTCTTTTACAGAATTAAATCTTATAAAGAAAAAAATTAACGACCGGCAGGAATTGATTTATACTATTAGCAGTGAAATTAAATACATTGATAAACAAATTCAAAAAAACAACGATATTATCCTTTCGCTGAAAAACGACTTAACTAAGTTGAAACAGGATTATGCACACATGATTTATTATGCCTATAGAAACAAAAGTTTTTATTCCCGCATTATGTTTGTGTTTGCAGCAAAAGATTTTAATCAGGCATATAAGCGAATGAAATATTTGCAGCAATATGCAGAATTTAGAAAAAAACAAGCCGAATCGATTATTAAAACACAAGAAACCATTTCTAAAAAAATAGAAGAATTAGACCAAAAAAAGCAAGAACAGGTTTCGTTAAAAGAAAGCAACGAGCAAGAAAAAAAACAACTTGGCTCGGAACAAGAGCAACAACAAGTAATAATCAGCAAACTACAAAATCAGGAAAACGAGCTAAAAGAACAATTAAAAAAGAAACAAAAAGATGCCGATGCATTGCAAAAAGCCATTGAAGAAATTATACGAAAAGAAATAGAAGCCGCTCAAAAAGCGGCACAGAAAGCAGGAAATACAAACTCTGTTAATAAAGGAGGGTTTCCTCTAACCCCTGAAGCCCAAAAGCTATCGAATACTTTTGCCGCCAACAAAGGAAAACTTCCGTGGCCCGTTGCCGAAGGAGTTATAACCGGGGTATTTGGCACCCACGAACATGCCGTATTAAAGGGTATTATGGTAGATAATAATGGGATTGATATTAGTACCAAAAAAGGTACACAAGTTCGATCTGTTTTCGAAGGTGAAGTAAGTTCCGTAATTATTATTCCGGGAGCCGGAAAATGTGTAATGATAAGGCATGGCGAATATTTAAGTGTTTACTCTTACCTTTCAGAAGTTTTTGTTAAAAAAGGGGATAAAGTTTCTACAAAACAAATACTTGGAATTCCAGCCACTGAAGAGAATGCATCGAAATCTGAAGTACACCTTGAAATATGGAAGGCTACTACTAAACTTAATCCTGAGTATTGGATTTATAAGTAAATCTAAATTTTTTGTACTCTTCTTTCATGCCTTCCACCTTCAAAGCGGGTATTTAAAAACACCTCTACGCACTCTTCTGCCTCTTTATTCTTTATAAATCTAGCCGGCAAGGCGATTATATTAGCATCATTGTGTTCTCTTGCTAACTTTGCTAACTCTTTATTCCAACATATAGCACTTCGTATTCCCTTATGTTTATTCGCTGCCATACTAATTCCATTACCGCTTCCGCAAATTAAAATGCCGTATTTAAATTCTCCGTTTTCTACTTTCAAAGCAAGAGTATGAGCAAAATCAGGATAATCTACACTTTCTTCAGAATGTGTTCCAACATCCTCTAATTCAAAACCTTTTTTTATTAATTCTGCCTTTAAGTATTCCTTTAATTGGAATCCGGCATGGTCACTTCCTATTATTAATTTCATGTTTATAATTAATTTTTATTTTTTATAACTTTTACTTGCTTTTTAGCTTTTAAAATATAATGATGTTCGTTCTTTAATATAACAATACTTTATAGAAAAAATATGTAGGTTAAATACAAACACTTTTTAAGCATTTCAAAAGTACATTTGTTTTTAAAAGAAACATTATTAACTATTACTATTCATTGTTAATAAATAATAATTTTTATACATTTTAAAGGGTTTTATACATTCTTAATTGTTAATTTTATTGATTAAAAACTACTATTTAAAGTTTATAAAATAAAAAATGAGTTGTTTATTAACAAAATGAACATACTAATAATAACACCATAAATATTAAAATTATTTTTTTATAATTAATATATAATGTTTGTTCACTTTTTAAAATACATATTCTTCATTTTTGTGCTGTTATTTGCTCTAACAAAAAACACCCTATATGCCCAGCAAAAAAATAAAGTAAATCCTAATGGGTATAATATATTTTATTATTCTAACGGTAATATATCAAGCGAAGGAAATATGAAAAATGGAAAGCCGGAAGGGTATTGGAAAACTTATTTCGAAAGCGGAACTATTAAAACCGAAGGAAACAGAGAAAATTTTTTATTAGAAGGTACGTGGAAATTTTACAGAGAAAACAAAACCCTTGAAAAGGAAATTAATTACAAAAAAAATAAAAAAGAAGAGTGGAGTTTTTATTATAAT
Organism: Flavobacteriales bacterium; assembly: GCA_905339165.1. Lineage (GTDB taxonomy): Bacteria > Bacteroidota > Bacteroidia > Flavobacteriales_E > Vicingaceae > BCD5. Next base: position 10,649 of record CAJPFH010000059.1, read on the forward strand.
GATAGTACGAAACTTATAAAAAAAGAATTTTATAAAAACGAATTTAAAGATAGTATAACCATTTTATTCTATGAAAATCAAAAGGAGAATAGAATATACAAAACCATTCCCTTTGTAAAAGGAGTAGAAGAAGGTACCGGATTTGAATATTCTTTAGATCAAAAAATAATAACTATTGTACGCTATAAAAAAGGAGCTATTCTGTCTGAAGAAAAAATAAACAGATACGATAAAAACGGACTGAAACAAGATGTTTGGAAAGAGTTTTACGAAAACGGTAATTTAAAAACAGAAGCCAGGTATATAGATGATAAGCTAAGCGGATACTATAAAGAATATACCAAAGATGGTAAATTATTAAAAGCAGTATTGTATATAGATGGAGAAATACATGAAGATGAACGACTACAAACATTAGACTTGCGACAAGAATTTTACGAAAACGGTTTACCAAAAGTAATTGGAACCTATAACGTAAGAGGTGAAAAACATGGCAAATTCAAATACTTTAACGAAAACGGACAACTTGAAGAACAAATTATTTACAACAACAATGCAATTGTAGCAAAAGGAAAAATAGACGAAGAAGAAAGAAAACAAGGATACTGGGAAGAATTTTATCCAAACGGAGCTATAAAAAGCAAAGGAAAATACATTAATGGAGATAAAATAGAAAACTGGGAATACTTCTTTTTAAGCGGAAAAAAAGAACAAGAAGGCTCTTATGTAAAAGGAGGAAAACAAAACGCAACCTGGATATGGTATTATGAAACAGGAGAAATACTAAGAAAAGAAGAATTTAGAAAAGGATTAGAAGATGGAAATTTTATTGAATACTTCCCCGATGGTAAAGTAATTACACAAGGTGAATTCTTAGACGGTAAAAAAGAAGGATTATGGTTTTACGAATTAAACGACCACAGAGAAGAGGGAAACTATAAAAACGGACTAAAAGAAGGCCCTTGGAAATATTACAATGTACTTACAAATAAATTGGTTTTTGAAGGATCTTTTTTTGAAGGACAAGAAAACAGTAAATTCAAATTTTACTATCCCAGCGGAAAATTATATGAAGAAGGTACCTATGTAATGGGAAAAAGAGAAGGAATTTGGAAAAGATACAACGAAATGGGAGAGGTAATTATAACATTTGATTACAACAACAACAATGAAGTAAAAATAGACGGAAGCACCCTAAAATTCCCAAATAAAGTATCTGAATAAAATATGCCCGAAAAAAAAATAAAAAATTTTAAAGAGGTTAAATTAACCCTGCTTGAAAATTTCATTAACTCATCAACCGATGTGTATGTGCTCTACGATGAAAATTTAAACTTATTGGATATTAATAAATCAGGCATTAAACTAACCGGTAAAAATAAAAAAAACATCATAGGAAAACACATTACCAAAATATTTAAAAACGTAGAATTAACCGAAAGATACAAAGTATACAAAAAGGTACTAAAGACTGGAAAAACAACTGTTTTGGAAGGTTCGTTGGGCTACAAACCCACCGAACACGATTACTTTAACATTCATGTATTTAAAGTAGATAAAGGCATCGGAATTATAGCCCGTGATATTTCTGAAAATAAAAAAATAGAAAAAAAAATAATAGAAGAAAAACAGAAACTCGAACTCATTTTAAATTCTACTTCCGGCATTACCTACTATTCTACCATAGACCAAAACGGGAATAAAAAAGTAGAATTTATGAGCCCTAAAACAAAAGAACTATTAGGCATAGAGGTTAATAAATACCTAAAAATAGCTCAAACCCCACAAATTAAAAACTATTTTCACCCCGATGATTTTTTGGAAATAGTAAAGAAAAACCAACAACTTTTAAAAGACAAAAAGCCACTCAGTATGGTGTATCGGTTCAAAAAGCCGGGAATCAAAAACTACATTTGGCTCGAAGAAACCGTAGTACCCAAGAAAATAGGCAACAAACTGGCTATTTTTGGTATATCGAGAGATGTTACCAACGAAGTAATGGACAAACAAAAAATAAAATACAACGAAGAAAAATACCGAAACCTCTTCGAAAGAAACTTAGCAGGCGTTTTTAGAACAAACATAAAAACCGGAGAAATACTAGACTGTAACGATTCCTTTGCCAAAATCTTTCAGTTTAAATCAAAAAAAGAATTAATTGGTAAAAACGCAGCAAAACTATTATATTTCACAAACGCAGAAAGAGAAAAATATGTAAAAGACCTGCGAAAAAAAAAACAACTGATTAATTATAAATTACGCCACAAAACAAAAAACAACCGCGAAGTATGGATACTTGCCAATGTAAACATAGTAAGCGATGCCAATTACCCCAATACCGAAATAATAGAAGGAACCCTTACCAATATTACCCAAATTGTAGAATTAGAAAGAAAAGCAGCTAAAACACTCATTGTAGAAGAAACCAATAAAGTGCTGCAAAACGAAGTGAGGAAAAGAGTAGAAACAGAAAAAAAGTTACTGCAACAGCAGCAATATACAAACAGCATCATCAATAGTTCTCTCGACATTATTTGTGCATCTGATAAAAACAACAAAATCATTGAATTTAATAAAGCCGCACAAATAGTATTTGGCTATTCCGAAAAAGAAGTAATAGGAAAGCCTGCCACAATGCTCTATGCAAACAAAAAAGAAAGAGAGAGAGTAAAAAATAGTTTAAAAACAAATAAATTCTTTACAGGCGAAGTCATTAATAAACGAAAAAACGGAGAAACCTTTGTTTCTTATTTATCAGGCTCCCTGTTGTATAACGAAAAAAAAGTACAAATAGGAGCCATGGGTGTATCAAGAGATATTACCGAATTAAAAGCGGCTGAAGAACAACTCAAAAACTCTTTAGAAAGAAACAAAGCCATTGTAAATGCCTTACCCGATATCATTTTTAGAATAAACCGAGAATTTGTTTTTCTCGATGTGTTAACCAACAACGAAGATTTATTAGCCTTTCCGAAAGAAATTTTTTTAGGGAAAAAAATAACCGATTTTTTCCCCATTTGTTTTGTTAAAAAAAGCAAGGAGTGCATAAAAAAAGCTTTGCAAAATCAAAACAATATTATACACGAATATTCTTTAAATACACCTAAAAAAAACGGGTATTTTGAAGCTCGATACGCTAAAATAAACAACAACGAAGTGTTGGTGGTAATAAGAGATATTACCGAAACCAAACTAGCCGAACAAGAACTAAAAAACTCCTTAGCCGAAAAAGAAATACTGCTTAAAGAAATTCACCACCGTGTAAAAAATAATCTGCAAGTTATTTCCAGTATTCTAAATCTGCAATCTTCATTTATAAAAGATTTCAGCACCATTAATATTTTAAAAGAAAGCCAAAATCGCATTAAATCCATGGCTTTCATTCACGAGTCGCTCTACCAGAATAAAGATTTTTCTAACGTAAACTTTAGCGATTATGTGAGTAATTTATGCAACACACTTTTTTATACTTACAATACTTCCGATGATTTTGTTAAACTAAAACTGGAAATAAGCCCCATAAAATTAAGCATAGATAATGCAATACCCTGTGGATTAATAATAAACGAGCTGGTATCAAACGCACTTAAATACGCTTTTCCAAACAACCGAAAAGGAGAACTTGCCATTAGAGTATTTTTCCATAAAAACCAACTCCGAATAGAAGTAGAAGACAATGGAATAGGCTTTCCTGAAAATTTGAATTTCAGAAATACCGATTCGCTCGGATTGCAGTTAGTAATTACATTGGTAGAACAATTAAATGCCGAAATTGAGCTTATTTCAAAAGAAGGTTGTAAATTCGCAGTAAAGATGAACACAGAACCTAATACTAAATAATCCAACATGTCTAAAATAAACATATTTGTTGTTGAAGACGAAAGTATCGTTAACAAAGACATTCAGCAAAGCTTAAAAAAATTAGGCTACCATGTGGCCGGTGCCGCTACTTCCGGAGAACAAGCTATTGAACTAATTGAACAAACAAATCCCGATTTAGTATTAATGGACATTATGCTTAAAGGCGAAATGAACGGAATACAAACCGCAGAAATAGTAAAAAACAAACACAATATTCCTGTTATCTTCCTTACGGCCTATGCCGATGAAAACACTCTTAGCAAGGCAAAAGTAACCGAACCGTATGGTTACATTATAAAACCTTTTAAAGAAATAGATATACACACCTCCATTGAAATGGCCTTATACAAGCACGGCAAAGAAACAGAGGTAAAAAAAGAACGCGATTTTTTATACTCGCTGGTAGAAAGCAAAGAAGCCGGAGACGGTGTAATATTTGTAAAGTCAAATTCCAGATTGGTAAAGGTTAAAAGCAGCGATATCTATTTTATAGAAGCACTAAAAGATTACGTGGTAATTAACACCGCTACGGCAAAATATACCATACACTCTACCATGAAGGATATTGAGAAAAAACTACACCCAAGCGAATTTGTTCGGGTGCATCGTTCTTACATTGTACGCTTAGATAAAATTTTATCTATAGAAATGCCTAATGTAGTATTAGAGGGAAACAAAAAACTAATACCCATCGGAGGCTCTTATAAAGACGAATTACTGAACAAAATAAACCTAATTTAATAAAATAAAATACAAATTAATAGGGGCAAGCAGCCCCTTTTTTTATTTACTATTTAACCATGGCAGAACATTTTAATCCCAACAAAGTGGCCGTTGCAAACGGAAATATTTTCGGATTCCCATACACCCTATCCGAAGCAGAACTAGTTATTTTACCTGTTCCCTGGGAAGTTACCACATCGTATGGTGGTGGCACTGCCGATGGGCCACAAGCCATTTTAAATGCTTCTACTCAGTTAGATTTTTACGATCCGAACCTTGAAAAAGCTTGGCAATATAAGGTAGCCATGAAAGAAATACCTCAAAAAATATATGATAAAAATACCGCACTGAGACCTTTGGCCGAAGAATACATTAAGAGGTTGGAAGAAGGAGAAATACCTCAAGAAAATAGAGGGTTAATAAAAATTGCGGAACACATCAACAAAGAATGTGAAGGATTAAAAAACTGGGTAAAAGAAGAAGCAAAAAAAATAGTAGATTCCGGAAAAAAAGTGGCCGTATTAGGCGGAGACCACAGTACTCCGCTTGGTTTAATAGAAGCACTGGCCGAAAAATATTCCTCTTTTTCGGTATTACAAATAGATGCACATGCCGATTTAAGAAAAGCGTACGAAGGGTTTACTTATTCGCACGCCTCCATTATGTACAATACCTTGCAGTTACCGCAGGTTTCAAAACTTGTACAAGTGGGCATCAGAGATATTTGCCCCGATGAAGTAGAAATGATTATAAACTCGGGAGGGAGAATTAAAACTTTTTTCGATTGGGATATTAAAAACGCCCAGTACGAAGGAAAATCATGGAAAATACTTTGCGATGAAATTATTGCAGAACTAAGCAATGAGGTGTACATTAGTTTTGATATAGACGGGCTGGATCCTAAACTTTGTCCCAATACAGGCACCCCGGTTGTTGGCGGACTAGAGTTGGCTCAGGTAAGCTATTTGCTTAACAGCCTTTGCGAGTCGGGAAAAAAAATAATAGGTTTCGATTTAAACGAAGTTGCCCCCGGAGAAAACGAGTGGGATGCCAATGTAGGGGCAAGAGTTTTATACAAGCTTTGTTGCATGCTGTTTAAAAGTAGGTAATTTTTAAAATGACTACCTATATATCAATACTCAGAGGAATTAATGTAAGCGGGCAAAAGCCTATCAAGATGGATAGATTGCGAAAACTTTTTCAAAACTTAGGATTTAATAATGTTACAACCTATGTTCAGAGCGGTAATGTTGTTTTTCAAAGTAATGGTTCAGAGGTTGGCCATTTGGAACAAAAAATATCTCAACAAATTCAAAAAGATTTTGAATTTAAAGTTCCGGTAATTGTTTTAACAATAAATGAACTGAGTCAGATAATAAATAACAATCCATTCAAGAATAACCTTAAAAAAGAGCACAAGCATTTGTATGTTACATTCTTGTCGTCAAAACCAAAGTATTACGAAAAAGAAATAATTGAAAGTAAAATTCAAAAGGAAGAAGAAATTTATTTTTCCGAAAAGGCCGTATATCTGTACTGTCCAAACGGATACGGAAGAACAAAACTGAATAATAATTTTTTAGAAGCAACCCTTAAAGTGGCGGCAACAACTAGAAATTGGAAAACAACGAATGAACTTTTTAAAATGGCAAATCAAATAAATTGAAACGGTTACGCCCTATGTTCTATTAAATTTAAGGTGTCCAATAATTCGTTTAAACCATTTTGTGAAACCAATTTTTTGCGAAAATCTTTAAAATCAGGTATTCCTCTAAAGTAATTTCCGTAGTGTTTCCTCATTTCCAGAACCCCCTGTTTCTCGCCTTTCCATTTCACGGAATCCGATAAGTGTTTTTTGGAAGCTTCTGTGCGTTCAAAAAGAGTGGGAGGAGGCAATATGTGTCCGGTACGCAAAAAGTGCTTTATTTCTTTAAAAATCCACGGATATCCAATACTTGCTCTACCAATCATTATACCATCAATTCCAAATCTGTTTTTCATTTCAAGCGCCTTTTCGGGGGTATTTACATCTCCGTTTCCGAAAATCGGAATAGTTATGCGTGGATTGTTTTTAACCTCTCCAATTAACGTCCAGTCAGCTTGGCCCTTATACATTTGTACTCTTGTACGACCATGAATGGAAATGGCTTTTATGCCCACATCTTGAAGGCGTTCGGCCACTTCTACAATATGCTTCGATTGCTCATCCCAACCCAAACGGGTTTTTACGGTAACGGGCAATTGGGTAGATTTTACAATTTCTTCGGTAAGTTTTACCATTTTGGGGATATTTTTGAGTATCCCAGCACCCGCTTCTTTGCAAACTACTTTTTTTACGGGGCACCCGAAATTAATATCTATCAAATCGGGTCTAGCTTCTTCTGCCATTGCAGTAGCTTTTTTCATAGATTCAATATCGCCACCAAAAATCTGAATGCCAATGGGGCGTTCGTATTCAAAAATGTCTAATTTTTTTTTGCTTTTAATGGCATTTCGTATTAAACCTTCGGAAGAGATAAATTCAGTAAACATTAAATCGGCTCCGTAAGCTTTACAGAGTGCACGAAAAGGCGGGTCGCTCACATCTTCCATGGGAGCAAGTAATAGCGGAAATTCTCCTAATTCAATATTTGCTATTTTTACCAAATCAACCAAAATTACGTTTATGCGTGGAATGTTAGGGCATCTTTCAAAAGGAACTCAGTTTCTTTTTCTTCTTTTGCTGTGTATTTTTTCTTTGTCGGTTTTTGCAATTATGGCCGCAGCGGCCATGAAATTTATTTTTCAGGTGGGCGATGTGTTCGACATGGAACAACTTGCTGAAACAAACAATTCCCGCATTATTTCAGCTCTTAAATTTTCGCAACTTTTAAACTCGGTAGGCTTATTTATTGTGCCACCTGTGTTGTTTTCATTTTTGGTTTCTTCAAATTCTTCGGATTATTTAGGATTTACGAAGAAGAATAAAACATCGAATTATTTTTTGGTATTTCTGATTATGTTGGTTTCTCTTCCGTTTTTAAATTGGATGATAGAATGGAACGAATCCATACAACTTCCGGAATCTTTATCGGCTTTAGAAGAGATGATGAAAGAATCGGAAAAAAAGGCTACAGAACTAACGAAAATGCTTTTAAAAGCCCACACCATGGGCGATTTACTTTTTAATCTTGCATTAATTGCTATAATACCAGCTTTGGGCGAGGAATTATTGTTTAGAGGGGTGGTACAAAAATTATTTTCGGAGATATTTAAAAACCCTCATGCTGCAATTATTACTACAGCCATATTGTTTAGTTTTTTACATTTTCAGTTTTATGGTTTTTTCCCCCGTACATTTTTCGGAATACTTTTCGGATATATGCTGGTTTGGAGCGGCTCCATAAAATTACCGATATTGGCTCATTTGGTAAATAACTCTATGGTGGTGTTGGCTAATTTTTATGGTAACGATAATGGCCTAAGTCAAACATTAGATAATATTGGCAAAAGCGAATCGGTATGGTGGGCAATAGCTAGCATGACTTTTTTAAGTGTGTTGATGTTTGTGTTGTACAAAAATACTTTTCAAAAAGAATGGATATAAAAAAAGGGCGATTAATATCGCCCTTTTTTGAGAATAATCTACTATTCTATTTCATTAATGAAACTTTAATAATCTTATCGAAATTTCCTGTTCTAAAATGCAAATTGTAAAGGCCGTTGGGCAATTCTTGTAAAGAAACAGCTACTTGGCCTTTATTGTTTTCTAATTTTTCAACCTTCATAAGTACCTTTCCTTGCAAGTCTTCAACTTCTAAAGAAATTGAGGCATCATATTGGGGTAGATTAACGTAAACAAGGCCTTTACTTGGATTTGGAAAAACGCTTAATTCATTAAACAAGGTTGAATTAGAAATTCCTGCACAAGCATCAACTACAATAGAATCCGTAGCAGAGTTTGAGCAAGGTCCATCTGAATAGGTGTAAGTAATAACATGCTTTCCTACACCGGCAAGCGAAGGATTAAATGTTCCGCCTGATACTCCACTACCGGAGTATACTCCACCGCCCGGATTACCACCGCTTAGAGTTAAAGCAGGTGCGTTTAAACAAATAGTATCTTGAGGTAAATTAAACAATACACTAGGTGTAACTCCAACATAAATAGGTTTTACTTGGGCGGGGCTTGATCCGCAAGTGCTATCGGCAGTTACTGTTATATTTCCTGCATTATTGCTAAAAGTTACATTAATTGATGTGGAGCCTTGTCCGCTATTAATAGTTGCACCAGAAGGAACGGTCCATGTATAAGACAAAGCTCCTGGCACAGGAGAAATGGAATACACTTCAGTTGTATTCTCACAAACAGAATCTTTTCCTGCAATAGCACCCGGCATAGCAGGAGGAGCAGGAACATTAACCGTAATAATAACTTCTCCGTTTCCTGTTTGAAAACCTGCCGTATGTGTAACGTTTGTGGCTCCTGGAGCAGTGTAGCTGCTTCCACCACCGCCACCACCGTAGCCACCACCGCCACCACCGTAGTAGCCGCCACCACCGCCACCACCATAAGTACAGGCTCCATTTCCGCCTTGTCCTAATGTTCCCGCTTGTGTGCAGCCTTGTCCTTGATCATTTCCCTGTAAACCACCGGCACCTTGAGTGCCACCGGCACCCGGATAATTTGGGGTTCCTCCAACACAAGAGCCACATTGACAACCAGGAGCACCGGTTAAACCACCACCGTCTCCACCATGGTCTCCGTTGCCCCAGCAGTTTGTACCAGCCCCAGCACCGCCTGCTGCAACAATAATTCGGTTTGCTAAAGCAGTTCCGTTTAGTCTAATATCTGATGCACCACCTCCTCCTGCACAGTAAGTATTATTTCCTCCTGTTCCTCCGCCATTGTAACCGGGACTGTTTTGGTTTGGCGAGCCACCCTGTCCGCCCACATAAATGCTTAATACATCTCCTGGTGTTACAGGAAAAGTACAAGTAACTCTACCGCCTTTCCCTCCGTTGCTGGTTTGGCCGTTATACGTCATATTACTCCCTTTTGCTCCTTTTACATCTACAGTTATAGATGTAGCACATAGCGGAACAGTATAAGTTTGCACACTTCCGGTATATGAAAAAGTAGTGGTTTGTGCTTTTGCAGAGTTTACAGTAAAAACAAGTGCAAATGCGGATAACAAAAAATAGATTTTTTTCATAATATTAAGTTTTAAGGGGTATTCAAAAGCAGACTATTTTATCTTATCTGTTTTTCTTGAAGAATAGTTTATTTTTAAAGCTTGTGCTTTGCGTAATTCTTGTTTTACATCGGTTACCACACCCATCTCGCAATCTTTGTCTACTTTAAGTGAAAAAGTGATAAGAGGCCTTTCGGCTTCATTAATTTTTTGGCGTTCTACTTCTACATATTCTGCAATTTGTTCTTTTGTGGCAAATTGGTCGTTTAATTGAATGCGTGGTGCAGAGCCGTAGGTGGCTTTTAGTTTCTCAATGGGCGAGCCTATGTAAATATAGCTAACCAAATCTTTCCGATCAATTTTTTCGGCTTCTGTGGCTTCGGGGGGAGACACCTTAACGAGTAAGTCTTGCTCTCTCATTACAGTGGTAACCATAAAGAAAAACAGGAGCATAAAAACAATATCGGGTAAGGAGGCAGTTGAAATGGCCGGCTGTTCTCCTGATTTATTTTTTTTAAATTTCGACATAGCTTACAACAATTCAAAAAATTATTTAGTTCCAATATTTTTTGGTTCTGCTTCGGAAATACGTTGTGGGTATATTTCCTTTATTATTTTTTGTTGGTCTTCGTTTAAATCTTTAAAAACTTTTCCGAATCTTTTTTTAGATTCTTCGTCTCTTACCTCATTATAAGCAGCAATTAATTCGTTTTGTACTTTTATGTACATTCCGTAAGAGGTACCACGGTCGTTTTGCAAAGAAACCACTTGTTTCGAAACCATCACATTTCCCACTCCGGGAATGTCTTTGGCTTCTTTTTCGGGCATATCTTCTCGGTCTCTTGGGTTTACAATAAATTCCTTTGCTTTTTCACGCAATTGGGTTACTTGTATGTAATCGCTTTCAACCAATAATTGGTCGTTTGCGTTAATAAGAATTTCTAAGATATTTCTTTGTTTAATTTTAATGTCTTCGTTTTGGGGTTCATCAACGGGTGGAGGGAGTTTGCGTAACAAGCCCTTATCTACATCCATGGTGGTGGTTACAAGAAAGAAAATAAGGAGCAGAAAAGCGATATCTGCCATTGAGCCTGCGTTTATTTCTGGTAATCCTCTGCGTGCCATTATTTAAACATTTTAGAAATTTCAGAAAACACTGCAACTCCAATTGCTCCTAAGCCCAACAGATAAAAAGCAATTAAACCAGCTCCTACCATTTTAGAAGAGCTTTCGGTTACAATGTCTTTATAAGCAGGGAGCACTTCACTTCCGGCTATTGCATAGGAAACTCCGAAAACAACTACTAAAACTCCAACTCCTAATAGTGCTGTTTTTGCATTTTTAGGATTTTGTGCCATAATAATTACTGGAAATATAATTGCGGCTGCTGCCGAAATAAAAAGCAGAATATAGCACCATGTAATGAGTAAACTTTCGCTTACCGCACTCAGGTAAAACAATATACCCAACAAGGCGGAGATACCAAGTAAGGATAATCGTATAATGGTCATTAATTTATCAGACATAGGTCTTATTTTTTGTTTGTCAATTCGTGTTTAACTAACAGGTCTACTAAAGAGATAGAAGCATTTTCCATATCGTTTACAATGCCATCTACTTTAGCAATAATATAGTTATAAAATATTTGTAAAATCATGGCAACAACAAGACCAAATACAGTGGTTAAAAGAGCTACTTTAATACCTCCGGCCACAAGAGAAGGAGAAATGTCTCCAGCTGCTTCAATGGCATCAAAGGCCGAAATCATACCGATTACAGTACCCATAAATCCTAACATGGGAGCTAATGCAATAAACAGAGAAATCCAGGAAACGCCTTTTTCTAATAAACCCATTTGAACACTACCGTAAGAAACAACTGATTTTTCAACCATTTCTATTCCTTCGTGGCTTCTATCTAAGCCTTGGTAAAAAATGCTGGCTACCGGTCCGCGTGTATTGCGACAAACTTCTTTGGCGGCTTCAATACCTCCGCTGCTTAGTGCTGATTCGATATTGCTGAGAAGTTTATTAGTATTAGTGGTTGCCATATTTAAATAGATAATACGCTCTATGCAAATGGCCAAACCTAAAATAAGAGAAATTAATACAATGCCCATAAATTCGGGGCCGCCTTCAATAAATTTTTGTTTTATAATCTGATGAAATGTTTCGTTCGATGCAGTAGCAACAGTGGTTTCTTCAGTAGCTGCTTTTTCATCTTGTGCATACACCTGATTGATGGTTGCAAAACACATAAATCCGGCCATTGATAGAATTGCAAATAGTTTTTTCATAGATGTTCTGGTTAAATTTATTTTTCTTGTTTGGTTTTTATATTTACTTTATTTTACGATTTGAATTTGCGTTTACATTTTTATTTACGCTTTGTTATTGCGGAGAGAGAGGGATTCGAACCCTCGGTACCCTTTTGAGATACACACGCTTTCCAAGCGTGCTCCTTAAGCCACTCGGACATCTCTCCGGGCTGTATTTTCTCTTTTTAAAATGTAAAAGAACAAAACAAACTTTAAATGTAGGCTGCCAAATTACAAAAATTTATTTTCGAACAAAGGGGTTTTCTTTTCCTTGTATTAAGATTTTGTTATTTCGCCTCTTATCGAAGTAATAAACTTTTTTTTCAATTGGGCACAAGAAAGTTGAAACACAAGCAGATGCATTAGTTTCGTAATTGCTGCTTCGAAGGTAATATCTCCCCCTCCAATAATTCCTAGTTTTTTTAGTTCGGTACTAGTTTGGTATTTTCCCTGTTCCACACTTCCTGCTATGCATTGTGTAACATTTACAATGATTTTCCCTTCATGAATGGCTTTTTTAAGTAGGTTTAATAACCATTTTTCGGTAGGAGCATTACCCGAACCAAAGGTTTCTAAAATTACGGCTTTGGTATTGTGGATATTTAAAATACTGCCAACGTACTCTTGTGTTATTCCCGGAAATATTTTGAGTACCGCAATGTTTGGATTGGTTTGGTAATGTACTTTCAGTTTTTTATTATTTGGTTTCCTTATAAATTCGTGGTTAAATTTAAGATGTACACCTGCTTCGGCAAGTTTTGGGTAATTTGGCGAGGCAAAGGCCTGAAAATGTTCTGCATTTACTTTTTTGGTGCGGTTTCCACGGTAAAGAGCATATTCAAAATAAATGGCTACTTCTGGCACAAGGGGTTTTCCGTTTTGTTTGGCTGCGGCAATTTCTATGGCTGTAATAATGTTTTCTTTTCCATCAGTGCGTATGGTTCCAATAGGTAACTGTGAGCCGGTTAAAATAACCGGTTTGTTTAAATTTTCAAGCATAAAACTTAATGCCGATGCGGTGTATGCCATGGTATCTGAGCCGTGCAGAATAACAAAACCATCGTATTGATCGTAATTTTTTTCTATAATTTTTACCAAATCGCTCCAAATCGTTGGATTCATATTAGAAGAATCGATAGGTTTGGCAAATGAAAAACTATCAAGTTTGATTTTAAACTTTTTTAATTCAGGTATTTCTTTCGATAAATTTTTAAAATTAAAAGGTTTAAGTATGCCGCTTATAGGGTCGGAAACCATGCCTATAGTACCTCCGGTGTAGATGATGAGTACCGATGAATTTTTCATTTTATTTCGAAAATTTTTAATGCGTTGTGGCTGGTTTTTTCAGTTATTTCTTCGTAGGGAACAGCAAAAATTTCGGCCATTTTTTTTGCTACTTCAGTAATGTATGCAGGCTCATTTCTTTTGCCTCGGTAGGGAACGGGTGCAAGGTAGGGTGAATCGGTTTCTAATACTATTTTTTCTAGCGGAATATTTTTAATTACTTCATCTAAGCCGCTGTTTTTATAAGTGAGCACCCCACCAATGCCCAGTAAAAAGTTATGATATTTTAAAATATGAGAAGCCTGTTCTGCATTTCCATTAAAACAATGAAAAATTCCTTTCAGGTTTTCATCATCTAGTTCGTCTATTATTTCCAATATTTCGTTAAAAGCATTTCGGCAGTGTATAATCAGGGGTAATTGATATTCTTTTGCCCATTGTATTTGTATTCTAAAGGATTGTATTTGCTGTTCTATAAAAGTTTTATCCCAATACAAATCAATACCTGTTTCGCCAATACCATAGTATTTATTGGTATCTAGAAGAGTTTTCATTTTTTCAAGCACTTCTAAATAATTTTCTTTCACCGAGCAGGGGTGTAATCCCATCATAGGAAAACAGTTGTTGGGGAACGATTCCGTTAGTTGGTGCATTCCTTCAATGGAATCCGCATCTATATTGGGAAGAAACAGGTGTTTTACTCCTGCGTGGATAGCCCGTTCTACCGCTTCGGTGCGGTCGTGGGTAAATTGTTTGGAATATAAATGCGTGTGGGTATCTGCCAATACCATTAAAAAAATTTTGCCAAAAGTAAGAAACGAATTGATAGTGGACGAATACATTATCTTTGTGAAATGCAAACAGAAAAAAAACCAATAAAAGTGCTGGTTTTACGCTTTAGTTCTATTGGCGATATTGTGCTTACCACCCCCATTGTTCGGTGTCTTAAAAAACAATTACCCCAAGGCTCCGAAGTGCATTTTTTAACGAAAAACATTTTTGCCGATATACTTAAAAACAACCCCTATCTCTCAAAATGCCATGGAATAAATAAAAAGGTTTCCGAAATACTACCTGAGCTTAAAAAAGAACAGTACGATATAGTAATAGATTTACATAAAAACATTAGAACCCGGCAGGTTAAAGCGGCTTTAAAAATTAAGTCGTACACCTTTCATAAATTGAATATTGAAAAATGGATTTATGTAAACTTTAAATGGAATTTACTACCCAACGTGCATATTGTTGACCGTTATTTTGAAGCGGTAAAAGCTCTTGGTGTAGTTAATGATAGCATGGGCTTAGATTATTTTATCCCCGAGAAAGATGAAATTTCTATTTCTGAATTACCCGAAAATTTTAAAAATGGTTTTATTGCCCTTACGGTAGGGGCAAAGTTTGCAAGCAAAACGATGCCTGCTGATAAAATCATTTCTCTTTGTAAAAAACTACCTCTGCCGGTTGTTTTATTGGGCGGAAAAGAAGATAGAGTAAAAGCCGAAAAAATAAGTAGTGCTTGTGGAAACGCGGTTTATAATACCTGCGGCAACTATAATTTAAAAGGCTCGGCATCTATTTTAAAGCAGGCTCAATTGGTAATCGCCCACGATACGGGATTAATGCATATTGCTGCCGCTTTTAATAAAAAAATTATTTCAGTCTGGGGTAGCACGGTTCCGCAGTTTGGTATGTACCCCTATGAACCTCAAGTTCCCGAAAATATTATTATTGCAGAAGTAAATCACTTATCATGCCGACCTTGTTCTAAAATTGGTTTTGATACTTGCCCTAAGAAACATTTTAGATGCATGATGCAACAAAGCGAAGACGAGATTGTTTCTGTTGTAAAAAGGGTTTTAAGTAAATAAATATGAGAAATTGTTTTTTAGTATTTCTTATCGCACTTCCTGTTATTCTTTTTTCGCAGAGCGAAAATCAAAATGAAAAAGGAAAGTTCTTTGCTTATTGGGGCTACAATAGGGCATGGTACTCTACTTCCGATATTCATTTAAAAGGGAAAGATTATAATTTTACTCTTTATAATGTAGCGGCCAAAGATCGTCCCAGTAAATTTTCTTTTCACGATTATGTAAGTCCGCAACGGATTTGGATACCCCAATACAATTATCGCGCAGGGTATTTTTTTCATAAAAATTACAGCATTTCACTGGGTTTAGACCACATGAAGTACGTAATGATTAAAAATCAGAAATTAGAAGTTTCGGGAAACATCGATTCTACTCGCTCTAAACAATACCAAGGAAATTACAACAAAGAAAAAGTAATAATAGTTCCCGATTTTTTATTGTTTGAGCATACCGATGGCTTAAATTATCTTTCTATAGATTTAGATCGTTACGATCAATTATTTGCAATAAAAAACAAATTTCGTTTTTACCTATCTGAGGGGCTTAATGCCGGACCGGTTATTCCGCGTACTGATGTGCGTTTGTTTACCGAAGGATTAAATAATAAATTTCATTTGGCAGGAGTAGGAGTGGGTTTTAAAGCGGGTTTGCATATTACCGTGTTTGAAAGGTTTTTTGTTCGTTCCGATGTAAAATATGGGTACATTACCTTGCCCAATGTGTTAACAACCGGTAAAAAAGAAGACAGAGCCAAACATCATTTTACTTTTTTTCAGTATTACATTGTGGCAGGAGTAAATTTTAATTTCATTTCAAAAAAATAATGAGAGAATGAAGGAATAACTACTCCCTAAAAACTAATGGCCATAACCAATGACTATTTTCTTAACCACAAAGCACAAAAAGAAAAATTTATTCTACCACCATTTTTTGGCTGTATGTTCCAATTTTAATAAAGTACGTTCCTTTGGCATTACTAGTTAAATTTAGGCTTAACCCATTATCGTTTTGGTTTATAACAGGCAGTATGCGTTTGCCAAAAATATCATATACTTCTATTTGTTGCGGGTTGATGGGTTCTTCGCTTTCTATGGTAAAGAGGCCATTGCTGGGGTTGAGGTAGATGAATATATCGGGCAAAAGAATTTCTTGTTCAAGCTCTATATCTGCTGTTTCATCGAGTTTTATTTCTATAGGCTCCTGTATGGCTGTTTGGGCTTCATGCCCTGTATTTCCGCCTGTCATCGGTACACGTATTGGGAATGATGCCTGCATGAAAATTACTGCCTGCTTTGGCATGATAGCCATCGGCTAAATGAATTTCTTCTCCGGCAAGCATGTTTACGGTTACACCAGGCTCTATGGTAAATTCGGCTGTGTTTATTTTTGGCTCGGCATAACTTTCGGGGCTGTTGTAAATGCTGTTGTTGTTAGGCTCTACGTTTATGTTGTTTTTTACCACAAAATCTTGGTTATACACTATGTTGCGTTTGTATAAAGTTAAGTTTATACATTCTTTTTGCCATTGTTGTTTGGGTTTACCCCTCCAATTTGTTTATCGTTTCGGAATTGCTGCACAAAATAGGTTTGACTTATAAACTTGTGCAGGTACCCTTTATCGCCTGTGGTTTTGTACATGGTTAAAAACGAACTAAACACATGGGCAAATCGGTCGCCTAATAAGGCATCGTAGGTAATTACAGAATCTTCATTTATGTCTAAAGGAAAATTGTTGATATTAATACTAAAAAGGAATTTATCAAGGTTCAGATTATATGGCATATCTTCTATTTCATCATATTGTTCTTTTATCATTAGTGATTGAGAAGAAGTGATTTCAATTTGAAATACACAAAGCAAGAAAAATATTTTTTTAAACTGGCTAATAAATAATTTCATATAAATAATTTTTTTGTTCAACAAAAATAGTCTGATTATCGGAGTAATAGTATTGGGTCATCAGGCTATCTCTTATTCCGATTGAGAATTTAATTTCTCTATTAAATGAAAGTTTATGGAATAATGTTGTGTCAATATTTTTTGCAATAACTGGAGTGGATTTACCATTAAGCTTACCATAAAAATCTGAACCGGAAAATAAATACATTCTAACGTATTCATTTTGTTTTGTAAGAGTATAAATTCTAAACTCCAGCGTAACCAGTGGCCTAATTCTATACAGCACCTGTATGTTGTTTTTATCGGCAAAGCCTAAGGAGTAGTACTGTTTAAAATAATCGGTTCCGGGTTTTTCGAAAATAAGCAGGTAGCCGTAGTTTGTACCCTCGTTTACCACATTGGGTGATATACCACATATATCTACCTCTTTTCGTACCGGAAATTTTAACTCAAATTCTCCCTTGGCATTGGTGTAGGTTTGCTCCAAGGTATCGGGTTCTACACAAGGGTGTTTATATTCGTTAGGGGGCGGATAGTTATACGGCCAGGAGTATTCTTTAAAATCGTAGGTATACACTACGCTTACTTTTACGCCTTCTACAGGTTTTAAATCGAAGTAGTCTAGTACCGTGCCGTGCACCTTGGTTTTAAACAGGCGGTTGCGGTCTTTTTTACAGGTGGCAAACAGTACAAACACCAACAGCAGGTAAAGGAGTTTATGTGCTTTCATCTTTTTTAATTTT
>CAJPFH010000060.1 GCA_905339165.1 Flavobacteriales bacterium
CTGCGATGGGCAGGAAAACATGATATACTTGTTTGTTCCCGCGAAATTGATAAAGCTGTCAATGCAGCGGAAGAGTACACAAATATACTTTTATACAGAGGCATGCAGTGCTGCGGCATTACAGGATGCGGAAATGAGAAAGCTATCGGGGAAGCTGATGTGGTTGTGCTTTCCGTACCCTACAAGGGTGTAATTTCCCTTTTAAAAAAACTATTACCTTGTTTTAAAGATCAGATCGTTATCTCACTTGTTGTTCCCATGACGAAGAATGGCCTGTTTAAATATACGCCCCCAGCACAGGGAAGCGCAGCACTTGAGATACAGGAGATTCTTCCTAAAACCGTTAAAGTTGTTTCATCATACCATAATGTTTCAGCGCGAAAACTCGCAAAACTTGAACTAAGTCTTGATTATGATGTTGTAGTCTGCGGAGATGACGAGAATGCAAAGCAAACCGTTATGGAACTTACACGCGAAATAAAATCTCTTCGTCCACTTGATGGCGGTGGTCTTGCATCATCGTATATGATCGAGTCCCTGACGCCATTTTTGATCAATCTCGCTATCCGCAATGGTCTTTCTGACCTTGGCGTTAAGTTCGTATGAAAAAGATTTATGATCTGCTCCGTCGTGAACTTGGTCCCAGGCACTGGTGGCCCGCAGATACAGCTTTTGAGGTTGTTATCGGAGCGGTTCTCACACAGCAGACAAGGTGGGAAAATGTGGAACAGGCAATAAAGAACCTGAAAGACCATAGCCTGCTGGAAGCGGATTTCCTTTCAAAAGTTAAAACGGAAGAACTGGAAGGGCTTATCAGGTGTACGGGATTTTACAGGCAAAAAGCTATGAGATTAAAAAATATTTCGATATTTTTCCATGAAAATCCTGACATTCTTGAAAAACCTGCAGGTGAACTCCGCAATATCCTGCTTTCCCTGGATGGAATAGGAAACGAAACAGCAGACAGTATCGTATTATACGCGGCAGATAAACCAAAATTCGTGATCGATGCCTATACAAAAAGAATATGCAAATGCATCGGGATAGAAGGCGATTACGGAAAACTCCAATCGGTCTTTGAGAGTTCGCTGCCTGTTGATGTTTCCCTGTATAAGGAATTCCATGCCCTCATTGTTGAATATGGAAAACAATTCTGCGGGAAAAAACGATGCTGTGATTGTATACTGGTAGAAAATGGCAAAACGTAACAACATCCTTATCCGCGATATCCCACTTTTCGGGTGCATCGCATTTGGTATCATCGATCGCGGGACGAACGTATTGCAGGTTCGCCCGATAAGTGAATGTCCTATT
>CAJPFH010000061.1 GCA_905339165.1 Flavobacteriales bacterium
AAAGACCAATAAACTTATTCTTGTAGATGGTCATCACAGGGTAATTGCAGCTAAAAAACTCGGGATAAAAAGCATGGATGCTTATGTCATCCCGGTAAGAGATGAAGTCCATCTTGGTATGGAAAAAACCGCTATGTCATCGGGTCTTCATACACTCTCTGATATTAAAATACTTGATTATGCCAAACATCCTCTCATTGAGATCACAAAAAGGCTCAAAAAAGATGATGAAAACGGTATGTCACATGTTCAACAATAAACCTTATTTGCTTTAAAAACTATTACTTTTAATACAATGCAAGTTTGCTTAATATGTCTGTTTTTGAGATAAGTCCTGCAAGTTCCCCATCGATTTTAACCATCAGCCGCCCTACTTTTGCTTTGTTAAATATTTTAACAACTTCATATAGGGGCAAATCGCCGTCAACGGAGATTATATCCCTTGTCATGATGTCTTTTATTTTCAGGCTTGTTTTCCCATCTGCAAGTGTTTTCCCGATATCTGTAAGGGTAACTATCCCCACGATACCGTCCTTGTCTTTCACCGGAGCACCGTGAATATTATTCTTAACAAGTATCCGTGAGGCTTCCTGGATCGTTGCTGTGGGTGGGATTGTTATGGGATTTTCGTTTATATAGTTCCTGACGGGTTTTTTGGGAAGAGATATCATTTCCTGTATGACAAATAATACTGTATTCTGTGTATCATCTCTGCCGATCACAGACCCTCGTATCACTAATTTATTTACTGGCGTTGGCCCTATCACAAGATTATCTCCAACCTCGAATTTTCTTATATCTCCTATAACATGTACAGTAGCATTGCACAGGTCCGGATGCCTTACAGTCGTGAAACTTATTTCTGCTGCAGTAGCATTATCTATCAATTCATCATTCCGTCTTATAGGAACATTCGTTTCGGTTTCCATATCTGATAAGCTAAGCGCACGATACGTGTCCCCTGTAGCCTTATATCCTCCTTTGGGTCCGGGCACTCCTTCGACTAATCCAAGCGCTTTCAATGATTGCATTTGATTCCTGACAGTTCCGGGATTTCTTTCTATGACTTCTGCTATATCTTCCCCTTTTATTGCATGTTTTTTTGTCCTATATAAATTTATTAATGCTGTTAGGATTTCCTTTTGTATTGGTGTAAGTTCCATAAATTCTAAACTCTCTATGTTTCTAATTTTCTTTTGTTGTATTTATATTTAATGATAATGACAATTAATCCATTTATTTTTTAATTAAACTTCCTATCATTTTTAGTTATATTAGCTAAGTTATATTAGTATTCATTAATAATGAATGTTACTATTATAATGAATGTTACTATTCAATTTTGTTATTTCAATAAAGCTTATTAACTAAAAAGTCATCTGGAACTGAAATCGTGTGATATATTTTATTCTCACATTATAATTATTGGAGGACTATTCAATGGCAAGAAAACCAGGAAGAATGTACAAAAAAATTACCCAGCGCTCTTATACGAGACGAGAATACATGGGCGGTGTTCCGGGTAGCAAGTTAGTGACTTATGACATGGGCAATTTAACAGAGGATTTTCCGATCCAGTTGACACTCGTGACAAAAGAAGAATGCCAGATCAGGCACAATGCCCTGGAATCAGCGCGTATTGCAGCAAACAGGATATTGCTTGATACTTTAGGACAGCCTAATTATCATTTAAAGATCAGGGTATACCCT
>CAJPFH010000062.1 GCA_905339165.1 Flavobacteriales bacterium
CGATTATGCTAAAGGATGGGATGGCACCAACAACGGAAAGCCTCTTGGTCCAGAGGCATTTGTTTACAAAATAACCATTACTGATTCTAATACCGATGACCATGTGTTTACAGGTACTGTTACATTGGTGAAGTAAAAAATGATAAATAAAAATAAAAAAGGGCAGTGTATTAACTGCCCTTTTTTGTTTTTAGAACATACAATTTAAGGAGTAACCCCCAAGTTGTAAAATGTGAAACCCCATATATCGACCCATTCTTCAATACTTTTAGAGGTCGGTTTTCCTGCACCATGCCCTGCATTTACATCAATACGAATAAGTACAGGATTATTTCCAGTTTGTTTTTTCTGAAGTTCTGAAATAAACTTAAATGAGTGTGCCGGAACAACACGGTCGTCATGGTCGGCAGTAATGACCATTGTGGCAGGGTATTCCGTTCCTTGTTTTATATTATGAAGAGGAGAGTAACTGAGTAAGTTTCGGAAATGAATCGAATCTTCGCTGCTTCCATATTCTACAGCCCAAGCCCAACCAATGGTAAATTTATGATACCTTAACATATCTAAAACCCCAACGGTAGGAAGGGCTACTTTTGCAATATCAGGGCGCTGTGTCATAACGGCACCAATAAGTAATCCCCCGTTGGAACGACCATAAAGGGCAAGTTTTTCGGTAGAGGTGTATTTTTCTTTTTTTAAATATTCTGCAGCTTCAATAAAATCGTCAAAAACATTTTGTTTGTTTAGCAGCATTCCGGCTTTATGCCAGTCTTCTCCATATTCGCTACCTCCTCTAATGTTTGCTACAGCTACAATTCCTCCATTAAGCATAAACGCAGCAAAAGGCAAACTAAATCCAGGGGTTACTGGAATATTAAATCCTCCGTAACCGTATAGCAGGCATGGAGTAGAACCGTCTTTTTTTATTCCTTTTTTATAACTTATAAACATAGGTATTTTAGTGCCATCTTTACTAGTATAAAAGACCTGTTCACTAACGTATTCATTGGTATTAAAACTTGATTTTGGGGCAAAATACAAATCGGGTTTTAATTCAGCAACAGTGAACTTATAAATAGAAGGTGCCTGAATGTAGGACGAATAAGAAAAAAAAGCAACATATCCATGTCTTTCACCGGAAAGACCGGTAATTAAGCCATTTCCGGGATTAGGCAATTCGGATACGAACTTTCCATCGAGTTCGTATACCATGATTTTACTTTTTACATCTTTAAGGTACTGAACAAAAATTTTATTGCCAATGATAGATGCAGCATTTATGGGCATGTCCGCTTCGGGAATAATTTCAGTCCAACTGTCATGTTTAGGTTGGCCCGGTAGAACGGCAACAATTTTTTTATTAGGGGCACCATCGTTTGTAAGTAGAATCAGTTTACCCTTTACGTGGTCTAAAATAGTGTTATCGTTTTTAAAATTACCCAACAATGGAGTAATTTTCGATTGGGTGTTGGTAAGGTCTTTTATCAATAACATATTACCACTAGTGCCTTCCGAACAGGAGAGTATAAGGTATTTTTCATCGAAAGTAACGTATGCATAAAAATTGCGCAGCGGCTTGGTTTTGTCTTCATAAATAAGTACATCCTCTTCCTGCTTAGTCCCCATTTTATGATAATACACTTTGTGGTATTCGTTTTTCATTGAAAATTCTTTCCCTTTTTCCGGTATTCCGTAGCTGCTGTAAAAAAAACCGTTTTGATAAAAACTAATACCCGAAAACTTTACCCATTTTATATGGTCATTTAATGGTTTTTCATTTTCAATATCGTAAAAGAAAAGTTCGGTCCAATCAGATCCGGCCTTGGAAATGCCATAACCTACTAACTTTCCGTCTTCGGTAATAGCCGTGGTAGAAATGGAGGTTGTGCCATCTTCTGAAAGGGTGTTGGGATCCAGTAAAATTTTTTCTTCACCTTTTTCTCCTTTTTTAAAATACCAAACGCTTTGGTTTTGAAGCCCATCATTTTTAAAATAGAAGAAGAAATTTCCCTTAATAGTGGGGGCTGATTGTTTTTCGAAATTCCACAATTGAGTGTATTGTTCCTTTAGTTTATTGCGAAAGGGTATTTTTTCCAAGTACGAAAACGTAACTTGGTTTTGAGCCTCTACCCATTTTGCAGTTTCTTCCGAATTATCATCTTCCAGCCAACGGTACGGGTCTGGTATAACGGTATTAAAAAGAGTATCGAAAACCGAGTCTTTTCGTGTCTCAGGGTATTTTAATTTCAGTTCTGCTGATTTTTTTGTTTCAGTTTGATTAGTGCAGGAAGTGAATATAGAAATGACACAGATGAATACACATATTTTTTTCATAAGAATAATTTTATTCAAACATAACAAATTGTTTTTGAGTATAAAAACATTTTACTGCCATTGCTTTGTGTATAGGTTTATTTAAAAAGGCTGGATATAATTTATTGCATTAGAAAATAAAAAATAGTTACATTGCACAAAAAATAACACAAGGATGTATAAAAGATGTTTATTAGCGGTTTTACTTTTTTTAGCCTTATCAGAAACTAATGCACAGTTGCCTTCTCAACTGGCAGAAACGGATAAAAAATTTAATGTGTTTAAACAGGATTTTGTAGATTCGTTATGGGTATATTATCCGGCATGGGCTACCTATTCAGGTTATCATGTGTACGATGATGTTCTTCAAATCCCTAACGAGAATACAAGAAAAAAACAGGAGCAATACATTCACCGAACTTTAAAAAAGATGGAAGTGTTTGATATGACCCTGCTTTCCAATCAAAACAGAATTGATTTTTATATGATTCGCGATGAGTGTAATGCTATTTTATGGAGCAACTCAGAACTAAAAGAGCATACATGGAATGCCGCTTCGTATAATTTGGGAGGATTGATTAACGAAATATTATCATACAAAGATTACTCATTAACGAAAAGGATAGAAAATATATCGAGGTGGTTAAAAAACGTGCCCGCTTATTACGAAGCCGCAAAAATAAATTTGAAAGACCCCGTTTATGAATACGCCAAGTTAGCTACAGAACAATCGGGGGGAGTGTTGGCTATGTTTGATGCCATCACGGATTCGGTTAAGTTTTCGTCCGTTTCTGCCCAACATTCCAACGCAATTCATAAAGAAATAGCTTCAGCAAAAAAGGCTGCCGAAGCATTTTATAAGTGGGTAGAAAGTGAATTAATTCCACTATCTAGCGGGGTTGATTCAAGAACTTTTCGCTTAGGTAAAAACTTATACGAAAAAAAGTTTGCTCATTCCATCCATTCTGAATATTCTGCATCGGAAATTTATCAGAAAGCCTTGATGCGTAAAGACGAGTTACATTACAAAATGTCGAAAATAGCAATAGAATTATGGCCCAAATATTTTGGAGAACAGTTAAAACCTTTGGACGAAATGGTAATTGTTCGCAAGGTTCTTGAAGCTATTTCAAAGAATCATGTGCACCGCGATTCATTTATTGTTTCCATAAAAAAGCAAATACCTGAATTAGAGACCTTTGTAAAAGAGAAAAATTTACTGTTTTTAGACCCTAATAAACCATTAATAGTAAGAGAAACTCCTGAATATATGCGAGGAGTAGCCGGAGCTTCCATCTCTGCCCCCGGGCCTTATAATCCCAATGCAGAAACTTATTATAATGTTACTCCGCTTACTCATTACACCGAAACACAGGCCGAAAGCTATTTAAGGGAGTACAATCATTATGTGCTTCAGATTTTAAATATTCATGAAGCGATACCAGGACATTATACCCAGTTGGTGTATAGCAACAAGGCGCCCAGTATCATTAAAAGCTTATTTGGAAATGGAGCTATGGTAGAAGGCTGGGCTGTTTATACCGAACTAATGATGCTTGAAAACGGTTACGGAAACAACGAACCAGAAATGTGGCTAATGTATTACAAATGGCATTTGCGAAGTGTTTGCAATACCATTCTCGATTACCATGTTCATGTGCTGAATATGCCCGAAAAAGATGGAATTTATTTTCTTACTTCACAAGCCTTTCAGGAAGAAACGGAAGCTAAGGGAAAATGGAAAAGGGCAACTCTCAGTTCTGTTCAGCTTTGCAGCTATTACACAGGTTATTACGAAATTTACGCACTCAGAGAAGAACTAAAGAAAAAGATGGGAAATCAATTTAACTTAAAACAATTTCACGAAGATTTTTTAAGCTACGGCAGTGCTCCGGTTAAATACATTAAAGAAATGATGTTTTTTAAGGTGGAAGAAAGCAACCAAAAAAAGAAAAAATAAGTCATTAGTTAAACAATAATAGATTCCAACCGATGAGATTAATTGCCCTATTTATTTCATGCATATTTACTTTTAGTCTCTTTGCCCAAAGAGGTAAAAACGGAAACAAAACGGTAAGTATTACCGAAAGCGTTAATGCCTACACTACGTTAACTATAAATGCAAGTATTGGAGCAACTTCTCTTTCGGTTACCAATTCCAACCTATCTGCCAATTTTGGGAATAATTTGAGTGCAGGCGACTTGTTATTAATTATTCAAATGCAGGGAGCCAGCATGAATGCCACTTGTGCAAACCCTCCTTTTTGCACATTCGGATTACCCGTAGATACCTCTTGGGGCAGTATTCTCAACTACAATAACTGCGGAAATTACGAATTTTTAGAAGTGGCATCGGTACCTAACAATACCACAATCAACCTTAACTGTGCGTTAACAAAGAACTATACCGCAAGTGGCAAAGTACAAGTAATACGGGTACCCCGCTTTAATACATTAACCGTAAACAACGGAGGTACAATAAATAGCCCTGCATGGAATGGGAGTACAGGAGGAGTTGTAGCCATAGAAGTATTAGGCAATACAGTAATAAATAATGGAGGCAGTATCAATGTTTCGGCATTAGGCTTTAGAGGAGGAACAACCGAATCTCAATCTACCTTTGGTGCCGGGCAGTTTGCCAGAGGCGATGCAAGCGAAGGTGCTGAGAAAGGTGAAGGCATTGCGGGCGATACATCGGTTTATTCCGCATTAGGCGGAAAATATTGCAGAGGCGCTGCCGCAAATGGCGGAGGTGGAGGCAATGCTCACAATGCAGGAGGAGGCGGTGGAGCCAATGCGGGATTAGGACCATGGTCTGGATTAGGAAACCCCGATAATAATACCAATAACTACATTACAGCATGGAATTTGGAGGGTGCAAACTTTGCCAATCACGTTTCTTCGGGAGGAGGAAGAGGAGGTTATACTTTCTCAAATACCAATGCAAACGAACTAACGTTAGCTCCGGGAAGCGGAGGTTGGGGGGGCGATAGCCGAAGAAATGTAGGAGGAATGGGAGGAAGGCCACTAGATTACAATACCGGTAGAATTTTTATGGGAGGAGGTGGAGGAGCCGGTGATGCAAATGATCCTTATCCAGGGGCAGGTGGAAATGGAGCCGGAATTGTGTATATGCTTACCTATGCCAATATTTCGGGTGCAGGGCAAATATTGGCAAATGGGGCAAACGGATTAAATTCTTTCGGGAATAACTTTACAGGGGGTAACGATGGAGCAGGAGGAGGAGGAGCAGGAGGTACCATTATTTTAAGTTCTACAGGAACCGTATCAGGCATAACCATAAATGCAAACGGAGGAAATGGAGGAAATCAGGTACTTGGAATAAATTCAAACAATCAGGCCGAAGGTCCTGGAGGAGGAGGTGGTGGTGGATACACCGCTGTTTCTAATGGTTCACCCACACAAACAGTAAATGGAGGGAATAACGGTACTTCTAATTCTAATCATATTACAAACTTTCCTCCTAACGGTGCTACGCGTGGTGGGATTGGTTTAGCCTCTCAACCTTTTACAGCTTTCAATTTAGTAAAAAGCAATGATACCACTATCTGTGAAGGTACAAGTGCCACACTTACAGCTTCTTTAATAGGGAACCCTCCTGGAGGTTTAACCATAACATGGTTTGATGCACAATTTGGTGGCAATGTGTTAGGTATCGGTAATACCTATACAACTCCCATATTAAATAATAATACAACATATTATGTTGGTGTTTGCCCGGGTACTTTTCGTTTGCCTATTGTTATTACGGTAGTTCAGTGTTTAAGCCCTATTGCCGATTTTTCATCGAGTGATAGCTCATTTTGTGAAGGCTCTTGCATTGATTTTACCAACTTGAGTGTAAATTCCAATTCGTGGCAATGGTATTTTCCGGGAGGAAACCCTTCTACTTCAATAGCTCAACACCCTACTAATATTTGTTATAATACACCAGGAACTTATACTGTTTCGTTAGTGGCATACGATGGTAATGGAGCTTCTGATTCCATTGCCAAAGTAATGTTTATTACAGTATTCGAAAATCCGATGGTTGACGCAGGAAATAATCAAACCTCATGTAACGGAGATTCGGTGTCTATACAGGCAACGGCTTCAGGGGGAACCTTGCCTTATTCCTTTTTTTGGAATAATGGCTTAGGGAGTGGATCATCTCATCTAGTAGCTCCGGCTACTACTACCACTTATACGGTTACCCTTACCGATGCAAATGGCTGCACATCAACAGACTCAGTGATTGTAACAGTAGGTGAATATCCCACTGTTTTGTTTGAATTTGATACTTTATACAATGCGTGTTTACCATCGTGCGTAACATTTACAAACCAATCTTCCATTTCATCAGGAAGTATAACACAATATTTGTGGAATTTTGGCGATGGAAACACCTCCTCTCAAACGAATCCTGTTTATTGTTACCTAAATGCAGGTAATTATTCGGTTTCTCTTACAGCAGTTAGCAACTTAGGTTGTTCAGCATCATATATTCATCCATTGTTTATAAATATTGCTGCACAAGTAAATGCTGCATTTATTACAGACGGAAACAATCCGTTTAAACCAAACATACCTATCAATGTTACAGATCAGTCTTCGGGTGGCGATATAATTTATTATCTTTTATCTACAGGCGATACATTAACCCAAACAAATCCGGTTTTAAATTTTACAGAAGATGGAGTTTATACCATTTGTCAAATAGTACGAAACAGCTTAAAAGGTTGCGAAGATTCGGCATGTACGCTTATAGAAGTGATAGGCGAATTAATTATTCCGAATGTATTTACTCCCAATGGAGATGGAAACAATGATATTTTTTACATCAGAGGGTTGTATGGAAAAAACAACAAAATGGAAATTTTTACTCGCTGGGGGCAAATGGTATATTATAACGAAACGTACGGAAATGATTGGGACGGAAGAACCTCTTCGGGGCTGGAAGTATCGGCTGGTACGTATTATTTTATACTGAAAACGACAGACGGGAAAGAATATACCGGAAGTTTTACCTTGCTCAGATGAAATTTATTTTAGAATTTTTTCTGCTGAGTATGAGGTAAAAGTACCAGTGGCTTTTGCAATTAATTCTCCACCGGAATTGAAAATTTCACCGCTTGATATGATGATAGATTTTCCTTTAAAATCAACTTTTCCCACTCCTTTTAGTTGATTGCCTAGTTTAGCTGGTCTAAGAAAAGTAATTTTATATTCTACCGTGTTGGCAAGTTTACCTTCGTGGGCAATAGCACTAAGGGCAGCTACGCCAATTACACCGTCCATAAAAGCAGCAATCATTCCCCCATGTGCATTGTGGTAGGTGGCTAAATGCTTCTCTTCGATTGTTAAAAAGTATTCGATATGCCCCGGGTTTATTACGTTAAAGTGCATATTATTAGCTTTTCCAAAGAGATTCATTTGATTATATATATCCATTAAATCCATTACTGCACTTTTAGTTTTTGTCCGATTTGGAGAAGTGAAGATTCTTTTATTTTATTGTAATAACATAATTTCGATACGCTGGTTCCATATTTTCTGGCAATATGAGAAAGTGTCTCTCCTTGCCTTACGTAGTGGTATTTCGCGGCTTTTAAATCAATGGTTTCTTGAAATATAGTTTTAGAAAGTTTCAGATTTTTTGTTTTTAATTCGCAGTTTTCAAAATCAATAAGATATATAGGATTTATGGCTTCGCCTTTGAAACGTACTTCAAAATGTAAATGACTACCGTATGAACGCCCTGTGTTTCCACCTAAACCAATAAGGTCTCCTGCCTGAACATAATCATTTACTTTTACCTTTAGTTCAGAGAAATGCGCATACAATGTTTCTAACCCGTTAGGATGCCTAATGACTACTACATTTCCGTATGTTTTACTTTTTTTTGCTATTCTTACCATTCCTTCAAAGGCTGCGAGAACGGGTTCTCCCTTTTCTAATTTTATGTCTATGCCGTAATGAAAGCGGTATTTTCTATGTCCAAATTCTGAACTGATGTGTCCAAAATGCGGATGTGCGTAGTCGCATTCATCGTAAATAAGATGCAGGTGTGCTGTATCAATAGAAAATTTAAACGAACCGTTGTATAAATGGATTTCGTTGGTATCCCAATGGCAATATACATCGTAAGTGGGTATCCGATAAAGAGAGTCGTTTATGTTCCATTTAATAAGTTCCGGTGCATTAATAGTGTGTTCCTTTAATTCAAACAAAGAGTGTTCGTTATTTTGACCAAATAACTCAAGGGTCGTAATAAGGCCTGCTATGATAATCCAATTTTTCACCGGCCACAATGATATAGAATATTATTTTTTTTTACAAGCAGTATTAGACCGATTAAGAATTAGGGTATGTAAAATGCTAAATAAATGTTTTTAGCCAAATTATAGCAGAGTCATTGTCGGTAAAAAAAATTAGTAGGAATTCTTGGTTTATTTATGCGTATATAAAATTTGGCAATAATTTTTTGTGCTAAGGATTTTAAAATGTAGGCATCGGCACAAGAAATTTCTTCTCTATGCTTACTGGCCAAATACTCTCTTGCCTCGTTATTGGGTATTACGTAGGGTTTTTCGGTAGTAATTAAGTGAGGTACTCTTTCGCCTTTCAAAATATTTTTTGTAAAATCTACCGTTTCCTTTACCTGCTCGGCTGTAACTTCTTGCTCTGTAATTACATTTACATGCAGAATCCCGTCTGCTCTAAAGTGCAACGCCATGGCAGAAGTTCGAAAGTTTTTATTTGAAGGGTAGTTTTTAATGTCGAATATTGTTAAAATGTCGACCAATATACAAAAAATGTAGATATAAAATAAAAAATACTTTTAAATTTAACATTCCGAAGTAAATATTTTTAAAACAGAAAGAAAAATAAAAAAGGAATTTAACTTAGGATTGTACATTTGCTGATAATTATTAAAAAAATAAATACAATGAAAAAAATTACTTGGTTGCTTATTCCCTTTATTATGGCTTGTAATGAGGGTGTAGGAGACGAAACATTATTACAAGAAATAGAAAAACTAAAAGTAGAAAACAAAACCATTCAGGAGTCTGCCAATTCAAAAGATGCGGCTATTGACGAATTTTTTAGAGGATACAACGAAATAGAAGAGAATTTAAGACAGATAAAAGAAAAGGAAAAAATTCTTTCTGATTACAGTAAAGGAACTTCTGAAATGGGCAAAGTAAACCAAGAACAAATTGTGGCCGATATACAAGCTATACAGGAGTTACTGCAAAAAAATAAGAATCGCCTTTCTTCAGTATCGCAAAAATTAAAGGAAGCGAATTTGAAAATTTTTGAAATGGAAAAAACTATAGAACGTCTTGCCGACCAAATTCAAACGAAAGATGCTCAGATAGCTAGTTTACAAGAACAACTTATAAAACTAAACGGAGAGTTGGAGTATTTGTTTAATGAATACAATGAGAGAGTGGCTGAAGCAGGAGCGAAAGACGATGAGTTAAACACTGCATGGTACGCTTTTGGTACAGCAAAAGAACTAAAAGAAAATGGTGTAATTACTAAAGAGGGAGGAGTGATTGGCATAGGAAAAACAAAAAAATTAAAAGAGGATTTTAATAAAAATTACTTTACTAAAATAGATATACGAGAAGTTACTTCTATTCCTTTACAAGCTAAAAGCGCCAGTATACTTACAACCCACTCTCCTAAATCGTACAAGATAGAGGGCAATGGCAGAGCAGATAAACTTGTAATAACCGATATAAAAGAGTTTTGGAATTCTTCGAAATATTTGGTTGTTGTTGTGGAATAAAATGCATCATGATTTTTCATAAAAAAAGCGGTTACAAACCGCTTTTTTTATGCCGGAGTATAAGAAATTATTTCAATATAAAAAAATAATTTTTCAGCAACTTTTTTCTAAAAAATAAGTTAAACGAGGAAGAATTACCTATTAACTGATTAAATATTGGTTGCTATGAAAAAATCAAGATTGGAATATGCTAAGTTTATTTTGGCCAAAGTAAGTTTCGATATAAATTTATTTAGAAAGGAGTTAACCAAAGCACTCAAAAATCTTATTGAAGAAGAGAAAAAAGAGTTAGTAGAGTGGGTAAAACAGAATTATGCACAGCAGTACAAATTTGTACTTAACTACTCAGAAGTTTAGTTTTATTTTACTGCTATAGCAGAAATCTCTACATTCACATCTTTGGGTAGTTTGGCTACTTGTACCGTTTCTCTTGCCGGAAATTCTTTCTCAAAATAGCTTCCATACACTTCGTTTATTTTTCCAAAATGGTTCATGTCAGATATAAAAATGCTGCATTTTACTACATGGTTAAAATCCATTCCGGCCTCGTTAAGTACGGCTTTTAGGTTTTCCATTACTTGTTTGGTTTCAGCCTCAATGGTTTGTGTTATCAGTTCTCCGCTTAGTGGGTTTATCGCAATTTGACCAGAAATGTACAATGTATTACTCGCTAACACAGCCTGACTATAAGGCCCGATAGGAGCGGGAGCATTTGGGGTTTCAATTATTTTTTTCATGTTGCCGGAATCTAAGTTTTTCTTGTTATTACTATTACAAGCTGCAATGTTAAGTATAAGCAGCAAAAAAAAACCGAAGTAAATATTTTTTATTCTCATTATTTCTATTGATTTAAAGACGAAGAATCGAAGTCGTAATACTCTCTTTTTCGGGTTATTTTTAAATCTTGAAGAGTAGATGCTTTTACATTTATTTTAACCATATAGCTTTTTCGTTGCCCGAAAGGAACCCAACTTATGCTCATTTCCCAGCAATGTAAATCGCGGTAAATATCAAACGAAGTATAGCTAAATTTCCCCTCTTCAATATCATAATTCGTTTGGTAACCTACTTTCCATTTGGGGGTTATGTTTAAGTCTCCGTTTAATCCTATGGTATTTGTAATAGTGGCTTTTTGGAAAGAATTTGGTTTGTTGTATGCCAAATTATAGTTTACATTTATTGACCAGGGTACGTTAAAATCAATATAAGCTTGTGGATTTTGTTTAATATCGCGAGTAACTGCGTTGTCTGTTTCCCTACTCTTTGCTTTATCTAATCCCGATTTTTTAGAGTCTTTACTTCTTAAACTGAAACTAGTAGTTACATTGGCACTATTTAGACGACCTATACTATTTTCAAAATCCCAGTAGGTTTCATTTATTTTTTGTCCCAGAATATTATTTCTGTAAGGGGTTATATTTCCATTGAAATTGAGGTTTAAGTTCTTAAATAGGTAAGTTCTGCCATTTATTTTTATATCCTGCCAGTTTAGCGAATCTGCTATAGCATCATACGCTGTAGAAATTCCCAAGTTTTCGAAAAGAACTATTTTCTTTTCTTGTTTAATACTATCTTTTTTGGAGCGAACTTTCATTTCCAAATTGTTGATTAAATTCAGATTCAGGAGGCCTGCTTCTTTAGTATGTGCAGTGCCAAATATACCTCCTTCAAAAACCGAATATTCAACTTCTTTTTGTAAGGAGTGGTTGTAATACTTTTTTAAACCTGCGTTATTTTCAGGGGTATAAGAGAAACCAACAGAAGGGGTAAACACATGTCTGATGGCTTTTATAGTATTCCCTTTAAATAAATACATTCCGTAAAGTTTAAAGGTAAGGTTACTACTTGCATTGGCTGTGCTTCCTCTGGCAAAGCCGTAAACGGTATCCGTTGTAATGAGGTTAAGAGTAGAATCGTAAGTTTTGGAAACTGTTTTAGCATACCATTTTTCCTGCAGGTTTATAGCGGGATTCATCGTAAAGAATTTAAAAACTTTAAATGATGTGGTAAGAGGGATAGTGTGTTGTACTCCATTTTTCATGTCGTTGGTAAGCCGGTCTAATCGGTCTAATTTAATAAGGGTGTCGTATGTAGAAATATCATTACGCATATTTGCAGAATAGCTTATTCCTGCGTTTTTATACCATTGCCCTTTAGAAGAAGTGTTATTTCCTCTAAAAGGAAACAATCGCTGCACATTAAAGGCGGCATCCGGAAGACTAACATTTACTTGCCGTGTTTGAGTGTTTTGGTTGTGTCTTGCACTAAGCGTTAAACTGAAGGGTTTATTAGGAAAACTTTTGGTATATGAAATATTAGAACTAAAGGTATTGGTTAAATAGTCATCGGTAATACTGTTCAGATTGTTTTTAAAGTTGGTAGTAGTACCCGCGTTAACATCGGCACTAAATCGGCTGTTGGGTCTTGCTTTGGCATCTTGTGCATGGTTCCATCGTACAAAAAATTCATTCTGTTTAGAAAAATCAGAAAATTCTTTATAGCTGTTTCGAATTTGCGAATAACTAAAACTAAAATTCCCACTGTATTTATATCTAGTGTAGTATTGAGTGTTTGCCTTTAATCCGTAGCTGCCTTTCGAGTAGATATCACCTGTTAAAGCCAAATCCATTCTATCGCTTATTGTCCAGTAATACCCCCCATTCATTAGGTAAAAACCAAGAGAGGGAGATTCTCCGTATGTAGGAATTAAAATTCCAGATGATCTTTCTTTTTTATTTGGAAATAAACCAAAGGGTACAGCTAGTGGAGTGGGTACGTCTTCTATCACCATATATGCCGGTCCGGTTACAATTTTATCATCGGGTATTACTTTTAACTTAGAGGCATAAATGTAAAAGTGAGGATGCTCTAAATTACAGGTCGTATATTTTCCGTTTTTTATATACAACTCTTCGGTATCCATTCTTTTTACGTGCTGTCCGTGAATGTAGCTTTCGCCTTCTTGAGTAATTACATCTACTATTTTTCCTTTTTTAGTTTTAAAATTATAGCGTATAGAGTAGGCACTAAAGTTTTGTTCGCCCTGCGAAAAAAGAGGTCGGTCTGTATATTTTCCGGTACTATCGTAAATGCCATACGCAAAAACCTGACTGGAATCAATACGAATTTCTATGGCTGCGGCTGTTAACACTAAATCTTCGTAGGTTACTTCGGCTTTTCCAAACAGGTACACTTTTTGATTAGCAAGGTCAAACCGTATAGAATCGTTTGCTTTATACGAAACTTTTGATTCCAACGCATCAGGAGAGATGAGAGTATCAACCAGTATACTATCATTACTTAATGAATCGTTTGAAAGAGAGATAGAGTCTAGGTTTGGTGTTACTTTTATGGTGCTATAAAAAGAGTAAGATTTCAGATGGTTTTCAGAAAAAATATAGGATTGTTGAAAAACCAGTGAATATATTACAAGCAGAATGCGTAAACAAGCTTTAAAATGCGAGCTATTAATAGTAATTTTGTACACTCTGTTTTAAAAAGAATGATGGCTTCAAAACTAAGTAAAAAACTTCACTTTGTCTTAAAAGGTACTTTGGGCAAACGTGCTGCTTTATTGTTTATTTCGGTATGCAGTATCTCTTTTGTTTTATTAACATCTTTTAACGATAGTGCGTTTAATGTAAAAACTGTAGTAATCGATGCAGGGCACGGAGGTAAAGACGGAGGTTGTGCGGGTTCTTTTTCAAACGAAAAAGACATTTGTTTGGCATTATCGCTGAAATTAGGAAAGTATATTGAAGAAAATTTTCAAGACGTAAAAGTAATATACACACGCAAAGAAGATAAATTTATAGAACTGCATGAACGTGCAAACATTGCAAACAATGCCAAAGCCGATTTATTTATTTGCATTCATGTAAATAGTGGGCCTGCCACAGCATATGGTACCGAAACCTATGTAATGGGTTTGCATAAAAATCAGGCAAATTTACAAGTAGCAATGCGAGAAAATGCATCTATTTTAATGGAAGACAATTATCAGTCTAAGTACGAAGATTTTGATCCCAACTCTCCTGAATCGTACATAGCCATTTCATTAAGACAAAGCACTTTTATGGAACACAGTTTAAAGTTGGCCGCAAAAATACAAGAGCAATTTCGCGAAAGAGTGGGCCGTTTTGACCGAGGCGTTAAACAAGCCGGTTTTTTAGTTTTAT
The DNA here is from genome assembly GCA_905339165.1 of Flavobacteriales bacterium. Classification (GTDB taxonomy): domain Bacteria; phylum Bacteroidota; class Bacteroidia; order Flavobacteriales_E; family Vicingaceae; genus BCD5. The sequence goes on from CAJPFH010000062.1 coordinate 14,290, forward strand.
ACAAAACCACTATGCCCAGTGTTTTAATTGAGACCGGTTTTTTAACTCATAAAGATGAAGAGAAATTTTTAAACTCAGAAATTGGACAGGAATACATGGCATCGGCCATATTCAGGGCTTTTAAAGAATACAAGCTAGAAATAGAAAGCAAATCGGGAAATAACGGTAAATCGAATGCATTAACTAAAGAAACCGAAACAAAAAATGAAACAGAAGAATCGCAGACCAATCAACAAAAAAATAAAAGAGGAAAAGAAAAAAATCAAAAAGAATTAGCATCTTCGCAGCAACAAGAAGGTATTGTGTTTAAAGTGCAAATAGCTACATCAGCCAATAAATTGGAATTGAAACCTGAAAATTTCAACGGATTAACAGATATAAATGTGTACGAGGCCGGAGGTTTATTCAGATATACTTTTGGTAACGAAAAAAGTGTATCAGAAGCTAACAAACTACAAGAAGAAGCCAAACAAAAAGGATATAAAGACGCCTTTGTAGTGGCATTTAATAACGGAGAACGAATTTCAGTTAGCGAAGCCGTTAAGTTGCTTAATAAGTAAGTATGAAATTTAAAAAAGAAATTATCGTTGGTTTTACCGTTTTATTGGCAATCGGATTGTTAGCTTGGGGTGCCAATTATTTAAAAGGAACCAATCTTTTTGCGGTCGGAAAATCTTACTATGTGGTATACCCAAAGGTGGACGGATTGGCCGAAGCCGGACCGGTTATGTACAACGGATACAAAGTGGGTACTATCAATGAAATCTATTTTCACCCTAGCTACAATGGTACTATTGTGGTGCGATTTTCGGTAAATGAAAAAGGATTGAAGTTAAAAAAAGATGCGATAGCCACCATAAAAAGCGCAGATATACTAGGAACTAAAGCGATTGATTTGCATCCCGGCATTTCACAAACAGTTCTTCAGCCTGGAGATACGCTTGCTGCTTCAATAGATAAAACCCTTACCGAAGAAGTGAATGCTCAAATTTTACCACTGAAAGTAAAGGTAGAAAGTTTAATCGGTTCTCTTGATACAGCAATCACAAAAATTACCTCGGTTTTTAACGAAGGAGGAGACCTTGACGAAAGTTTTGCCAGTATTAAACGTTCTATGCAAACTTTTGAAAAAACAGCCAAACGCATCGATACCTTATTTAAAAACGAATCGGGAAATATTGCCGGAATCATTCAGCATGTAAGAGGAATAAGTGCCAACCTAGATAAGAATGGAGATAAACTAACAAACGTAATTAAGAATTTTTCTTCGCTTTCCGACTCGCTCGCTGCCGCTGATATTGCGGGTACTATCAATAACACCAAAAAAGCCATGGAACAATTAACAGGAATTATGGAAAAAATAAACCGAGGAGAAGGCTCTATGGGAATGTTGATGCACAACGATACTCTCTATCGAAATCTGGCTGCAGCATCACGAGATTTAGATTTATTAATGGAAGATATGCGATTACATCCCGGTCGTTATGTACGGTTTTCTGTATTTGGTAAAAAAGATAAGAATTATAAAGGCGATGCCAAAATAAAGTACGATCCGCAACAAGGAAAAACAAATTAAATGGGAACTGAAAATATTATTTTTTTACTACTTTTTTTGATTGCGTTTACTCTTTTTTTTAGAAATGCAACGAAAATAAAACGCAACATTTTTCTCGGAAAAAAAGTAATTCCGGAAGGGAGCAAATCGGCTCGCCTTAAAACAATGCTTAAAGTAGCCTTAGGGCAAAGCAAAATGACAGTAAAGCCCGTAGCCGGCATTTTACACATTTTAGTTTATGCCGGTTTTGTAATCATCAATTTAGAAATGCTCGAAATTGTTATTGATGGCATTTTTGGAACGCATCGTATTTTTTCCTTTGCAGGCAGTTTTTATAATTCACTCATTGCCTCTTTTGAGGTATTGGCCTTAATGGTATTAGTTTCATGTCTTATATTTTTTATTAGAAGAAATTTGCTGAAACTAAGTCGCTTTAGAAAACCCGAATTAAATGGTTGGCCTCGTAATGATGCCAATCTCATCTTAATTACAGAAGTATTTTTAATGTCGGCTTTTCTAATCATGAATGCAGCCGATGCCACACTTCAACAACAGCAAGTACAGCATTACGTCCAATCGGGATGCTTCCCGGTAAGTTCATTATTCGCCTCTTCATTTATAGGATTAGACACGAGCACTCTCATTTTTATTGAACGTTTTTGCTGGTGGTTTCACATTGTCGGAATCCTTGTTTTTCTGAATTATTTACCCTATTCTAAACATCTGCACATTATCTTATCTTTTCCCAATACCTACTTTTCAAAGTTAAAACCCAAGGGCGAATTAAATAACATGGAATCGGTTACTCGTGAGGTAAAATTAATGCTCGACCCTGAGGCTAATCCATACGCATCTCAACCCGATTCAGCTTCTCAAACGCCCGAACGATTTGGAGCAAAAGATGTTTTTGACTTAAATCGTATTCAGCTTCTCAACGCCTATTCCTGCACAGAATGTGGCCGTTGTACATCGGAGTGCCCGGCAAATAATACAGGAAAAAAACTTTCTCCACGCAAAATAATGATGGATGTTCGCGATAGGTTAGAAGAAGTAGGAAAAGGAATAGATAAGCACGGAAGCGATTACAGAGACGAAAAAACACTTTCAGGAAATTATATTTCAGAAGAAGAAATTTTAGCCTGCACTACTTGTAATGCCTGTACTCAAGCCTGTCCTATTAATATAGATCCCCTTTCTATTATTATTGAATTACGCAGAAACTTATTAATGGAAGAATCTAAAGCACCGGCAGAATGGGCAGGAATGCTTACCAATATAGAAAATAACGGAGCTCCATGGCAGTTTTCACAAGCTGACCGATTAAAATGGAGCGAAGAAAATTAGAAAAAACATGAGCTTGAAAGTAAAAACGATGGCCGAAATGATGGCCTCAGGGCAAACACCGGAAGTGCTGTTTTGGGTAGGTTGTGCCGGAAGTTTTGATGACCGTGCAAAGAAAATTACTATAGCCTTTGCAAAAATTCTTCAACAGGCACAAGTAAGTTTTGCCGTGTTAGGTAGCGAAGAATCATGTACCGGAGACCCTGCTAAACGATCTGGTAACGAGTTTCTTTTTCAAATGCAAGCCATGCAAAATATTACGGTATTAAATGGTTACGAAATAAAGAAAATTGTAACCGCTTGCCCGCATTGTTTTAATACACTAAAGAATGAATATCCCGCTTTGGGCGGAAACTATTTGGTTTTACACCATACCGAATTTTTGCAGCAATTAATAAATGAAGGTAGATTAACCATAAAAGGAGGGACTTTTAACGGGAAACGCATTACCTTTCATGACCCTTGTTATCTCGGACGAGGAAATGGAATTTATGAGGCCCCAAGAGAGTTGATTCATAAGTTAGATTCGGAATTAGTAGAAATGACCAATTGTAAATCACGTGGGTTTTGCTGTGGTGCAGGTGGAGCTCAAATGTTTAAAGAAGCAGAAAAAGGAAACAAAGAAGTAAATATAGAAAGAACCGAACAAGCCATAGAAGTAAATCCGGATATCATTTCTACGGGTTGCCCTTTTTGTATGACGATGATGACGGACGGTATAAAAATGAAAAATAAAGAAACACAAATTAAAGTGTACGATATTGCAGAACTTATAGCACAAGCAAACGATTTATAAAAAATAAAAATTATGTTTTTCGAAAAATTTCCAATTACCTCTCGCGTTTGGGTTTATCAATGCAACACAGAATTAACGCCAGAACAAACTCACGAAATAAACGAAGCCTTTAATATTTTCCTTTCCGGTTGGGAATCACATGGCCAACATATACGAGGAGAAGGAAAAGTATTTTACAACCGCTTTATTGTTATTATAGCCGATGATTCTGACGACCGCTTATGTGGAAGTGCAATGGATAGTTCCGTTCGGTTTATTAAATCTATAGAAGAAGCTTTTAATATTTCGCTGATGGACAGAATGAAAACCGCATACAGAACCAGTGAAGGCATTAGGGTGGTACACATGAATGACATACCTGCTCTCTTTAGTAATGGAGAGATAACTGAAAATACCATTGTATTTAATAACACTATTACCAGCAAAAAAGAATTTTTAGAAAAATGGGAAATTCCCATCAAACAAAGTTGGCATGCTAACTTATTGCAGTTGGCCTAGTTGTGCTATTTTTCTTTTTTAGGAAAGATTCCTCGGTATAAATCTCCCAAAAATATTTTTAACTTAAATACAAAGAGAGGGGCATCAAAAGCTTTTTTCACTTGTTTGTCTTTTGTAAGCATAGAACGGTAACCTATGCCTGTTCCAATGCCCAACCAAGGAAAAAATTTATAATGCCCTGCCACCGATATTTCGGTAACTAAAAAACCGAAGCGAACCACTTCTACCCGCTTAGAGGTAACTGGGTTTGTATAATCAATAGTTGCTGTTCCTGCACCAAGTTGCAAAGGCATGCTTATTTCCCATTTTTTTTTTGAAATAAAAATATGATCAAGAAATAAGGTAGTATAACTATAATGAGTAAGGTAATTTAGTGTATCTAGTACAGGTACTAAAACTGTGTCAAATCCGTTAAATACCGGGGTAGAATCTACAATGGTAGGTACATCTTTAATAATAATAGGATTTTTTACACTATAAATTCCAAGTCCTACTCGGTCTTTACCTCTATATTCAATCCCTATTTTAATACCATTAAAACGGGTGCGGGTATCTAAAACCCAAGAAATTCTTGAATCGAATCCGAAGATAAATTTATACTCTTTAATTTTAGGTTCCTCTTTTTTGGCAGAATCGGCAGGGTTCTGAGACTTTATTTCGGAGAAAAAAAAACAACATAAAATAAATAAAAGGGATAGAGGGTATTTTCTATTTAAACACATTTCTACGTTAGAATTTGGTAGCTTTTATCATTCTCGATTTTCCGCTCATATCCTTTTTTATTTCTATTTCTTTAAAGTTGTTTTTATTCAGCAAATCTTCCACCTCTTTAATAAAAATTGTGTTACATTCAAAAAAAATAAATCCGTTAGAATGTAAACATTTAAGGGCAAAACGAATGATGGCTTTATAAAATTGAAGGGGGTCATTATTGTTTACAAATAATGCTAAATGCGGCTCATAAAGCAACACCTGCTCGTCCATTACGTTTTCTTCTTCATGTGTAATATAGGGTGGATTACTTACAATAATATCAAACGTTTCTTCAAGAGTTTCGGATAATACATCTTTTTTTAAAAAAGCAATGTCGCACTGATTTAGTAGTGCATTTTGTTTAGCAAGAGAAAGAGCATCTTCAGAAATATCTATTCCTGTAATCCAAGTATTGGATAGTGCCTTTTTTAATGCAATAGCAATACATCCGCTTCCTGTACCAATATCGAGTATTGAATGAAGTTTATTTTTATTGCAAGAATGAATAAGCCATTCGCAAAGTTCTTCCGTTTCCGGACGTGGAATTAAAACCGATTTATTTACCAGAAAGGGTAGTCCGTAGAATTCGGTTTTTCCAAATATGTAGGCGAGAGGCGTTTTCCTTTTAAGATGTTTTATTACCTCTATTAGTCGCAACAATTCCGATTCACTGAAACGTTTATCATATTCGGTTACCAGTTGTGCGGAATTTAATTGAAACAATTCCATAAAAATCCATCGTTTCATCGCTTCCACTTCTTGCTTAGAATAGAGTGGCCATAACTGCTCATTGCAATAACTGAGCATGGAAACTAAACGATTCGAGGCAATTTTCATATAAACTTAGCAAAACGTAAAGCTAACCATACTTGGTTAATTTGAAAAAAATTACTTTTGGAAAATGCAGCACGAAATTTATATGAGGAGGTGCCTTCAGTTGGCTGCCAATGGTTTTGGCAATGTAGCTCCCAACCCTATGGTGGGTTGTGTTATAGTTTACGAAGGTAAAATTATTGGCGAAGGATATCATCAAATTTTTGGAGGTCCCCATGCCGAAGTGAATGCCATTGCTTCGGTAAAAGATAAAAACATTTTAAACCATGCGGTATTGTATGTAAATCTTGAACCTTGTAATCATTTCGGCAAAACTCCTCCTTGTACCGATTTAATCATTCAGCATAAAATAAAGCGTGTGGTAATAGGCTGTTTAGATCCTTTTAAAGAAGTGTGCGGGGCTGGGATTGAAAAATTAAAAATGTCCGGAGTTGAAGTAATAGTAGGAATTTTAGAAGAAAAGTGCAAAGAATTAAACAAACGTTTTTTTACCCAACATTTAAAGAACAGACCCTACATTATTTTAAAGTGGGCTCAAACTCTTGATGGTTTTATAGATAGAGACAGAAGAGGAAAGGAATTAAAAGATCATTGGATTAGTAATAAAACAGCCACACAATTGGTTCATAAATGGCGAAGCGAAGAGCAGGCAATTTTAGTGGGCACCAACACGGTTTTTAATGACAATCCTTTATTAACAACCCGAGAGTGGCCCGGAAAATCGCCCTTGCGAATAATAATAGACAAGGAAAATAAATTGCCTTATTCATTGCGTGTTTTTAATTCTGAAGCCTCAACCATTATTCTTAATGAGCATACAAATAACAAAAAAGAAAATGTAGAGTTTGTTGCCATAGATTTTAAAAACTTTTTTTCATCTTTCGCAAGCGAAATGCTTAAAAGAGCTATTCAATCAGTAATTGTAGAGGGAGGCAAAAATACCCTCAGTAAATTTTTAGCTAATTATTACTGGGACGAGGCGAGAGTGATTATAGGAAACAAAACATTTGGCAAAGGTTTATCAGCTCCTATTATTGAAAACGAACCAATAAGTAAAGAAGCTATTTTAGATAATATACTCCTTATTTACAAAAATAAATCATAGCATGATTTACATTTTGCTTAGTATTATCTGTTCTTCCAGCTTGTTTCTACTTTTTAAATTTTTTGAAACACAAAAAATAGATATCTTTCAGGCTATAGTGGCTAATTATTTAGTGGCTTCCGTTTTTGGTTTTTTGAGGGCAGAAAGCATTTCAGAAAATATCATGTATCAAAATTGGTTTACCCACGCTTTAATTACAGGCGTATTGTTTATTTTCATGTTTTATGCCATTGCATTCACATCGCAAAAGATAGGGCCATCGGTAGCATCGGTAGCAAATAAACTAAGTGTGGTTATACCGGTGTTTTTTGCGGTAGTTTTGTATAACGATTCTGTTTCTTTTTTTAAAATGGCAGGTATTGCATTGGCATTGTTAGGAGTATATCTTGCTACTCAGAAAACCAGCAATCAAATTCAAATAAAAAAATGGCAGGGAATAGCTTTGGTTGTTTTTCTTTTTATTGGAAACGGCTTATTAGACTCGTATTTGAACTTTATTGAAAAAAACTACTTGAGCGAAATCAATGTACTTTTCTTTACCCCAGTAATTTTTAGTGCTGCTTTTTGTATTGGAATTACCGTGTTATTTTATAAAATTGTTTTTCTAAAAAATAATTTATCAGCAAAGTCAATAATATATGGGTTTTTCCTTGGAATAGTAAATTATGGCTCCATTGTTTTCCTCATAAAATCCCTACAACTTACTAATGTAGAGAGCTCTGTTGTATTTCCCCTAAATAATATAGGAATAGTTGTGGCCACCTCTGTTTCTTCTTTTTTTATCTTCAAAGAAAAGATGAGTAAAAAAAATGTATTTGGTATTTTCTTATCGGCTGTAGCCATATTTCTAATAGCTTTTTCTGAAGTATACAATGACTAAGCAATTGTTGATAAAATAAGTTATAATTCGAGTTGCGTGTGATAATTAAATTTTAGTTTGTACTAATTTAGAACTTGTAATGAGTAACCATTTCTTAGACACACCCATAGAGTTCTTAAAGGGCGTAGGGCCTAACCGAAGCGAAGTGTTAAAAAAAGAACTAAAAATTTTTACTTTCCGCGATTTACTTTTTCATTTTCCGTTTCGCTACGAAGACCGCACAAAAATTTATAAAATCAAAGAAATAGGTTCAGAGCAATATCACATACAATTAATCGGAAAAATAGAAAAGTTAGAAACCGTAGGAATTGGAAAAGCAAAACGCATTACAGCAGTTTTTAGCGATGAAACCGGTAAAATAGAATTGGTTTGGTTTAAGGGATTAAAGTGGATAAAGAATTCAATAAAAACAGGAGTACCTTATATCATTTATGGAAAACCCTCTTTATTTCAAAAATATTTTAACATAGTGCACCCAGAAATGGAAGAGCTGAAGGAAGATACGTTAAAGAATTTATCGGGTTTTCAATCAGTATATTCTACTACCGAAAAATTGAGTGCAAAAGGATTTACTTCCCGAGGGATATTTAAACTCCAGAGAATACTTTGTTTGCAGCTTCAAGGAAAGGTACAGGAATACTTACCGTATCCGGTCTTAAAAAGTTATCAACTGATATCGTTAGAGCAAGCCCTCATCAATATTCACCTACCCCATTCGAATGACGAATTGGCGAAAGCTCGCCTAAGACTAAAATTTGACGAATTGTTTTTACTTCAGTTAAAAATTCTTAAAGAAAAAGGGTTGAAAAATGAATTTGTAAAAGGTTTTATATTTACAAGAATAGGAGAATATTTTAATGCATTTTACAATCAGTTTTTACCGTTCGAACTTACAAATGCCCAAAAACGAGTATTAAAAGAAATACGAAAGGATACAGCCACCGGAAAGCAAATGAATCGGTTGCTACAAGGTGATGTTGGAAGCGGGAAAACGATGGTAGCATTTATGAGCATACTCATGGCACTAGACAATGGTTTTCAGGCATGCTTTATGGCACCCACCGAAATATTGGCATCACAACACTTCGAAACCATTAAACAATTGGCAGCCCCACTCAGCATTTCTGTAGCCTTGCTTACAGGATCTACTAAAAAAGCAGAAAGAAATAACTTGCTCAAAGATTTAGCGGAAGGAAATTTGCAAATAATAATAGGAACACATGCCCTTATTGAAGATACTGTGGTATTTAAAAATTTAGGTTTAGTAATTGTAGATGAGCAGCACCGTTTTGGGGTGGAACAGCGAGCTCGACTTTGGAAAAAAAATACTTCAGCCCCTCATGTATTAGTAATGACGGCAACACCTATTCCTCGTACACTGGCGATGACATTTTATGGCGATTTAGATACTTCTATAATTGATGAATTGCCCCCTGGTAGAAAAGAAATTAAAACACAACATTTTTACGAATCAGCTCGCCTTAAGGTGTTTGGTTTTATAGAGCAACAGGTAAAATTAGGTAGGCAAATTTATATTGTATATCCACTAATAGACGAGTCGGAAAAAATGGATTTACAGCATTTAATGAAAGGATACGACACCATATTGGTGCGTTTCCCTCCGCCAAATTTTATCATTAGCATTGTACACGGAAAACTAAAACCCATTGATAAGGAATATCAGATGCAGCTTTTTGTAACAGGTAAGGCACAAATAATGGTGGCTACCACAGTAATCGAAGTAGGAGTAAATGTACCCAATGCCAGTGTAATGATTATTGAAAATGCCGAACGTTTCGGGCTTTCACAACTGCATCAGCTACGCGGTAGAGTAGGGCGTGGAGCAGAGCAATCCTATTGCATTTTACTTACTGGAAACAAGCTAACCTCAGAAGCTAAACAAAGAATAGAAACAATGACAAGAACAAACGATGGCTTTGAGATTGCTGAAGTAGATTTAAAACTAAGAGGACCCGGAGATATTCAGGGTACACAACAAAGCGGATTAATAAATTTTAGAATAGCCGACCTAAGGAAAGATTCCTCTATCTTAAATATGGCTAGAAATGCGGCACAAGATTTGTTAAAATGCGATAGCGATTTAAACCAAACAGAACATTTGGAATTAAAGAAACAACTGTTTAGAATATATAAAGAAACAAACGATTGGTCTAGAATATCATAAATGTATAATTTTACAAAAAAATAAATATCATGAAACAAGTACTTTTGCCCCTATTGATTTTGTTGACTACAACTAGTTTTTCTTTTGCACAAGAAAACTCAGAAAAACAAGAGAAAAAAGTAGTGAAGGGCAATATCCCTATTACTCAAGCAAAAAATAACGAAACTTACATTTCTAATCTGGCAGAGGATATTGGTTCATTGAAATTTGACTCGTACAACAAAAACTCCGGCACTTATTTTTACAATGGTACGCTGCCCGTTCATTATTACGATAAAAAAGGAGTAGGAGGAACCGGTTTCAAGTTAGGAAAAGACGGAACCATTAATAATAAAGAGGAGTCAGAGGTTTCTGCCGGATATGTAATGTATTCACTTAAACTAAATACATCTAAAGGAAACATTGTGTATACCTTCTCAAATTTTATACATCATGGAAACGGACTAATTGGAAACGGAGGCCCGTTAGAGGGTTATCCGGAATGCGGAAGTGAAAAGATTGGAGGTATTCCCAACTGGGATTTGTATAAAAAACAAACCGATGATGAAGTGCAAAAACTAATACAACGTATGGAGAGGTATTTCGGAGAATAGGCTAAATTTTTACTCCCATAATACAAATATCATCAACCTGATTGTGAGAGGTATTTTTCCATGTTTCCAGTACTTTAATAAGTTCTTTCTCCTGCTCTTTCATATTCATAAGTTGAATAGATAAGATTAACTTTTTAAATTGTATGTACATAAATTTTTTACCTTTTGGTCCACCAAACTGATCGGCATATCCATCTGTAAAAAGATAAAAGGAGTCATTTTTTTGAACTTTTATAGAATGGGTAACAAACTTTTGTTTTCGTTCTGTTCCGCCAATAGGTTGTTTATTAGCTTTAATCTCGTAAAAGGAAAACGATTCGTTTTGTAGCAAAGGAGAAGCAACCTTATCATTAATGATTAAAGGGTTTTCATTTTTTCGTACAACATAGAGCGGGTTATTGGCTCCGGCATATTCTACCTGTTTTTTATTTTTATAGTAGGTACATACGGAAATATCCATACCGTCTTGGGCTTTTGTTTCACTGTAAGCCTTGTGCAGAGCCATATTTAATTTTTCATCCATGCGATCTAGTGCATAACCCGGATTTGCAATGTTTTCATCGCGAATTACTTGATTTAATATACTAGTTCCTAGCATACTCATAAAAGCTCCCGGAACGCCATGTCCTGTACAATCTGCAACCACAATAATTGATTTCTCTTCATCTTCTGTAAACCAGTAAAAATCGCCACTCACAATATCTCTTGGTTTAAAGAGAATAAATGAATCTGAAAAGTATGATTTCAGCGATTTATTCATGGGTAAAATAGCTTCCTGAATTCTTTTCGCATAAATGATGCTATCGGTAATGTCTTGATTTTTTTCTTCAATGATTTCTTTTTGTTTTGTAATCTGCCTGTTTGCTGCTCTTATTTTAATGTATGAAAAAATTCCGGCTAAAACAATTCCGCTGCAAATGGTGTAGAACCACCAGGTTTGCCAAAATGGAGGTTTAATAGTAAACTTAAATGATACGGGTTTTTTATTCCAAATATCATCTCCATTGCTTGCCAATAATAAAAATTCATAATGGCCGGGTGGTAGATTAGAGTAAGCTATTTCTGTTTTATTTATGGCCATTTGCCAGTCTTTATCTAAACCTACTAATTTGTATTTATAAGCAACTTGTTCCGGTTTAGTGTGGCTAACAGCAATGAATTCTATGGTAATATAATTTTTATCGTAGGTTAAATTGGGATTAAAAGGTATATTATTATGGCTGATAGAATCGGTATAATGGCTCCAATTTATATCCTGAGAGAAAACTTTTACTTTGGTAATTCTCGTTAAAGGTTCTTTTGTATTTGGTTTATCAAGTGATGGATTATAGATCACCAAACCTTTTAAAGTACCTATGTAGATATTATCATTTTGGTCAATGCAAATAGAGTTTGGTAAACATTGTTGGCCGGCAAAGCCGTCATCATTTTTGTAATTTTTTATAATGAAAGAGTTTTTATTAAAACTGATTACATCTATACCGTATTGATGTCCTGCCCAAATATTTCCTTTGCTATCAGCAATTAATGAATAAATTACGTTAGAAGCTAATCCCTCTTTTTCTGAAATATTTGTAAATTTTCCATTTGAGAATTTGTACACTCCATAGTTAGAACTTAACCAGATGGTACTGTCTTTGGTTTGAACAATAGAACGAACCCTACCTTTTTTGATTCCTTCTTTCTCTGAGAATTGGTAAATGGAAGAACCATCGTACAGATATACCCCGTTGTCGGTAGCTAGCCAATAACGGTTGTTCAAGTCCTGATAAATTTGAAAAATATCCGTTTGAGGAATAATCTGAGGTTGAAAAGGTATTACATTGCCATTTTCTAGTTTAGACAATCCGTTTTTGCTACATATCCAAATAACCCCATCTCTATCTTTATAAATATGATAAATCATTTGATAAGATTTTCCTCCCATTGTTGGAATTTGTGAAAATGTTTTTTTTTCTAAATTAAAATAAAACAAACCCTCGGCATCTGTACCAACAATATAATGATTGCTGTCTATTTCATACGCATAATTTACATCTTGAACTTTATTTTCTGATTGCTTACTTTTTTCATTAAAGATATCAATTCTATTTTCTGATTTTATGATTAATCCGATGGCTGAACTTATCATTAATTTACCGGTAGATGTCTTATATACGCTTGTTATCTCGTCAACATTTAATTGCTTTTTATTTAGTGAAACAAATCTTTCTGAACTTAATTTTGAAACTCCATTGTTTTTTGATGCAAACCAAATATTCCCTTCTCTGTCTTCTAAAATTTTAAAGATGTCATTATCAATGAGCCCATTTTGGGTGGTAATATTAGTAAAAGTTTCTCCTTTGTATTTAAATATACCGGAGTAAGTGCCAAGCCAATAGGTATTCTCATCTTTTATGGCGCAGTAAACCGGAAAGTTCATTTTACTTTTATCAATAGTTTTGAATACAAATTCATTTTTTTCGTTCAACTCAAATACTCCTTTATTAGTAAAAGCCCATATTTTCCCATCTATTTCTCCTATAGAGAATACCAAATCTGATATTGTAGAAGTGTTTGAATTGTATTGAATAATTTCCTTTTTTGTAATTTTTGTAAGTCCGGTACCCATTGTACAAACCCATATATTTTTATTTCCATCCTCGTAAAAATTAAAAACTCCTTTGTTTTCAAAAAGCATATTTTTTTCAAAAGGTTTAATGCTTATTCCTTCTAAAAAATATATTCCATTTCCGGCTCCAATCCAGCATTTGTTATTTGAATCGAAAAATATTTTAAAAACCCGATGATGCCCCAATCCGTTTGTGGTATCTAGTTTTATAATAGTATCGGGTTTAATGATACTGATGCCATTATTGGTTCCTATATATATATTGCCATCGGGTCCCTTCTCAATACAGTACACAATATTGTCGGACAAACCATTTTTAGTTGTTAGATAATGAAATGTTTTTCCGTTGAAGATAGAGATTCCGCCATTGTTGGTTCCTAGCCAAATTTCTCCATCAGAGTGTTGGTAAATACTTAGTATCTGAGATTGAGATAGGCCGTTATCGACAGAAAAATTTTGAAAATTATAATTTTGAGATAGCAGACATAGGTGAATAGAAAAGAAAAGCAGTGAGTATATAATTTTCGCTGGATACATTGTCTGTAATTACAATCCAAAAATAGAAAAAAAAAGGGCTGATATTCATCAGCCCTTCTGTAAGCACAAAATTAAACTACTTTAATATAGAGAATTTTTTAGTTTTTGACATTGAACCGATATTCATTTGTAATAAGTATGTTCCTGAATTCAGTTTTAATTCATTTGAATCAATCACATAATTGTAACTTCCAATTAGTTTATTACCTAAATTAACTTCACGTATGGTTTCGCCAAGAATGTTCACTATTTTAAAAGAAACATTTTGAGCATGGTCTAATGTATATGCGATGTTTACCTTAGTGTCCGAAGGATTCGGAAAGACAGAAAATCCATTTTCTTTAATATCTTGTTTTACCACATAGGTAGCATTAAATGGATGAATGCTGTCTTTTCCAACAGTAAAATCAAGTTCGGAAACAGTGGTGGAACCAGACAAAGTGAAGGTGTAAGAGCCACTCATGTTTAAGCCGGGCATATCTACCCAAAGGGTGTAAGTCCCGTTTTCTAAATTGGAAATGGTAAAATCTCCGCTATTATTCGATTGAATAGAGGATTTAACAGGCCCGGAAGGCTTTTTTTCAACAATGATATCAATTCCGGGAATTGGGTCATTTTTCATCAATTTACCAAACTGACCTATTCTGTTGTAATTGTAGTTTAGTAATAATTTACCCGAAATGGTGTTGTTTCCAATGTTGGGGTCGTGGTAATCAAGAGTAATATTGATGCCGTTTACATTGTTGGTAGTAATAATGCTTTGGGCATTTTTCCAGTCAGTAGTATCTCCGTAATAAGTGGTAAAGGAGTTAGGGTATAAAAGTAAATCAGGCCTTGCTGCTATTCTATATTCTCCATAAGGGATAGAATCGAATTTATAAGAGCCATTCGTATTGATGGGTGTTATAGCAAGAATATCATTTTTTGTAAAGTTCGAATATTCTCGATACAAATAAACCTCGCCATTGGTAACAGGCAAACCGGTAGTATCATAAACAAATCCTTCAATGCTGCCAAAATCCACAGGAAGAGTGTACCACCCATACCACACAAAATTGTTAAATGGAGAACACTTCAGTAGCATTAGGTGAGTGGTAGCAAAGGTGTTATTGCGAAGAAAATGGTAATAAATTGCATCATAATTGTATTTTTGGTAGAAGGAGTAATTGCCATTTCCTCCAAAATCAACAAATACGCTATCCGTACGGTAGTTTATTTCTTTCATTAATACTACATCGGAAAAACTCCCTAATGGTGTAATTAATGTGCCATAGCCCGCACCCACCATTTGTTTATTTCTTAATTGTACCGATTTCACTTTATAGTTGCCCGATTTTCCGTATCCAACAGTTCTGCTGTAATTAAAGATAGTATCCATATTGTATTTTACTCGAGCCGGCATGAATAATTCGGAGGGTTCAATAAACACCGAGTCTAATGTGCTCATGATACTAAATCCGCCAATTCGGTGAAAACCTGAGGTATCTACAATAAAGTAGGAAAATAAAGAATCTTGGTCTTTTAATGGTACATTCCAAAAAGAGGCATGAGTAGCGTCAGGAAATAAATGGTAATAAGGCAGGCCAGATTTATCTAAGGTTTTTGTATGAAAAGTGTCCTGCATTTGAATAAACTTGTTGGAATAATTCCAAACCTGATTAGCTCCCGTAGTGGGTATAGTTAAAAGTGTTGCTGTTGTATCCCAAATCTGTTTAAAAGTAGTGTTTTTTACAGGTAAATAAGTACCTTCGATGGTTGGTCCTTGTGCAATAGCAGAAAGGGTAAACAACAAAACAGCCTGAAAAATGAATATTTTTTTAATCATAATCTTAAAATTTTCTTGCTCAAAGATATACCATTTTTTATGTATATTCTCAGATTATATTTTATTTTTTTGTTAACCGTTATACAATTCCATCATTATTTAAACAATACGCTAATTAACCTCATATTTAAGTCTAAAATTCTATTTTTGTTGTTTATTTAAGCAGCATGAAGATTTCATATAATTGGTTGTGTTCTTATCTCTCGGCAAGCCCAGATGTTAAGGAGCTAGAAAAAATATTAACCGACTGTGGATTAGAAGTAGAAAAATACGAAAAAGTGTTTTCAATAGAAGGCGGACTGAACGGACTTTTGGTTGGTAAGGTTACCTCTTGCATAAAACACCCCGATACCGATAAACTATCGCTTACTAAGGTTGATATAGGCAATGAATCCGAATTGCAAATAGTTTGCGGAGCTCCTAATGTAGAAAAAGGACAAAAAGTAGTAGTGGCAACTGTGGGCACTACTCTTTTTCCAAGAAATGGAGAACCATTTGAGATTAAAAAAACTAAAATAAGGGGCGAAGTTTCTGAAGGCATGATTTGTGCCGAGGATGAAATTGGTATTGGACTTTCGCACGAAGGTATTATTGTACTGCCCGATACGGTTAATGTGGGAGAACCGGCAGCCAATTATTTTGGAGTAGAAGAAGATTATATTTTCGAAATAGGTTTAACTCCCAACCGGGTAGATGCGGCCTCACATATTGGCGTAGCCCGCGATGTAGTAGCAGTTTTAGCTCTAAAACAAAATATTCAGTTATTAAAACCAGCAGTAGAGGCGTTTAAAACAGGTAACGAAAAATCGCGAATAGATGTAATAGTGCAAAATACCGAAGCCTGCCCAAGGTATTCGGGAATTTATATTTCAGGTGTTACGGTTAACGAATCACCACAATGGCTTAAAAACAAACTTAAATTTATAGGACTAAAACCCATTAATAACATCGTAGACGTTACCAATTTTGTTTTACATGAATTAGGACAGCCCCTTCATGCTTTTGATGCAGACAAAATTGAAGGAAACAAAGTAATGGTTGATACTCTTACCGAGGGAACCGTTTTTGAAACCTTAGATGGTGTATCTCGAATTCTTTCGGCTAATGATTTAATGATACGTAACGAAAAAGAGGGGATGTGTATAGCCGGGGTTTTTGGCGGAAGTAAGTCGGGAATTACTCCACAAACAAAAAATATATTTATAGAAAGCGCCTATTTTAATCCAGCTTTTATTCGCAGAACCTCCAAAAAACACGCCCTTTATACAGATGCCTCCTTCCGGTACGAAAGAGGGGCCGATCCCAATATCACTATTTACGCATTAAAACGTGCTTGTCTGCTCATTCAAGAAGTAGGAGGAGGCGAAATCCCTTTTCCTATAATTGATGTGTATCCCAATCCTATTAACGATTGTAAAATAAATTTCAATTTTGAGTATCTGAATAAAATTGCAGGAACCGAAATACCTGTTCAAGTTCAAAAATCAATTATTAAAAATTTAGAAATAAAAATAGATTCCGAAACAGAAACAGAATTACAACTTTCTGTTCCTCCTTTTAAAGTAGATGTTACCAGAAAGGTTGATATAGCAGAGGAAATACTCAGAATTTATGGATATGACAAAATAGAAATTCCCTCCCAATTACATACAACCATCTCAACCATTCAAAAACCCGATAAGCAAAAAATTTTGCGTTCTATTTCCACTTATCTTACCTCAATGGGGTTTTCAGAAATATTAACCAATTCACTTTCTAATTCTGCATATTATTCAAACCAATCAGATACCGTAAAAGTTTTAAATGCTCTTAGTTCAGAATTAGACACACTCAGAGCCTCAATGTTGTACGGAGGTTTAGAAAGCATCGCATACAATATGAACAGACGGAATACAAACCTTAAATTCTTTGAGTTAGGGAAAGTATATACCCGAAATGAAAATAAATACGAAGAAAAAGAAAAGCTAGCTCTCTTTATTACCGGAGAAAGATTTAAAGAAAGTTGGAATAATCCCAAAATGCATTCCGATATTTTTGAACTCAAAGGGACTGTTGCAAACTTGTTTGCCATTCTTTCCGTTTGTGAAAAAGAAGTTACTACACAATACAACCTGGCGTTGCAAGGGCTACAAGATGCTATAACATATTCTTTAAAAGGAAGCCCTATTGCTATAATAGGAAATGTAAACAAAGGACTATTAAAACAATTTGATATTGATAAACCCGTGTTTTTTGCCGAAATAAATATTGAAAATCTTATGAAAGGTTTACGTACAACTGGTGCAAGGTATAAAGAAGTTTCTAAATTTATAGGTGTACGCAGAGATTTGGCCATTCTCTTTAATAAAGAAATCCTTTTTTCGGAAGTAAAAGAGTTGGCTTTTAAAACAGAAAAAAAATTACTTAAAGAGGTTCAGGTATTTGATGTGTACGAAGGAAAAAATATTGAAAGCGGAAAAAAATCGTATGCCATTGCTTTTTATCTGCAAAATGAAGCAGCAACTCTTACCGATAAAGAAATAGAAAACAGTATGCAAAAAATTCAGCGTGCAATTGAGCAACAGTTGGGCGGAAAAATAAGAGCATAAAGATGAGTAAAGATACATTGGTAATTGGGGCAAGCCTTAAGCCGGATAAATACTCGCATAAAGCTGTATTACAGCTTTTGGCTCATGGCCATTTTGTAAAGGCCATAGGAATTAAAGCGGGCAATATATCAACTGTAACAGTGCAAACAGATACTCCTTTATTTAGCGACATTAATACCATTACACTTTATGTGAACCCCACGAATCAGAAACCTTATTATAAGTATATAATTGAAACAAATCCACAAAGAGTGATTTTTAATCCGGGAACAGAAAATGCCGAACTTCAACAATTACTAAACGAAAACAATATCAAATGGGAAGAAGCATGCACTTTGGTGTTACTTTCTCTAAATAAATTTTAATTTTTTTTATTACCCGATTAAACCTTTCAAATTATTTGCGGTCATACAGTGCAAAACACACAAAAAACAATACTATGAAAACTAAAACATTAATTTTAAGTGTCCTGTTTCTTGCATCACTTGCTTTTGTAACAAGTTCTTGCAAAAAAAGAAAATTAAACCGCGATACAACTTCAGAACAAGACGATGCAATGGCTCGCTCTATGTTTGAAGATATGCATAAAACTGTTGACGATGAAGCAGGACAGCAATCTAAACTTAAAGAGGGTAGAATGGTTGAAGCCTTTAAAGTGGCAGGAAACTGCGCAACTGTTACGCTTACTCCATTTGATTCTATTACCTTTCCTAAAACACTAACAATAGATTTTGGGCACACTAATTGCAAAGGAAATGACGGTAAAGAACGCAGAGGAATAATTGTTGTTACAATTACCGGAAAATATAGAGATCCGGGCACTGTTATTACTATTAAGCCAGATAATTATTACATCAATGATAACAAAGTAGAGGGAACGAAAGTGGTAACAAATAATGGCAGAAATAATGCAGGAAATTTAACCTACTCTATAGAAGTGGATGGGAAAATTACCACCCCCGATAATAAAGTAATAGAGTGGAAATCTTCTCGTACCCGCGAATGGATAGAAGGGGAAAGTACTACTTTTTGGACCAATGGAATATCAGGTATTACCGATGATGCCTATTTAATTACAGGTACTGGTAATGGAGTAAACAGAGATGGACGGAAATTTACCGTAACCATTACCACTCCACTAAGAGTTCAGTTTTGTGGTTACAAAATAGAAATTACAAAAGGAGTATTAGAACTTCAACCCGAAGATTTGAAAAAACGTGTAGTAGATTTTGGAAACGGAGACTGCGACAATCAGGCTACTGCAACTATTGGCAAAAAAACATATACATTTAATTTAAAATAGGAAGGTTTAATGGTTTAGGTTTAACCGGGCGGGCTTTCCCATAAGGCTCGTCCGGTTTTTATCTTTTGTATATGAAAAGAGTAAACAAAATTTTTATAATCCTTTTTTTGTGTTTACAAAGTTCTTTGCTGGTTAAGGCCCAGCGAAGTAATTTATTTGATTTACAGATGCCTCCCAGCATCTACACCTCGAATACTTTCATGCCCGTAGGCACTACCGAAGATAGCTTGTATTCTTTTGCCTCTAACCGATATCTCTTAGGTTGCTGGATTCCGCTCAAAAACAATCTTTCGTATTACGAACAAGATAAGTGGGATACAGCATCTTCCATATTTGCCATACATTCTTCGGCACGTTTCAACGATTTGTATTTTTCGCGTTTAGCAAATAATCACGATATACTTAATGCAAGCATCGGGTTTACGTATATTTTTAAAGACAGAAAAAAAACTTCGTGGCTTTTCGATGGTGGCCTTATTTTGAATAATGATATTACCAACAAAGTGAAAACAAACGAAGTGTTATATCTTATGGGTTTGTATTCAATTAAATCAAATAAAAAAGTAACATGGAATTTAGGTTTGCTTAATATAAAAACTCGCAATGCATTTCTACCTATTCCTATTATTGGACTGCGTTATCAGTTTACTGATGATGATGTTTTGCAGTTTTATTTACCCTTTAATTTTTCATTGGCTCATAATGTAAACAAAAATACGTTGGTTCGCTTTTTACTGCAACCCAATGGTAACGTGTCTCTATTATCAAACGAAGAGGCTTTTAATACAAGTGCTGTATCCGTGAGTAGATTAGCTTTTGTTTACAGCGAAATGCAGTTAGGAATGCAACTGGAAGCCGGAAAAGAAAAAAAACTTGGCTACACCATAGGAGGAGGTATATTGGGTGGGCGTAATATTTATATGGTAGCCGATAAGGTAAATAACCATTACCCGCTTAATCCCTCACTGTATTTACGAGTAGGAGTACGTGTATCATTGGCCGGAAAAAAGGAGGGCACCCAACAAAAACAAATGTTTTTTAACGACCCCTTAGATCCCGGTCAATTTGAAATAGACGATTTGGAAAAAATAATTCTGGAAGAAAATATAAAAATCGAATAAACTTACTGATTTATTGCTTCGTTTATTTTTTTGCAACATTCTTCTATTTGTTCGTGTGTAATAATAAGAGGAGGAGCAATACGCATACTCTGAGAATTAAATAAAAACCAATCGGTAATCACTCCGTTCTCTACACAAGCATCAATAATAGCTTTGTTGGTTTCAAAATTTTCAAATTCTATAGCCAGCATTAATCCTGCTGATCGGATGTTTTTAATTTTTTTCCCTTTTAGTAATTTCAAAAATAAATTCTCTTTTGAGGGTATTTGATTTATTAGCGATTGGTTGTAAAGCAGTTCTTCGAGTGTGGCCAAACTAGCGGCACAACTAAGTGCATTTCCGCCAAAGGTGGTAATGTGCCCTAATATGGGATTGTTGGTAAAGCAGTGCATTATTTCTTTAGATGAGATGAACGCCCCCAATGGCAAGCCACCTCCAAAACCTTTGGCTAATACCAAAATATCTGGAATTACTTTGTGTTTTTCAAATCCGAAAAGTGAGCCTGTACGCCCGAACCCAGTTTGTATTTCATCGAAAATAAGCAGAACGTTATTCTCGGTGCATTTTTTCCGTATTTCCATCAAAAAATCTTCTTCTGGAAGAATGATTCCCGCTTCGGCTTGTATAGGCTCAATTACCACGCAGGCCGTGTTATAGTCTATTTCTTTTAATTCAGAAAAGGAGTTGTACGGTAAATGGAAAACATTGGGCAAGAGCGGATAAAAGGCTCGTTTAAAATCTTCATTTCCGCAAATGCTCAGTGCTCCATGCGAACTTCCATGGTACGCATTGGTGAATGAGATTATTTTGTTTCTTCCGGTATACCGTTTGGCTAATTTTAGGGCACCTTCTATGGCCTCGCTTCCGGAATTTACAAAGTAGGTACACGAAAGCGAAGATGGAAGCACATCTGCCAGTTTCTTAGCTAATTTTACTTGCGGAGTTTGTATGTATTCTCCGTACACCATGAGGTGCATAAACTCATCGGTTTGTTTTTTTACTGCTTCGGATACTTTCGGGTGCTTGTGCCCTAAATTACTAACAGCAATTCCGGAGATTAAATCAAAATATTTTTTTCCGTTAGTATCGTACAAAAACACCCCTTCGGCTTTTTCAATTTCCAGTGCCATGGGCAAATCAGAGGTTTGTGCAAGATGTTGTAAAAATAACTGACGGTTACTGGGCATCTGCCAAAAGTAAGCACATTTTAGTATGTATTTATTTTACTTCGAGGGCTGTTCCCGAATTTTTTGCAACAGGTGTTTTTTAAACTCTTCTCTTGATAAATAGAGTTTGGCTACCTTTTTTACAGGCAACACACTCAGAAATTTTGAATTGTATTCGTTAAAAAGTTCAATTTCTTTTTGCTTGATGGTACCGTGATTGTCTATTAATTTTTGTAATTCAGAATCCGATAATTTATTAATTTCCTCTATCGAAATAACAGAAAAATCTCGGTAGGTGGTTTTTAGCGTTTTTTGTTTGCTTTCGTATTCGTTAAAAATGGGCCAAAATTTTTCCGATTCCTGAGGGGTAAGCCCTACGTATTTCGTTATAAAGGCCACCTTCATAGCTTCAATTTCTTCTTTGGTAGTGCTTTTTTGGGCAAATGAAAATGCCGATAATAGCAACATGGCAGGCAATATAAATTTATATGCTTTCATTATTTCAACTCCTCCATAATTAAATTTATATCGGTATCGTTATGGAGCAGGTAATCCATTAAGTAATCGTTATCCGATGCTTTGTTTTCTTCATTTTCGGTTAAAAATGAAACCAGCATATCTTCATCGAAGGAGCTGTATTTTTCTTCAATTACATAATCCGAAACAGAGAGTTTCGAATCGTTGTAATGAGTTGAAATGATGGGGAAGAATATTACAAAAAAGGCAATAATGCAACCTAAAGAAACGGTATAAATGGTTTCTTTTTTTAGGAAGAAATGAATCCATGGGGAGGTTTCTCTCTTTTCTGTAATTTTGTTGGCAATGCTTATGGGTAGTGTATCGAAATAGTTCTCAGGAACTCTAAATGGATTCTCCTTACCGACAGAATAAAGCATTTGAGGCGTGGAATCAATATTTTCTATGGCATTCGTTTTTTTCATAACACTCGTTTTGGTTCGACATTTATTTATTGAAATGGTTTAATGGGTTTTTAAATATTCTTCTATTTTTTTTACAGCAATATGGTACGATGCTTTAAGAGCTCCTACAGAAGTATTTAAAATAGTACTCATGTCTTCGTATTTCATTTCTTCAAAGTATTTGAGATTAAAAACAATTCGTTGCTTTTCGGGTAGTTGTAACAAGGCCTTTTGTAATTTTTTTTGTATGACGTTACCCGAAAAGTAGGCATCGGCTTCTAATTTGTTGCTTAATTCGCGTTCTACATCAATTAAAGGAAGCAATAAAACTTTTCTTTTTTTATTTAGAAAATTAATGCTTTCATTGGTGGCAATACGGTAAAGCCAAGTGTACAATTGTGCTTCTTGTTTAAATGTTTCTAGCCCCTTCCATGCTTTAATAAAGGTGTTTTGGGTTACATCATTGGCATCATCGTGGTCTATTACCATTCTTCGTATGTGCCAATATATTTTTTGCTGGTATTTTTTTACAATCAGATTGAAGGCATAGTTTTGCGAGTTTTCATCGCTAAACATTGAGAGTAGTTCGGAGTCTTCCAAATGCAGCATCAGGCTATAAATCTATGCATTTTTGTGTCAACTAAATGCACGTGTTTTAAAATTTAAACAAGTTAGACTTCTGCTGCTACAGATAGTTTAATGTAGTGTGCACTAAATTTCTACACTTCCCTTAAAAACACATTGAGCCGGACCTATTAACCAAATATCAGAAAAATCTTGTTGGCTTTTTTGGGTAAACTTAACACGAAGTTTTCCGCCTAAAGTTTCAATAGCTGTCGATTTATTTTTTAAAGAAAAGTGTATAGAGGCTGCAATAGCGGTGGCTGTTACGCCCGTACCACATGATAGAGTTTCGTTCTCTACGCCTCTTTCGTAGGTTCTTACAAAAAGAGTACGGTTTTTAAGTGTTGCAAAATTTACGTTAGTGCCGTTTTTTTTAAATCTTTTATTGTAGCGAATTTTTTGGCCTTCTTCCGGCACATTTATTTTTTTTACATCGTTGGCAAATACGATGTAGTGAGGAGAACCGGTATTTAAAAAGTAAAAATTATTGCCATTTTCCACATAGTTTACATTTTTCATTTTAAGGGCAATGGTGTTGTTGCGAATGGTGGCTTCGTGTTCACCATCGGTAGATAAAAAGTGAGTTTTGTTCTTAATAATTCCTAAAAATCTGGCAAAATGAACGGCACAGCGGCTTCCATTTCCGCAAAAACTTTTACTGCCATCGGCATTAAAATATACCATATGGAAATCATATTCTTTACTATTTTCTATAAGGATAAGCCCATCGGCTCCTATACCAAACCTGCGGTTACAAAGTTTTTTAATGGTTGCTGCATTTTTTTTTTGAAAAATATTTTTGCGATTGTCAATCACTATAAAATCATTTCCGGTACCTTGGTATTTATAAAATTCGAGTTGCATGAATGCTGTTATTTTTTTCTGAATTTTTTCTTGAATTTATCGTTTCTAAAATTTGTTTTTCTCTTTAACTCGGGTTGATAAAGAGGGCTGCTTCCTAGGTATTCAGGGGTTGGAACTTTTGAAATTTCTTTACCTATTAAGTTCTCTATTCGGAAAAATTTGGGTTGGTCGGCCTCGTTTACAAAAGTAATGGCTGTTCCTGTGCTCTCTGCCCTAGCTGTTCTGCCAATGCGGTGTATGTAATCCTCGGGGTCGGGCGGCACATCAAAATTTATCACTAAATCTATTCCTACCACATCAATGCCTCTTGAAATTACATCGGTTGCAACCAAAGTGCTTATTTTTTTGTTTTTAAATTGCCTCATCAGTTCTTCGCGTTCCGGTTGTTCTAAGTCGGAATGAAAGGCGTAACAGGGAATTCCTTCTCGCTTAAGGGTTCTGTCTAATTCTTTTACTTTTTCTTTGGTTGAGGCAAAAATAATAATGCTGTTGTATTGCTTGTTTTTAAGGAGGTGTGTTGCTAAAGCCACTTTTTGTGAATCATAAACCAAATAGGCTTGTTGCAAAATTCCTTCGGCCGGTTTGGAAATAGCAATATTTATTTCAAACGGGTTTTTTAATATGGTTTTAGCAAGCGTTCTTATTTTAGGAGGCATGGTGGCCGAAAAGAGGAGGGTTTGCCTATTTTCAGGTAAATAGGAAACAATGCGCATTATATCATCATTAAATCCCATGTCTAACATTCGGTCGGCTTCATCTAGTACCAGATGTTTTATATTTTTAAGATTTATTTGGGCCGAGGTAAGCAGTGCTATTAATCTGCCGGGTGTGGCAATAATAATTTCTACCCCTTGTTGTATGGCTTTTTTTTGTTGATCCCATGCAGCTCCATCGCCTCCTCCGTATAGTGCAATAGAACTTACCCCTGTAAAATATGCCAAGGCCTCTACCTGTTGGTCTATTTGCTGAGCTAATTCTCTGGTAGGAGCTATTACAAGCATATTGGTTCCGCTAATATTATGTTCTAAAATTTTATGAATTACCGGAAGAAGATAAGCTGCGGTTTTTCCTGTGCCGGTTTGAGCACAAGCAATTAAATCTTTTCCTTCTATAATTATAGGAATGGCTTTTTCTTGAATGGGGGTAGCTTGTTCAAAATGCATGGCACTAATACCTTCAAATAAACTAGGGTGGAAAGAAAAATCGGAAAAATTCATAGTGTATATACTTGGGAATAGGGCTAAATTACTTATAAAGGTAGAGCCATACAAGTTAGGAAAATAAATAAGCGAAACTAAAACACTTTAGGTGTTTTAGTTTCGCAGAAAAATTTAGAGTTATTTTATTCCAAGTTTCTTCTTGATGTCTGCAGGAAGTGCGTTTTTATGAAGATAAATGTTGATTGTTTTATATCTTACATAGGCTTCTGAAGCAAAGAAATATCCTTTATTGTCGTTGGCTTCCCCCCATGAATTTTTAATCATGTAATATTTTTTACCGTTTTGGTCTTTTACTATGCCGGTTGCGTGCATCCCGTGGTCATCGGTAGTAGATAAATTGTCAAAAGCTTCTTGGCGAAGGGCTTGTGTAATTTCTTTTTCCTCAACAGGTGCGTCAAAGGCCGAACTTTTTTTCTCGGCTCCGGCATCGCTGTAATGAGAGTTATCTCTACCTCTCACATCGATGGTACTTTCGTCTTTTGGCACAATGGCTAAACCTTGTTTAAAGGCAAAACCTTTTTCCGAAACATCGGCTGCCCAAGCAAAGGTAAAACCGTTGTTTATGGCGTATTCCATTACCTGCATCATCTCATCGAGAGGGAGGTTGTACGAGGTTTCCATTACCCAATTATCGGGTACTTCAATGGCAAACGATTTGTAAAAAGGGTGATGTGTGAAAGAGGTAATGGAAACATAATCATCCATATTTAAGCCAAGATTTTGAGTAAAGGATTGTGGTGTATATTTTTTATTTTGGTAGGTAAATTCAGCGGGCATTTTACCTAAATAAGCATCGAGGGTTCCTTTGTAGGCTTCTTTCCATGAAGGAGAAAGTTTTCCGGCCGGTTTTTTTACGGCTACATCTGCCATTGCTTTTAAAATAGCGTCTAATTCTGAATGTTGATGTTTTTCTTCACCATAGTTTAAACCCTTATAAGCTTCTTCGGGAACTATCCCATATTTTCTAATTACGTACGGAATATCATGAAAAGCCCCGCCAGGTCCAAAGTTATAATTTCCGTACATGCGTACGTATTTTTCTGCTTTATCGTTATAGGCATGGTAAACTACAAACATTTCCGATAAATCGTGTTTTCCTTTTCCTGTTCGAATCAGTTCTGACTCAAAAAATGATAGGGCAGAGAAACTCCAGCATGTACCACTCTTGCATTGGTCTTTTACATCGGTAGATTCTAGTTTCTTTATAACCTTAAAATGGTATCCACCATCTTTTTTGTTTCGTAAGGTGTCTTGTGCATTCAGATGAATGATACATAAAATTCCAACGGCTAATCCAATAATCTTTCTCATATTTAAAAGTTTTATAAGGGTCAAAAGTATCGTTTTTATTGGTAATCGAAAAATTATATGCAATATTGTTGCAAATAATTTTTTTTGTATAGATTTGTTCAATAAAAGATGCAAGAAATTTTTACAGTTTTTTTTGGTTATGAGGGGAGTTTGAAAAAACTCCTCCTTGTTTTTCTCTACCTATTAATGCTGGAATCGGGGGTAATTATAGCACAAACTTATAATATTAGTGGAGTTGTAGTAGATACAGCAGATAATCCAATAAACGGAGTGAGTATTTATTTACACGAAACAAAATCGGGAGCAATAACCAATAATGAAGGAAAGTTTGAAATTAAAAATGTGAAAAGTGGTGCCTATCATTTGCATATTAAGCATTTAGGGTATGAAAGTCTTTCTAAAAACATAAAAGTGGCAAATGCCGATGTAGAAATTGATTTTCATTTGAAATCTGCCACTTTTGAATTTGAGCAGGTGTTGGTAGAATCGGATATGATGAGAACAGGAAAAGCGGAGCAAACTCAAACCATAGATGTTGTAAACGATGATTATTTGTTAAAATCTTTGGGAGTTAATTTAATGCAATCATTAGAAAAAATATCTGGTGTTACATTCATTTCGGCAGGTACCGGAGTGGCAAAACCAATGATTCGGGGTATGGGATTTAATAGAATGGTTACGGTAGATAATGGCATAGTTCAAGATGGGCAGCAGTGGGGGAGTGACCATGGATTGGAAATAGATCAGTTTGGTATTGGCCGAGTGGAAATACTAAAAGGCCCAGCTTCGTTGGTGTATGGTTCGGATGCTATGGGAGGTTTGCTAAATCTAAAGCCTATGCCTATTCCCACACAAGGTAAAATGGCCGGATCGCTTGTTACTTCAGGGCAGAATAATACGAATCTTTTCGCAACCTCTCTTATGCTGGAGGCAAATAAAAACGGGTTGTTTTTTAGAACCAGAGCTTCTTTTAGAGAGTATGCCGATTATAAAGTTCCTGCCGACTCTTTTTCTTACAATCGTTATGTATTGCCACTATACAATAACCGATTAAAAAATACTGCCGGAAAAGAAGAGGCATTTTCTTTTACAGGTGGCATAAATAAAAGCTGGGGAGTAACACAGCTAACAGTTTCTGCCTTTAGACAGTGGGTGGGCTTTTTTCCTGGAGCACATGGTAGGCCAAACATTAATCAGCTGCAGAACGATGGAAATAATAGAAATATAGAATACCCATATCAATATGTAGAACATTTTAAAATTAGTTCGAACACTAGCGTGCTTTTTAAAAAAAATTGGTTAGAAATTGATTTGGGGGTGCAGCAAAATGTAAGAAAAGAAAAAGAAGAATTACATTCCGGAGTTTATTTGCCAAGTTATAAAACAATCGATGAAGTTTTAAAACTGGTTTTACAAGTAGCTTCGGCAACTTTTAAATATCATTTAAACAGGAATGAAAAATGGCAACATGTTTTTGGGTTATCGCTAAAAAGAAAAGAAAATAAAATAGGAGGGTATAATTTCTTAATCCCGGCATTTTCTGTAAACGAAGGAGGCCTTTTTATTTTTAGCGAATACAGGAAAAGCGAAAAATTAACCTTTAGTGGAGGTGTTCGTGCCGATGGTGGAGTAACCAATGTTTCCGGGTACATAGATACCATATATAACCAAGAGTTGTTACCTATTTTATTTAGAATGCGTTCAACACCATTTAATCGTAGTTATTCTACTCTATCAGGTTCCTTCGGATTTTCTTGGGTTCTTAATTCCAAGTTAAATATTAAGTATAATGTGGGTACTAGTTTCCGTTACCCAACGGTGGCAGAACTTGCTTCTAACGGTTTGCACCATGGTGCTTTTAGGTACGAAAAAGGAAATGCGAATCTTAAGGCTGAAAGAGGCTACCAAACAGACTTGAATGTTACCTTTCAGAAAAAACAGGTAATGTTTAGAATAACCCCTTTTTTTAATTATTTTACCCATTACATTTATTTAACACCAAGTGGAAAGTATACAACCTCAGCCGAGGGGGGAGGGCAAATTTATAACTACAAGCAAAGTAACGTGTTTTTTACAGGTTATGAAACCGATGTAGATGTGCATATTCATCATCGGTGGCACTTAGGGTTTATACACGACTTCGTATATAATTATAATTTTTCTACAACACTACCCTTGCCTTTTTCCGTACCTTCTTCTGTTACATTCGAAAAGGAATATACTGTAGTAAAAGAACATAAAAGATTTTCTAATGTGTATGTAGGCATAGATTCTCGTTATGTTTTTGCACAACATAGAGTAGAACGTAATGAAAAAAACACACCACAATATCTTTTATTTAATTTTTCTATGGGCTCTACTTTATTAATAGGTAAACAAGAAGTAATTTTTGTTTTTCAGGTAAGAAATTTATTGAATCAAAAATATTTTAATCATTTAAGTGTTTATCGTCCGTTAAATTTGCCTGAGCCAGGACGAAACATTACCGTTTCACTTAAGATACCATTTACTATTATTAATTCTAAACCTCAATAAAAACAATAACCATGAAGAGAAAAACAATGGCTTCTATTTTTTTTATGACTTTGCCTATTCTGATTTTATCTTGCAAAAAAGAAAAAGCCGACACTGAAAAGCCAGCCATTAAAATGAACTCACCTACAGAAGATGCGGAATACAAGGCAGGCGAAACCATTGTATTCAATGCTACTTTTACAGATAATATTGCATTGAGCGAGTACGACATAGATATACACAATGGGGCAGGGCACGGACATGGTAGAATGATGGGAGTGTGGGCAATCGAAATTTCCGGAGAGCTTTCGGGTATTATGCACATTATCAAAAAGGAAATTAACATTCCAAATGATGCCGATACTGGAACCTATCATATGATTGTAAATGCATTAGATAAAGCAGGAAATGAAGCGGAGTTTGAGGAAATAGACTTTAAGATAATTTTATAGAGGATTAAAATTATTTGTTGGGTTGTGGTGTTTTTTCGAGTTTGTAAAACTTATCTTTTAT
Organism: Flavobacteriales bacterium; assembly: GCA_905339165.1. Lineage (GTDB taxonomy): Bacteria > Bacteroidota > Bacteroidia > Flavobacteriales_E > Vicingaceae > BCD5. The sequence continues at coordinate 43,947 of CAJPFH010000062.1, forward strand.
ATTTTTTTCAAGTCGGGCATCATAATCCGAAATAAAAATCCATTTTCCTTTTTCCAGTTTAAATGCATCGAACGAACCATCTGGTACATGATAGGCTTTTACATCTTTTAAGCCACTGCTAATGGGTGAGAGATGATCGAAAATAATGCATCTTTCTTTTTCGTTGTAATTTAACGTAAAGTTGGCCTCGTCTGCATACTCAAAGAGATAGCGTTTTTGAGGTTTCTGTTTCGATTTAAAAATGGAGGCACCTAGTAATAACTCATTATTGTTGTTAAAATACAACACTTCAATAACTTTTCGGTTGGTAAGCAGGTTATTTCCGTCCCAACCTAACAGAGTATAGTAGGTTTGCTTGCCGTTTTTAACTTCAATCAGGTTATAATAATGAGCCCCAAACCATTGCGTGTTTTTTAAAGTTGAATTTTCTATATTTTTCAAGTTCGTTTTGTTATCGGTAAGTTCAAAAACTTCTACTTTATTTTCCGTATTATTTTTTTTTACTACAAAAGCGTGGTAAGAAAAAGTGCCATCGGAATAAGGTATATGCCAGTTAAAAATACGAACTTGTTTATCGGTCGATGTAAAGCGGGCAATGGTTTTTAATTCGTCAAACGGGTAACTAAAAAATTTAGCATTGGTAAGTATAGATTGAATGTTGTTTTTAAACACCACATTTAATGAATCTTTTTCAGGGTCGGTTCCTTCTTTCAGAATTTGATGAGAGAGCTGTTGAAGTTCTATTAAAGACTGGGTATTTGGCGTTTCCTGCGAGAATAAAACAAAAGGGCAAAAAACACAAAAAAAGAGCACCCGATATGTTACGATTATTTTTTTCATAAGAGAAACATATCAATAAACGTGCAGAAAAGAAGGATATTGAATGTGCTAAGCGTGCAGCTTCGCTTTTTTCGCTTCTAATTCTTCTTTACTTTCTCTAAAGTTAGGGTCGTCAACACAACAATCAACCGGGCAAACGGCTGCACACTGAGGTTCATCATGAAAGCCAACACACTCGGTGCATTTATCGGGAACGATAAAATAAAAGTCATCGCTGAGGGGAGTTTGCTCTGCATCCGCATCAACAGAATCTCCGGACAAACGGGTAAAAGAACCACTTAAAGTCGTTCCTTCAGAGAAACGCCAGCTTGCTCCCCCTTCGTAAATTGCGTTGTTCGGACATTCGGGCTCACAAGCCCCACAGTTAATACATTCATCTGTTATTACGATAGCCATACTATAAAATAATTAGGTTAATGTTTTTGTTAATTTCGCCTGCAAATATAGCACTAACTTGTTGTTTTTCTAAAAAAATGAATTTATCTGATAGAATAGAAGCGTTTGCTTTATTGGGAGAATTTTTACAATCGTTTACTCAAGAAGAGAAAAAAAATGATGCGTTAGGGTGCTTTGAAGAAGCACTATGCAAAGAGTTCTCAGAAATAATTGAAAATTACCATCATTACAACGGGTGGTTTGATAAAGCGAATATAAAGAGGGCAATAGAAGGAATAAGCAAGTGGTTGGAAAGGGATACCTTAGTTCGGTTTACTGAAAAATATAACTTTAATCAAAATACTTCTTCCAAAAACGTGGGCTTAATTCTAGCCGGAAATATTCCTTTGGTAGGGTTTCATGATTTTTTATGTGTATTACTTTCTGGGCATAAAGCAATCATAAAACAGTCGTCAAATGATTTGTATTTAATGCCTTTTATCGCAAAACTTCTAATAAAACAGAATCCATTCTTTTCAAATCATATTGATTTTTCCGATAGGTTGAATAACATAGATGCGGTAATAGCTACAGGCAGCAACAATTCATCTCGGTACTTTAAATCTTATTTTGGGCACATTCCTCATATTATTCGCACCAACCGAAAATCAATGGCCGTATTAACCGGAAACGAAAGCAAAGAAGAATTAATTGGATTAACCAATGATATACTTCTTTATTATGGGCTAGGATGTAGAAATATATCCTTGGTTTTTATTCCACCCAATTATAACTTAAACTTGTTATTCGAACCTGTTTTTAATTTTTTTTCCTATTTGCAGCATCACAAAAAATACATGAATAATCTTGATTATAACCGAGCTGTATATTCATTAAATAAAATACCATTTACCGAAAATGGTGTACTCATGCTAAGAAATCAAAAAGAATTATTTGCACCGGTAGCTGTATTGAATTATGCAGAATACCAACACTTAGAAGAGGTGAAAGAATTTATTGAACTAAACAAAAACAATATACAGTGTGTGGTAGGAAAAATAGAAAAGATATGCAACACTTCTCTGGGAGATGCCCAATTTCCAAAAATTAGCAACTTTTCTGATGATATAGATACCTTACAGTTTTTAAAAAACGTAGAATAAGTTTGTAAGTGAAGCATCTTTTTTACATCTATTTCCGTCTTCTAGAGTATAATTCATTTCAATTTTTTAAAATTTTACTAACTTGCACCCGTAACAATTTTTAGCATGAAAAAAATTATATTGTTTTTAGTGTGTTCTGTGATAGCAGTGCCACTTTTTTCTCAAATTTTTTGGACAGAAACATTTGGTACAGGCTGTAATCAAGGCCAAAATGCCAATGGTTTTGTTTCGGCAAATGGAGTTTGGACAGTAACGAACACCGGAGTAAATGCCGCTGAAGCAAACAAATGGTTTGTAAGTGCCACCGAAGCCGGAATGGGCAGCGGAAATTGTGGTGACGGCTGCCTTAATAACGGAGGTTTAACTGACAGAACATTACACATTGGCTCCGATGATGGTTTTTTTCCTACCGATTTGGGTGCAGCTTACAATGCCGGTGGAGTGTGTGGGGTATTATATTGCGTAGAAACCGACAAAAGAGCCGAATCGCCAGCAATAAACTGCACCGGCCAAAATAATATTCAACTTTCTTTTCATTACATAGAGTTTGGCGATGGAACAAATGATGATGGCTCCCTTTGGTATTTCGATGGTGCCATTTGGTCGCAATTGGTAAACTTGCCAAAAACTATGTGTTGCGATGGATTTGGTAACCCCATTCCATGCACAGGAACCGAACAAGCTAAGTGGACCACCTATTCTATAGCCCTTCCACCTTCAGCCAACAATAATCCGGGAGTTAAAATTGGTTTCAGGTGGGTTAATAATGACGATGGAGTAGGAACCGATCCCTCTTTTGCCGTAGATAGTATTTCTCTTTCTGCACAAGCCGGAACGCCTCCTACGGCTGCTTTTTCTGCCAGCTCTACCAATATTTGCGAAAACGACTGCATTACGTTTACCGATAATAGCACAGGAAGCCCTACTTCATGGATGTGGTATTTTCCGGGGGGAGTGCCTGCCACATTTAACGGGCAAAACCCTCCTGCGGTTTGCTACCCCAATGCCGGAACATACCCGGTTTCTTTGGTAGTTACCAATATCAATGGTCAGGATTCTCTCGGAATAAATTCATACATTACGGTTAGCTCCTGTATTCAACCTACGGCCGATTTTACAGCCAATAATACAACCATTTGTTCTGGTGATTGTGTAAACTTTACCGATTTAAGTACCAATGCAACTAGTTGGAAATGGTATTTCCCCGGAGGAACACCTGCCACATCTACCCAACAAAACCCTACCATTTGTTATAATACTCCAGGCATTTACACTGTTTCACTTGTAGCATACAACGGGCCGGTACAAGATTCCATTGCAAAAGTGAATTATATTACGGTTCAGTCTTGCACTATGCCCGTGGTTCAGTTTGTGGCTAGCCAAACCGAAATATGCGACAGCATGTGCATTAGTTTTACCGACCAAAGTACAAATAACCCAACTTCATGGCAATGGTTTTTCCCGGGAGCAGTACCGGGTGGTTCAAATTTGCAAAACCCTACCAATATTTGCTATTACGATACCGGAACTTTTACGGTAACGCTTATTGCTACCAACCAGTTTGGAAGTACCACACTTACTAAAACAAACTACATTACAGTAAAAGCCTGTAACAAACCTGTTGCACTGTTTGATATGCCTATTATCTGTTACAACAGTTGTGTAAACTTTAAAAGTTTAACTTTAAACCAGCCCGATAGTGTTATGTGGGTTTTTGAAGGAGCCAATCAGGATACGGTTAAAGCCTTTAATCCCCAAAGTATTTGTTGGTTCGATACAACCGGCTGTTTCTCTGTTAAGTTGTATGCATGGAATGCCTATGGCGTAGATTCTATTTTTAAAACCATTTGTATTGATACCTTGCCAACTGTAGATGCAGGAAAAGATACCACCATTTTTTGGGGAGGTTTAGATGGAGCTACCCTTTTTGCAGTGGGAAGCAATGATAGTTTAAATAAAGCAACTTATATTTGGAGTCCGTCCAATTTAGTAGATTGTTATTATTGCCAAAAAACCAATACGAACCCCGATGATTCTACTTTGTTTATTGTCAAATACACCGACCATCACGGGTGTGTGGCATACGATACGGTTTGGGTATTTGTAAAATGGGAGGCCAATATTGGTGTTCCCAATGCATTTTCGCCCAACTTCGATGGAAACAACGATGTTTTATATGTACGGGGTAAGGGTATAAAATCTTTACAGTTTACTATTTACAACCGGTACGGACAGCAAGTTTTTGAAAGCACCGACCAAAGTTTTGGATGGGACGGTACACACAAAGGAAAAGAAGTAAACCCAGGTGTTTATGTATATTTTGTGGATGCAATAATGAAAGATGATACAAGGCGTGCCCTTAAGGGAAATGTTACTTTAATCAGATAAAAAGAGAAATATGAAAAGAATAATATATATTGGTTTGTTGTTGGTGGTAACACTCAGCGAACTAAAGGCTCAGCAAGATGTGCATTTTTCTCAATTTTATTCATCTCCTTTAACTGTTAATCCTGCTCAGGCAGGTTTGTTTAATGGGGGGGTAAGGGCTATGGTTAATTACCGTTCACAATGGGCGGCTGTAAACAATCCGTTTACCACAATTTCTGGTTCAGTTGACGGAGGATTGTTTAGAGAAAAGATAAGCAATGGCTTTTTTGGAGTGGGCGGAAATGTGATAAAGGATGATGCCGGAGATGCCCAGTTTTCTACATTAAACGGGAATCTTTCACTTTCCTACCATTTCGATTTATCGGGCGGTGAAGAAATGTCGTATTTCTCAGTAGGTTTTCAGGGTGGTTACCTGCAACGCAGTATTTCATTAGGGTCGTTGTATTGGGACCAACAGTGGGACGGATCTGCCTTTAACACCTCGTTGCCTCATAATGAAGCGTATCAAGATTTATCTTATTCCAGATGGGTATTTGCCTCGGGTGTAAATTGGTATATCAATTCGTACGATAATTCCAAACAGTTTTATATTGGTTTATCTGCATTTAATTTAAATGCACCCAATGTTGGTTTTAAATCTACCAGCGAAGATTATTTAAGACGTTATCAGTTACATGGCGGAGCTGAAATTTTATTCCCCAACTCAACCGTATCAGTAGTTCCTAATGCGATTTATATGATGCAGGGTCCGAATCGCTACCTAAATTTGGGTACCGATGTAAAATTTTTACTCAGTGAACGTACTGCAATTACAAATTACCATAATGAAAGTTCTCTTCATTTTGGAGTGTATCACCGCTTTAAAGATGCTTTATATGCTACCTTTATGATTAACTGGGTGGGTTTATCGTTAGGAGCAAGCTACGACTTTAATATATCAGGATTAAAGGCGGTAACCAACAGCAACGGAGGTATGGAAATATTTCTTCGGTACCGTTCGGGTTTTGGCGGAGGAAAACGCCCTCACAAAGTGCGGTTTATTTAAGGCACGTATTCGTAGCAGCCAGCATCGGGATTGCCGGATGATAACCTGTTTACATCGTCTAAATCTTTTTCTAACCCTGTAGAAACTTGTGTCGGATCGCCAATGTTAATGGCCGAAGAGTTGCTGCTTAAATGATAATCGAACAAGGTGTAATTTTTAAATAAATCTCCACTCGGATTTTTTATAATATTCACAAAACTACTTGTAGAGGTATTTACTGTAGTTTTAATTACGGAATGGTGAAAAAGGTAGTTTATATTTCCCCCGCTTTTCCATTCGGTGCTAAACTCATTTTCGAGGCTTCCGGTAATAATACAGTTGTAAAAATTACATTTACTGATATCTTTTACCACTTCACTCCCTGTAAAAATATTAGTAAAATAATTTTGAAGAAAAATAGCTGGTGTTTGGCGACTACCTTCTTTCCAATAGTTGGCAAAGGTGCAATGTCTAAAATCATATTCACCTCCCCCTGCTACAATAAAATTATATTCACCGCTACGTTCTATGAGGCAATTAGCCCCTTCTATTTTATAATTTCTTGCCAAAATTCCGGCTCCTGAGCAATTTTGAATTCGTGTGTTTTTAAGAATGCATTTATTGTTACTGATACTTGCATTGCCAAAGGGAAGTGTTTCTATTTGTAAGCCGATGTACGCATTTTTTATAATGGCATAATTAAAAACATTATCAGAACTGCCTTCGTTTATCCAAATCCTATCCCACTGTCCGGGCTTTTCGTTATAAGTCCATTCTAGGCGGTCGCCTCTAAACTCTACGGGGTTTTCTTTGGTTCCGTTTACAACGATTCTCCCTCCACGGTATACCCAAAGCCCTGCATTGCGGTGAAAATGAATTTTTGTGCCTTGTTCAATGGTAAGTGTGCAGGCAGAATCTACTACGGCATACCCGTAAACTACATACGGTTTTACATTGTTCCAGGTAGCATTACATTCTATAATGGAGTAGGGAGGAAGCCCAGGCTGATAGTATTTCGGAGTATAGTAAATAGCGTTTTGACCCCATGCCACTAAATCTACATCCTGCTTATTGCCATTAGTTATAAATAGAATAGAATCGCTTATTACAAAGGGAGAGTTAGTGTTATTAGGGTCTACAGTAACTTCAATAAAAATATACAAACTGTCTTTAGGGCGAATCTTAATTTGTTGGGCATCTCCAGGAAGCCCGTCTACATTTATGCGAAAATTAGAGTTCTTCCCTCCGGCTAATTGAATGCTGCTTATTAGAATACTTTTATTATGTGTGTTGTAAACCAGTAAGCGTTTGGTGGTAGAACCTATAGTGGTAAAAACAGTATCGAACAAAACGGTATCTAACGAAAATTTTAGCAGGGCAGAGGGATCTGTAAGTAACTTATCTTTTCTGCACGAAAAAGAAAAGATAACCACGATTGCTAAAAGAAATATGTATCCCGATTTTTTCAAGTGATATAACAAAATAACGAACGAATAAAAAGAGAACTTAGTATTTGCTGTTTAATTTTGTCAAAAGTACAGAAATAGCCGAATTGAAAAGAGAAATTATAAAAACAGCCGATGGTTCTTATACATTGTTTGTACCTGCTTTAAATGAGCATTATCATTCTGTACATGGAGCTGTGGCAGAATCTCTTCATGTATATATTCAGGCAGGATTACGCTTTGCCGAAAAACATTTTCAGGAAATTAAATTATTAGAAATAGGGTTAGGAACCGGGTTAAATCTTTTTTTAACCTTGCAACATACTCAAAAGAAGGTGTTTTATACGGCTTTAGAGCCGTACCCTTTAGAAGTAAACCTCATTCAGCATTTATATACAGATGTGGCAGAAAACGAATTAGCCATTAAAGTAAACATAGCCGAATGTAATAAATGGCATCGTTTAACTCCGATGTTTTCGTACATAAAAAAAACAGAAAGAGTGGAGGTGGCAGAATTGCCTGTGGAAGAATACCATTTAATTTACTTCGATGCTTTTGCTCCACGGGTTCAGCCCGAAATATGGACAGAACAGGTGTTTTATAAACTTTACCAAAGTATGCATCCTCATGCAGTGTTGGTAACCTATTGTTGCAAGGGCGATGTAAGAAGGGCGTTAAAATCAGCGGGCTTTTGCGTAGAAAAATTGTCCGGTCCACCCGGAAAAAGAGAGATGCTAAGAGCCGTGAAAAAGTAACTTTAATTTAAGCTCATATTATTTCTTTTGAAAAAAGCATGAGTTTAAAATGCGTTATGGAATTTAACCGCCTAATTCAAGTATTTTATTAAATTCTAATTTCGAAACGGGCATTACCGACAAACGACTTTGTTTAATTAATTTCATCTTAGCCAATTCTTTCGTACTCTTTATTTGTTCTAAACTTATCGTCTTTTTTAATGGCTTATCCGGAACTAACTCCACTGCTACCCAACGTTTATCATCGGTGGTGGGATCCGAAAAAAACTCTTTGTTTACCACTGCAATGCCCACCACACATTTATCGCTAACACTATGATAAATCAATACCTTATCGCCTTTTTTCATAGCCATCATATTATTTCTCGCCTGATAATTTCGTACCCCGTCCCAAATGGTTCTTTTTTGTTTTACCAAATCCTGCCAACTAAAAGTTTCGGGTTCGGTTTTCATTAACCAGTAATTCATTTTTTGTTTTTTTATCTAAAGTAAGTGAAATTTGGTTTAGTTCAAATTTTCGTGTAAAATTGAGATATTTACAAGTTCAAACAAAAGAAATATCAAATCCATGAATCATTCAGGCAAAATAGGTTTCATTTTTCTCGTTCTTTTTTTACATTCATTTTGTGTTTTTTCAGAAGAAGGGATGTGGCTTCCGCACCTTCTAAAGCAATTAAACGAAGCCGATATGCAGGCCAAAGGAATGAAGATGACAGCTGAAGATATTTACAGCGTAAACAAAGGAAGTTTAAAAGATGCCGTGATTTCTTTCGGTGGTTTTTGTACAGGAGAAATCATTTCAAACCAGGGCTTAATTCTTACGAATCATCATTGTGGTTTTAGGCAAATTCAGTATCACAGCAGCGTAGAAAAAGACTATATTACCCACGGCTTTTGGGCAATGACCCCAAACGAAGAACTACCATGTCCAGGCCTTACAGCTACATTTATTGTGCGAATAGAAAATGTTACCGATAAAATTTTAGAGGGCATTTTGGGTACTACCAGCGAAGAAGTTCGCCAAGCCAACATACAGAAAAAAATAGCAGAAGTGGGAGCAGAGGCTATTAAAAATACTCACTACGATTATGTGATTCGCCCTTTCTTTTACGGAAACGAATACTATATGTTTATTACCGAAACGTTTAAAGACGTACGAATGGTGGGAGCTCCTCCATCGTCTATCGGAAACTTTGGAAAAGACAGCGACAACTGGATGTGGCCAAGGCATACCGGAGATTTTTCTTTATTCAGAATATACGCCAATGCAGAAAATAAACCGGCAGAGTATGCCACCACCAATGTGCCGTTTACTCCCCGGCATTTTTTTCCGATAAATATGGAAACTCTTAAAGAGGGCGATTTTACGATGGTGTTCGGGTTCCCCGGAAGAACACAACAATACCTAACCTCTTATGCCGTAAAACAGCTCAAAGAAAATATAAATCCTACTCGCATAGAAATAAGAAAAATCATTTTAGATAAATGGAGCGAGAATATGCGTTTAAGCGATGAAGTAAGAATTAAGTATGCGGCCAAATATGCCGGTAAAAGCAACTACTATAAAAAATGGCAAGGCGAAAACAATGGGCTGGTTCGGCTGAATACGCTTGTTAAAAAAATAGAAATGGAAAATGCTTTTGCCAATAAAGTTGCCGGAAATAAAGAGTTAGAAAAACTTTTGCCCGATTTAAAAGAACATTACCTCGCCATAGAAAAACATACTTTAGCCCGCGAAGTGTACAGCGAAGCTATTTTAAGCGGAATAGAACTACTTACTTTATCAAATGTTTTTGTTCAATACCTTCAGTTGGGACCAAAAGCCGATATACAAAAATTAAAATCCTACATAGAAAAACATTTTAAGGATTTTGATTTAAAAACAGACAAGAAAGTAGCCTTGCCTCTGTTAAATCTATACTCCAAATGGAATAAAGATTTTTTACCCACTGCACTAAAACAAAAAAAAATAGAACTATTGGTAAACGAGCTGTACACCCAATCCGCTTTTACAAGCAAAGAGAAAACGCTTAAACTTCTTTCACACATCGAAAAAGGAAACACAAGTAAAATAAAAAAAGATCCGGCCTACATATTAGCCTTTGAAATGGCAAATATTTATCAAAATAACATACAACCTGTGTGTAACCAAAACGAGTACAAAATAGAATTACTATCTAGAAAATATATAAAGGCCCTGATTGAAAATCTTCCTGATTACCGCAAATATTACCCCGATGCAAATGGCACACTTCGTGTATCCTATGGTATCATAGACGGATACGAGCCACGTGATGCAGTACAGTATTTGCCTTTTACCACCTTTGATGGAATGATGGAAAAATACATTCCAAATAACGAAGAATTTGATTTACCCCCCAAAATGTTAGAATTGTACCAACACAAAGATTATGGGCCATATGCCGATAATGGGCAACTCATTATTTGTTTTGCAGCATCGAACCATACTACCGGAGGAAATTCTGGAAGCCCCATTATCAATGCAAAGGGGCATTTGATTGGATTAAACTTTGACCGAAGCTGGGAAAGTACCATGAGTGATATAGCCTACGATGCCACTATATGTCGAAACATCGGAGTAAACATTAAGTATGTACTCTTTGTAATTGATAAATTTGCAGGAGCCGGTTACCTAATAAATGAAATGAAACTTGTTAAAGAAAACTAAAAATATGAAGGCCGCTCTATTCTCTCTTTTTATTATGTATTCATTAGGAATATTAGCTCAACAAGATGTTGAAATAGTTTATAAAGACAAAAAATTTATGGTACAAGACGATATCTTGTATAACAATCATCAACCCATAGAAAACTGGCGATTTAAAGATAGTATATCCGATGGCAATTATGTGGTATATAGAGATGCTTCTAAAAAAACATTAATGATGAAAGGGCAATTAATTTCATCAAAAAAAGAAGGAATATGGAAATATTATAATAAACAAGGTGTATTAGCTCGTGAACTCAATTATAAAAACAACAAACCCCATGGTGAAGAAAAATATTTTAACACAAAAAACAATAGCATTATGTTATTATACACATATTATGGAGGAATATTAGAGGGAAAATATTTTATAAAATACGGAAATGGTCAGCTTTGGGAAGAGGGAACTTATAAAAACGGGGTGCAAGAAGGAGAATGGAAAATGTGGGATAGAGATGGAAAACAAATTCGAAGAAGAATTTTTAATAATGGTACTCTGGCTCTTCAGGAAGATTTTTAAAAAATAATTCGGTGTTTACTGTAAAAAAAATAGGTTTACTGCTTGGAATTATTACAGCTAGCAGCATCTTTTATTTAGGAGCAAAAGAGAATTCTATTGCATACAAATCTCTTGCAGTTGCAAGCCTAATGATTATTTGGTGGGTAACCGAAGCTTTGCCTATTTTCCTTACATCCTTACTTCCAATTATCTTATTTCCTCTTTTAGGAATTAATGAAATAAAAGAAACGGCCTCGCATTACGCAAACCCAGTCATCTACCTTTTTATGGGCGGATTTATGATTGCTATTGCTATGGAAAAATGGAATTTGCACAAGCGAATAGCACTTTCTATTATTCGTTATACCGGCACCAATGCCAATAGCATCATTTTTGGATTTATGCTTTCTACCTACTTTTTAAGCATGTGGCTAAGCAACACCGCTACTGCTGTAATGATGCTTCCCATTGGCGTATCTATTGTTAATCTTTGCATAAACGAATCGAACTGCAATACCAAAAGTGCCCGGAACTTTGCTATTTGTATGATGTTAGGTATTGCCTACGGAGCTAACATTGGAGGAATTGCCACACTCATTGGAACGCCTCCTAATTTGGTTCTATTGGCGTATATTAGAGAGATGTATAATTACGAAATTAGTTTTACCGATTGGCTTATTTTTGGTATACCACTCTCGTTTGCTCTTTTATATCTTACGTATCTTCTTAGTATAAAAATAATGTTTCCCAATACTTTGGGAATCATAAGCGGATCTTCAGATATCATAGAGAATGAGATGAAGAAACTGGGAGTCTTTTCTGTTCAGGAAAAAAGGGTATTATCCATTTTTATTTTTACCGCTTTATTGTGGATTTTGCGTGAACAAATAAATAAAATTGAGTTTTTAGAATCGCTGAACGACTCAATGATTGCATTGATTGGGGCGTTTTTACTTTTTATGATTCCGGCTGATAAAGAAAAAAAGATGCTTCTTATATGGGAAGATATGTCGCGTTTGCCTTGGGGTATTTTATTACTCTTTGGGGGGGGGTTATCGTTAGCATCGGGTATGGAAAAAGCCGGAGTGTTAGATCATATCGGAACATGGGTTACCCACTTAAATTTAAGTCACGCATTTCTAATGATGATTCTACTTACAGGCATTGCCTTATTTCTAACTGAAGTAATGTCGAATGTAGCACTGGCTACAGTATTTATACCCGTTGTATGCATTATTGCGGAAGGTATGGGCAAAAATGTTCTTTATCTTTCGGTTCCGGTTACTATAGCCTCTAGTTGTGCTTTTATGCTGCCCATGTCTACCCCTCCAAATGCTATTGTGTTTGGAAGTGGGCACTTGAAAATTGCCGATATGGCCAAAGCCGGACTTGTATTAAATATTCTTTCTATAATACTAATTACTCTTGTAGCTTATTTTATATTACCCATAGATTTTAGTTTCGAACCTTAATCGGCTTTGCCATCACTGTATTTTACTTCTTTCAGAATATTGCCGTTTATATCGGCCCATTTACTTTTACCGTTTCTAAGGCCATTTTTTATTTTAAACTCGAATCGGGTTTTGTTATTTGGCCAAAGTACAATGTAATCTCCTTTAAACGGAACTTTTGATGGTAATTCACTAAATGTTTCTTTGGTTACAACACCGTTGGAGTAAACCGCTTCCCACAACACCGATGGGTTGTAAAAATATTGCCAAACACCATCTTTAATGTTTTTGGTATAGTAACCACTTTCTATTATTTTTCCTTTACAGGTTTTTTCGTATGCTCCGGTTAAAGGTAAGGTAGATTTATATTTGGAAAAATGAGTTAATAAATCATTAGGCCATTTGCCTGCATAAACATAAACGCTGTTCAATAAGGTGTCGCCAATGGTTTCAGATACGCTAATGGAATAAGGAGAAACCGATTTTTCTCCACCTGTTAAGGAGTATTCTCCAATTACTTCTGTGCCTAAAGGGTTATATATTTTGTAACTGATTAGCTTATCGTTTTCAAATAAAGAAGCGGTTTGCATAATTCCGGAGGAATTAAACTGAGTACTTTCTCCGTTTAATTTTCCGTTTACATATTTTTCTTCTTTTATTTTCTTTTGGTTTTTATCGTATTCAATCCATATTCCGTCTATTACTCCATTCTTATAACTACCTTCTTGAATAAGTTGGCCGGCCATATTTTTGTACACTACTTTTCCTACTAGTTTGTCATCAAAATAATTTGCCTCGCGAATGGCATTCATTTCTTTCACTCTTTCCATCCATTTTCCCATCTTCATTCCTTCGGAATAATCACCTTCGGAAACAACTCCCAAATCGTCTTTTGAAATATATTTCCCGTTCAACTTCCCATAGTGGTAAAATGCATCGATTTGCGTAGCAGTTTTTTTTCCCTTTTCGTAAGCAAAATACTGAATCCATTTTCCTTCTAGCACACCTTTATCATATCGTATTTCTCGCATTACTTCGGGCTTGTTTACATCGCTAAGCAAATCGTACTCTTTCCAAAGCATGTCCTTTTTGTCATCGCGGTAGGTGCCTTCCAAATTCAAACGGCCGTTTATATAATGTTTCCATAAACCATTTTTTAGGCCGTTTTGAAATGTCCCTTCTTCTACAAGGGTTAATAACGTATCGTTACCGGATGAAGAGGTTTTGAACGTATATTTTTTAAAATCACCCTCGGGTTTATGGTTTAAATAGTTTCCCTTTTCTAGGGTATCGTTTCTTATTAAATAGTACGAGCCATGATACAATCCAAATGAATAATGATACATTGCATAAACTTCTTTAAAAGGATTGTTTTTATAAAAAAACCATAATCCTTCTTTTGCTCCATTGTGGTTGTTACCCGCTGAATGTAAGTTTTTTGTCCCTTCGTAATAAAACCGGGCTTGGCCGTGTAGTGTTCCGTTGCTATAGGTTTGCTCACTCAGTAAATTTCCTTTATCATCGTATTCCATTACTACGCCATGTTGTGCGTACACTACAAATGCGGATAAAATAAAAAGAAACGTTAACACATTTTTCATACACGGATTTTAAAAATTATCTTCTAAAGGTATACATTTTATCGCAAAATCAGAGAAAACGTAGAAATTAAAAAAATATTTTACAAGCAATAAGGTGAAATGAAATGGGTTTAAAGAGGTATGAAAAAACTGCTTTTCATATTTCTGCTTGCATTATGCACTTCGGAATATTCGGTTGCCCAGTTAACGTATCAGCACGATGTATATTTTGAAAATCACTCATCTTTACTTTCTGATAATAATAAAAAAACAATAGAACAGATATATAAAAAAATACCGGGCAATGCTACTCAAAAAATAAATCCACTAGGAAAAAACGAATTCAAAGGAAATAAGTTTTTAACCGAAATAAATTATACAAGGGCATGGAATATAATGCAATTTTTAAAAACAATTATGTCCTCTAATACAAGCCTTTTTGTAGATACCTTCATCAATCAAAATTCGGGTACACCGTTTTATGGTGTACTCATTAAAAAAGCCCCTATTGAATTAGAACCCAACTATTCTGAATTGAAAAAATTATACAGAAAAAACAAACGAACATTCTATATAAATCCAACTCAAAACGAAACCATAACCGGAATAGAAGGCACCGTAATTACTTTTTTTGCCAACACTATGCAATGCAATGATGGAAAGGATGTTAAAGGAACTGTAGAAATTTCTTTAACCGAATATTATACTATGGCCGATATGGTAAAAGCACAATTAAATACAGTATCAGGCCCACTGCTGCTGGAATCTGGAGGAATGATTTTGATTAAAGCAACCTGTTCATCGTGCAGAGAAAAAGAGGTAAAAATAAAAGATGGGGATTTTTATAAAATAGCCTTTCCAACTGAAAAAATAAAGCCAGGCATGGGCTTGTTTACCGGAAATATTGATGTAAATAAAAACCTAATAGACTGGCAGGCTGCAGAATTCATAGAAGATGAAATAGATTTATTTGAAAGCGAATCTACAAACGAAGAGGACTATATATTGTCTGAAGATCCTGAAACGGGTGAGCTAATAGAAGTGATTCGTACAAAGGAAGAAAAGCAATTATACCATACTTTAAACAGCAAAAGTTTTGGATGGATAAATTGCGATAGATTTATCGATACTCCTATTCCTAGTGCACTGGCAAGTACCGTCCATTCGCCTGTAAAACAGAATCATGTAGTGTTGGTTTTTAATCAACTTAAATCGGTACTGGAATTATACCCCGATGAAAACGGAAATTATTCAGCCCAAAACCTTCCGTATGGCGAAAAAGCAACTCTTTTCTCGTACAGTATAGCAAATGGCAAAACCTACTTCGGAAAAAAAGAAATTACCATAGGAATACAGCACTCGGTAGAAATTCATTTGGAAGAGAATCCATTTGAATCGTTTCAACATTTTCTTTCCACACTATAATTTTGTACTCTTAACAACTCAATGCCCCCTTTTTTATAAACAAAAAAAACTCCCATATAATCCCTTCAATTTTATTACTTTTGCATACCGAGTAAAAAATATGAGCGAAGATCAAGAATGGTTTGAAAACGAAGAACTTGCTTCTTCTGTAAGCAAATTCGAAGAAATGCTCCGAAATAATACTCATTACTTCTTTGATATAGAAGAGTTTGAGAATTTGGTCGATTTTTATATCGAAACCAATAACACCACCAAAGCACTAAAGGTGGTTAATTATGCAAAAGAACAACACCCCTTTTCTACCGAAATAACTATTAGGCATGCACAAGTACTAGCTGCGGCACACAAACCACAGCAGGCATTGGAAATATTAACCTCGGTTGAATCCCTTATAAGTGGAGATACCGATTTTTATTTTACCAAAGCAACTATTTACAGTCAACTCAGAATGTCGCAAAAAGCGATAGATAACTTTAAAAAAGCGTTAGAATTTGCAGACCATAACGAAGACAAAGAAGACGTATTAATTAGTATCGCCTTTGAATACGAGAATTTATCGGAATTTAACAAGGCGGTAGAATATCTGAAAAAGACCCTAACCATTAACCCAAACAATGAAACAGCCCTTTATGAAATAGTTTTTTGTTACGAAGTATTAGGTCAATTAGAAAGTTGTATAGATTATTTCAATCATTTTATTGATGAACACCCATATTCGTACAATGCATGGTATAATCTCGGCATATCGTACAACCACATTGGCTTGTACGAAAAATCACTAGGAGCATTCGAATATGCCCTTACCATTCAGGAAGAATTTCCTGCAGCCCACTACAGTAAAGCCAGTACATTAGTAAGTTTAGCAAGGTACGAAGAGGCCATCGAGTCTTTTAAAGAAACCATGAAATACGAAGAACCCGATGCGTTATGTTTCTATAATATTGGCGAGTGCTACGAAAAACTAGAAGATTACAACAATGCTTTAGGTTATTACCAGCGAGCCACCAAACTAGATCCCTACTTTGGTGATGCTTGGATGGGAATGGCATACGTTTATAACCAAACAAATCGTTTGTATGCCGCGGCTCATTACATAGAGAAAGCTGTAGAAATAGAAAATAAAAACGAAGATTATCTTTATTTGTATGCCGATATAAAACGCAATTTAGGTTTTATTGAAGAAGCCATTGAAGCATACAAAACCGTTATACAACTTGCTCCCGATAACGAATCGGCTTATATAGACTTAACCGAAGCCTATATGCAGCAAAACGAACACGATTTAGCATTAGAAACCATAACCGAAGCTGTACAACTTTTTACAGAATCATCAACCATATTATATAAACTTGCATGGGTGCTAATAGAATTACGATTTTTAAACGAAGCCCTCCTTGCATTTGAAAAAGCCATAGAGATAAGATTTGGCGAACACAAAGAGTTTTTAACGTATTGTCCAAAAGCAGCCTCACACGAAGGAATTATAAGTTTAATAGAAAAACACAACCCCTCTAATGATATATAATTTTAATCTCCCTTACATACCTGAAAGGGAACAAAAACCTCGAAAAAAAGGCATTACCATGGTAATGGATAAAGGGCTAAGTCTTCGAGAAGCCGAAAATATGATAGAAGCAAGCGGACACTTAATAGATATTGTAAAACTTGGTTTTGGAACCTCACACGTAACCAATCATTTGGCACAGAAAATAAAACTTTACCAAAAAGAGAAAATTAAAGTGTACTTCGGAGGCACACTTTTCGAAGCTTTTGTGGTAAGAAAAAAATTCAGAGAATACCTTAGAGTGATAGAGAAATTTGGAGTAGATGCCGTAGAAGTTTCAGATGGTTCCATCGTTCTAGACCATAAAAAGAAATGTAAATACATATCGCAGATAGCCAAAAATTACACTGTATTTTCCGAAGTAGGTTCAAAAGAAGCGGGCATACTCATTAGCCCCGGAAAATGGATAAGTATGATGCAACAAGAATTAGAAGCCGGCTCGTGGAAAGTAATTGCCGAAGCGAGAGAAAGCGGAAACGTAGGTATTTACAGGCCAAACGGATCGGCTCACAGCACTTTGGTAAATAAAATTTTAGAAAAAGTGCCTAAAGATTCTATTATGTGGGAAGCTCCTCACAAACCTCAACAAGTTTGGTTTATAAAGTTATTAGGTCCCAACGTAAACTTAGGAAATATTGCCCCCAATGAAGTAATTCCACTTGAAACACTACGATTAGGTTTAAGAGGCGATACCTTTTTCTCCTTTTTACCCGAAAAAATTGTGAAAGAAAGTAAACAGGGCGTTTAATTCGAATACCATGCAGAAGTTGAAAAAAGAAGAATTTCAAAAAATTCTCGATACCAAACAAGATGTAGAAATCATTGATGTGAGGGAAGAATACGAATACGAAGAATTGAATATTGGCGGAAAAAATATTCCACTCAACGAGGTAATGAAAAATCTGGATAAAATAAACACAAACAAACCCATTATATTTTGTTGCAATTCAGGCCGAAAGGCTGCTGCCATTGCACACACTCTTGCCAAAAAAACAGGACTTAAAAATGTTTTTACCGTAGAGGTTGGTGTTTCAGCATTTATGTCATAATTTCTATTGATGAAAAGAACGCTGAAAGACTATTTTGTAGTTGCCTCCAAAGGCATAGCCATGGGAGCAGCCGATGTTATTCCGGGTGTATCGGGTGGTACCATAGCTTTTATTTCGGGCATCTATGAAGAATTTATAGATGCACTGAAATCTTTTAACTTTTCCCTTATAAGAAAACTTAAAAACGAGGGGTTAGCCGAAACATGGAAACATATAAACGGAAATTTTTTACTTGCACTTTTTTCCGGAATACTGATTAGTATTGTTTCACTGGCAAAATTAATTGGGTATTTACTACTGCATCATGCCGAAATTCTTTGGTCGTTTTTTTTCGGTTTAATTCTCGCCTCCACGTATTTCATTGGAAAAAAAATTGGTCGCTGGAATGTTTATCCCGTATTTTTTTTACTTGTAGGAATTATTATTGCGTATTATATTACCGTAGCAGCCCCTACCGAAACACCCGAATATACGTGGTTTATAATACTTGCCGGAGCCATTGCTATTTGTGCTATGATTTTGCCCGGAATTTCAGGTAGTTTCATTTTGCTCTTGTTGGGAAAATATGCTTTTATTTTAAATGCTGTTAGCACTCTAAATATAAAAGTGCTTATCTCTTTTGCCATAGGTTGTGTGTTGGGATTAATTTCATTTTCTCATGTTTTATCTTGGATGTTTAGAAAATACCACGATATAACAATGGCACTGCTTACCGGTTTTATGATTGGCTCTCTAAATAAAGTATGGCCATGGAAAAACACCTTGTTGTGGGGTACAGACCATCATGGTAAACAAATAGCACTGAAGCAAACGAGTGTTTTACCCGGGTACTACGAAAACGATCCGCACTTACTGTATTGTATTCTGTTTGCTGTGCTGGGTTTGGTAGTAATTATACTTTTAGAGAAACAATCAAATAATAATATCCCTACTCAGAAATGAAAACTTATGGCCTCGTTGGTTTTCCTCTTTCTCATTCTTTTTCTAAAACCTATTTTACAGAAAAATTTCTGAAAGAAAACATACAAAATTGCGAATACCTGAATTTTGAATTAGAGAAAATATCTTTCCTTCCCGAATTACTAGAGAGTAACCAAAATATAGTTGGTTTTAATGTTACTGTACCTTATAAACAATCTATTATTCCGTACCTGCACGAACTGGACAAAACAGCCGAAAAAATTGGGGCAGTAAATACAGTAAAAATAAACAAGGGTAAACTAATCGGCTACAACACCGATGAATATGGTTTTCGCTTTTCCTTAAAACCTTTTTTAGAAAAAAAGCACCGGAATGCATTGATATTAGGAAATGGTGGAGCATCTAGGGCTGTTCAGTATGTACTAAAAGACCTTGGAATAGAATATACTATAGCACAAAGAAACCCTGAGAAAAAAGAGCATCTTTCATTCACAGAAATTACAGAAAAGGTTATTCAATACCATTTACTTATTATAAATACCACTCCGGTTGGAATGTATCCAAACGTAAATGCTTGCATAGATTTACCTTATCATTGCATAAGCAAAGAACATTTGCTGTACGACCTTATATATAATCCGGCTAAAACCCTCTTTTTAAAAAAAGCAGAACAACAAAACGCAAGCACAATAAATGGGTTAAGTATGCTGCAACTCCAAGCAGAAAAAGCATGGAATATATGGAATAACCACTAATTCGTCTATTTTTGTTTTTTTTACTCAACCTTTTTTAGTAGTATTACGTCAAATTACAAAAGAGCTAAAGTTAGTAACATGAAAAAAATAGTATCCGTTTTAATATTTACCCTTGTCAATTTAATTACTTACGCAACCCATGTTGTGGGAGGAGATATTTCAGTTACTCAAAAAGGCCCCAACTTATTTGATATAAAAGTTCGGGTTTTTAGAGATTGTAAGCCAGGAAATGCTGCAATGCCATTATCTGTTAATTTAGGTATTTACCAAAAAGGCACCAATGCTCAAGTTGCTAATATTAACATAGCAAGAAACACTCTTAAGCTCATTACATTGGGCGATAGCTGTTTTACACCCGAAAACCTCTGTGTAGAAGAAGGAGTTTTTATTCAAACCAACGTAAACATACCCAATTTTGCCAATGGTTATTACTTACAAACAGAACTTTATGCCCGAAACGGTATTATTACAAACATTGTAAATCCGGGAGGAACAGGTATGTCATTCTATGCCGAAATACCCGACCCCTTACTTATTTCCGGTAATTCTACACCCGATTTTGGCGAATACCCATTTGATGGGTATCTCTGCATTGGATTTGAAAAGCAACTAAACTTTTCTTTAATAGACCCCAATGGAGATTCTCTTGTTTATAGTTTGGTTGACCCTTTAAATTCGGTAGGAACAGGTAATTTAACAAATCCGGGCCCTTATCAACCGGTAGTATGGCAAAACCCTTATAGCCTTAGTAATATATGTGGAGGAACCCCTCCAATGAGTATTAATCCATCTACAGGAATAGTTACTGCCAAACCTGCCAACGTAGGGGTTTATGTTTTTGCCGTTCGGGTAGAGGAATATAGAGGTGGAGTGAAAATTGGAGAAATACGAAGAGATGTTCAGTATGCCGCACTCAATTGCGCAGAAATCCCTCCGGTGATTAAAAATCAAAACTCAGAAGTGAATGTTTACATCAATCATACCATCTGTTTTGATATTATGACTGAAGATGTGGGCGGAAACGACTCCGTGTTTATGCTCATTAGTTCCACACTACCAAACTTTAGTAGTCTTTATGTTCCGCCTTATTCTTCGGGTGGCAATTACTATTATTTAGATTTTCAGGGTAACGATACGCTATGGTTTTCCGATTTAAATAATATGAATGGCACTTATCAGGGCATTGGTAAATTACCCATGCGATATTGCTTTACTCCAACTTGTAAGGATAGAGATGCCACTTATACGATTAATTATTTTTCATACATACACGGCTGTACATACTCCGATACTGTTGAGTCTATCATAAAAATAAATGTTTTAGTTTCAACGCCCGTATTCTATCACAATTTACCCGAAGACGCCTCATTAAAACGCGATAGTACTCTCTGTTTCGATTTAATGACTTCAGATCCTATTAATCCGAACGATAAAATGTTTATCGTTCCTTTAGGAGAAGAGTTTGATTATGCTGCTACCTTTATTCCCCCTAAGGATACCTCTAAAAACGGACAGAATTGGAGTTTCTACACACACTTTCTTGGCTTAGATACCATTTGGATGCAAAATTTTAACAACTCGGGTTCCAGTATAACAGCTTATTCAAATGCAGGGGCGAGATATTGTTTGTATGCTGATTGCGAATCGATGTTTTTGGAAAAATATAATCCGGGATTTAAAGTGTACACCAATGCCTGCGGATCCGATACCATTGAAAAGCATTTTCAAATTGATGTACATGGTAATGATGGATATGCTAATGAAGTCCCCAATGTATTTACTCCCAACGGTGACGGGGTAAACGATTTTTTTATGCTAAGCGGTACTCCTGACATTTGTTACGATACAATGAAGGTTAAAATATTTAACCGATGGGGGCAATTGGTTTACGAATCAGAAGAACCCTATTTTCAGTGGGACGGAAAAAACTTGAAAGGAAAAGACTGCACAGCCGGCACTTATTTTATTTTAGTAGAGGGTTATTACGGAAGCAAATACCATGGAGGGGGGCAAGCCACAAGAGAAGCCATACCTGTGGTAAAACAATATTACTTGCAGTTATTAAGATAACACCTTTTGATAAAGGCTTTCATACTTCGGAAGAATTTTATGTAAATCGAAAACCGATGCTTGTTTTAGTGCATTGTTTCTAAACTCTTGATGTAATAGAGGGTTGCTTAGTAATTTCAACGCATTCTCCGACATTTCGGCCACATTACCTACCTGGCTCATAAAACCGGTTTTGTCGTGTAAGTTTACTTCCGGAATACCTCCTGTATTGGTAGAAATAACAGGTACTCCGGCAGCCATCGCCTCTAAAGCGGCCAGTCCAAAACTTTCCGATTCCGATGTAAGTAAAAATAAATCCGAGATACTTAATACGCCTTCTGTATCTTTCAATTTGCCTGCAAAAGTTACCTTATCGCATAAAGAGTTTTCTCTGCACAAATTTTCTAATTGGTTTCGTTCGGGGCCATCTCCCACCAGCAATAACTTACAGGGTATAAGTTTTTGTACTCTTTCAAAAACGTGTAATACATCGTCTACTCTTTTTACCTTTCTGAAATTAGAAATGTGGGTTAAAATTTTTTCTCCGTTTGGGGCTATCTTTTTTCGAAGCTGTTCATCGGCTATATGTTTAGAAAATTCTTCCGTGCAAATAAAATTAGGTATTACCTCAATATCTTTTGTTATCGGAAAGTAAGAGTACGTATCTTTCTTTAAACTTTCCGAAACGGCTGTTACAGCATCACTTTGGTTAATAGCAAAAGTAATAACAGGTTCAAAAGAAGAATCTCTGCCTACTAAGGTTATATCTGTACCATGTAAAGTAGTAATATAAGGTAAATGAATGCCCTGCGATTTTAATATTTGTTTGGCCATAAAAGCAGCCGATGCATGGGGTATGGCATAATGAACATGCAATAAATCTAATTTTTCAAATTTTGCAACCTCTACAATCCTGCTGGAAAGTATTAGTTCGTATGGAGCATAATCGAACAGGGGGTAATCGCCTACAGCCACCTCGTGGTAAAAAATATTTTCGGAAAAAACATCTAACCTAACAGGAAGCTGATAAGTAATAAAATGTATTTTATGCCCTTTTTTAGAGAGGGCTATTCCCAATTCCGTAGCAACCACCCCGCTTCCGCCAAAGGTGGGATAACAAACTATTCCAATATTCATTCTACAAATGAATAAAATTTATACTACATACACGAATTAAAATACTTTTTATATTCAGAATATTGATATTCTAAATCTTCTAAAAAACAACATAAATTCAACATACCGAACAGAAAAATATTTTTAACCTTAATGCCTTGTGCATTTGTAAGAAAATTTGTCAATTCGAGTATTCTAAAATCCTGCGGTATGTATCGAGAATTCAAATTTTTATTAAAAAAGGTGTGTTCTCAATACTTTTTCTTTCAAAAAAAACTCGAATAGGTACCTTTTCTATTACAAATTGTTCTAAATGCTCAAGGGATTAACTTACTGTTTTATAAATTTAGCGGTTTGCAAATCTTTTTCGGTTTGCAAGTGCAAAAAATACATTCCCTGTGGCAAGGCAGAAACATCTAATTGTATACTACTGGTGTTATTGCTTACTTGTTCTCTTTGCACTTCTCTGCCTAAGTAATCGAAAACGGCAAGGCTTTGCACTTGCAGCTCTTTGCTCCATTCTAAGGTTACGCTGTTGCTGGCAGGGTTGGGGTAAACACGCAAGCCATTTGTTTGTACCTTGTTTTCGTTTATACCCACACCAATAAGCGGACCGCCAGCATTGGTAGTTTTGTAAATGTACTGATAGCGACCAACGGCATAGCATACACTATCGGTGGGGCAGTGGATACTAAAAATATCGGGGTAGTAATTGTAACTGTTTTTACCAATTAACTCCTGCGGATACCAGTTATCGCCTCCGTTTTCGGTTTTAAAAATGTAACGCAGGTGTTGGTTAGGGGCACCGCCAAAAAATCCGATACTATCATTAAGCATTTGTATAGTTTGGAGTAAACGGATGTTAGGGTAATCTTTGTAATCCCACGAATTACCTCCATCTTTGGTACGTGCAATAATACCAAAATTAAATACATCATATCCCCAAGTAAAACCGTGCGAACCGGTAGCAGCTACAAAACCATACTCATCTGTAAGAAAAGACACACTTTGTAAGTATGTTTTTTTCTCGTAATCTATGTAAATGGGTGTATTAATTTCACTCCATGTATTCCCTCCATTTGTGGTTTTACAACCAAAATTAGTGTAACCTACTTTTCTATTAGGGAAAGAGAATTGTTTAGCACCTATACAGGATAAATAAACAGTCCAACTTATACCCCCGTCATTGGTTTGTGCAATTAAGTGCCCTGCACCCGCTGCGTTACACACGAACCCGGTATCTTTGTCAAAAAAATACACATCTTCTAAAGTAACAGGAGGATTCCCGTTGTAGCCAATCATATTTGTATTACTCCAAGTCCAAGTATTTCCCCCATCGGTGGTTTTGTAAAGCCTGCCTTTAAACCCTACGGCATAGCACACAGAATCATTTGGGCAATGAATAGACATTATTTGGTGGGGCTCAACGTTCGTATTTATAAAAAGTGTGGTATCCCATGTTAGCCCTCCATTATGTGTGCGTAATATGACAGCGGGTGGGTGTGTATAAGGAGCAGGCCATAAACAACCCACAACAAAGCCTGTATCCTTGTTCAGAAAAAACACATCTTCCCATCCACAAGATGAAGAATCATTGGAGTAAGCAATCATATTCCATTGTGCTTTTGCTTGCAGGCAAAAGCCTATAAGCAAAAGAAACACAATAGCCTGCTTTTTACTTTTGAATAAGTAATTTTTCAACGTAGTTTGTATCATGGCTAAATAGTTTTATAAAGTACATTCCTGAGGTTAAACCGGCAACATCCAACACGGTTTGTTTAGTGCCCTGCATTACAGAGGTTGTTTTGACAATTTTACCGCTAATATCGCAAATATTAATTGTAATGTTTCCCTGTAAATTATTTTCCCATACAGCAAACACTTCAGTACTGCTCGGGTTCGGATAGATACGGAAACCGTCTGGTATGGGTTTATCTTCTTTTACCGCTAAGGGGGCACTTTGTATTACCTCTAAACCAAAACGCCCGGCAAAACCCACAAAGTTACTGGGTAATGGACCGGGAAAACTACTTTGGTAATAATCGGGATTTCCTACAATTAATGGTGTTAAAGGAAAGAAATTCCCATTGGTAACATTATCGTTATTGGTATTGGTAATGCCCACAAAGTAGAGTTTGTTATCTGGCGATACGCAAGCGGAGCGGAACTCGTCAATAAATTCCCCGCCTAGGTAGGTACTCCATACATGCTCCTGCTGGGGGCCAAAGGAAGCCACAAAACCTGATGGGTTGGGTCCTGCGCTGGGCTGCTGAGTAACTACGTAAGCACCTGTTGGGTTTGTACCCGGAAAAGGAATGTAAGGAGAATGCAACTGGGTTTTGCCGGTTATATACACATAACTCTGTGCATCTAAGCTAATGGTTTTGCCAAAAATATTTACCTCGTTTCCGAAATACGTGCTCCATGCAAATGTGCCGTTTTCGTTCAGCTTCAGCACAAAGGCATCGGTATTGGGATTCGATAAGCCTTGCCCACTATGCTGCGATTGATAATAGTCGTAAGCATAATTGCCATCTGCCTCTTTTACAGGCAACACAGCAGAACCCAAAAATCCATTGCTGCGTGTTTCTCCGGTTACAAAGATGTTGTCGTCTCCATCAATATCCAGCCCTTCGGCAATTTCTCTTTTTGCACCTCCGTAATACATAGAAAATTCAATCAGGTTATCTGTATCGAAACGACTTACAAAGGCATCGTAAGCATCCACTCCCGAACCGCCTGCGTAACTTCCGGTTGAAGGGAAGTTCTGGTCATTGTTTACAACAGGAAGGCTTCCGCTTGTTGTAGATCCGGTAATAACCAATCTGTTTGTATTATCAGCTTTTGCAGCATAAGGTAATCCGGCAAATTTAGTAACCCATACATCATCCAACGTATTATCAAATTTTATTATCAGTCCTTCACCGCTGTTGTAGTTAGAAGCACCGCCCAAAGAAACCAAAGGTGTGTTGGATGCACTTCTTCCCACAATATATACATTATCGTTGGCATCAATGGTAATGTCGGTAGCGGATTCAGTTTCATCATCACCATAAAAAGTACTCCATAATAATTGGTCTCCGGTAAAATTGAATTTTGCTACGAAAATATCGGAACATTCCGAAGATGCACAATCGTTTACCGCATCTGAAAAAACACCCCCCGATGGCTCAATGGGCAGGTCTGTACTGCTGCTTGAGCCTGTTACAAAAATACCACCGGAAAACAAATCGTTTGATAAGGCTATTGCTTCAATGTGGTCACTCGCTTCCGAGGTATTAGGAACAGGATTCCCTCCACCGTAATAGGTAGCCCAAAGAATTTCCACATTGCTATTTAATTTCATTAAAATTGCATCTCTGTCGCCTGCTAGATTGCCTTGGTATGTTCCAAGCGAGGAGAAAAATGCGGAACTTCTTGTACTCCCTGCAATAAAAATATTAGCTCCATCATCAGAAATAATATCAGATAGCACTTCTTCTCCTGCCTGCCAACCCATGTAGGTACACCACTCCAAATTCCCAATGGCTTCAGGTCCGGTAATAATGGTTTCCCAACCCACCCCCAGCACCAGGGTTTTCGTGCTGGTATAGCTACCGCCCAAGCTAAGGGTAACATTGCTGCCGTTAATGCTGTACGAGGCTGTCCAGTTAAGCAGGGTTACGTTGCCGTTGGCATCAATTTCCCAGGCAGTAGGTTCGGGTTGTACTAAGGTATCAATACTCGAAATAATCAGTAGGTTTCCGTTGCCGTCTGTGGCCAAGCTGTTTTGCCCACTGTAGCGGAATTCAATATCGGCCGGGTCGCCATTGGGTTTTACTACTATAAAGTATTTAAAACCCTTGGGGTCGCTGCCGCATTGCATGTCAATATTATCCCATACATTGCTGTAATACAGATTATCGTAATGCGGTACCTTAGCTCGGTGTTCGGGTATGTAGCCTAAAAAATAATTGGTATAAAATGCCTGTTTGTTGTGTGCCCTTGCTTTGGTGGTGTTGGCATTATAAAAATACATATCCACCCTGTGCAGGGTATCGTTACCATTTCCGGAGGTATCGAGTTTTGCCCATACGTAGTCGAACCTATCGTTCTGGAAATACAGGGCAGGATTACTTTGTTGGGTGTAAAACTTTACATCTTCCGCCACCAAGGTGTCGGTATCAATCAACTGCCCTAAGTTAGCGGTAAAATTCCAGGAGGCAGGAGCAAGAACTGTATCCTGCACTAAGGTTACCTCTTTTTCAATGTATTTAACGGTAGTATATTCAAAGACTGTATCGTTTTGGCTTTGTCCGCAAACCAAAATATTTCCCAGGCTGTCTAAGGCAATATCGAAAGCCCTGTCGCTGCCGTTGTGGAGGCTGTTGAAAGCAATACCCCAAAGCTCCGTGCCGTTAGATTTGTATTTTGTGGTATAAAAATCTTCAGTAGAGCCGTTAAAGGAAGAACCTGTAACATAAACATTGTTGTTTGCATCTACTGCAATGGCACGGGCGGTATCGGCAGCATTGCCTTCTCCGTTAACGGTTTTTACCCATTGCTGCGTACCCGAAGAGTTGTATTGAATGGTAACGTAGTTGGTACCTTCGGTACTTGTTTCGGAAAAGCCTGTAACCATTACATTTCCGGCATTGTCAACCGCCAGGGCGTTGCCTACATCGTTCATGGTAGAAGTGCTGTTGTAGTTTGCCGACCAAATTACATTCAGGTTATCGTCTAACTTAACGGTTAAAATATCGTAACCTGTGCTGGCATTAAAAACGGTTCCTGTTAAATAAAAATTACCCGAGGCATCGGTTTGTAAATCGTGTACTTTGTCGAAGCCTGCGGTACCACCGGTAGAGGTGCTGTGGGTAATGTAATTTCCGCTGGAGGGATTATACGTTACCGAAAGGTAATCCCAGTCGAGCAGCCCACCTGTGTGGCACCAGCAATAGTAACACGGGTAGAGGTAATGCGAAGAGATACGGGCACATCGTGTACATTGTTTAAATCGAACTGCTGGTTTAAAAGCAAAGAGCCGGAGTTATTGTACTTCAGCAATAAAAAGTCGGAGCCGTTGTTAGCATCTTGCGTAAACGCACTTACATATACGTTGCCCGAAGCATCTAATTGCAGGGAGGTTCCTCCATCGTTTAGGGATGAAGCTCCGTTAAAAATTTTGCTCCATTGCAACACCCCGGACGAATTGTATTTTAGGGTAATCACATCGTTGCTGTCGTTAGAAGAAGTAAAAACCGAACCGGTAACATAAACATTTCCGGAGGCATCAACCCTTAGGTCGGCAGCAGCATCGTGCCAGCCTCCCGCACCGGCATATACTACATCCCACAGC
Source organism: Flavobacteriales bacterium (assembly GCA_905339165.1). Classification (GTDB taxonomy): domain Bacteria; phylum Bacteroidota; class Bacteroidia; order Flavobacteriales_E; family Vicingaceae; genus BCD5. The sequence goes on from CAJPFH010000062.1 coordinate 72,412, forward strand.
AAAGAACCGGAGGCGTTGTATTTGGCAAGATACAAATCGTAATTTCCGTTTTGGTTTAGGGTAACACCTGCAATATGTGCATTGCCCGAAGCATCGGAACGTACCACCGATTTTTGAAAAAAGGCTTGAGAGCCATTGTTTCCAACCCAGTCTTGAAACACTGTTTTTTTGGCTAACTGTGCATAGCTGCTTAAGGTATGTAAAAAAATGAGCATGATAAAAACGTATTTTACCTTAATTTAGATCTTTCATAAAAATAAGATTTTAAAATGTATGATACGAATTTCGAGTTGTATTTTCATTTTTTTTGTAACACTTTTTTCAATTTGTTACACCAACATGGGGTATATTTTCGATAAAACAATTTGTTAATCGCCATAAATACAATTAATTATATTCTAAAAAGTGTTACACCAAAATTTATGAAAGAGTTGCAGAATCTTGTGCAATCCTTATCAATAAAGGGAATGCAGAAGATTTAAAACACCAAAATATAAATGGTAAAATTATGAAAGTACCGAAAATACTACATTTTTTTAATCCATTTTCAGGGGTGTGAAAAAGGTATAAATTGCCTATTATTAGGTAAAGGAAAATTTTGAAAAAAGCGTTTTAGATAGTTTGAATAAATAACTAACCCGTAGTACATTTCAAATAGTTTTTGATAAAAAGAGTGTCGGTTCGAGTTTTTTCTGAAGGAAAAAGTAGCAACACATCTTTTTTATTAAAAATTGGCATTTTCGATACAAATTTCACGATTGAAATGAGTGAAATTTACCCGAATGGACTCTTTTACAAATGCACTACGATTATAATTACTATAAAACATACTGCTTTAAAAACTAACTTTGCCGGCTTATTACAGCAGGAATACGCAAATGAATATAGAAAAAAATGCAGAAGAAAAACTAGAGGTATATGGGGCCAAAGTGCACAATCTTAAAAACATTGATGTGGTTATACCCCGAAACCAACTGGTTGTTATTACCGGGTTAAGTGGAAGCGGAAAATCTTCCTTAGCGTTCGATACCATTTTTGCCGAAGGCCAAAGGCGCTACATGGAGAGTTTCGCTGCTTATGCTCGACAGTTTTTGGGTAATTACGAGAGACCCGATGTAGATAAAATTACCGGGCTCTCGCCTGTTATTTCCATAGAACAAAAAACCGTTAGTAAAAATCCACGTTCCACCGTGGGTACAATTACCGAAGTGTACGATTTTTTACGATTGCTCTTTGCTCGCTCGTCCGAAGCATACTCGTACGTTACGGGCGAGAAAATGGTAAAATATTCTGAACCACAAATTTTAGAATACATATTAAATGATTACTCCGATAAAAAAATATATCTGCTCGCTCCTATAGTAAAAGGAAGAAAAGGGCATTATCGCGAGTTGATACAGAATGTTAGAAAACAAGGCTATTTAAGGCTAAGAATTGATGGAGAAATTTTTGAGGTTACAGATAAAATCCAGTTAGATCGCTATAAAGTTCATGATATAGATGTGGTAGTAGATCGGTTACAGATACATGCCGACCATAAGGAGCGAATTGCAGAATCGTTAAAAACGGCATTAAAACTGGGAAAAGGAGTAATCATGATTGCCGAGATGGAGAACCCTACCCAAATTAGGTATTTCAGTAAACATTTAATGTGTCCCACTTCGGGTATTGCTTATGCCGAGCCCGAACCCAATCTTTTTTCTTTTAATTCACCATACGGAGCCTGCTCCAAATGCAGCGGATTAGGGTTGGTTCCCGAAGTAGATATAAAAAAAATTATTCCTAACCCCAAAAAAAATATTTACAACGGAGGCATTGCTCCTTTGGGCGATTTTAAAAATAATTGGATTTATAAGCAAATAGAAGCCATTGGAGAAAAATATGGTTTTACAATAAAAACTCCTATAGAGAATATTTCGCAGCAAGGCCTAAATACCATTCTTTACGGTAGTGATGAAGTGCTGAAAATAAAAACGATGTATGGAGGAGAATCGCATACCTATTCCTCAAATTTCGAAGGGGTAATAAACTTTATCATTCGTCAGCACGAAGAAAATCCAAGTAAGGCAATAGAAAAGTGGGCAGAAAATTTTATGAATCATATTACCTGCAAAGAATGTAACGGAAGCCGATTAAAGAAAGAGGCTTTGTATTTTAAAATTGGAGATAAAAGTATTGCCGATTTAGCACAATTGGATATACAACATCTATATTACTGGAGCAGCCACGTTGAAAAAACATTGGAAAAAAATAAAAAAATAATTGCACATGAAATTTTAAAAGAAATAAATTCCAGACTACAGTTTTTATTAAACGTAGGATTGGATTATCTTCATTTAAATAGAACGGCCAAAACCCTTTCGGGTGGTGAAGCGCAACGCATAAGACTAGCTACACAAATTGGCTCTCAGCTGGTAAATGTATTGTATATTTTAGACGAACCCAGCATTGGTTTACATCCAAGAGATAATAATAAACTCATTCAGTCTCTCTGTAATTTGAGAGATATGGGGAACTCCGTTATTGTGGTAGAACACGATAAAGAAATTATGCTGGCCTCCGACTGGATTGTAGATATTGGTCCTAAAGCGGGTATTCATGGAGGTAAAATTGTGGGAGAAGGCAATCCTAAGCAATTTCTAAAACAACACTCCCTCACTGCAAAATACCTGAGAAATGAATTGAAAATTGAAATTCCTGAAAAGAGAAGAAGCGGGAATGGAAAAAAAATAATTCTCCACAAAGCACAGGGGCACAACCTTAAAAATATTACCGTAGAATTTCCTCTTGGCAAAATGATTTGTGTAACGGGGGTTTCCGGTAGCGGAAAATCCTCACTCATTCACGGAACTCTTTACCCCTTATTAAAAAACCATTTGTATTTTACTAAAAGTGCAGATCTGCCACACGAAAAACTTACAGGAATAGAACACATAGATAAAGTGATAGAAGTAGACCAATCGCCCATAGGCAGAACTCCTCGTTCCAATCCGGCAACCTACACGGGCGTTTTTTCCGATATACGCACGTTGTTTACAATGTTGCCCGAAGCAAAAATTAGAGGATATAAACCCGGGCGTTTTTCATTTAATGTAAAAGGAGGCCGTTGCGAATCTTGCATGGGGGCGGGTATTAAAACCATCGAAATGAATTTTTTACCCGATGTGTATGTAGAGTGTGCCGAGTGCAACGGAAAACGGTATAACCGCGAAACGCAAGAGGTTCGGTACAAAGGAAAATCAATTAGCGATGTGTTAGATATGACCATAGAGACAGCCGTAATTTTTTTCGAAAATATACCTGCTATTTTAAACAAAATAAAAACACTCCAAGAGGTTGGATTAGGGTACATTAAACTCGGTCAGCCCTCTACCACCCTTTCGGGAGGCGAGGCACAACGCATTAAACTAGCCACCGAGCTTTCTAAACGGGCTACAGGAAAAACGCTTTACATTATGGATGAACCCACCACAGGTTTGCATTTCGAAGACATTAGAATTCTAATGAACGTATTAAATAAACTAGCCGATACAGGAAATACCATTTTAATTATTGAGCACAATCTTGATATTATTAAATGTGCAGACCACATTATAGATTTAGGTCCGGAAGGAGGCGAAAAAGGCGGATACCTCCTTTACGAAGGCTCACCCGAAAACATGCTCCATCACCCAACAAGTTTTACCGCTCAGTATTTAAAAAATGAAGTAAATGCCAGCAGAAATGGGTAATCGTTCTACTTTGCTCCCTTGTTGTTTGTAACTAATTTTATTCTGTAAGCATTAAAAATAACACTCATTTAGTTTATTAACAAGCAAAGTGTTAATAGAAAAATTTATACAAAACAAAAAGCCCTTTCAATTATTTTAGTTTTGGTTTGTCGAATAAAATCTTTTCGGCAAAGAAATGAGAATATTTAGAAATTATTCAAGAAAAAAATATCTTATCTTAGTCGCTAAATCATTAAACATTTCGGCTATGGAAACGAATTTTTATTCTCGCCTTTCTTTCTTTTTTTTACTTATCATCAGTATGCCTTTATTGGCACAAGAAGAAAATACTAAAAAGTTTTATCCACCGGCTATCGGAGCAAATATCGGAGCTCTTACTTTTTCTGGTGATATTGGAAAAAACAATAAATCTTCTTTATACACCAATACTCGATGGGGATACGGATTCTTTTTAGAACAGAAGTTCGGAAATATTTTCGGGGTTCAATTAAACGGACTAATGGGAAAACTTTCCAAAAACGAAACCGATACCAATTTGTATCGAAATTTTGAAACTCCTATCATGCAATTTGATTTAAGCTTGTTATTCGATTTCGATAACGGTAAAATTATCAATAACACTTCAGGTTTTGCACCCTTTCTTTCATTAGGTTTCGGGTACATGCAGTTCGATCCGTATACCGATGCCCTAGATGAAAACGGTAGCCCCTATTACGTATGGAAAGACGGATCGTTGCGAGACCTTCCGCAAAGTGACACTACGTTGGGCATCGCCAAATTTGTAAAAAGAGATTACCAATATGAAACCCAGTTAACCGATAGCCTAGTAAACTACCAACGAAACACATTTACCATACCTCTTCGGTTTGGATTGAAATACAAATTTTCCGAAGCACTACACGCAAGATTAACAGCAGCGTATTTTATTACCATGTCTGATTATATTGATAATACAGCACTGAGTGGAAAAGATAAGTTCTTATACACCTCCCTTTCATTACAGTATAACATAGGTAGAAAATCTAAAACAGAAAAAATTAAAGAAGATACCGAACGCTACAAGAATGTAGATTTTAATTCCCTAATGGTTGAAGATACAGATAAAGATGGGGTAATAGATTGGAACGATAAATGTTCTAATACCCCGCAGGGAGTGAAAGTAGATAAAGAAGGTTGCCCCTTAGATGATGACGGAGACGGAGTACCTAACCATTTAGACGAAGAGCCTAACACCCCTTCGGGAAATTATGTAGATGACAGAGGGCGAACCATCAAGTTCGAAGAAATAAAAAATGAAGATGCTATCGACACACAGAAAACCATCTTTTACCAAGAAAACGGAGAAGATAAAAGCATAGAAGAAATAAAATCAAATGCACCGGCTCCTCTTGTTATACCTAAAGAATTTAAAACTATTGATTTTGATAGTGACGGGTTTATTTCTTCCCAAGAAGTAACCAAAGCAATAGACGATTATTTTGATGGAAAGAATAACATGTCGGTGGAGCTATTGCATAAACTAGTCGATTTTTTCTTTGAACAATAAATAAAAAACCATGATAAAACAACTCATCCTTTTATTAAACCTTTTCGCAGTAATCATTTATAACACCTTCTTCCCATCCGGAGTAACCATCGAGAACAAAACGCCTCAAAGCCTTAAACCGGGAGAAGAAACCACTGTAGAAATAATCATTAACAAAGGAGAAGTGAGTAGTTTTGCAAAACTAGAACAAATTATACCGGCCGGCTTTACCGTAACGCAGCTCGAAAATGCAGGAGCCACCTTCTCTTTTACTGATCAAAAAGTAAAGTTTATTTGGATGTCCTTACCGGCCGATGCACAGTTTAAGGTTAGTTATAAACTAAAAGCCGCAGCCGATGTAAAAGGCTCTTATAGTATTACCGGAAAATTCTCTTTCATATTAAACAACGAACGAAACTCTATAGACATTCCCAATGCCAACATTACCATTAATACCGGAGAAGTGGTAAAAGTGGAAGAACCAAAAGAAGAACCCAAAAAAGAAGAGCCGAAAGAAACTCCCCCCACCGTAAACGAAGTAAAGTCTATTCCTTCTGTTGCTTGTAAAAGAACTGTTTCTGCACAAAACAATAGCGAGTATACCGTAAATATTAAGATAGAAAAAGAAAACATAGAAGGGTTTGTAAAAATAGAAGAACTCATTCCTTCCGGATTCTCTGTATCTGAAATACAAACGGCAGGAGCTACTTTTTCTTTTTCCGAAGACAAAGTGAAATTTATGTGGGTAGCTGTACCATCGGCAAAAAACATGGAAGTATCGTATAAGCTTACAGCCAATAATGCAACTACCGGAAATTATACACTCTCCGGTGTATTTTCGTATATGCAAGGAGAAGAAAACAAAAAGTATTTGTTGGATAATTCGCTATTTACATACAAAGCCCCCGAAGTGATTACTCAAAAAATAGAAGAACCCAAAAAAGAGGAAACAATAAAAGAAGAGCCTGTAAAAACTACGGTTAAAGAAGAACCCACTAAAACTAAAGAAGAACAAAACAGCCGTAGTACAACCTCCAGTATTCCATTACCCGATAAAAGTGTAAAATATAGAGTGCAAATTGCCGCCACTCATCAAAACATCTCCGATAATCACTTTAAAAATAAATACAGTTTGAATGATAAAATTGCCCGCGAAATGCACGAAGGATGGAATAAATTTACCATAGGAGGTTACACCACATATAAAGAAGCTCGTGATAAAAGGAATGTTGTTTGGAATAACCACAAAATTACCGATGCGTTTGTTACGGCATATAATAATGGAGTAAGAGTTACCGTTCAAGAAGCCTTAATGATTTCTAATCAAAAATGGATTCAATAGTATTGTAAGTTTTACTACTTTTACGGAGTTGTTAAGTGATTAATGAAATTAACCTCTCCATATATACTTCTTTTAATATTACTATTACCCGCACATTTACTTTTGGCACAAACTTCAGATTCTTTAGAAGTAGAAGCCGAAAAATTAAATGAAGAAACATTTATTCTAAAACCAACCATTGGGCTAGGAGCAGGCTCTCTGAAATTTTATGGCGATGTGTTGGATATGAAATACGGAAACCCCATTATTGGCCGTTTTGCATACGAGCTAAGCATAGCCAACGATTTGACCGATTTTCTAAAATTAAAACTATACGTATTGTGGGGACAAACCAGTGCCAACGAACGCAACACAGCCAGAAACCTTAACTTTAAATCGAGAATTTCTACCGGAGGTGTAATTCTTAATTACAACTTCCATCATTTACTCAATAAAAACCGAACACTCAGCCCATTTATTGGTTTAGGGATAGAATCTTTAGAATTTCATTCCAAAACCGATTTATATGACCAGTACGGTAATCAGTACCATTATTGGAGCGATGGCTCGATACGCAATTTACCCGAAGACGCCCCCAACGCGTCCGATGCTATACGTGTACAACGCGATTATTTTTACGAAACCGACCTAAGAGAAAGTAATTACGATGGATACGGTAAATACCCAGAAAGAACATGGGCTGTGCCTATAGGTACAGGATTTACCATGCATCTGAGCAAACACCTCGATTTTGTATTTTCCACTTTCTTACATCTTTCCTTTTCCGATTTAATAGACAATGTTACCAAAGAAAGCGAAGGTGATAGAATGGGCCTTCATCTAGGAAACAAAGGAAAAGATAAACTTCTTTTTACCTCCGTGTCATTACACTACAATTTTCAAATAGACGAAGCCAAAAGAATAGAAAAATTAAATCAAAAAAACGTAGACTACTTAGCCATTGATGGAGGAGACTATGACCAAGACGGAGTAAACGACTTTATAGACGAGTGCCATGTTACACCTCCCAATGTGAAAGTAAACGAAAAAGGCTGCCCTCTTGATTCCGATAAAGATGGTATTCCGGATTATGCCGATGTAGAACTTAATACCTCTTTGGGTATGCCTGTTTTGCCCGATGGAAGTACCTTTACTGATCAACTCATCTTGAAAGATTATCTTGATTATATGGATTCTACCGGCCTTAGCAATGCTGAAACCATTTACCGTAAAATGGGCAACAACAACTACAAATCTAAAAAATATATGGTGCAGGTAGGTAGTTTTAAAACAGGAATAGACAATGAGGATATTAACCGCTTTTTAAGTATTGCCGATGTAAAAATTACTACCTATGGAGATACTCTTACCGTAATAACGGTAGGAAATTATGATAATTTGCCCGATGCTCTTAAACGAAAAATTCAACTTACAGAACAAGGTTATGCAACGGCCGAAATTGTAAGTCAAAACGATAAAGGCATCATAGAAACTGTAGGAGATGAAGACAATAATAAACCGGTTAACAATAAACAACCGCTTGCGAATAAAGACGATGAAACATTTTACAGAGTTCAGCTTGGTGCATTCAACAAAAAACAACCTTTATCTGATTTTACCGGAGTCTCCGATTTACTCGAAATAAAAACAGATGATGGTTTGTTCCGCTATTTCTCCGGCTCTTTTAAAGATAAAAACAATGCCGAACAACACAAAAACGAGATGAAGCAGAAAGGATTTCAGGACTCATTTGTTGCCGAATACAAAGGTGGTAACAGGGTAGCAATCTATGGTTCCGGCAATGATATTAATGTTACGAATACCCCCGGTTCCAAGTACAAAAAAGAAAATATTTCATACCGTGTACAATTGGGTATTTTTAGAAACCAGTTACCCAAAGAGATTTTAGGAGAATATCTAAAACTAGGAACTGTAGAAACAATTAAAGAAGGCGAACTTACAAGGTATGTGTCAGGAAATTTTAAATCCTACACCGAAGCAGAAAATTTAAAAAATGAACTCATTTCAAAAGGTTTTGAAACTGCCTTTGTAATCTCTTTTCACAATCAGGAAATGATTTCGGTTAAAGAGGCAAAAGCACTTACCGAATAAATAGTGGCATATTAATTGCCTTATAAGCACAAACTATAACCTATGAAAAAAATAATTTTTAGCTTTATAATCGCCATAATGGTTGGCATTACAAGCACTTCGGCTCAAAGCAAATCAAACAATGCCTCCCATCAAACCACAACTCAAAACCGATTAAAACAAAAACCGGCAAAAAGAACAATATCGGCAAACACTGTTTCTATGGAACCGTCTGCTGCAAAACAAAGCAAACCAACGAACACCCCACCGCAAAATGGAGGTAGTTTAGGCCGAAAAGAAATAAAGGCACAACCCGCTCCGGAAAACGCTTTACCCAAAAAATAATACTTTCAATAACTTAGAGCATACAAAGCCCTGCGGTAGCAGGGCTTTTGCTTTATAACATAACTAAATTTTGTATTGCAAAGAATATTTTACACCTTTGTATAAAGCGAATATTTACCTTATTATCATTTATTTATGAAATGTTTTACCCCCTTGTTTTTAAAACCAGCTAAACTCTTTTTGTGTTTTGTTATTTTGCCTTTTCTTTTATTCTACAGTTCCTGCAAAAAGAAGGCCGATGAATTCATTACGATAGATCCGGCTTTTCAGAGTTATATTTCGGCATTTACTTCGGGTATCATTTCAAAAGAATCTTCCATTCGAATTAGACTGGCACAAGAAAATGCAAGCTTTACCGAATCCGGACAAGAGTTTGGTATGGGCGATTTATTTTCTTTTTCGCCCAATATTAGCGGAAAATCATATTGGGTAGATAACCGAACCATAGAATTTATTCCGGAAAAAAACTTTATTTCGGGCCAGTTATATACCTGCACTTTTCAACTGAATAAAGTGTGCGATGTGAAAGAAGATAAGCTCAAAGAATTTATCTTCCAGTTTCAGATTATTCGCCAATATTTTAATGTGGAAACCTACACCCACAAAACCTACGTAAAAACCGATTTAAAAAGAAATAAAATTCCCGGTTTGCTTACCACAGCCGATGTAGCTACACCCGATGAGGTGGAAAAAATACTTCAAGCCTCACAGCAACTTAAAAATCTTTCGATTACTTGGCAACACGAAAGCGACCGAAAACTACATTATTTTGAAATTGAAAATGTAATCCGAAAAGAAACTCCCGAAAAAGTTCTCTTAAAATGGAATGGAAAAGACCTGGGCCTAGAAATTACCGGAGAATCCGAAATAGAAATACCGGCTTTAGGAGATTTTAAAGTAATGGATGTAAAAGTCGTACAACAACCCGAACAGCATATTCAAATTGATTTTTCAGATCCCTTAGACGAGCAGCAAGATTTAGAAGGATTGGTGCAAATAAAAAATAACACCCAATTTCGTTTTATTATCGATAACAATACACTAAAGGCTTTTCCGGTTATCAGGCAAACGGGTACTACTACACTCACAGTGCACAAGGGCATCAAAAACATTTTGTTTTATAAAATGCCTAAAACTTTTTCGCAAGAAATAATTTTTGAAGAAATAAAACCGGCTGTTCGTCTTGTGGGAGAAGGGGTAATTATTCCTTCTTCAAACGGTTTAATCTTTCCGTTTGAAGCGGTAAACCTGAGTGCCGTTGATGTTTCTGTGGTACAAATTTATGAAGATAACATTGCTCAATTTTTACAGGTAAATGAGCTAGACGGAAACTACGAAATGAAACGCGTAGGAAGGCAAATTCTTAAAACCACTATTAAACTAGGAACCGACAAGCCATTAGACTTAGGCAAGTGGAATACTTTCTCTTTCGATTTGGCAAAACTGATGCAAACTAATCCTGGTGCTATTTATCGTATAGAACTTAGTTTTAAAAAGGCATATTCGCTTTATGCCTGCCAACATACAGAAACCTCTGCTGGCGAAAACGAAAGCAATGAACTTTCTGATAACTGGGATGAAAACGATGAAAAAGATCAAAGTAATTGGGACTATACAGAAGATTATTACAGCGACTATTACGATGATTACTATTACTACGATGATTATAGTTGGCAGGAGAGAGATAATCCATGCAGTAAATCTTACTATACCAAAAACAAAAATGTAAGCAGAAACATTTTAGCTAGTAACCTGGGTATAATAGCAAAAGGTTTTGGAAAAAATTCCTTTCAGTTTTATGTAAACGACATGCTCACAGCACAACCCATGCAAGGGGTTATTTTAGAAGTATTAAACTACCAACAACAAGTATTAGCAAAAGGAACCACCAACAGCAATGGAATGGTACAAATTACTACCGAAGCAAAACCATTTTTATTGATTGCAAAAAAAGACAGCCAGCGAGGTTATCTTCGCCTAAACGAAGGCCAAGCCCTTTCCACCTCTAGTTTTGATGTAAGCGGAAATACCATAGAAAAAGGATTAAAAGGATTTATTTATGGCGAACGTGGAGTATGGAGGCCGGGCGATTCTCTTTTCCTTTCTTTTATGCTCGAAGACGAAAACAATATATTACCCAAAAATCATCCGGTTATCTTGGAACTCATTAATCCAAAAGGCCAACTTAACAGCAGAATAGTAAAAACCTCTGGATTAAATGGCGTTTACGATTTCCGTACCGCTACAGAAGAAGATGCCCCTACCGGAAATTGGAGTGCCAAAATTAAAGTAGGAGGAACCACCTTTCAAAAAACACTGAAAATAGAAACCATAAAACCCAACCGACTTAAAATAAACATCAACTTCGGAACCGAAGTATTATCCGCATCTAATTCAACACTCAAAGGAAATATGCAGGTAAACTGGCTGCATGGTGCTGTTGCAAAAAACTTAAAAACTCAAATAAATGCTTCGCTTTCTACTACTAAAACAACTTTTAAAAAATACGAAGACTATAATTTCGATGATCCCACCAAGTCATTCTACAGCGAAGAGTTTTCTTTATTCGAAGGGAAAATAGATGCTGAAGGAAAAGCCTCATTCTCTTCCAATATGGGAACTCAGGAATCGGCTCCCGGTATGCTAAAAGCTAATTTTATTACCCGCGTATTTGAAGAAGGCGGAGATTTTAGTATAGATCGCTTCAGTATTCCATACTCGCCTTACGATACATACGTGGGTATTAAAAGCCCCAAAGGAGATAAAGCTAGAGGCATGTTATTAACCGATACCAATCATATCATTTCGGTTGTTACACTCAATGAATTTGGAGAGCCCGTTTCCAGAAATAATCTAGAAGTGGAAGTATATAAAGTAGAATGGCGTTGGTGGTGGGATGCCACAGCCGAAAGCAATTTGGCTTCGTATGTTGGCAATTCCTATCATCAGCCTATTTTTAGAAAAACAATTTCTACTGTAAACGGTAAAGGAAATTTTATTTTCAGAATCAATTACCCCGATTGGGGTCGCTACCTTATACGCATTTACGACCCCCAAGGCAAACACAGTACTGCTAAAACAGTTTATGCCGATTGGCCTGGCTGGGCAGGCCGAGCTCAGAAAGATAATCCGGCAGGAGCCTCTCTGCTCTCATTTTCGGCTAATAAAGAAAAATACAAAGTTGGAGAAACGGCTACCATTACCGTACCATCGCCAGCTAAAGGGAAAATATTATTGAGTATAGAAAATGGTTCTAAAATTATAGACAGTTGGTGGAATGATGCACAACAAGGCGAAACAAAACTGAGCTTTAAAATTACCGAAGAGATGTGCCCTAACGTGTATGTACACGTTACTCTGCTTCAGCCACACGGACAAACTACCAACGATTTGCCCATACGAATGTACGGCATTATACCGCTTTTTGCCGATAATCCTGAAACTATTTTACAACCCGAAATAATTGCTCCTCCTGTGCTAGTACCCGAAGAAATAGCTACTGTTTCGGTAAAAGAAAAAAATGGCAAACCCATGACGTACACCTTAGCTATTGTTGATGAAGGATTACTAGACTTAACACGCTTCAAAACCCCCGACCCCTGGCAACACTTTTATGCACGCGAAGCCTTAGGCGTTAAAACATGGGATATGTACGATTATGTAATGGGAGCATACGGAGGAAAAATTGAACAGATATTTGGTTTAGGTGGTGATGGAGAGATAAATCCGGCCAAAGACGGAAAAAAGGTTCATCGATTTAAACCCATGGTCCGGTTTATTGGCCCTTTTAAACTAGAAAAAGGAAAAACAAACAAACACCCAATAGATATTCCACAGTACGTAGGTTCGGTAAGAATAATGGTAGTGGCCAAAGAATACGATGCGTACGGAAATGCCGAAAAAACAGTGCCGGTACGCAAACCCTTGATGCTTTTAGCAACCTTACCAAGGGTGGTAGGTCCCAATGAAATGGTAAAACTTCCGGTAAGCGTTTTTGCCATGGAAAAAAATATTAAAAACGTAACGATTGATGTAGAAACCAATTCTCTTTTCACTGTTGACGGGTCAAAAAATAAATCTCTCGTATTTAGTAACACAGGAGATGAAATGATTTCGTTCGATTTGAAAGTAGCCAATAAAACAGGAAAAGGAAAGGTAAAAATAAATGCCAAAAGCGGAAACGAAAAAGCCACTTATGAAATAGAAATAGAAGTTCGAAACCCCAATGCCGAAATAACTGATTTTATTGAAGCCGCCATAGAACCGGGTAAAACATGGGAGGGAGAATTCTTGCCTCCCGGAATGCCAGGAACCAACAAGGCTACCCTCGAAGTATCTTCCATTCCTGCCATAGATTTAAGCAGAAGACTTAAATTTTTAATCTCCTATCCGCATGGATGCGTAGAACAAACCACTTCATCGGCATTTCCTCAATTATTCTTAAGCGATGTAATGGAAATAAATGCAGAAACCAAACAACGCATCAGTGAAAATATAAAATCGGCCATTAACCGCTTACGTAGTTTTCAACTCAATAATGGAGGATTGGCCTATTGGTCGGGTAATTCAGAAGTTGATGACTGGGGAACCTCTTATGCAGGCCATTTTATGTTAGAAGCCGAAGCGAAAGGATATAACTTACCTTTAGGGTTTAAAGAAAACTGGCTGAAATATCAAAAAAATGCAGCACGTAACTGGTCGGAAAATAAAAAGAAAAATATACATACCGATTACCTCTTACAAGCCTATAGGCTTTACACCCTTTCTTTGGCCAAGCAACCCGAAATGGGAGCCATGAACCGAATGAGAGAGATAACAAATTTACCCATTACAGCTAAATGGCGACTAGCTGCGGCATACGCAATCTCCGGGCAAACCGAAGCGGCACAAAAACTAGTTGCAAATACCGGCACAGAAATAAAACCCTATAGCGAATCTGAATATTCTTATGGTTCTGCCGAACGCGACTACGCCATGATATTAGAAACCATGATTTTGTTAAACCAAAAAGCCAGTACCTTTAAACTGCTGAAAATAGTATCAGCAGCTCTTAGTTCAGAAAAATGGATGAGTACGCAAAGCACAGCCTACAGCTTAATTGCCGTGAGTAAATTGGCCGGAAAATCCGATAAAAAAGGATTGTCGTTTACCTATTCTATAAATAGTGGTAACGAAACAAATGCTCAAACTCAATTAGCTGTTTCGCAAATAGCCATCGATGTAAAAGGAAAGAAACAAGGTCTCATAAAGATCTCAAATACGGGAAAATCAACCATTTTTGCAAGAATTGTAATGAGCGGAATTCCTGAAGCCGGAAGCGAAAACGCTTTCGAATCGAATCTAAAAACAGAAGTTGTTTTTAAATCGATGAAGGGTGAAATGATAGATGTAAATAGTTTAGAACAGGGTACCGATTTTATGGCCGAAGTAACGGTTACAAATAACGGTATTTTGGGAAATTATAAAAACTTGGCTCTTTCCCAAATTTTTCCATCTGGTTGGGAAATACGCAATATGCGAATGGATGGAACAGATAATCTTTATAAAGAAGACGAGTATGATTACCGAGATTTAAGAGACGACAGGGTGTATACTTACTTCAGCTTAAATAAAAATCAGAAAAAAACATTTAAAGTGATTTTAAATGCCTCATATCTTGGTAAATTTTATATGCCGGGAATGGTATGTGAAGCAATGTATGAGCATACGGTTCAATCGAGAAAAAAAGGCTCTTGGGTAACGGTGTACACTCCGGAAAATACACTTAGCAACAAATAAGGTCTGATATTTGATTACGATTTAATCGTTTATTAACTATTGAAGTTTATTAATTTAGTAATATAAAAATTTCCGAATGAAAAAAATCGTTCTACCTGTTTTAGCTCTATTAATGATTCTGCTTACTGCATGCCCCTACCAAAGCATAGCCCCCCTTGGGAGTTCGGATAATGCAGAAAAATACGATAAGCTCCTTGTAGGAGAATGGTCGTGTAAGAACGATGACGGCACTTTTATAGAACTCACTTTTAGTGCCGAATCAAAAAAAACACTACATACGTATTTAGCGAATATTGATAAAAGTAAAACAAAGTCTCAGCCCGAATATTTTAAAACATGGGCTACTAATATTAGTAATAACCTTATATTTAATGCGCAGTCTAAAGATAGTTTATTTACTTTTTTTAAAGCGGAACTGGCCGGAAATGATAAATTTTATCTTACCTATGTGAATGAAAAATTTGTTAAAGAAAATTTTTCTCAGCACGAAAACCCCAGTACCGAAAGCATTCACCAATTTATAGAAAAGAACCTGTCTAACGAAAATCTTTTTTCAAATCGTTTAATGTTTGTTCGTATTGGTTCTTCACTACATAAACTACAGCAAAGTAAAAAAGGATTCTAAAAAGAGTAGCTTTTCTATTTTTTCGGAAATGGTTTTTCTTATAAAAAATGTTAAAATTCTGTGTTCTTGGGAACATGATGAACTGTTTTAATAAGGGTTTTAAATAAGATATGATAAAAATCATGCTTTAAATTACCTTTTGTCATAATCCTTAAACCGAAAGAATTAACATCTTTGTGCTAAGGAAAAAGCAAACCATGAAAAATATTTTAATACCAACCGATTTTTCAACCAATTCGAGAAGAGCAGCCGAGTATGCTATTCTTCTGTTTCATAGTAACGATACTTGCTTGTATTTAATGAATTCGTACGAAATGCCACAAGCCGGGGCTAGTATGTTAATTTCTATGGAAGATATTTTGAAGAAAAATAGTGAGGAGGAATTGTGTAATTTGCAGGTAGAATTAAAACAAGAATTTTCGGGGCACAAACCCAACTTAAAAACACTAAGTATCTACGGAGACCCTGTATTTGCTGTATCTAAAGTAGTTGAAGATTATGGTATCAATTTGGTGGTGATGGGTACGCAAGGGGCAAGCGGTATAAAAGAAAAGTTGATAGGGAGTAACACGGCAAGCGTTGTAAAAAAAGCAAATTGTCCTGTTTTAGCGGTGCCTGAAAAATCGCCACTAAATGTGCCTAAAAGAATTTTACTAGCCGTAGATCCGGCTCATTTTGATTCGGAGGCTGTAATTCCTTTACAAAAATTAGCTCATCTGTTTCAATCCACTATATATCTGCTTTATGTTGCAGCCGAAGAATCGTCTATCTCTGATAACGATTTATTACTGCTTACTAAATTAGATACTCGTTTTAAAGGAATAAAAGTTATTCCAAAAGTATTGGTTTCTTCTAATGCAGTTGATGCAATTGATTCTTATGCAGAGCAGATAGAAGCAAATCTAGTGGTAATGCTACCCCGAAAGACTAACTTTTTCGAAAATCTTTTCTTTAAAAGCCACTCTAAAAAAATGGCCATGCATACGAATATTCCATTGCTCACTTTGCCTGTTTAAAATTATTTGCTCTCGCTTTTCTCTATGGCTTTGTAAATTTCTTCTTGTATTCGGGTTCGAATATTTAGGGTCAGTAGTTTTTTATTTTCTCCATCGGGGTGTACACGGTTAGACAAGAAAATGTAAACCACCTGCTTTTCAGGATCGGCCCAGGCCATGGTTCCGGTAAATCCGGTATGCCCAAAACTTAAATACGAAACGCAGTTACAAGTAGGGCCATTGCTTCCATCTCTTGTTGGTTTATCGAATCCGGCACCTCTTCTTATTTCAGGTTTATCGTTTTTTTTGTCATCAATACAAAATTGGCAATCGATGTATTCGGAAAGCGTAGTACTACTGATATAATGTTCATTGGCATACATTCCTCCGTGTAAATACATCTGCATTATTTTTGCTAAATCGTTGGCATTTGAAAACAAGCCAGCATGCCCGCCCACTCCGCCAAGCATAGCGGCTCCCGGGTCGTGCACATATCCATGTATAAGTTGGTTTCTGAAGTAATGGTCTTTCTCGGTGGGTATAATATCTTTTTTCGGTATTTTTTGAAGGGGTAGATAGGTGGTGCGATTCATGCCAAGAGGTTTGTAGAAATGGGTTTGTGTATAATCTTGTAATGGTTGGTGAGTTTCATGCTCTACAATTTCTTTCAAAAAATAATATCCGATATCACTATAGCGGTATTCTTTTTTCTTTAAAGGAATATTGTACAAACGCTTTAGCATGGTATCCGGATAATAATTTTTAATGTAAATAGAATCGGCTACTTTTATGGAATAATGATGAGAAGAATCTTTGCTGTAGATATTAGGGTCTAGTTTTCCATCTATTAGGGTACGGGTATAAAAGGGTACCCAGGCGGGCAAACCTGCCTGATGAGCCAACATTTCTCTCATATTAATTTCTTTATACTCTTTATTTTTAATGTGTCTTCCAAGGTAATGACCGAGATGGTCATTCAGGCTGAATTTTTTCTCGTCTTGCAGCTTCATTACAGAGGGTAAGGTTGCCGTAATTTTTGTTACCGAAGCAATATCGTACACATCAAATAGCTCCACTTTTTTTGAGGTGCTATCGTAAGTATGAGTACCAAAAGCTTTATGATATATAACGGCTCCATTTTTTGCCACTAATACTTGGCATCCCGGATATGCCTTTTCTCGGATACCTTCCAACGCAATAGAGTCTATTTGAGAAAGGTGTGCCGATTCTATTCCTACTGCTTCGGGGTAGGTGTATCGCAAACGGTGAATAGAATTTATCTTTAAACCAAATCCTTCTTTGTATTTTTTTGAGAGGCTAATGGGCAGGGTACCCTCTGCTCCAATGGCTCCGTAAAGCAGTTGAGCTGATGCACGCTGTGATTCGGGCGTGTTTTGATAGGCTATTACGGTTGCTGCTGATTTATCAATACTTTCCAAATTAACGGCTAAGTACGGATTGGCAAACCATACCAGAATGGTGTTATTGTATCCTCTTATTTTTTCTAAAAGCTCTTTTTCTTTCGTATTTAACGGATTTCGTTTTATTGGATTAGTTTCTGCTCTGTGAAAGGCGAGCACTAAAGTGGAAGCATTTGCTAATTCCTCTTTTATTTTAAAGTAATTGGAGTCATTTAACGAAGGAATATTTATATTTTTTATATTGCCGTATAAGGCTAATGTTTTCTGAAACTCCGATACGCTGTCGCTACCAATGGAAAGACAGGTTAGGTTTAGTTTTTCTATATTTTTGAAAGGAATTATTTCATCTGCATTTTTTAATACGGTTAATGATTTTTCAAATAATTCTTGTATGCGGTAGTTGTATAGGGGTTTCATTAGTTCATTTGCAAGGTTTTCTGTTTTTACAGGTTGATAATGATTTAAACCCATCCATTCCTTAGCATATAAAATTTTTCGGCAGCGGGTATTTATTTCACTTTCAGAAACTAGGCCGCTATCTACCGCTTCCTTTATGCTTTTTATTGTTTTGGGTACATTTTCGCAATAAAGCATCACATCGTTACCTGCCATAAATGCTTTTAAATCTACTTCTCCGGGTTTGTAGTATTTGCTTACTCCTTTCATGTTAAGGGCATCGGTAAAAACCAATCCTTTAAAACCTAAAGAGTCTTTTAGAATTTTTGTAACTAAGTTATGGCTTAAGGTAGTGGCGGTGTTTTCTGTCTTTTCTATAGATGGAATAAACAAATGGGCTACCATGATACTTCCTAATCCCTCTCTAATTAATTGTGTAAAAGGATACATTTCTACACTGTCAATCCGCGAACGGTTATGCTTTAGAATGGGTAACGTTTTGTGCGAATCGGTATCGGTATCTCCATGGCCCGGAAAGTGTTTTGCATTGGCCAATACTCCTCCTGCTTGCAAGCCTTTCATATAAGCTATTCCTTTGTTGGATACCTTGTATTTATTTTCGCCAAAGGAACGGGCGTATATAATGGGGTTGTTTGGATTTACGTTTACATCTACCACCGGAGCGAAGTTGATGTGTATGCCTAATCGCTTGCATTGTTCGGATATATCTTTACCCATTTGATAGATGA
Source organism: Flavobacteriales bacterium (assembly GCA_905339165.1). Classification (GTDB taxonomy): domain Bacteria; phylum Bacteroidota; class Bacteroidia; order Flavobacteriales_E; family Vicingaceae; genus BCD5. The sequence goes on from CAJPFH010000062.1 coordinate 91,389, forward strand.
GATCATTATCTTGTATAGCTCCAAGTGTCATTTGCCAAGGATATTTAAGGGTGCTGTCTAAACGCATGGCAAGCCCCCACTCTCCATCTATAGCAATAGCTAAAGGCACTTTGCTTTTGCTTTGGTAACGGTTGGTGAGTACAGCCTGACGTACCGGCCCTCCCTGAAAAAAAATAAGACCGCCAATTTTATATTTTTCTACTAAAGAATCTATTTCTATGGCATGTTTTTCGTCTTTATTCGACCATGCCGCTACCATAATCATTTGAGCAATTTTTTCTTCTAAACTTAAAGTAGATAGCACTGAGTCTGCCCATTTGCCTTCGGGTTGAAGAGTAGGGGGTAACAGCTCTATATTGGATTTGTTTTTGCCGGCCCAAAATAACAATAACAGTAAAATTAAAATCAGTGTTTCTTTTTTTTCTATTCTAATCATCGGTTTTTTTTGAAAAAATAAAGGTATTGTTTAATCTATAGAGAGAGTGTAAAACGCATTTTTGTTTTTAACAAACTCCTTATTAATAACTATTATTCATTAGAAACATATTATTAATTTTGGAAAAATACAATTCAATGATTGTGCCTAAAATTCCTTCATTTTTTAAAACGCGTAAACCTAAGGCATTTGAGTACATTCCGCGTTATTATAATGAGAATAAGGAAAAAATGGACGAACGTTATAAACGTATTTCATCAGAACTTAATGTTAGCTGGGAAGAAAAAGAGTTTTCTGATAAATACGATATACACCGAGCTACTGCACTGCGGCATACCATTAAAAAAACTTGGCGAAACGAGGGTAAAAAGGTTAAAGGAAATACTACTTTTCGTTTAGTTATTATTATGGCAGGCTTATGCCTATTGGCCTATTGGCTGCTTAAATAAAATCAGATTTTTTCTTTTTCCTTTGCTTCAAATTCTCTGATGAGCTCTTCGGGCGATTTTCCTAAATTTTGTAAGGCCATTTCGGCATCTTTAGCCATCTCGTGTTGGGGGTATTTGGCTAAATATTCTTCGTATTTTATTTTGGCATTTTCTATATCGTTAAGGTAATTTTCGAAGATAAAACCTTGCAAAAAGATGGCTAAAGGCACTCGCTCGTTTTCCGGAAATTGGCTTGCAAATTGTTCAAAATATTCTACCGATTCCATTGGTCTTTCTATTCCCATACAAAGTTTAGCCGCTTCAAATAGGCAGTAAGGTGTTTTCTCGTGTTGCGGAAATTCTTTCTGAAATTTTATATAGTTATTTGCCAGTGCGTTTGCTGTAACCAAATCAAGTGATTCAGAACCCCCTTTTAATTTGGTTTCTAACTGACTAATAAATTCGAGCATTTGTTCCGGAGTTTCCGTTTTATTATTTTCTTCTTTTTTATTGCTTCCGCAGAAACAGAAAATAAGAACGAATGCCGTGCTGTAAAGTATTTTTTTCATAATCTATCTTGAGTATTTATTTCACCTTTAACGGAAATCTCATTTTGTACTTTACTTCTACATTGCCTTTTGCAATTTCAGAAAGTTTTTTCTTCAGAAGCTGTCGTTTTAGTGGGTTAATGCGGTCGGTAAACAGTACGCCTTCTATATGGTCGTACTCGTGTTGAATAATGCGAGCTGCAATACCCTCGTAGGTTTCTTCTTTCAGTTTAAATTTTTCATCAAAGTACTCGATGGTAATTGTAGGTTTTCTGCTTACATCTTCACGAATTCCCGGTATACTTAAACACCCTTCGTTAAACTTCCACTCTTGGCCCTTTTCTTCTAAAATAATGGGATTGATAAATACTTTTTTAAAGTTTTTGAGTGAAGGTTCATCTTCTTCAAAAGGAGCGGCATCTACCACAAACAAACGTATGCTTTTGCCCACTTGTGGAGCCGCTAAACCAACCCCTCCGGCATTATACATGGTTTCGTACATGTTGGCAATAAACTCTTTTAAATCCGGATAGTCGGCATCTATTTCTTCGGCTACCTTACGTAAAACTGGAGTTCCGTAAGCTACAATTGGTAAAATCATAAGAGCAAAGTTAGGTAAAAATGTTTTTTGATTTGTATGAAAGGAAGCAAGGGGTAGGTTGTTTTTTGGAGAAGCAAAAACTTATTTTTTACCTATAACCTCTAAATATTCTTGCAAAATAATTGTAGCGGAAATTTGGTCTATTAATTCTTTATTTTTTCTTTGCTTTTTACTGGCTCCACCATCAATCATTGCTTGTAAAGCCATCTTAGAAGTAAATCGCTCATCGAAACGAACTATGTTTATGTATGGAATTTCTTTCTGAAGTTTCCGAATAAAACCCACGATGTGTTTTTCTACTTCCGAGGGTGAGTTATTGGCTCTTTTGGGCTCTCCAACCACTATCGTTTCAATCTTTTCTTTTTGAGAATATTCTTTTATAAATTTTATGGCCTCGTTCGGGTGTACGGTTGTTAAGGCACTGGCAATAAGTTGCAATGTATCGGTTACAGCTATGCCTACCCGTTTTGTGCCATAATCTATTGCCATTATTCTTTCCATTTGTACACTCAATAATATTGCTCAAAAGTACGATAAGCCGTATTAAAAAAGTAAATTTGCCTCGTTGTTATTTTACTAAATAAATGGAAAGCAAGTTAAACACTATAGAAGAAGCCCTTATTGATTTAAAAGAAGGAAAAGTAATTATTGTGGTAGATGATGAAGACCGTGAAAATGAAGGTGATTTTTTAGCCGTAGCCCGTCATACTACACCCGAAATGATTAACTTCATGGCCACACATGGTCGAGGACTTATTTGTGCTCCTTTGGTTGAGGATCGTTGTGATGAGTTGCAATTATACCCCATGGTAAGTTCCAATACTTCATTACACGAAACCGCATTCACCGTTTCGGTTGATTTAATAGGGCAGGGGTGTACTACCGGCATTTCTGCTTCCGATAGGGCAAAAACAATATTAGCGTTGATTAATCCCGATACCAAGCCTGAAGATTTAGGTAAGCCGGGGCATATTTTTCCGCTCAGAGCCAAACGAGGAGGCGTATTAAGGCGAGCAGGGCACACCGAAGCAGCCATAGACCTTGCACGCCTTTGCGGTTATGAACCAGCCGGTGTAATTGTAGAAATAATGAACGAAGACGGTAGTATGGCTCGTTTGCCTCAACTTTTACAAATTGCACAAAAGTTTAATCTTAAAATTATTTCTATTGCCGACCTCATTGCTTACCGTTTAAAACACGAATCGTTGATAAAAAAAGAAGCGGAAGCTGAATTGCCCACGGTTTACGGAAATTTTGCTATAAAAGCATATACCCAAACTACCAATGATAAAGAGCATCTTGCCCTAATAAAAGGTGCTTGGAACAAAGATGAAGCGGTATTGGTTCGTGTACACTCGTCTTGCATTACCGGAGATATTTTTGGCTCATGCCGGTGCGATTGTGGTCCGCAATTGCACGCAGCCTTACAAATGATTGAAAAGGAAGGAAAAGGAGTATTAGTGTACATGAATCAGGAAGGAAGAGGGATTGGCCTGGTGAATAAACTGAAAGCCTATAAATTACAGGAACAAGGACGCGATACGGTAGAAGCCAATTTAGAACTGGGATTTAAAATGGATGAAAGAGATTACGGAGTGGGAGCTCAAATATTAAGAGATTTGGGAATTTCTAAAATTAAACTCCTAACCAATAACCCTAAAAAAAGAACAGGTTTAATTGGCTACGGATTAGAAATAGTTGAAAATATTCCGATTGAAATTTCTGCCAATCCACACAATAAAAAATACCTCGAAACCAAGCGAGATAAAATGGGGCATAATTTAAAACTTAAATAATTTTTCAGCTACTTATTTTATGCGAAAACCCTTACTTATAGGACATAGAGGAGCCGCAGGATTGGCTCCCGAAAATACTCTTGTTTCTATTAAAAAGGCAATGGAACTTCGGGTAAACCGCATTGAAATAGATGTACATCTTACAAAAGACAAGGTACCCGTGGTGATACACGATAGCACATTAAGTAGAACTACCAACGGAAGTGGTTTTATTAAACGTAAAACATTTGAGGAGCTGCAAAAACTAAGTGCCGGTGTAAAATTTTCTAGCGAGTTCAGCGAAGAAAAAATCCCTTCACTGCAACAAGTGCTTGAATGTATTAACGGAAAAGTAGAGTTACAAATAGAAGTTAAACATGGTAGTAAACGCTATCCGGGAATAGAGAAAGCGGTGCTCGATTTAATAAATCGCTTCAACGGAAAAAAATGGTGTTTTATAAATTCCTTTGATACTCGCGTTCTTAAAGAATTCTATTCTTTAGATAGTGCATGCATTTTACACAAACTTTTTGTGCTTAGAATACCGGTGGTAAATGCACACATAGACCGTACTCTTAGCTCAGGTACGCTTAATCGCTACCATTATGTGAGTGAATTTGGTGTAAACTATAAATACGTTACCCCCAGTCTAATAGAAGATATTCACAGTATGGGAAAGAGAATTAATGTGTGGACACCCAATGATACAGATAGCTTTAAACGGCTAGCAGAGATGGGCGTTGACGGAATAATAACCGACCGCCCCGATGTTTTTAACTCTCTGTTTTCTTAGCCTCGATCTAAATTTCTGTAAATACATAACAACTCGGGAATTATTTTGCTTTCTGTTAAAACGCCTTTGCTCATAAGTAATTCTTTTGATGCCGTGCTTATCGGAACATCAGTAAAGAAAGATTCGCGTGCAAAATGCAGAAATTTTAATACCTTAAAAGCATCAAACCAAAGATAAAATCGTTTTAAAAAGAGTTCTTGCGAACCCGAATTTTTTTCGAATTCATAGAGTTTATTTTGCCACTCGTTTTCCGGTATAAATTTTTGAACACTTATTGGCAATGTAGAAAAAGAAAAACAAGAGTCATTTACTTGTTTAAAGAAAAATTTTAAATCAGAAAAAGAAAGAAGGTTATAAGTAGTTAGCTCATTTGGTTGCAATAATTGTCTGCCAATGGTTTTTCCGGTGCCAAATGGAACCCTGTGTGAGGGGCGGGGAGAAGGGTATACGCAAGTAGTATTTATTTCGCCAAAATTTCCGAGCGGAATATGTTTGTGTAAAAAATAAAAATCTTCTCCTGCTTTTCTTTTGTTCATTCCGCCTTGTTGCATGTAAGCTTCTGCACGCACAGCCATGCACGAACCAATAGTGTGAAAAGCAAATGGAAATCCAGCCCACTTTAGTGCTTGTTTGTAATACCGTAAATGCAATTCATAGGCTGCAATAACTTTATATATTCGATTTTCAAAGTCGGTGCCATTCAACGGATGTTCGAAGTATAACGAGGCCGCATGGCACTTGGGTTGTTCTTTAAAATATTGATAAACTTCTAAGAAGTAATTTTTCTCACAGGTGCAATCGGCATCTAGGCAAACAATTAATCCGCTTAAATTATTCACTAAAGTAAATCGGTAAGCTGCCTCGTCCATTCCTATTTTACGGGCTAAGCCTACTCCGGCATGTTTTTGTGGAAGCTTGCAATTTTCTATGAAATAAAAACGAAGATGTGAATTTGAATATTTTTCCGAAAACTCTTTTGCAACAGAAAGCGATTTTTTGTTTTGTTCTAATACTTCTTTTGTTGCATTTGCCGGAGCGTTTATTACCACCAACACTTCTACAGCTACAGGAGGTAAAGTGCAAGATAGTAAACTAAATAATGTATTTTCTAAATGAGGTTCATCGTAGCAGGGAATTACCACAACGATTCCAATATTTTTAGTTGGGGTATCCGAAATAACCGGAGGCAAAAAGCCAAATCGCTTAAAATAGTTTTCGAACAATGAAATAAAATCAAGGATTTAAACGATAAATCTCCCACTGGGAGTGTTTTTTTTCGTACACAATACGATCGTGTAAACGGTTAGACCGTCCCTGCCAAAACTCAAAATATTCGGGCTTTATAATGTATCCGCCCCAGTGCGGAGGTCGTGGCACTTCTTTGCCCTGAAACTGTAGGGTGTATTCTTGCAGTTTTTTTTCTAATTCTTCTCTCGATTTTATTTTCTCGCTTTGTTGCGATGCCCATGCTCCTATTTGACTTTCTCTAGGGCGTGATGCGAAATACGCATCTGAAATTTCTTCAGCCACTTTTTCTGCCTTGCCCTCAATACGTATTTGTCGCTCTACCTCTTCCCACAAAAACAAAACAGAACACTCAATATTTTCGGTAAGTTCTTTTCCTTTTCGGCTGTTAAAATTGGTATAAAAGATAATTCCATTTTCGTTAAAATCTCTGATATAAACCGTACGAATCGATGGTTTTCCATTGCTGTTTGCCGTTGCAATTACCATTGCGTGCGGATCTAAAATTTGTGCATCAACAGCCTCTTCCATCCATTGGACAAATTGTTTTAGTGGCATTTTCTCTACCGAACTTTCGCTTAGTTCGTGTTGCATAAAATCTCTTCTGATGGAGTTTATGTAATTACGTAGTTCTTCCATACGTTGAGTGTTATTAACGAAACAAAGGTAAGTGTTCCGTAATGATTTATGAATGAAAAAAAAGTTAACTTTGGAAGAGTGTATGCAAAACCCCTTAGAAATACGATTTTCGAAGCTAAATAAACTGGAACCGGAAAAAGGCAGGCTGCTTATTTCAGATCCATACTTGCCCGACCCCAGCTTTAGAAGGGCGGTGGTACTTCTTTGCGAGCACAATCAAAAGGGTTCGTTTGGATTAATTCTAAACAAACCTCTGGGTATTTCAATAAACGATACCTTAATAGACTTTCCGGTTTTTAATGCAGAAGTATATATGGGAGGACCCGTAGAACCCGATAAGTTATTTTTTATACATACCTTAGGAAACGTATTGCCAGAATCCATTCAGATTACTCATAATTTGTACTGGTCGGGGAATTTCGATGCACTTAAAAATCTTATAAAAAAAGGAGAAGTAACGCAAAACAACATTCGTTTTTTTATTGGATACTCAGGTTGGGATAAAGGGCAATTAGAAGAAGAACTGAAAGGCGACTCCTGGATAATATCCAATACCGATGTTTCTGCCATTTTTGAATTTAAAGGAACTTTGCTTTGGCATAATATATTGAAAAAAATGGGTGGGCAATTTGCTGTACTAGCTAATTTTCCTGAAGATCCTACAATGAATTAAAACTGTACTTGTATTTACAAACCCAACAAGCAGGCAGCCGTATGCTGTTTTAATACCAACGAGCCATTAGAATTACCCTTACCGCAAGCGGAGAAGTAATGATGAATAGCTTGGCTTGTGCCGATTGCCTCGTTATGACCAAACAAAACGGAGAACTTTATACCGATAATCAAACCATAAAAAACTTAGAAGAAAGAATAAAAATACTGGAGCATAAACTAGCTCAGTTGGAAATCCTTTTAGTGGAAAAATAAGTATATTAGCTATAAAAAACAATGAATTTACTATTAAAATTTTTACTATTAGCATTATGTTACTCTCTTCCCTTCGGGAAGGGTTGGGGATTGGCTTCTTTTGCCCAAAACCCTGAAGTCAAGCGTACTTATCATTGGTACTTTGGAGAGAAAGCAGGACTCGATTTTAGTAATAACAATGTCGTAAAAGATGTGTCTTCGCAAATGAATACTGTTGAAGGGTGTGCAACAATTAGTGACACTTGTGGTAATTTACTTTTTTATTCTAATGGTGATACAGTTTGGAACTATAATCACCAAATTGTTTTAAATGGAACAGGTTTAATGGGATGTTTTAGTAGTTCACAAGCCGTAGCTATTGTCCCCCAACCATTAAACGATAGTTTGTTTTATATTTTTACAACAGACTGTATTGAAAACAATGGTGTAAATGGATTAAGATATTCCGTGATAAATATAAACGGAAACAGTGGTAATGGTGAAATTATTTTAAAAAACCAATTACTCTACCAACCTTGTAGCGAAAAAATGGCAGTTACCCATCATTCAAACGAAATCGATTATTGGATAGTATCTCACGAACTTAATTCTTCTCGTTTTTTTCATATCAATTATCATCTACTGGAATTTCACCTCCTGTGATAAGCGTTGAAGGAGTAAACATTGGAGTATATGGGTGGGGTGAATTAAAAATTTCACCAAATGGGGTCAAAATAGCGACACATTATAATTTAATATCTGATATTGACACACTTGAATTATACGATTTTAATAATACAAATGGGATTATAAGTAACGCCATTAGTTTACCTATGGATACGTTGGACGAAGCTTTTGGATTATCTTTTTCTCCCAATAATAATGTACTTTATATTGCCACCTTGAATGCGAATGGAGATTTACTAACCCAACTTTGGCAGTTTGATGTATCGAGTAATAACCAAACGATTATTCAAAATTCAAGAATTGAGATATTCAATTCAATGAATCATTGGCTATATGGTATGCAATTGGGGGCAGATGGCAGGATATACGTAGCTAAGGAAGGCACTCAATTTGCAGATTCTATAGGAGTAATTAATTTTCCTAATCAATTGGGTAGTGCTTGTAGTTTTTCTTTAAATGAATATGATTTTAGTGGTTACAAATTATCTGTAGGATTACCCAATTTTCCAAATTCCTATTTTAATAATACCAGTTGGCTACCTAACTGTTCAGTTGATATTTCTGAATTAAACACACTCGCTAAACTTATAATGTATCCTATCCCGTCAAATAATTATTTAATAATAGAATCAGAATCTTATATGGATTTTTCAAACATAAAAATCACTGATATACAAGGAAAAAATATTCCTGTAAAAATATTTTCTCAAAACCAAAACTCCATAGTGTTAGATATTACAAATCTTAGCAATAGTTTATATTTTTTAATTATTAATAATCAAAACCTTTCTTTCACTCACAAATTTTTAAAGCTCTGAAATCATGAAAAAATTAATTTTTTATTTTACTGCAACTTACTTAATAATACTAACTTGCTTTTCTTCTACTTATGGGCAATGGAATGTAAACGGAGGAGTTACAAGCAGATTTACTGAAACAGATGATTTTCCTGCTTTATTTAATATTAGAAGTGTTGGTATTGGCAATTTTACTAGTAATGGTGCTTTCACAAATGCTTTTTTACATGTGAATTCAAATTATTTATTACTACCCTCAAATGGAACTATAACCTCATTAGGCGAAGTATTTCGCACCACAGGTCCGGCAGCCAATGTAAATGCATGGCGTATGTTTACTGGTGCAGGCAATGGTACAGAAAGGTTTTCGATAACCGTTCCAGCCAACAGCAATAATACCGTTTTACAAACCCAACAAGCAAACAGCCGTATGCTG